>JAZNXK010000018.1:0-10110 GCA_045593845.1 Alphaproteobacteria bacterium
ATTATATAGAAATACTAAATTTAATAAGCGAACTTTTGATTAAAGTAGGGATTACCCAACAAGTCCAATATACTGACTTTAAAAAACTGAAATATGAAGATAAACCATTAGTTAATATTAATAATATTTCAAGAAAATTTAATGGTTGGAATAATGTAAAGAAATTAATTAAAAAAAATCAATAAATTTTATAATTCTTTCTGTTTATAGATACAATCAAATTAAATTTCTAATAAATTATCTTCAATTTGGTCTAAAAGTAACTCCAACTTATATCTCAGTTGCTTATATTCTTCATAAAAATTAGTCCGATAATCGCAAAGCATCGCGCACCATTAAAAAAGCCTCCCTTTCGGAGGCTTTTTGCTGATTTATACATAAGAGTTATCGGACTTTTTCTTTATTAAAAAACTTGACAAAAATGGAATGGCAGGCTAGAATTAAAACATAATTATGCGTAGTCTAAACGATAAGGGGACCGAGATGATTGACAAAAACAGAGACACAAAATTACTTCAAAATTTTTATTTATCTACCTATGGTGAAGAAATAGAATTCGATGATGTAAGACAAAAAGGGCACTATTTAATTGCATTAAAAAGGCAAGAAAAGGAACGATTTTTGAAAGGCGCAGGAGGTATTGAAAATGAACGTAATTCTACAATCTACTACCTTTTAGATACATCTTCTAAAACTGACATGAGGATGACAATTGCATCCGAAACTGAGACAGAAATACCGTTTAGGCATTATGATAAGATTTCTAAAACAAGTGTTACTATTTATCAAGGAAAAAATAAGTTATTTGATTTTGGTGCTTTTAGTGCATATATTGATACCAATGATGCTTCGCAAGTGTCTTCTTTTTTAACCGGCCGCCACTTAGGAGCTGAATATTATACGAGTTCACCCGAAACAAATGACTTATTTATTAAATGGCACGATCGTCATGAGAGTGCAATAGATGCAGAACTTTCTTCTGATACAAGAGATATATATCATAAGTATCTGACATCCCAAGGAAAGGAATTACGAAAAGGGCTGCTTAAGGCCAAAGATTTATTCGATATATGCACCGATAAGAAACAACCAGAGAACGTATTGGAAAGACTTCGTACTAAATTAGCAGATAGGCATAATATAGTTAAAATGTGTTCAAAACCTCGGCAAGTATTGGGAGGTAAAGCTTTTGTATGCCCTAATAAGCATGAAAGATAATATATCACTTGTTTTGATATATGCATGTGGTGCGCACCATTAAAAAAGCCTCCCTTGTGGAGGCTTTTTAGCGGTTAGATTATAATTTTTCTGCTCTTTTATATTTCCAAAAAGAGAAAAAATTGCTCAAAATTACAAAAATTTCCAACAATCCCGCCCAGTTTTTAATGCTGATTTGATAAGCCAGATATGTAAAACAATTCAAACCACCGATAAAACGCATTTGTTGAGGCGGCAACCACCAAATACAAAATAAAGTTACCGATACCGTTGCTACAACCAAAACTGATGAAATGCCGACATAAGTATAAAACAAAATTGCAAGGTAAAGACTTTGAAAAAATATATATCCAAAAAGCCATCTCTTATTTAGTCTTTCCTTGATATTGGCGATTATCAACATAAAAAATACAGCAATAAAAATATAAGCTCCGCTCAAGGAATCTAGAAAATATAAGCCGAGAGCTGTAAAAACTTTTGCCAATAAATCAAGCAGCAGCATCATCTTTTTATGCTTCATAAAGCGGCTCAAACAATAGCAAGCATAATTGAGAGCCGTAAAAAAATATCCTAACCAAATCATTTGTTTCTCCGAAAGTTGAATAATCATAAAATCAAACAATTAAAGAAATATAAATTAAGCAAATTAACATTAAATAATTTTACTTTTGATAATATTACCTTTCGTAAAAATGTTGACAAATAGCTGATTTATGAAAGAATATGACAATCATTTGTTGCTTTTTACGGAGAAAATAATGGAAGTATGGGACTTATACGATAAAAACCGTAATATTACAGGTGAGCTTTGCCGCGGAGAAAAAATACCAGATAATTACTATCATCTGGTTGTTCATGTGTGGATTAAAAATTCGAAAGGACAATATTTGATATCTCAACGCTCTCCGGAAAGAAAAGTTCATCCATTGATGTGGGAATGTCAAGGTGGTTCGGTCCTAAAAGGTGAAACAAGCTTGCAGGGAGCATTGCGTGAAGTTAAAGAAGAAGTAGGTATTGACCTAAAAGCGGAAAATGGAAAAATTGTATTCTCGCGAGTTCGTAACCAAATAGAAGGAAGAAAATTCAACGACATAGTGGATGCTTGGCTTTTTGAATATGATAGCGAAGCATCACTGCAAAAAGCAACAACAAAAGAAGTAGAGCAAATAAAGTGGCTTTATCCCGACGAAATAAAGCAATTATACGACAATCACCAATTTGTCTGGACTTTGGCTTATTTTTTCGAAAAAATTGCTGAAAACAAATAAATTTAAAAGATGTAATACTATTAAAAATTTTCTCTTGTTGAGAAGTATTGTGCTGAAATTGTCACAATTACAAATCTCCGAAAAAAGTTGCATAATTTTTATAATGGACTTATAACGAGTATAAGTAATTATGCTTAGGAGACTACAAAAATGGACTTTGAGAAAGAAATAAAGAAAATTCAAGAACGTAACAAGCGGGTTGAATTGGACAAGGCATGGGAAACAAGCAAAACAAGAAAAATCAGTATTGCCGTATTGACTTATTTTGTTATGGTGCTGGTTATGTATTCCCTAAATCTCGACACTCCGTTTATCGGTGCTATAATTCCTACCCTAGGGTTTACTTTATCCACTTTTAGTTTGGATTTTATCAAAGAGTTTTGGAAGAAATCTGAATAATAAAGGGATAATACAATGATTTATTACAATAAAAACGACGTCATTATTCGAGATATGGTTGAAACAGACCCTGAAATTATTACCTATGAAGAGCATTTGCAAGGCTGGACGCATCAAAAAGTTGAAAAATATACCCAACGATTGAAAGATGTGGCTGAAAACAAGTGTGTTGCTCTTGTGGCAGAATATAAGGGGAATGTTGCCGGATATTTTAATATTTATCCCGATACAAAAAGCGGTTTGTTTGCCGGCAAAGGCTGGCCGGAACTGATTGATCTAGGCGTGTTTATGAAATATCGCAATCATGGTATCGGCAACACATTGATGCAAGTGGCGGAAGATATAGCGCGGAAATATGCTGATACTGTTTGTATCGGTGTCGGTTTGCATCGTGATTACGGCGCCGCCCAAAGAATGTATGTCAAACGAGGATATATTCCCGATGGCACGGGTTTGTGGTGGAAGGGCAAAAATCTTGAGCCCTATGCTGATATGAAAAATGATGACGAGGCCGTCATTTATCTTTCAAAAAAGTTATAAATTAAATAGGCAAAAAATACTGGACAAAAATATAAATCTGTGATAGTATATAAACCATATCTTAATAAAATTATTGTAAAATACCGACAAAACTAGCAATAAAGGAGAAAAGATATGGTTAATGTTGAATACCCACGCACATTTGATGAAATGCGTGAATCAATCAAACGCAGAGACTTAATGGAAAAAGCTGTTACCGTAAACAGAAGAAGAGGAGTTGTAGTAGTAGGTATTGATGAATTATGTAAGGAAATGTCCGAAATTTCTAGAACACTACCGGTTAAATCTGATTTTGAAGGATTTGAATTTGTTGTAGATCGTAATTCATCTGTTAGTGATGTACTTCGAGCATGGAAAGAACAAGCATATAAGCCCTATTTAGAAAAAGAAGGTGATGTAGAAAGTATGGCTGAAATAATGGTAGATACTAACAAATCCACCCGTATTGAAGAAACGTGTCGTTCATATCAAGATGCAGCGATTGTCGAAGTTTTGCTTGCCAAGCATCCCGAAAAGGCAAAAGAATTGAGTATGTTACAACTGTTAAATGCATTTGAGAAATCAACCAAACGCAATGCAGATGCCGTAGGTGATGCTCTTATAGAGAATGCAGTTCAATATACAAAAGGAGAAGAAACTTTTCCTCCTACACTTGCTAATATGGTTACCTTAGATGAGCACAAAGATCAATTAGTATTTGCACTTGGAGTTGGTGTGAATAGTAATAAATTAAATGATCGTATTAAAGAATCCGAACTTAAAATGCTCAAAGAGCTTACCCCTGAAGCTATGAGTTATCTTTCGGATTCAATAATTGCCGGTGGTTTAAGAATTGCCGATAAGCATAAAGATGAAGGTGATTTTGGAAAAAAATTTACCACAGAGATCAAACGCAGGTTGTCAGAAGGAAATATATTTGATCCCAGATAACGCATTAAACAGGCAATAATCTTTATTAAACACAAAGGAGAATACAAAGGGATTTAAATACCTTGAATACTAAAAACCCTTTTGTTACAAGAACCAAATTGATTGGAAATGTTGACATGGGAAAAGTCAATACTACCATTAGTATGGCAGGTGACAGAATTGTCTTTGATATTGAAAGAAAAGGTAAAGTTGCATCTTTAGCCATGAGTAGAAGGGTAACCTCCGAAGGACCTAAAGGAAAAAATATGATGAGTGATTTGGGATACAATGTAAATGCCTATACATATGAATACGAAATCTTCACTAGCACAGAAGGAACAAGAGGCCCTACAATGACAGTAAAATCTGAACTGGAGTCCAATAATTCAGATGTTGATTTGAAAAAAGGTATTCCTAGTAGGGAGTTTGAAGGGATCATTGACGGATTGGAGAAGTTTGAGGCCTATGATGTTGCTAAATTGGTTAAACTTTGCGTTCCAACGGCAGAAGATATGAGAACCAAGCTCAATGCCGATACACAAAAGTATGGCGCAAAGTTGAACGATTTTATGCGTGATATTTAGTAATAACACTATCTTTAAGCTGAAAAAAAGTCAATTCGGTTTTGTTTTTGCATGCTAAAAAAATCTTTGCATATTCACTTATTTTTAAGTTTATTGTGCTAAAAAGCCGCGCAAGGAGAAAAACATGCAAACATATTTGATTGTAGGCAATATATTTTCTTTGCTTTCGGCCATCTGTATTGCAATTTCGGCAATAAAAAAAAGCAAAACCGACTTTATGTATTGGCAAATCGGCGATACCTTATTCGGTATGGTTGCCAATATTGCACTCTATGCCTATGCCGCCTTGGTTATAAGCATTGTTTGCTTTATCCGCAACATTCTTTCATACAAAAACAAATTAACCAAAAATATAACGGTTATTTTGCTGATAATCAGCGTTATAATCGGGTTATATGCCAATAATTTGAGTTATATTGGGTTATTACCGATTATTGCCTCGGCAAGCTACACAATTTGTATTTATGCCACCAAAAACGAGCAGCAAATGCGTTGGGCTCTGACAATAAATATGATTTTGTGGTTTGTCCATAATCTTTATGTTCAGGCCTATCCATCTGCCATTGCCAATATCTTATTATGTGCTTGGACATTTTTGCAAATCTATAAAAACCGCGCTCTCTGTGCTAAAAATTAGGGCAGGGAGGTAGAAAAATGCAAACATATTTGATTGTCGGCAACATATTTTCTCTGCTGTCCTCCATTTGTATTGCTGTTTCGGTTATCAAGAAAAACAAAACAGACTTGATTTGGTGGCAGATTTTAGACGAGATATTTTGTATTTTATCATGCGCCGCCTTATATGCCTATGCCGCGCTTACGACAAATACAATTTCTTTGCTACGCAATATTTTGGCCTATAAAGGCAAATTGACCGAAAAACTCACTTGGATTTTGTGCGCTTTGTGTATTATCGTCGGGTTATGGGCGAACAACCGCGGAATAATCGGGCTTTTCCCGATTGTGGCTTCGGCCAGCTATACCTTTTTTATGTTCACAAGCAAAAACTCCCAACAAATGCGCTGGGCACTCGTCTCAAACCTGATGCTATGGTTTGTTCACGATATTTATATCCAAGCCTATCCCTCGGCACTGACCGATATAGCCTTAAGCCTTTGGACTTGCCTGCAAATTTTCAAAAATCGAAAATAATTACTGATTTTTCACGCACAAAAAAAGCCTCCTTAAACGGAGGCTTTTTCGTTTGATAATCCTATTTTATCAAATATGCGTATGCGGTATAGCATGCGGCAACGCCGACAACAATATATACAATCGACGCCAAAGCCGGTGCAAAGGCAAAAATAGCCTTTACCAAATCGAAATGAAAAGCCCCGACCAAACCCCAGTTTATGCCGCCGATAATAGTCAGCAACAAAGCAATTTTATCCAAAATCATTTTACTTCTCCTAAAAAAGAAAAACATCACACAACCCGAAGTCTGTGTAATATAAATATAATATCAACATGAAGAATTGCAACCTATATTTTATGGGAGAAATATAAAACAACATCAATATTATTATAACCGTCATTCCTTGCTCGGCGTATAAGGTCCGTGCATCAATGAATATACGAATAAGTATTAATGTCACCCCTCGTTTTTGCTAGCAAAAACGTCAAGGGGCCTTCGAATTAGCCAATAAAAAAACTCGAAGATGCCTAGATCTCGCATTTTTCAATGCTCGGAGCTATGACAAGTTTTTCTTGGTCGGGACAATAGGATTGGCTCATAAATTCGCCGCACAGGCGCTCATCAGCTTCGCTGACCGGCATACTCCCGTCTGCCTTTCGCTTGTAGTCGAACCTACTTCTCGTAGGTTCGAACCCAACTCTGCAATCCAATAAAAAAAGACACCATAAAGGTGTCTTTTTTCATTGGTCGGGACTATAGGATTCGAACCTACGACATCTTGCTCCCAAAGCAAGCGCTCTACCAGGCTGAGCTAAGTCCCGAACGCGCATTATCACGCAAAACTGCCGTAACATAACAACAAAAAAATAATTTTGCAACAATTTTTTTTATTAAACATAACAAAAAAGCAGCCGATACTCGACTGCTCATAAATTTTACTAAATCTTTTCAAACAGGCTCAGATCCATAGACACCCTGTCAAAAGTTCCGTCTTCATTATCGCCGTGGACAATTGAAAGAAGCTCTCTGTCACAAGTAAAAAGCTTGTTTTTCATCTTTGTGATCATTCGCTCTTCAAAAAAGCTGTCGCCCAAACCGCCAGATGCGATATAGCATGAAACCAAACTTTCAAGCCAATCACAATCAATTTTTCCCTTTGGTCGATAGTTGATGCGTTCCAACTCGGAAAGCGGATAATTCTTCAGATAAATATGTCCTTGAACCGTGGCCAAACCATCATAATTGACGGCAGAAGTCTTAAGTATCAAAGCACAATGACCAGGGCGAGCCCTGTTTGTATGCCTAAATTTATGCCCCTGATAAGACATAAACAGCTTATAGGAGAACAACGGCCTGCTATCATGAGGTGCAAGCCATTTTGGCACGGGAACTTGTTTGACCTCAAGTCCCAAAATTTCAAGTCCGAAGACGTTATAATACTCTTTTTCTACCATAATAATTATTATTTAATTGATTAAAAATTCAAAATTGCAAAAAATATAGCAGTAACAAAATATTTGTCAATACTTTGTCCTCCGACAAACACCAAAAAGGGCGCCCAAACAGCAGGCGCCCTGAAAAACACGTCAAAAAAGTTATTTTGCCGAGATCTCGATTTTTCTGTTTTTTGGCATCAAAGGCTCTTTTTTTGGCATATCAATAGTCAGCACACCTCTTTTGAACTTTGCCTCAATTTTATCATCAAAAACATTATCCGGCAGTCTGATAGAGCGGCTGAAATTTCCGTAAGAACATTCTTTCAAGTGATAACCTTTGTTTTTCTCTTCGGTTTCGGTCTTTTTTTCACCGCTGATAGTCAACAATCCGTCATTGACCGAAAGGTTGATGTCTTTTTCATCAATCCCCGGCAACTCGGCCTTAATTTCAAACTTATCCTTTGTTTCCGCAATATCCAAGCGCGGCGAAACATTGCCATAAAAATATGTCCCTTCCGAGGGGTTCAAAAAAGCATCGAACAAGCGATTAATATCCGATTGCAACCCCCAAACATCGGTAGTTCTCGGCTCAAGGTCATTTTTTCTCATCATCATATTCGACATCAAAATCTCCTTAATAAATTTATTACACCAAAAGTCGCATTTGCTCCGACGAGCCAAAATAATTTAAGAACAATATTTGCAAATACAAGCGCTTAAGAAAAATATTTTCCTCCACAAACTGTGGGATATTTAAAAAATTGTATTGACTTTAAAGCCAAAAAATCACCACATATCAACAAATTATTACGCAGGCTAAAGAAGAACGTTTATGAATTATCAAAACAAACATTTTCGCAAATCGGCACTCGTATTGGCAATAACCGGTATTACAATGCTTGTTTGCTGTGCATTGCCAACTGATGACACAATCATCACAAAACGCTATTATGCCCAACAACAAACCCAAAAGGCGATAGTGAAAATTGTTGTGGATTATCCCGTATCCGGCTCTTCAAAAAGCTTGACCAACATCCAATCGCAAATAATTTCGGTTTTGCAGAATTGCGCCACCGACAAATATGCTCCCAAAAAGCCAAAAAACTTGATTGCGCAAACCGCAAAAAACAAGCACTACCAAATTACGCACATTGACGGCGGCTCAAACGGCGCGCCAAAATATCGCTCCGAATTTTCCGAAGCCATAACCAAACTTGCAGAGAATGAAAATTTTATTACTTTTACTCACCAAATATATTCATACGAGGGCGGAGCGCATGGACTGACGGCAACCGAAATGCTCACATATAGAAAATCTGATGGAAAACGCATAAATTCAAACATTTTGCGTTCTGAACTGCCGGCGGACTTCAAAAAAATTTTGGCGCAAGGGATAGAAGCATATTTTTCAACTTTTGATGAGGATTCGGCAATTTTTGCAGAATATGATATCAACAACATGCCATTGCCGGAGAACAAACCGTTTTTGACCAATGATGGTGTGGGTTTTATATATTCACAATACGAAATTGCACCCTATGCGAGCGGAGAGCCGGCATTTGTTGTTCCCTATCAACAGATTCGCCCATATTTGAGTGCAGAAATTGCTGCTGCGATTCCCTCTGTTGACAAAAATACAAAAATTTCGGCATTTGGCACAGAAAATCCGTGGCAAAAATAGGTGTGTCCCGCAGTTTTCTAATGATTTAAATCCACAACCTATTACGGACAAAAAATATAGCATTTTCAATCACAAAGAAAAATGTATGTATAAAAAACATCAAAATTTGATTTTATGTTGACAGTTAAATTTTTAAAACTATGATTGAACGCGTATGAACATACATTAATTTTTATAGGAGATATCTATATGATACATAATGAGCGCAGACGTAGCTTACTCTCGAGCGTAAGCAACGTATGCAAAATTGGATTAGTATTGTATGCGTTTGGATCGATTCTCCCAACACCGGCGCAAGCTGGTTGGCTTTCAATATTCGATACATCCACTGAAGCAGAAGCTGCCGGTGGAACAGCATTGAATGCCGACACGTTTGCTACCAGTGCGACAGTGAATGATCTGACAAGTACAGTAAACGGTATAACAAACACATTGAATACTGTTACATCAACGTTGAGCACTCAAGCTACAACTATTAGCGGTATTCAAAGTAATATTGGTACCATAACTGGTACATTGAATGATTTACAGGGTCAAGTCGATGATTTGGCGGGTGATGTAAGTGATATGGATGGTTACATTACCACTTTGCAGGGTAATGTAACCAACTTGCAAGCATCTGCAACAGCATTGCAAACATCTGCAACAAACAATGCAACTGCAATAGCAAACAACTTGACAAAGATTAATGCCAACAGTGATGCAATAGCAGATAATGCAACTGCAATAGCAAACAACTTGACAAAGATTAATGCCAACAGTGATGCAATAGCAGATAATGCAACAAATATAGCAAACAACTTGACAAAGATTAATGCCAATAGTGATGCAATAGCAGATAATGCAACAAATATTGCAAACAACTTGACAAAGATTAATGCCAACAGTGATGCAATAGCAGATAATGCAACAAATATTGCAAACAACTTGACAAAGATTA
>JAZNXK010000019.1:0-43265 GCA_045593845.1 Alphaproteobacteria bacterium
AAGATGTTCCAAAGATTTTACAGACAAAAACAACCGGAGCAACGGTTGTTTTTACTTAGCAATCTCTGTCGGCACCATTTCAAAAACCGCCTTTTATGGCGGTTTTTTGTTGCCAACGTTCGACTATGGCTTTGGCATCTAAGCTCTCTTCGGGAAAATATATTTTCCCTTGTTTGCTAAGATGTTCCAAAGATTTTACAGACAAAAACAACCGGAGCAACGGTTGTTTTTACTTACCAATCTCTGTCGGCACCATTTCAAAACCGCCTTTCAGGGCGGTTTTTTGTTTTTAAACCATTACTTTATTTATTTATATTTTCTTCTTTACTTTTTTGATTTTATCTTTATTCTATTTTTCAGACAGGATGATAACCTGTCTGAGGTTTGAAACCCTCTTAGTAGACGTCTTGCGTAAAGACGAAACCTTTGCGCGCTTTCCGGTCTTGTGGCTGGAGGGCGGCAAAATAAGCTGTTTTTCAGTCAATATGTCGCACTATTCTACTATAGGTTTCAACTTCCAGCCGCTTCTCATCAAAGCGACTTTTTTTATTTTTTGGAGGTTTGCCGAAAATGCTGATGAGAGATGACAGATTTAATGATGACGGAACAGTCAATATATATATGAACTGCTATATGCAAATGTCGAGGCTTGATTATCTTGTTCATATGTCCTTGCATTATATGAGAGATGAAGAAAAGGAAAAGCTTTTGCTTGAGGGAATTCCAAAAGTTACAAAGGGGCGTGTAGTTCCTGACGAAATGGATACCATAAATTTAAAAAAACGTAGCTATAGACTTAAAAATTTTAAGATGTTTATAGGATAAATTTTATTTAATCACTACAAAAATATTGCACTTGTTTTTTAGGGTTGCGCTTTTTGGAAGTGTGAAAATTATTATCTATTTATACGAGTCAAGAGGAGGAACACAATTGTCGCCTCGGTAGCTCCAATTTTTTACAATTCCGTTTTTCAATATAAAAGTGATGTTGCAATAATATCTGTATTTCTTTTGTTGGGTATAATTACTGATTTGGTCATAAACAAAGGCTTCTTCATGCTCATTTATTTGATATGTCGTTGTCGGAGCACCCCAAATTTCGAGCAAAGTGTTTCTTTCTTCACCGATAATGCAACCAAGGCTTTTTTCAAATCTTTCTTCCGGTGTTTCCGGAATATCCCGGAAGGGGCCGCAAGCGGCGGTAAATAATAGAGCAAATAAAACCAATTTTTTCATCTTTTATACCTTTTGAATTGGGTTATGTTGTGATATTAAATCAGAATCTATTAAAAATCAATGAAATATAACCAATATTACATGCATCGCTCACTGTCGGTTTATGTTGAGCAGACTAATCCCCGAAATATTGCACTTGTTTTTCTTGGTCGCGTTTTTTGGCGGTGCAAGGAAAATGAGAAATGATATAATTGTATCGCGGACAATTTCGGTCGTGGTCGTTGATTATGCCGCAGGCCTGCAAATGAGAATAAACAGTGATGGTGCCGAGAAATTTAAAACCGCGCTTTTTTAAGTCTTTGCTGATTTTGTCGGACAAGCCGTTGCTTACGGGAATATAGCCTTTTTCGTGGCGGTCATAGAGGATGGTTTTACCTTCCGAATATTGCCAAAGATAGTTGCAAAAACTGCCAAACTCTTGTCTTATTTTTTGAAAGCATTGCGCATTGTGAATTATGGCGGCAATTTTGCGCGAGCTTTTTATCATTCCTTCGGTTTGCATAATTCTTGCTATATCTTTTTCACCATACTCGGCAACTTTGTCGTAGTCAAAACCATCAAAACAACAGCGGAAAATTTCGCGCTTATTTATCATCATGTTCCAATTTAGGCCGCACTGCATGACCTCCATCATCAAAAACTCGAACTGCTTGCAATCGTCATGGAGGGGAATTCCCCATTCTTCGTCATGATATTTTATGTTTGCGGCGGAAGTTTCGCCCCAGTTGCAATATGACATTTTTTCTCCTCACAAAAGCAAAAGCTCCCCGAAACGAGGAGCTTATATAAGCCTTATTGACGCAAAGTTGCGCCGGTTTTTTGCCCAACTTCCATTATAACTTTTTTCATCAAGCCTTCCAACTCTTGGTCGGTAAAACTTTTATCTTTCGGTTGAAAAGTTATACTCAATGCTATTGATTTTTTGTTTTCGGGTAAATTTCCGCCTTCAAACAAATCAAATACTCGAACGTCCGAAATATATTCGCGATCGGCATTTTTAGCGGCGGCAACGATATTGCTTGCGGCAACATCTTTATCAACAACAAAGGCCAAATCTTTATCTACCGATTGCAGATTATAAAGTTCAAGTTTCTTTTTGCTCTTGCCGTTACCGGTGCGAGGCAAAGGAATGTTGTCAAGAAATACCTCAAATGCAACTACTCGACCTTTGATGTCATAAGTTTTGAGCACAGTCGGGTGAATCTCGCCAAAATATGCAATTACATTTTTGCCAAGACGCAAGGCACCGCTGCGTCCGGGGTGATAATATTCGGGCGCATCAGTGGTTATTTGTGCGCTGTCCCACGGGCCGTTAGCGGCGGCAATAGCGGCCAAGGCATCGGCTTTGGCATCAAAAACATCATAGGCACGTTCATCTTTGAGCCAATGTTTTTTGGAGGTCATACCGCAACGAATTCCGGCGGCTGCCATTCCTTCTTCTTGCGGGCGGCAACCGTAAAACTCCGGTCCGACTTCAAACAAACTTATATCAGCATCTCCGCGAGCAATATTATTGTGTGCCGCCAACAAAAGATTGGGCAAGACGGACGGACGCATTTCATCAAGCTCGGAGGCAATAGGGTTCATCAACAATACAGGTTCTCTGCCTTTGCGGAAAGTCTTGCAAAGTTTGGAATCGGTAAAGCTCCAAGTTACGGTTTCATACATGCCGCGTGAAGCGAGTTCGTGTTTTACAACCACCATGCGTTGTTGCTTTGGGGTTAATGTTTGTTTCGGGAATTCATCGCTTGTCAATGATGTGGCCGGAATGTTATCAAACCCGACCATACGGACAACTTCTTCAACCAAATCGGCCTCAAATTCTATATCACCGCGCCAAGTCGGAGAGGTGGCTTCAACTCTGTCTCCTTTATCCGTCAATTTGAATCCGAGCGCGGTTAATATGCGGATAATCTCATCTTTGTTGACATCTATACCGGCAAGAGTTTTGATGCGTTCATAACGCAAAGTTACCGGTTTGGCACAATAATTTTCTTGTCCGCAAACAACAATCTCCGATGCCTCACCACCGCATATATCCAAAATCAGCGAAGTAGCATAATCCGAACCCATAACATTGGAATTTGGATCTACCCAGCGTTCATAACGATAGCGGGAATCGGATTCAATCTGGAAATGACGTCCGGTGCGGGCAATACATTCAGGTTTGAAAGTTGCGCTTTCAAGCAAAACATTTATGGTGTCTTCAGAGCAACCTTTGGCAACTCCGCCCATAATACCGCCAAGGCATTGAACACCTTCGGCATCACAGATACCAAGACTTTTATCGTCCAGTTTATATTCTTTTTCTTCTAAAGAAACAAAAGGTTCATCCGGTTTTGCCATACGGATAACCAAATCGCCTTTCAGTTTGTCGGCATCAAAAACGTGCAGAGGACGTGCCAAATCATAATTCAGATAATTCGTAACATCTACCAACGGTGAAATTGAGTGCAAACCGATTGCAGAGAGCCTGTCCTTCATCCATTTCGGAGTTTCTGCATGATTATTAACACCTTTGATATAACGACCGGTATAAACCGGACAAGCATCTGCGTCTTCCACTCTTATATTGACAGGACAAGCAAATTTTGCCGGTGTCTTTTTGATTTCTAACGGTTTTAAGGTGCCTAAACCTGATGCGGCCAAATCGCGAGCAACTCCTCTTACACCGAGACATTCTGCACGATTTGGGGTAATGGAAATTTCTATTACCGGATCAATAGCTAAAACTTCAGCCGCAGGAACACCGATTTTGGTATCTGCGGGCAATTCGATAATGCCACTGTGGTCGTTACCGATACAAAGTTCTTTCTCGGAGCATAGCATTCCAAAACTTTCTACTCCGCGAATTTTACCGACGGTCAATTTTTCATTATAAGAAGGAATAACCACACCGACAGGAGCAAAAATGCCGATGGTGCCGAGTTTGACATTGGGAGCACCGCAAACAACCTGCAAATTCTCGCTACCGTTATTCACGGACAACAAGTGCAAGTGGTCGGAATCAGGGTGCATTTCGCATTTTTCAACTTTTGCGGTAACAAAACCTTTTAGAGTGGCGGCTGGATTGAATACTTCTTCAACTTCCAGACCGATAGATGTTAAACGTTCGGCAATTTCTTCAACACTTGCCGTTGTATCAAGATGTTCTTTTAACCATGATAATGTAAATTTCATCGTGCCAATCCTCCATTATTGCTTAAACCGCCGGTCATCGAAGATGTATCCAAGGGAACAAATCCATAGTGTTTTAACCAACGTAAATCAGACTCGAAAAATGTGCGTAAATCCGGTATGCCGTATTTGAGCATTGCCAAGCGGTCAATTCCCATACCAAAAGCAAAACCTTGATATTCATCAGGGTCTATGCCGCCGGCTTGCAAAACTTTGGGATGAACCATACCGCAACCCAAAATCTCGAGCCAATCATCACCCTCACCTATTTTCAATTCTCCTTTTCCTTTGCGGCAACCTATATCCATTTCGGCACTGGGTTCTGTGAATGGAAAATATGACGGACGATAGCGAACTTTGATATCATCTACCTCAAAAAATGCTTTTACAAAGTCATATAAACAGCCTTTTAAGTGCGCCATAGTAGTAGTTTTATCAACGACCAATCCTTCAACCTGATGGAACATAGGGGTATGGGTGGCATCAAAGTCACTGCGATAGGTGCGACCGGGGGCAATTATTCGAATGGGAGGCTTTTTAACTTCCATGGTGCGAATTTGAATGCCCGAAGTATGGGTGCGAACAACAAAGCTGTCATCAAAATCGGCACTGTCGGGATTGGCAATATAAAATGTATCCTGCATTTGACGCGCAGGGTGATTTGCAGGCATATTTAACGCATTAAAATTATGGAACTGATCTTCAATATCTGGCCCTTCGGCAACATCAAAACCCATTTGACCGAAAATGGCCGCAACTTCTTCATAAATTTTGGAAACAGGGTGAATACGGCCTTGATTTTCGGGGCGAATCGGAAGGGTAACATCTATTCTCTCGGTTGCAAGTTTGCGATTGAGCTCCTGAACTTCCAATTCTGACTTCTTGTTCTCAATGGCTTTTTCCACTGATGTCTTCAACACATTCAAAAGTTTTCCGGCCGCAATTTTTTCTTCCAAAGGGAGTGAGCCGAGAGATTTCATTTTTTCGGTGATTAAACCTTTTTTACCGAGCGCGGATACTCTCACATCTTCGAGAGCTTTTATATCGGCGGCGGTTCTAATTTGTTGTAACAAATCGTTTTCTAATTGTTGTAAGTTTTCCATAATTTTTTCCCATTAAAATAAAAAGAGTCTGACCTGATTGCTCAAGCAGACTCTTTATCTTTTTTTTGCATTATAAAATTGCTTATTTCAAAGCGTCCTTAGCTTGCGCAACTAACTTGGCAAACGCCTCGGGCTCTTTTAATGCGATATCGGCCAATACTTTACGATCGAGCTCAATACCTGCTTTGTTGAGCCCGTTCATAAATCGGGAGTATGTCATATCGTTGAGTCTGGTTGCAGCGCCAATGCGTTGAATCCAAAGCATGCGGAAGTTTCTCTTCTTTGCACGTCGGTCGCGATAGGCATATTGCAGACCTTTTTCAACTTTTTCAATTGCTACTCTAAAAACGTTCTTGGAACGACCGCGATAGCCTTTTGCCATTGCAAAAATTTTTTTATGACGAGCGCGAGCCGTTACACCTCTTTTAACACGAGACATCTAACTATCCTCCTACAAATATGGCAAAAATTGTTTAACAATCTGAACATCACTGGCGTCAACCATTGTGGTGCCGCGAGCTTGTCTTTTCATTTTTTGAGTTTTGCAGAAGAGACAGTGTCTCTTTTTGGCAAAATTTCTTTTTAATTTGCCGGTTCCGGTAACGCTAAAGCGTTTTTTGACCGAACTTTTTGTTTTCATTTTTGGCATTTTGCTTCCCTTTCTAAAAAATTTTGGATGCGAATATACGACAACAGGCATGCCTTTTAGCCCGTTTGCCGAGATTAACGTTTGGCTTTATACATGATAAATTATCAGATGTCAATAGGTATTTATTCATCGTGCGAATTGCTCAAGATTATGTGTAATAAAATAATATATGTCTTGCATAAAGCACTGTTACGAGGTATATTCCGCAGATAATCAAGGGAGTTTAGTTGAGATGATTTTTAGCAAATTTGAGCGTTTGGTCGCAAAGCGTTACCTTAGAGCAAAAAGAAAAGAAGGCTTTATTTCGGTTATTACTGGTTTTGCTTTTACGGGAATTGCTCTCGGTGTGGCAACACTGATTATTGTTATGTCGGTAATGAACGGTTTTAGAAGTGAATTGTTGGGCAGAATCTTGGGAATTAACGGTCATATCAGTATGCTGGCCGATGTTTCGCATCCGTTTAATAATTATGAGCAGGCTGTTACCGAGCTTTCTAAAATCGATAATGTCAAAATGGTTGCCCCGATGATTGAAAAACAACTTCTTGTTTCATCCGGACGTGCGGCAGAAGGCGCTATGGTCAGAGGTTTGCGCCTTGAAGATATGCTCAAAAAAGATACTATCCGAAATGGTCTTGCCGGTGTTAACTTGGATGAATTTTCTGGTAATAATGTTCTGGTCGGCTATCGCTTGGCGCAAAAAATGGGATTGATTCCCGGAGATGAAATCACTCTTATTTCTCCCAACGGAAAAGTTACCGCTTTCGGCACAGTCCCGCGGATGAAAGCATATCGCATTGCCGGAACTTTTGATTTGGGTATGTATGAATATGATGCCAACTTTATTTTTATGCCTTTGGAAACGGCGCAAGTTTATTTTGGAATTGGTGATGCGGTTACTAATATTGATATTACCTTGAATCATCCGGAGTTTTTGGCACAGACAAAACAAAATGTTCGAGCTGCAGTCGGACCTGATGCTTATATTGTTGATTGGACACAATCAAATGCCGCCTTTTTTAATGCCATTGACGTTGAAAGAAACGTGATGTTTATTATTCTGACCCTCATTATTTTGGTTGCGGCATTTAATATCATTACCGGTTTGATTATGTTGGTAAAAGATAAAGGCAGGGATATTGCTGTTTTGCGCAGTATCGGCGCAACAAAAGGAATGATTATGCGCATATTCTTCATGGACGGCGCTTTTATCGGAGTGGTAGGAACTTCTATCGGTCTGATTTTGGGTGTGCTGTTCTGTAAGAATATTGAAAATATTCGCCAATTTTTACAAAATTTATCCGGAAGAGAACTTTTTTCGGCAGAGATATATTTTCTCTCGCGTTTGCCGGCAGAAATAAATCCAACCGAGGTGGCAACTATTGTCGGACTTTCCTTGTTGCTGTCTTTTTTGGCAACACTTTATCCGGCTTACAGAGCCGCAAAAATGGATCCTGTGGAGGCTTTGCGCTATGAATAATATTATATTGGAATTATGCGATATTCAAAAATCTTTTAAGCAAGGTTCGCAAAAATTGGAAGTTTTGCGCGGAGTTAATTTGGAGATTAAACAGGGAGAAATCGTGGCTTTGATCGGTCCCAGCGGCTCCGGAAAATCAACAATGTTACAGATTGCCGGCTTGCTTGAGCCACCGACAAGCGGCAGAATATTGCTGAATAATCAGGATTGCTCTAAACAAAGTGATAATATCAGAACTATGTTGAGACGCGAATATTTGGGCTTTGTCTATCAATATCACAATCTGTTGCCTGATTTCAGTGCACTTGAAAATGTGGTGTTGCCGCAACTGATTGCCGGAAAAAACAAAAAATCTGCCGAAGACAGAGCAAAATGGTTGCTCGAAAAACTGAAATTGGATAATCGACTCACTCACAGACCGGCAGAACTTTCGGGCGGTGAACAACAAAGAGTTGCCATAGCTCGTGCTTTGGCAAATACTCCTAAATTGCTGTTGGCTGACGAGCCTACCGGAAATTTGGACCCAAGAACGGCTGACCTTGTTTTTGACGCATTGTTGAATATTATAAAAGAAACCGGTTTGGCGGCATTGGTGGCTACTCACAACATGGAACTTGCCGGCGCTATGGATAAGCAAATCACTTTGCAAAACGGTAAGTTGCAAGATGTCGGTATTACCGGTTTGATTGGCAGTAAAACTTTTTATTAGTAAAGGAATATATTCATGAAGCATTTATTTGTTTTGGCGACTTTGACTGCATTTGCTTTTGCTCATAATGCCGGTGCCAAATTTAATCCGCCGGATAATTATGTGTCATATCAACAAAGAGAGGCTTTGCGCCAAATCGGAATGTATGATAAAGATAATGACGGCAGGCTTGATGAAGAAGAATTTATGGCCAAAACCGGCGCAAAAGTTACCAGAGACACCAGAAGACAAATCAGAAGAGCAAAAAAAGAAGGGTTATACCAAGCTCCAAATGAACAATTTAAGACTATTGATACTGACGGAGACGGCTATATAACTTTTCAGGAAATGACGAATTATATTGGCGGACAAATCCGTAAAACCAACGGAAAAATCGAATACTATTAGAGATAAATTCGTTTTTTTATAAATTTTCTTGTAATTCTTGCTTAATTTCTTGTAATGCGAGAGCAATTTTGTTCATTTGCTCTTCGTGATGGATATTATCGACAGTATCTTGGGTTGAAGCTATTTCTTCGGGTTGTTCAAAAAAGTCTTCCTGGATTGTTTCACCGACAAATGCTCTTGTGCCTTTTTCTTTGAAAAGCTTTTGAACACCTTCGATAGTGTAGCGTTCTTTATGTAACAAGCGCTCAATGCACTCCAACAACTTTACGTCATCAGGGCGATAATAACGACGACCGCCGCTCATTTTCAACGGTCTGATTTGTGAAAATTTGCTTTCCCAAAAACGTAGAACGTGAGTACCGACACCAAGTTTGTCGGCAACTTCTGCAATGGTGCGAAAAGCGGATTTAGACTTATTGATAACCATACCTATGCCTTATTTATTGACCGATTTACGCATGATTTGCGAAGGTTTGAAAGATATTACACGACGCGCGGAAATTTCGGCATCGACACCGGTTTTTGGGTTGCGGCCGATGCGAAGTCTTTTATTGCGGACAAGAAATGTGCCGAAAGATGATATTTTTACAGAATTTCCTTTTGAGAGTTCTTGAGATATTTCTTCAAGAATCATATCCAATATCTCTCCCGAGACCTTGCGGGAAAGTCCTACTTCTTGGTATAAAATTTCTGCGATATCATATCTGGTAATAGTTTTCATTTTTCACATTCCTTAATAGTTGTTTTTGCTTGATTATAACGAAAAAAATATTTTCAGCCAACAGTTTTGTTACATATCTACAATTTTGTTATACTCTGATAATTATTCCGCCCCAAGTAAACCCTGCTCCCATTGAGCTGATGGCAATAATGTCACCTGTTTTTATTTTGCCGTTTTCAATAGATTCTGCCAAAGCCAAAGGTATTGAGGCAGCAGAAGTATTGCCGTGATGGTCAACGGTAACAATTACTTTTTCCATCGGAAGGTCAAGTTTTTTAGCAACAGAATCGATAATTCGAAAATTAGCCTGATGAGGAATATACCAATTAATATCTGCAACAGTTAAATTTGCGATTTTGAGTGTATCTTCAACACCTTGGACAAGCGCAGGAATTGCCATGCGGAAAACCTCTTTGCCGTCCATATGAATGTAGCCGGATTTTTGGTTGATTGAGACACCGCTGTCAGAACAAAGTGTGTCATAATGTGCGGCATCGGAATATATTTTGGTTGCTAAAATACCTTTATCGGTGTTATTTCCTTCTGCTTCATAACCGGCAAAAATTGCCGCGCCTGCACCGTCACCGAACAAAACACAAGTGTTGCGGTCGCTCCAATCGGTTATTTTGGATAATGTTTCGGCACCGATCACCAAGGCTGTCTTTATCTGCCCCAAACGAATCATATTATCGGCTATTTGAGCGGCATATACAAAACCGGAACAAGCGGCATTAACATCCATGGCGGCGGCTCCGCTTTTTATGCCCAAAAGTTTGCCTACTTTAGCTGCGGTTGAAGGGAAAGTATTATCGGGAGTTACGGTAGCAACAATTATAAAATCTATATCTTCTATTTTAAGACCTGAATTTTTTATTGCTTTGTTTGCTGCCTCAACACACAGCGCAGATGTATATTCATTTTCTGCGGAGATATGGCGGCTTTTTATGCCGGTGCGCGTGCTAATCCATTCATCACTGGTATCTACAATGCGGGACAAGTCATCGTTAGTCATTACCTTGGAAGGAAGAGAATATCCCGTTCCAAGCAACTGCGATCTTATTTGTCTCATAAATAATATCCTTCGTAAATGCTTTCTTGATTGATTTCATCCAAATCAACAGCTTCGACTTCTTGGCGGATTGTTTCTACAAAATTTTGGCGAACTAATTTTGCGGCATTGTTAATAGCAACGGAATAGCCAAAAGCATCTGTGCCACCGTGACTTTTTACGCTAAGACCGTTCAAACCGATAAGCATTGCACCGTTATAGGCTCTGGGGTCCATACTCTTTTTAACCTTGCGGATTACATTGATGAAAAAAGGCAAACCGAGCATGGCTAACAAAGATGTTTTGATTGAACGTTTAATTCCGCTGACAATCAAGCGAGCCGTGCCTTCTATTGTCTTCAATGCAATATTGCCTGTAAAACCATCAGCAACGATAACATCTGCTGTGCCGTTCGCTATTTCATGAGGTTCGACATATCCGGTGCAATTTAGTTTTACGAGAGGGTTTTTCAAAATTTTGAGTGCTTGGCGAATCTCCTCTTTGCCTTTCATTTCCTCGGCTCCGATATTGAGCAAGGCTACTCTCGGTTTTTCTATTTCCAACGCATGTTTGGCAAAAACATTACCCATAATCGCAAATTCTGCCAAATTGACGGCATCACATTCGGTATTGGCGCCCAAATCAAGCATTACATATTGTCCATTCAAATGCGGCATAATCGTGCAAATTGCCGGACGGCGAATACCTTTTATGGTTTTGAGGACCATTTTTGATATAGCCATCAAGGCACCGGTATTACCGGCTGAAACAATAGCTTTTGCTCTGCCGGAACGAACAGCATCAATTGCCATATACATACTGGTATTGCGATTGCGAATCACCTGCGAAGGCTTATCCTCGTTTTTCACACGCTCGGGAGAGTGAATTACTTTGGATACCTTGGCAACTTTAGGAAATTGCTTTAACAGAGGGTTAATCTGCGCTTCGTCGCCAAAAAGCAAAAAGCGCAAATCGTGATTATGCTTAATTGCAAGATTTATTCCCTCAATAACGACTCGAGGGGAGTTATCTCCCCCCATTGCGTCTATAGAAATAACCAAATTATCAGACAAAGTCTTTCTCCCTTGGATATATCTTTAAATTTATTCTGCTGCTTTTTTCTTTGCAACAACTTCACGTTTGTCGTATTGTCCGCATGACGGGCATACGTTGTGAGGCATTTTCAACTCACCGCAGTTGGGGCACTCATGATAAGAGTTAGCGCCAAGAGCATCGTGAGAACGGCGCATATCGCGACGAGATTTTGAAGTTTTATGTTTTGGTGTTGCCATTTTCTTATTCTTTTCTAAAAATCATTGTTATCACGAAAAAATTCGAATGAATATATAGAGCATTTCAAAACAAAATGCAACTATTTTCTGCGAATCTGCCCTTCTTTTAACCAAAAAAATTTTGTTTGGCAAGCTTTTTTTATCTTTTAAGCTTTGAGAGAGCCGTAAAAGGATTGTCCTGCTTTTCGTTGATGTCAAATTCGGGCTTGAAATTAAAGGTTTCACCAGTCATGCGCGGATAGTTGTCAAGTTTTAGGGCAATTTGCTCAATTGCAATATCACCGAGATCTATTTTTCCGCCAACCACAATTTCGGGAATTTCCTTATCCCAATCGTCATCTTCCGCCTTTTGGCTGTCGAGTGTCGCTTTGGTATCAAAATCTGTGGAAAAGTCAAAATCATAATCCTGTTTAAAAGTTTCCAAAGAAATTACACTTTGAAGAATTAACTCGGCTTTTATGTGGCCTGAAACATTGAGAATCGAATTTCGGTGATTATTTTTAACCACAAAATCAGCTTCTAAAAATTTTACTTCAGGTATTTGTAAAATTTTTGCCACATATTGCAGATTATCAGTGTTGGCAAGCATTTTATAGCGCTGCTCGGTCTGCGGTAAATCTTCAACAATTAAAGATAATGAAAATTCTTTTTGCATAAATTATTTTCCTGTGTTATATGTGACTTGTTTTTTTTATTATCATAATGATAAGGATGTTTTTTGATGTCAATAAGCAAAATGTTTTTATTAAGCTCTACTATGTTTTTGGCCGCCTGTGTCAGTGATGATTTGTTTATTACGCACACCGGAAATATGCCGGCAGAAGACAAAATCGCTATGGTTTTTAAAGGACAATCGAAAAAAGATGTATGGGAAATTTTGGGTTCTCCATCAACTATTGTGCCTTTGGATAAAGATACTTGGGTTTATATGTCATCGGAAATTAAGCAAGTTGCCTTTATGCCTCCGAAAGAGATTGAACGTGATGTTTTGGTGGTTAAATTTGATGAAAATGACAATGTAAGCTCTATTGAAAAACTGGATAAACAGCAAGGTGAGAATCTGGAGATTACAAATGAACAAACAGAAAATATCGAACAAGAGGAAGGTTTCTTCCGTAAATATTTCGGCGGTGTCGGTCAATATCTGCCTTTCGGCAACAGCAAAATTGATAACCACACCGTGCCATGATCATATATTGCTTTCATGCAACACAAAAAAAAACCTCCCGAACGGGAGGTTTATTGTTTATAAAGTCAATCACTTATTTTCCTTTTCCATATTAAGGTGGACATTTTCATCCATATAATACATGTCTCCAGATATAGGATCTATAATTAGGTACCCTATCAGACCACCAAAAACCAAATTGCCAACATAATACCATCCGCTAACGTGCCAGTCTACAACTGCCGTGTTGGTTTTATAGCCGTCTTTTGAGGCAATAACTGTATATTTTTCTGGGTTAAAATAACCACTCGCCGAAGTTTTTAAATTTATCGTTGTCGGCGTTTGTCCTTCAAACACTGTGACGCCTGATTTGTTTAAAATTTTGATATTAACTTTATCTGTGCTAGCAGCAAAAGAAATTGATTGAGAATTATCTCTCATAATTGTAGCACAAGAACAAATTAACGATGTGAATATACCAATTATCATGTATAAAATATATTTTTTCATACGATTAACATCCTTTTATAATTAAGTTAAAGAAAAACCCACCTTGAAAGGCGGGCGGATGCTAGAAAACCGTATCAAAACAAACGGCTCGACTTATTTGGCCGAAACCTTATTCGCCGACATCCGTCCGTTTTGGATAGAAATCGGCATAATTTTATTAAAGTCGTATATGCAACGACTGCTTTGATAAAGGGTTTTCTAGGCCCTAGATATTATATCAAGAACATAATATCTATTGATGAGATTATCACCATTTATGGCTAAATCAAGTCTTTTATGAAGTTTATATCATTGCACAAAAAAACCTCCCGATTGGGAGGTTTTTATTTGTGAAAAACATTTTTTTAGAACGGAATATCATCGTCGAGTTCCGGTGCTGCTGCCGGAGTAGAATCCCAACCTGAAGGAGCTGAAGCAGAAAAAACATCAGCTCCGGGTGTGCTGTCACCGCGTCCGTCAAGCATAACCAAATTGCCGTTAAAGTTTTGCAAAACTATTTCCGTTGTATATTTTTCCTGACCGTTAGCATCTTCATATTTGCGGGTTTGTAACTGTCCTTCAATGAAAACTTTTGAGCCTTTGTGTAAATATTTTTCAGCAACATCTGCAAGTTGCGGATTAAAAATAACTACGCGGTGCCACTCGGTGCGCTCTTTTCTCTCGCCCGAAACTTTATCTTTCCACGAATCGGTGGTAGCAATGCTCAAATTTACAACTTTTGTTCCGTTTTGAGTTGTGTTAACCTTCGGATCGGCACCTAAATTGCCGACCAATATAGCTTTATTTATACTTCCTGCCATTATCGTAACCTATAAAAAAAAATTAAAACTGTGCAGATTATAGCGCGATTATGCTCATAGTCAAAGCTAAATCAGCGAACCTGTGTATATTCGCCGTTTTTGACGTGATATATGATATACGGCAAAAATTTGGAAGGAACTCCGCCGCTGTATCTCACAATATCCCAGCCGGTATCGGTGTTTTGGTTATTTATGTCACGAATAAGTGTATCATATCCGAAAGATTTGCCATGTTTGACCAAATCAATCCACGTTTTGATTGTGAGATAACTGTATGGCATAAGCCCTTTGGGCTCAATACCCCATAAGCGAAGTTTTACTGCAGTTGAAGTAAAATTGGGATTGGAACTCAACGGCGGCATAGATAAAACAAAACCGTCTTTTGATAACTCGCTTATTTCGTGAGCAAACTTGCGGTTAAGCTGATATCTGTCGGCAAATAGCACCATATTTTTGTTTTGTGAACGCAGTTGGTTTGCAATTTCCAATATTTCGCGGCTTTCACCCATTATATAAGCCAAAGAGGCACCGCTGTCCCTGATGGCAATAAGAGCATTAGTGTATGGCGCAGTATTGTTATATGGAAGCATAATCACTTTATCAACGGATTTTTGAGTTCCGTATTCTTTAGCAATGGCTTGAGCCTGTGCCGTCATGGATAAATTATCAGAATTATAGATAACAGCCAATTTACCTTGCGGATAGTGAGAACTTATAAAACGATATAATTCTTTTGCCTGCTCATCATTGTAACCTGTGAATTTTATAACTTTCGGATGTGGCAAAGCATAGTATCCGCGACTGATACTAACCGGATGAATTTGCAAAATTTTAGCCTGTTCAAACAATGAAGCGATGCTGTCGGCAGAATTTGCACAATGAGGGCCTAGCACCAAATATACTTTATCTTCGGTATTATTCAATGCCATCATTTGCGCAGTGCTTAAAGAAAGAGCATCATCACAAGGGTCATCCACCAATAACAAATTTATTTTTTGTCCTTGCAGGCCGCCGTTATTGTTTATTTCATCAACCGCCGTCTTGGCACCGTCAATCAGTTCTTCACTAAAATATTTATAATCACCGCTCATGGGGGTGATGATGGCAATATTGACATCTGCCTTGGCTGCAGAAGAAAAAAACAGTGCGCTTGCCAATAAAATCTTTATATTTTTTTTCATTATCAAGTTCTCATATTTTTATTTATTTTTCTCCAAAATAACAGATTTTGCAACAATGACAAGTGATTATAGCCTATTGTTGAAAATTTTTAATTGCCGGCAGAAATATATTTTTGTTGCGATTTTTAAACAGCATGTTTATATTCTGCAAAGGAGAACGATTATGGAATATATAGACATTAAAGGTGCAAGAGAGCATAACCTTAAAAATATTGATATTAAAATCCCAAAAAACAAACTGGTGGTTATTACCGGTCTTTCCGGCTCGGGAAAATCTTCGCTTGCCTTTGATACCATATATGCCGAAGGGCAGCGTCGATATGTGGAAAGCCTGTCCGCTTATGCAAGACAATTTCTCGATTTGATGAAAAAACCTGATGTCGACTCCATTGAAGGTCTGTCACCGGCGATATCCATTGAGCAAAAAACAACTTCGCATAATCCCCGTTCCACAGTAGGAACAATTACGGAAATTTATGATTATATGCGCTTGTTGTGGGCTCGCGTCGGAACACCTTATTCTCCGGCAACAGGCTTGCCTATTGAGGCGCAAACGGTTTCACAGATGGTTGATGCTGTTGCCGAGCTTACGGAAGGAAGCAAAGTTATTCTTTCCGCACCGATAGCAAGAGAGAAAAAAGGTGAATTCAAAAAAGAATTGGAATCGCTTTTGCGCCAAGGTTTTCAACGTGTAAAAATTGACGGAGAAATGTATAGCCTTGATGAATTACCGAGCTTAAATAAAAACAGCAAACACAATATTGAGGTTGTTATTGATCGTTTGGTGATAAAAAAAGATATAAAAGAGAGAATCGCACAATCGGTTGAGACAGCCTTAAAATTAAGCAACGGGTTGCTTTATGTCGAAGATGTTAATTCTAAACAAGTAAAAATATTTTCTTCAAAATTTGCCTGTCCAGTTTCAGGGTTTACGATTGAAGAGATAGAACCGCGACTTTTTTCGTTCAATAACCCATCAGGTGCTTGTCCGCATTGTGACGGTATCGGTGCAAAATTGTATATGGATCCGGAACTGATTGTGCCAAATCCTAACTTATCTTTGGCGCAAGGTGCGATTGCACCTTGGAATGTCGGAAAATCTGCTTTTTACAGCCAAACAGTTACTTCTTTATGTGATTTTTTGCGCGTGGATGCAAAAACTCCGTGGAAAGATTTGCCGCAAAAAGCAAAAGATGTAATTTTATACGGTTCGGGTAACGTCTGTGTGCCGATGTATTATTCACGCTTTTCCACTGACAAGCCTTTTGAGGGTGTTATTCCCAATATGGAAAGAAGATTTTTGGAGACCGACTCATCTTGGGTAAGAGAAGAATTTTCAAAATATCAATCTGCATCAACTTGTGAGTTTTGCGGAGGTAAAAGGCTGAAACCGGAAGCCCTGTGCGTTAAGATTTGCGGACTTGATATTATGGATGTATCGCAGATGTCGGTAAAACAAGCTAAAGATTGGTTTTCGGCGGTTGAAGAGCAACTTTCTCCCAAAAAGGCTGAGATTGCACACAAAATATTGAACGAAATTATTGAGAGGCTATCTTTTTTGAATAATGTCGGTTTGGAATATTTAACGCTATCAAGACAGTCGGGGAGCCTTTCCGGCGGCGAGGCTCAAAGAATAAGGCTTGCCTCACAAATCGGCTCGGGGCTGACAGGGGTTTTATATGTATTAGACGAACCTTCGATAGGACTGCACCAGCGCGATAATGACAGACTGTTGGCAACCTTGAACAGATTGAGAGATATAGGCAATACGGTTATTGTGGTCGAGCATGATGAAGATGCTATCAGAGCGGCAGATTTTTTGGTCGATATAGGACCTGAAGCCGGTGAAAATGGCGGAAAAATTATGGCGCAAGGCACGGTTGAACAAGTTTTGAAATCACCGGAAAGTATTACCGCACAATATTTGACAGGCAAGAAGGAAATTTCCGTTCCCATTCGCAGACGCAAAGGAAATGGCAAGTTTGTCGAATTAAAAGGAGTGAAAACAAACAATCTGAAAAATGTAGATTTGAAAATTCCGCTGGGAACTTTTACCTGTGTTACCGGTGTTTCCGGCGGAGGAAAATCCTCGCTGATTTTGGAAACGTTATATAAAGCAATAAATAAAGAATTGAACGCAAGCCGCGAGCCGGCCGGAAAATATGAAAAGCTTGTCGGGCTTGAAAATATTGACAAGGTTATTGATATTGACCAGTCCCCCATCGGCAGAACTCCGCGCTCAAATCCGGCAACTTATGTGGGGCTATTTACATATATTCGCGAGTGGTTTGCCGGTTTGCCGGAATCAAAAGCCAGAGGATATAATGCCGGAAGATTTTCTTTTAATGTGGCAGGCGGAAGATGCGAGGCTTGTCAAGGCGACGGTGTGACCAAAATTGAAATGCACTTTTTGCCGGATATTTATGTTGCTTGTGATGTTTGTAAAGGAAAACGATTCAACCGCGAAACTTTGGAGATAAAATATAAAGGTTTGTCAATTGCCGATGTTTTGGATTTGTCGGTTGATGAGGCTCACGAATTATTTTCCAGTGTACCAAGTATTAAAAATCGCTTAGAATTGTTGCAAAAAGTCGGATTGGGATATATTCATCTCGGACAACCGGCGACAACTCTTTCCGGCGGCGAGGCACAGCGCATTAAACTTTCGAAAGAACTATCCAAAAAGGCAACCGGAAAAACCCTCTATATTTTGGATGAGCCGACAACCGGTTTGCATTTTGAGGATATCAACCGCTTGTTGAAAGTTTTGCAAGCTTTGGTCGAACAGGGTAACAGCGTGGTTGTCATTGAGCATAATTTGGATGTGATAAAAACCGCTGACTATATCATAGATTTGGGGCCCGAAGGCGGTGACGGCGGCGGAAAAATTATTGCAAAAGGAACACCTGAAGAAGTGGCAAAGTCAAAAATCAGCTATACGGCAAAATATTTGCGTCAAAAGCTGAAATAAGCTATTTTTGTGACTATTGCTTAAAAGATAAAAACAGCTTGCCATTAAGCTTTATTTGTGATATATGCTTGGTCATACGTTTTAACTTTTTTAGAGATGACTTATGACACAAGAAAAAGACATTTTATCAGCTTATCATACAATTGAAAAAGAAATTGATGCTCTTAATGTTATGAAAAAAGAGCTTGATTCCTCTTTGGTTAATGCACTTGATTTGTTGCAGAACACAAAAGGCAGAGTTATTGTTACCGGTATGGGAAAATCGGGACATATCGCACGCAAAATTGCCGCTACATTTGCATCTACCGGAACACCGGCATTTTTTGTGCATCCGGCAGAGGCCAGCCACGGCGATTTGGGTATGCTGACAAATGATGATGTAGTTTTGGCAATTTCTAACGGCGGTGAGTCAAAAGAACTGTCGGATATATTGGTATATTGCAAAAGATACGGAATTCCTTTGATTGCCATGACCAAAAACCCAGAAAGCACTTTGGGCAAAGCCGGTGATATTTTGCTTAAGCTTCCTAACTGCGGTGAGGCTTGTCCTTTAGGTTTGGCTCCAACCTCTTCAACAACCGCAACTTTGGTTTTCGGAGACATTTTGGCAATTGCGCTTTTGGAGCGTAAAGGTTTTTCGGCTAACGATTATAAACAACGTCATCCTGGTGGAAAATTGGGCGCGATATTGCAAAAAGTTTCCGACCTCATGCATACCGGCGACGAAATGCCTATTTTGCCGGAAAGTGCAGATTTAAAACAAATTACAATTGTTATGTCTTCTAAAATGCTCGGTTGCGTGGGAATTGTCGATAATGCCGGCAATCTGACCGGTATGATTACGGACGGTGACTTGCGTCGCGCCATGTTAAACTGTGAATCGCAGGACTTGTTTGAGAAAAAAGCAACCGATATCATGACCATAAATCCAAAAGTTACTCAACCTGATATTTTGGTTGCGGAAGTTGTCAATATGATGAATACAAAAAGCATTACTCAACTTTTTGTTGTCGATAACAAAAAACCTGTCGGAGTTATTCACTTGCATGATTGCTTGCGCGCAGGTTTTAAGGTTAATGAAAAGACTGACAGTAATAAATTTGGCAAAGTGGCATAATCGGTGTTTGATTTAAGGCAATTAGACTATATTTTCAATCATAACGGCTTTAAGAATGATTTTAATGCTGAAAGTTTTCGTTTGCAAAAAGAAAAGAAATTTGTTCGGTTATTAAAAATTTTTCTTCCGGCCGTTGCTGCCGCTTTGATAGGTCTGTTGGCGGTTTTGCCGGCTTTGAAAGAAAGAAGCGATATTTTTCAGAATACCATAAAACCTTCACATAACGAGTTGGAAAAACTGCATATTGAAAATACGCAACTTTATATGACCGATAAGAAAAATCGCGTAAACAGTTTTAAGGCAGATACGGTTGATGAAACAGCCCCAAAATCGCAGGTACTAAAAGTTATCAATCCAAACGGAAGACTTTTACTGACCGAAAATAAGTGGGTGGATATAAAATCTCCGTTGGCGCTTTATGATCAGAAAAAAAAGTTTGTTGATATGAAAAATAATGTCGATATTGTATATAGCGATGGAATGCAGGCAAAAACCGAGGAAGTTTTTTACGATGCGCAAACGGCAAAAATTTATGCAGATACACCGGTTACGGCTTGGGGTAAATACGGCAATTTGAGTTCGGAAAAATTTGTTTATTTGATTGATGATGAATTGCTTACATTTTTCGGAAAGACCGATATAGATGCAGATAAAGAGTGTTTTGGTGAAAGCACACAAATCAAAGCCGATAAAACCATAAAATATTATAATCAAGCGCAAAAACTTGAGGCATCAGGCAATGCTCAAATTATTCGTGAGACATTGAAAATCTATGGTGATACGGTAACGGCATTGTTTGAAACTGTTGATAAAAAAACCGTTATTAAGAATTTTTATGTTCAAGACAATGTTGTTGTCAATAATGAAAAAGGTGTTGCCAAAGCCGACTTTTTGGAAGCCTTTTTTAAGAAAACCGAAGACGGTAAATCATTGATTGAAGAAGTTGAGCTGACCGGCAACGTTGTAACAGAGTTCAACGGCAAAACGGTGTATGCTCAAAAAACCGTTTATTATCCCGAAACACAAGTGGTTGAAATGGTCGGAGATGTCAGAACAACAACCGAAGGCAGGACCGTCCGCGCGAATAAGGGAGTTTATTATCCCGATACGCAAATTATTGAGATGACCGGTGATGTCAATGCCAAGACGGCAGACGGAGAGATTTTTGCACAAAAAGGTGTTTATTATCCTTCAAGCGGCTTTGTAAAGCTGACGGAAAAAGTTGTAATAATAAAAGACGGCAATAAAATAGCGAGCGAATATGCCGAGACTAATCTAAATACCGGAATCAGCAAAATCGGAGGCGGTGAAAACAGCCTTAAAAAGAGAGTTTCGGGTGTATTTTATGAAAATACATTCAAGAAAGATAAACAAAAATAAGGGAAAAAAGAACGATGCTTAATAAAAGTCAAGATTCAGTTTTAGAAGTTTTTAATATTGGAAAAAAATATAAAAATCGTCCGGTATTGAGAAATGTTTCTCTAAAAGTTCATCGTGGAGAAGCGGTAGGTCTGTTGGGACCTAACGGTGCCGGCAAAACTACTTGTTTTTATTGCGTTATGGGTTTGATTACCCCCGATTACGGTGATGTTCACATCAACGGGCAGGATATTACCGATTTGCCGATGTATAAGCGCGCCAAGATGGGAATCGGATATTTGCCGCAAGAAGCATCCATTTTCAGAAGTTTGAGTGTTGAAGATAATATCAAAGCCATACTCGAGCTGGTGATTGACAGTGAAGATAAAAGAGAAAATATGCTTGAGGAACTTTTAAACGAATTTTCCATTGCTCACTTGAGAAAATCTCCTGCCATGGCACTCTCGGGTGGAGAAAGAAGAAGATTGGAAATTGCCAGAGCATTGGCAAGTCAGCCGGACTTTATTTTGCTTGATGAGCCTTTGGCCGGAATTGACCCTATTGCGGTGAACGAAATCAGAAATTTGGTCTCGCAATTAAAACATCGCGGACTCGGTGTTCTGATTACAGATCACAATGTTCGTGAGACCTTGGATATTACCGACAGAGCATATATTTTACATGGAGGAACCGTCCTTATGGAAGGCACTCCGGATGAGATTGTGGCCAACGAAGACGTTAGACGTGTTTATTTGGGCAACAATTTTTCGATGTAATTTAACTTTTTTTAAATCAAATTATTTCAATCTGGGCTTGAATTATGATATATTTGTGCTAAAATAGCACTTTGAAAGTTTTTAATAACATTTTTGCAAGGAAGAATTATGAAAATTACATTTACAGGCAAACAAGTTGATATCAGCGACAGATTACGTTCGCATATTGATGAAAATGTTTCTAACGCAGTTACAAAATATTTTAGTGACCCTATCGGTTGCAATGTTGCGTTTTCTAAAGAAGGTGAAGATTTTGCCGCCGAGGTTACTGTGCATCCGGCAAAGAATATTGTTCTGAAAGGAACCGGTGTAGGAGGAGATCCTTATACGGCTTTTGATAACGCAAATTCACATATTGTTGTGCGTTTGAGCAAGCATAAAAATCGCCTGAAAGACCACAAGAGCAAGACCAGCCTTTCCGAGTTGGCAAGTGAAGCCGTTTTTCCGGTTATTGAAACCGAAGAAGAAATGGACATTAACGTTGATGCTCCGTTGACAATTGCTGAAACAGGCGCAAATATTCCTGTTTGTTCAGTTAGTGAAGCTGTTATGTATATGGATTTGGCTAATGAGTGCGCTTTGATGTTCCGCAATGCCACAAATAATCACATCAGCATGGTATACCGTCGCAAAGACGGAAATATAGGTTGGGTCGAGCCAAAAGCTGATAAATAATTTTTGAGGAATATTATGCTGATTGCTGATATTTTAAATAAAGACAACATATTGTTGTTGGATGGTGATTTATCAAAACGTCAGGTTTTGCAGACATTGGCACAGAAGGCGGCCAAAGCTGTCGGTGTTGATGAAAGAACACTCTTTGATGCTCTTTTGGAGCGGGAAAATCTCGGTTCAACCGCTTTTGGCAAAGGAATCGCTTTTCCGCATGCCAGAGTTCCGGAGTTGAAAGTTTTGCAGACTGTGTTTGCAAAGATTAAGAGCGGAGTTGATTTTGAAGCAGAAGATGACAAAAATGTTGACTTGTTGTTTATGCTTATTTCTCCTGAAAACAGCGGCGCCGACCACTTGACGGCTTTGGCATTGATGGCCGCAGCAATGAAGGATGAGAAAAAACTGAAATCATTGCGGGCAACAGATGATGTCGAGGAAATATTTGAGATATTGGCAAAATAGCTTTACAGATATAAAAAAAGGGGATTCCTTTGTTGGGAATCCCTTTTTTTATGCCATTTTTCGGGGGTCTATCTATGAAAGATAGCGCTCCTCGAACTTTTTTACCTTTTGCAACAGCGGCCCATTACCTTTGTTTTGAGCCACGGCTTTCAAATTTGAGCAAAACTCTTTGTAGGTTTCGCGCGTTGTTCCGTCGATTTGAGGCTTCTTGTTGTTGATGATGGCCTCGGCAGCATGCCGAACCTCTGGTTTGCCCAATTTGTTAGATAAGATTTTGTCGTTAACTTCTTCGACAAGTTTTCTTTCTTCTTCAACTGTTGCCTTTTTTAATGTTTCTTTCATAGAATAATTTTTTTGTTAATAATTATTTGGAGATTTTAATATAGACAAAAAAATCAAAAATTTCAAGTATTTTTTATAAAAAATTGTATTTTTTTTGCAAAAATTTGGTGTTATAATCGCTTTTGAAGTGGAAATAACAAGGAATAAACGTGAATAATACCGATAAAATTGCTTTCAGAAATCCCAAACTTAGAAAATGTGATATGAAAAAATGTCATGGTTATTGTTGCTATGACGGTGTCTATCTGCACGACGGTGAAGAAGAGAAAATTAAACGGCTAATCGAAGCGAATCCGCAAGATTTTGATATGCCGGCAGAAAAATGTTTTGTGAACGGGAATTGGAAGAATCGTGTGTCGGGTAGAAAAACCGCGGTGCGGCCATTTAAGTATCCTGCAGATTTTCCGAAACATTTTGGGCAGACAAAGTGCATATTTTCTGATGATGACGGCTTATGTATTCTGCAGAAAATAGCTATGAGAGAAGACAAGCATCCGTGGACATATAAACCTTTTGCCTGCTGTCTTTTTCCTTTGGTAGAAAGAAACGGAAGGCTTATTCCTCCTCCCAATAAGGAAGAGAAAGACGACTGCTATACAGATGAGAATTATACGGGATTTGTAAACGCATTATATTGCGGACAAGATTGTGATGAGGGAGAAGATTGGCGCAAAGTTCTTAAAGAAGAAATTGATTATTTTCAGAAAATTTCCTCAAATAAGTGAATATTGATTTTTATAAAAATTATGGATTTTTTGAACTTTTGTGATTATTATTGCGTTATAGTTTTGTGATGCAACGATAAAAAGGCAAAAAAATGAAAAAGAAAATTGTTATTATATCCTCAATTCTGCTTATATTGCTTGTCGGTTATTTTTTCTCCGGATTGCACAAAAGCGGCGGAAGCAAATTTGTATTGTCAAAACTTGCTCGCGGAAATATTACCGAGATTGTGTCCGCATCCGGCATTATCAATCCGATTTCCAATATTGATGTCGGAACGCAGGTTTCGGGGCGAATTCAGAAGATTTATGTAGATTATAACTCTTTGGTAAAAAAAGGTCAGTTGTTGGCTGAAATTGACCCGTCGGCTTTTGAGTCGAATGTGGCGAAAGAAAAAGCGAATTTAGACGTGGCAAAAGCCCAAGTTATGAGTGCTGAAGCCAGCCGTGATTATTATGAAAAGCATTTGGCGCGCATTACAAAACTCAACAAACAAAATTATTCCGCAGATAAAGAACTTGACCAAGCCAAGCGCGACTATGACACTGCCGTCGCTAATGTGGCACTCTATAAGGCACAGGTTGAGCAGGCGCAAGCGGCTTTGGATTATAACCAAATTCAGTTGGGATATACAAAGATTGTTTCGCCGGTTGACGGTATTATTGTTTCCAAAAGTGTTGAAGAGGGACAAACCGTTGCCGCAAGTTTTGAAACCCCTACCCTTTTTAATGTGGCGGAAGATTTGACACAGATGCAGATTGAGGCTTCGGTTGTGGAAGCAGATATTGCAAAAGTTAAAGAAGGACAAGAGGTTCGTTTTAATGTTGACAGTTTTCCCAACGAAACTTTTGTCGGCACGGTTATTCAAGTGCGCAACGAAGCGGTTACGACTTCTAATGTAGTAACATATCAGGTTGTAATTGCCGTAAATAATAAAGAAATGAAATTTAAGCCGGGAATGACCGCGAATGTGGAGATTATTACCGCCAATGAAAAAAATGTATTTTTGGTTCCCAACAAGGCTTTGCGTTTTTCTATGGATGAAGATGCAAGATATGCCGAAAAAGGCATTTGGATTATGAAAGACGGCAAGCCAACTCGTGTGGCGGTAGAAACCGGTGTTTATGACGATAATAATACACAAATCAGCGGAAATGACTTGAATGAGGGAATAGAAGTTATTGTTGAAAAAGTGTCCACCAATGGACGCGGTGGGCCGAATATGCCAATGAGGATGCCGAGATAATGCCGTTGATAAAACTTGAAAACATAAAGAAAAGTTATCCTTTGGGAGATGGTTTTTTGGAAATTTTGAAAGGAATTTCCCTAACTATTGAACAAGGAGAATTTGTTGCGATTATGGGACCTTCCGGCTCCGGAAAATCGACTTTGATGAATATTTTGGGGTGTCTTGATAAACCAAGCGACGGAAAATATTGGTTGGAGGGTGAAGAGGTTGAAAAATTGAGCAGTGATGAATTGGCAACCATTCGCAACAAAAAAATCGGATTTGTTTTTCAAGGATTTAATTTGCTTTCGAGAACTTCGGCTTTGGAAAATGTTGAATTGCCGATGGTATATGCCGGTATTGATGATAAAACGCGTCGCAAAAAAGCAATTAAGGCACTGAAAGCCGTTGGTTTGGAGGGGCGTATGCATCACCAACCAAATCAACTTTCGGGAGGTCAACAACAACGCGTGGCGATTGCACGTGCTTTGGTTACGGAAGCACCGATTATTTTTGCCGACGAGCCGACGGGTAATTTGGACACCAAAACAAGTGTTGAGGTTATGGAGCTGTTCACAAAATTTAATAAAGAGCTTAACAGGACTATCATTTTGGTTACGCACGAGGAAGATATTGCACAATATGCCGACAGAATTATTAAGGTTGTCGATGGTGAGATACGAAGCGACGAGAGGAACAAAAAATGATAGAATTAAAAACAATTGCCAAAATCGCCATACGTGCAATACGCGCCAATAAAATGCGTTCAACTCTCACAAGTTTGGGTATTATTATCGGTGTTGCCGCTGTTATTATTATGCTTGCTATCGGGCATGGCGCACAAATTTCGATTCAAAATGATATGAAAACCATGGGCTCAAATTTGATGATTGTGCGCTCGGGAACAGCAACATCTAGCGGAGCCAGAGGTGGCAGAGGCTCTTTGCCGACAATGAAAGCGGCAGACGGTGATGCCGTGCAAGAAAAAGTCGCAAAAATAAAATTGGCGGCACCGGTTTTGGAGCAGACCAGTCAAATTATTTATGGTAATGCCAACTGGGCAACTTCGATAACCGGAACAGATAACCGCTATTTTCAGATTAAAGAGTGGAATTTGGACTATGGTCGCAACTTTTCGGAAAGTGACGTCAAAAATGCGGCAAAAGTTACTATTTTGGGCAAAACTGTTGTTAAGGAACTTTTTGGGGATGTGGACCCTTTGGGAAAGACAATCAGAATTAAAGGAGTTCCCTTTACGGTCGTAGGAGTTTTGGAAAAAAGAGGCGAAAACGGTATGGGAATGGACCAAGATGATGCTGTTTTTATCCCGATTACCACCGCGCAGAAAAAAGTTATCGGCATTACTTTTCCAGACCAAGTCAATATGATTATGTTACAAGCCGTTGACGGAGATGCAACATATTCGGCACAAGATGAAATATCACAGGTTTTGCGCCAAAGACATAATTTGGGTGCAAATAAAGAAAATGACTTTGTGATTATGAATATGACGCAGATGCAAGAAATGATGGAAAGTTCAACTCAGGTTTTGACGGTTTTACTCGGTTCTATTGCCTCAATTTCGCTTTTGGTCGGAGGTATCGGAATTATGAATATTATGCTGGTTTCGGTTACGGAGCGCACCAGAGAAATAGGTATCAGAATGGCAATAGGCGCAAAAGCTTGGGATATTCGTTGGCAATTTTTGATGGAATCTATCGTCTTGTCCCTAATCGGCGGGCTAATCGGAATTTTTACCGGACTGCTCGGGGTGGAAATTATGGGGGCATTCACATCTTTTAGCTTAAAAATCGCTTGGGCTTATGTGGTTATTCCTTTTATTTTTTCCGGACTGGTCGGAGTTATTTTCGGTTTTTATCCTGCATATAAAGCCTCGCTCTTAAATCCGATTAATGCTTTGAGATACGAATAAATTTTTTTATCGCTCTTGATTTTGCGGAGATAAATTTCCTATATAGTGGTTATAGGAGATGATAAAATGAATATGGAAAAATTTACTACTCGTTCAAGAGAAATTCTTAATTCTGCCGTTGATTCTGCCGTGGCACAGAAAAGACAGTTTGTTAAGGCTTTGGATATTTTGCAGGCATTGCTCGAAGCACGAGATAATGTGATTGATAAGTTGATTGTTAATGCGGGAGGAAATCTCGATAAACTTAAAAAAGATGTCAGTGCGGAAATAGCAAAATTGCCGCAAGTATCAGGTAATATTCAAACGGCGGCGGCACAAGATTTTTCGGTTGTAACGCTCAATGCGGAACAGTTAGCGCAAAAGGCAAATGATAAATTTGTGACCATAGAACGTTTGTTGCAAGCTTTGTCAGTTACTGCCGGAAATGAGGCTTATGACTTATTGAAAGATAACGGTGTTGATACTCAAAAACTCAATAAAGCAATAGCTGATTATCGCCAAGGTCGATTGGCTGAAAATGAAAGCGCCGAGGATGTTTTTGAGGCTTTGAAAAAGTTTGCTATCGATATTACAGAAAAGGCAAAATCTGGCAAACTTGATCCGGTTATCGGACGCGACCATGAAATAAGAAGAACAATTCAAGTGCTGTCACGTCGCACCAAAAATAATCCGGTTTTAATCGGTGAGCCGGGGGTGGGAAAAACAGCTATTGCTGAAGGCTTGGCAATGCGAATTGTCAATAATGACGTGCCGGAGAGTTTGAAAGGAAAGCGATTGCTGGCTTTGGATATGGGCGCGCTTATCGCCGGTGCAAAGTTTAGAGGTGAATTTGAAGAACGCTTGAAGGCCGTGCTGAAAGATGTGGAAGCTTCGGAAGGCAACATAATTTTGTTTATTGATGAAATGCACACTATTGTCGGTGCGGGTGCAAGCGAAGGCTCTATGGATGCATCTAATTTGTTAAAACCGGCGTTGGCAAGAGGTGAGTTGCATTGCTTGGGGGCAACAACATTATCGGAATATAAGAAATATGTCGAAAAAGATGCCGCTTTAGCAAGACGTTTTCAGCCGGTATTTGTTGCCGAACCGGGAATTGAAGAAAGTATTTCCATCTTGCGCGGCATTAAAGAAAAATTTGAGCTTCACCACGGAGTGAGAATTTCTGATGCGGCATTGATTGCAGCCGTCACACTTTCTAATCGTTATATCAGCGACAGATTTTTGCCCGATAAGGCGATTGATTTGATGGATGAGGCGGCAAGCGCTTTGCGTATGTCTATTGATTCTAAACCGGAAGAACTTGATGCTTTGGATAGAAAAATTATGCAGCTCAAAATTGAGCGCGAGGCTTTGAAAAAGGAAAAAGATGAGGCTTCGCAGAAGAGACTTGTTGACATAAATAAAGAAATTGCCGACCAAGAAGAGAATGCCTTGCGATTGTCGGAAAATTGGAAGTCTAAAAAACAAGCTTTGGCTGATATGACCGAAATTAAGGATAAACTTGATAAGGCAAAAATAGAGGCCGAAATTGCTCAGCGCAACGGTCATTTTGAAAAAGCCGGAGAATTGCAATATGTAGAAATTCCGCAACTGATGAAAAAATTGCAGGAGTTGGAAGGAACGGCAAAACAGCAGACCGAAGAAGTTGTTACCGATACGGCTATCGCCGAAGTGGTTTCAAAATGGACGGGAATTCCGGTTGATAAAATGCTGGAGGGAGAAAAAGACAAGCTTTTGCACATGGAAGACTTTTTGGCAAAACGCGTGGTCGGGCAAAAACAGGCTATCAGCGCAGTGGCAAATGCCGTGCGGCGTTCGCGTTCGGGGATATCTGACCACAAGCAACCTATCGGTTCGTTTTTATTCTTGGGTCCCACGGGTGTCGGTAAAACCGAGCTTAGTAAAGCCTTGGCGGAGTTTTTATTCAATGATGAAAATGCCATGTTCAGAGTTGATATGTCCGAATATATGGAAAAACACGCGGTGGCTCGTCTTATCGGCTCTCCTCCGGGATATGTAGGTTATGAGGAAGGCGGTGCTTTGACGGAATCGGTTCGTCGCAGACCTTATCAGGTTATTTTGTTTGATGAGGTTGAGAAAGCACATCCGGATGTATTTAATATCTTGTTGCAGGTACTCGATGACGGCAGATTGACGGATGGCAAAGGACGTACGGTCGATTTTAAGAATACGATTATCATTATGACTTCAAACTTGGGGTCAGAGGTTTTGATGAGAGGCGGAAGCATTGATGAAGTTATGGATATTGTAAAATCTGCTTTCAGACCGGAATTTATTAACCGTATTGATGAAATTAGCGTTTTTGACAAGCTGAAACGTGAGGATATTAAACAGATTGCAAAAATTCAACTTGCTAATATCGAAAAACGTTTGGCCGAGAAAAATATTAAACTTCGTTTTTCTGATTCCGCCATTGATTGGATTGCACAGAACGGATATGATGAAAATTTTGGGGCAAGACCTCTGAAACGTTTACTCAAAACGCAAGTGGAGAATGAGCTTGCCATCAAAATTTTGGATGGAGAAATTGCCGATAATAATGTTGCGCAAATTGATGTTGTAAACGACAAATTGGAGATTAAGAAGGTTGATAAATAGGGATATTTATGAGCAAGCTGTCAATATTGCAAAAACTGCTAATGTTGACAGCTTGCCGGATACGGTTGTTTTGTATTCAATAAGTTTTTTGCCGACAACAGAAAATAAGGAAAATGCTTTTTGCTATATGGATGAGAATCCGACATCCATGACAATTGAAAAAACCGAGTGCGGAAAAAGTTTGTTGAAGCTGGGACTTGACTTTGATATTTTGCCCGAAGAAGATAAACCTGTTGCGGCGGAAATTTGGGCCATTGCATCAAAACGTTTCATTCAAGCTGCTTCCGGCAATATTACAGCTTTTGTAAAAAATGCCGATAAGCGCAGTATTTTTCGCTCAACAGAGCTGCCGCAAATATTGGAAAATTCAGCAATAAAAACTATAAACGGGACTGATAAATCTGAATTTATAATTCAGATGGGGTGGTAGCGGTATTTTTTTGCACCAATTTTTCTTCTGTTTGATTATCTTTTGCCTTGTTAGCGGCAAGTATTTTATTGCGGGTATCTTTGACCTTGGCAACGGCAGATTTGAAATTGGTTAAATTCTTTCCGGAGAGATTTTCCGACGCAGTAGCTTTTACGGTCAAAGGATTTACGCGCTGTCCATTGCGAATAATCTCATAATGCAAATGCGGACCGGTAGAACGACCTGTCGAGCCGACATAACCTATCAGTTGTCCCTGTTTTACTCTTACGCCGGGGCGAATACCTTTGGCATAGCCTTTCATGTGACCGTAGGCGGTAGAATATTCGCTGTTATGGCGAATACGAACATAGTTACCATAACCATTGCGATATTGGGCAACCTGAACAACTCCGTCACCGGCGGCATAAATCGCAGAACCGGTAGGAGCAGGATAGTCAACTCCCCAGTGAATGCGAACATCTTTATAAATAGGATGACGGCGGCGACCGAAGTGCGAAGAAATTCGGCTTGATTGATATGCCATAGGGCGACGACTCAAAGTCTTTTTCATAGCCAAACCTTTTTCGTTGAAATAGTCAACGTTTCCGGCGGCATCCTTAAAGCGATAGAGTTCTAATTTGCTTTTGCCGAGATTGAGGGCGGCATAAACAATATCGCCGCTTTTTACGAGTTTGCCGTCAGGAGTGAGGTATGTTTCGTATATAAGTTCAAATTTGTCGCCTTTTTTGACATCACGGCGAAAATCAACGGAATATGAAAAAATATTGATAAAGTTGGCAACAATACGGCTTGGAACACCTTGATTATTCATTGAAACTGACAATGTGCCGTTGATTGTGCCTTCTGACAAACGCATTTCTTCGGTGAGCTCGTCTTTTGTGACTTTTGACAAATAAGAATCTTCTTCTTGAATATCAACCTCAAGATATTCGCCGGTTCTGATGGTAGAACGCAAAGTTTTTACCTTTACGGAATCAGGCTCTGATGATTGTGTTTCAATATCCAAAACCTGCCCTACTCGCAAATCTTTGGGATTATATACTTTTTTTATGGAAGTAAAAAGTCTATCAGCCTCTTTGTAGTCAAGTCCGATTTCGGTCAATATCTTAATTAGAGTATCACCTGATTTTACTTCTATATGAAAGACATTGTCTTGTGCAGGTTCTTCAGCTTCGGATATTTCTTCAAAATTGGTGCCAGTTAGAGTTGTTTCCTCTTCAAAATTGTCATCGGTTGACTCAACCTCCAAAGCGGAAAAAGGCAAAACATAGGCATTTACGTTTGTATTGTGGAAGATTACAAACAAAGCCGCCAAAGCCACGGCAAACGTGGAGCAAAACGTTACCCAACAACGCTTTGTTTTGATGGTAGGGTATATTTTTTTTATAATCTTTTTAACCAATGTCTTTCCTTTGTTTCAAGATTATGGCTATATTTCGGGGGTAATTTATCACAGCTAAAAATAAATGCCAAACATTTTTTTAAAGATATGAATTGATTTTTTTTGTAAAAAATTAAAAAAAGTTCTTGCAATCGAATAAAATCTTGTTTATAAGGGTAGTCGAATTTGCGGGGGTGTAGCTCAGCTGGTTAGAGCGCCTGCCTGTCACGCAGGAGGTCGCGAGTTCGAGCCTCGTCACTCCCGCCAGTTTTTTTGAAAGACCGTCTTTTATTGACGGTCTTTTTTTTGTTTTTCGGGAGTGTGACAAAAGCGATTTTTTTAAATCGCTCTGTCATCGAGGCTCACTTTGGCATCTAGTTTCGCCGCGGCTTTACTCAAGCCTTGCTCAACAAGATGTTCCAAAGGTCTTGCAGACAAAAACAACCGGAGCATCGGTTGTTTTTGCTTAGCGACCGTCACTCCCGCCAGTTTTTTTGAAAGACCGTCTTTTATTGACGGTCTTTTTTTTGTTTTTCGGGAGTCTGACAAAAGCGATTTTTTTAAATCGCTCTGTCATCGAGGCTCACTTTGGCATCTAGTTTCATAAAGTGCTAATTATTTGAAAATTAAGGAAGATATTTTTTGTCAAAAAAATATTGATTTAAGCAAATTTCTATGTTACAATGCGATTATGTTGTAATAAATTACTATGAAAGGACATAATTATGGCTACAGAACAGAAAATAAATAATATTAACGTTGTTGTTAAAAACGGAAATATTGCAGCAGAAGAAGTTGATTGTATTGTTGCTCCTACCCAAAGTGAAACCGTATCTAAACCTGAAAAAACTGAAAAAAACCGAATAGGCATAATACCGAATAGGCATAATATAGTAGATATTGATGTATCCGGATATGACGTAGAGCAAACTCATTCATTCCAAGAAAAATTGTCTCAGTCACCTGAATTTTCTGATATTTTACATGATGTAAGAACGGCAATGAAGCTTGCCGTATTGCGTGATCGCACAAGGGGCACGCATGATGCACCGTGGTATGCCATGGATATTTTATTGGATGTAGGAGATACCTATAACACTGTTGATGGAAGAACATTACGCCTCGTAAGTGATGAGTTTTACAAACGTCATACTGTGGATAAAAATAATATTGCAGATATCATGGGACAGGAAAATTTGGATACCGAACTCAGATTCAAGAAAAATAATCAGCATGTGGATTATATGAGTTTAGATGAGTTTGTTTATGATGAAGGCGGACGTTCCGGATTTGTTTACGCTACTTGTTTTGGTTCCGGTGGAACCATGGGTTTTGTAAATGAATTATGTGAAGGGGTAAAGCCCAAAGTCGGTGATAAGATTCTAATGACTTCTAATTTCATGGATGATGATGAATTCGGAGGATTGGAAAAAAGAGATGTTTATCTATACAATAATGGTAAATATAAACATTTTTATCAAGCATATTTGCCTTTGCGTGAGTATGACGTTAAAGATGCTGTAAATACTACAAAAGAAATGCAGAAAAAGACTCAAGCAACTGGTATTGCTAAGGACAAGTCAAACTCCGGTTACTAACTTTTGCATAAGGCTTTTTTCAAACGGCAGATGGTAAATCTGCCGTTTTTTTTGCGATAATTATTTTAACCAATTTATAAATTCTTTTTGCTATTTTATTTTGGAAATAGCAAAAATCTGTATAAGGAAACCAAAACATGGTTATCAACAAACACAAAAATATTATCATAGACAGATATTCAGAAAGTGATGAAGATTCCCGTTTGATCCAAGATAGAGGTCATAATGTGGAATATCTTACCACCATGCGATATATCGAAAAGTTTTTAAGACCGGGAGATAAAATTCTCGAAATCGGGGCCGGAACAGGTCGCTATTCGATTGCATTGGCCAAAATGGGATATGAAGTTACCGCTGTTGATTTGACACCTAAACATGTTGAAATTATGAAGCAAAAATCACGCCGTTTGAAAAATTTTCGGTGTATGGTTGCCGATGCTTTGGATTTGGGTATGTTTGCGGATAAATCTTTTGATATGGTGCTAAATTTTGGTCCGATGTATCATTTGTTTAATAAAAAAGATAAAAATCAGGCAATCAAAGAAACCTTACGTGTGGCAAAGAAAAACGGAATTTGCATGTTTGCATATATTCCTTGTGCAGCTATTGCGACAAGCTACGGACTGCGCAGTCAGGCTTTTGCCCGTCTAAATACTTTGATGGATAAATTCGGACGACCAAAAGATATTCCTGATGAAATTTTTAATTGTTTTTACATTGAAGATTTTAAGAAACTGTTTGAAAAAACAAATTCAAAATATGTTACAAACGTGGCAACCGACGGAATTGCTTATATTATGAAAGAATGGGTGGAACAGCTGCCTAAAAAAGATTATGAGGCCTTTTTGAATTGGCATTTTCTGACTTGCGAAAGATTGGATCAACAAGGATACAGCAATCATCTGCTTTATATTTGCAAGAAAAAGTAAAAATTCTTTGTTTGATTGAGGCAAAATTAAATTTGATTAACTGAAAAAAGGTGTTATATCTTTTTGTGGTCAAAATAATTTTATAGAGGTTAAAAATGGAAGCAATTAAAGTTAAGGAAGATATTTATTGGGTGGGTGTTAAGGATTGGAATTTGACCGAATTTCACGGCTATCACGTGTCAAACGGCTCAACTTATAACGCATATTTGATAAAAGACGAAAAAATTGCCCTCATTGACGGGGTAAAGCAATATTTGTCATCGGAAAATATTGCCAGAATTAAAAGTGTTACCGATTTTTCTAAAATCGATTATATCGTGGTAAACCATGTTGAACTCGACCATTCAGGCAATATTCCCGAATTGCTAAAATTGGCGCCGCAGGCAGTTGTTGTAACCAATTCTGCCGGAAAAATGGCTTTGGAGGCTCATTTTGATACTTCTGATTGGAAATTTCAAATTATCAAGACCGGCGAAACTTTGAGTTTGGGCAAAAGAAATCTGACTTTTGTTACAACCCCGCTTTTGCACTGGCCAGACTCTATGATGTCTTATTGCCCGCAAGAAAAGATTTTGTTCTCAAATGACGGTTTCGGACAACATTATTGCACAAATACAATTTGGGTAAAAGAGGCCAATTTCGGGATTGTTTGTGAAGAGGCCAAAAGCTATTATGCCAATATTTTGTTCCCCTACGGAGCACAGGCGCAAAAGGCTTTGAATACCGCAAATGAACTCAATCTTGAAATTGAAATGATTGCACCTTCGCATGGATGTATTTGGAACGGCGAAAAAGAAATAAATTGGATTTTGGAGCATTATGCAAAATGGGCTTCGGGCAAGGATGACGGAAGTGCCGTTGTGGTCTATGATACCATGTGGGGAGCAACAGCAAAACTTGCCGAGACTATTACAGCTGTTTTTCAAGATGCCGGGGTTCCGGTGGTTAAGCGTTGTCTGACTGATGCGCACACTTCCGAGGTTATGACCGATATTTTAGAGGCAAAATATGTGGCTATCGGTACCCCTACCCTTAATAATGAGTTGTTCCCGAGAGTTGCGGCTTTTGTAACATATATGAAAGGTTTGGCACCAAAAGGTAAAAAAGGATTTGCTTTTGCTTCTTATGGCTGGAAACCCGGAGTTGTAAATAAAATTCAGACAGTTATGGAAGAATTGGGCTGGCAGACGATTGCTCCGTTTGATGAAAAATACACCCCGAAAGCCGAAGTTTTGGAAAAATTGCGCGAGCATACGAAAACTATTTTGGAATAATTCCTTTCCACAAAAAAAAGCTTGGAAAATATCTTCCAAGCTTTTTTATTTCTATTCAGCAGAAGCTGCCGCTTTTAATTTTCGCGGACGGCGAATTTTTGCGGGAATATCTTTGTCTGTTTTTGCAGAAGCGGCTATTTCAACCACGTGAAAAGCTCTTTTTCTTGGTGCTTTTTCTTCCGTAGATGCAGCCGGTTCTGCAACTTCCGCAACTTCATTAACAACAGGTTGTGCTTCGATTTTATTTTCCGGCTGGTTTTCTATTGTATTATTTTCAACATTTTCCGGCACAGGATTATTGGCAGGACTTAAATTATCATTTGCATTAACTTCTACCTGCTCACGCGGAGCTTTGCGCTCGTTAATTTCGGTTACGATTTTGCGATAGTGCTCGGCATATTGGCGGAAAATCTCGGCAGTTACATAGTCATTGTTGCTGTGAGCATCTTTGGCCATATCATTATATCTGCGGATTAAGTCCAAAGCGGTGCCGCTGATTTTGCCGGCGATAGAATTGCTGTCAAATTTATAATTCAGAGAATAAAAAGAATTGTTATTATTATTGCGATATTTGTTGTTTGTTTTTTTCATGTAAATGTCACCAAAAAAATACCAAAAAGCACAAAAATTTTAGTGCTTTAAGATTGCATGATTAAAATAAAAAAAGTGAAAGTTTTGAAATTCATTATTATGTTTTCTTGCTCATAATACAAAGAAAAATATATTTTGCAACTTATTTTTTGAAAATTATGCAACGTTTTATACCGGCAAGATCGCAAACCGTATCTTTATGGATAAAGCCTTTTTTGGTAAAAATATCTTTTACGTCTTTTTCCTGTCCCTGTCCTATTTCCAGCAAAATATAGCCGTTGTCCTGCAAGTATTCACCAATAATTTTTGCAATTTGTCGGTAGTGGTTCAAACCGTCTGCGCCGCCGTCTAATGCCATTGTCGGGTCAAATAATTTTACTTCCGGTTCAAGAGTTGTTATCTCTTCGGTAGCAATATAAGGAGGGTTGCTGATAATAAGCGAAAATTTTCTTTCGGGAAGTAATGGGGCAAAATAATCTCCTTCTTGCAAGGCTATTTTATTTTCAAGATTGAGTTTTGCGGCATTTTTACGCGCTATATCGATAGCATCAAGCGACTTATCTATTCCCCAGCCCCTTAATTGCGGACATTCCGCTAAAACGGACAATATTAAACATCCGGAGCCGGCACCGAGTTCCAAAATTGTATCAGCATTAAAAGTCTTTGCAATTTTTATGGTTTCTTCTACCAAAATTTCGCTATCGGGACGCGGTGATAAAACTTTGTCGCTAACAATAAAAGTATGTTTGTAAAAGTCACGATAACCGATAATTTTATCAAGCGGCTCATGCTTGCTCCGACGTTGCAAAATATCGGCAAGAAGTTCTTGTTGTTCAGCTGATATGCTGCAATTATAGTCTATTGTCGGCTGGGGCTGTTGCAATATATGCGAAAAAATCATCCGAGCCTCAAGCCGCGGAGAAGCTACACCTGCAGCAACAAGCTCATTAACAGTATGAGTGAAAATGTCGGTCATTATTTCTTGTACGGGGTGGAAAAAATGTTGTTTCCTACCAGCTTGCGAACTTTGTGGATGCGTTTTTCCATTCTTTTCGGCAGGTCGCTTAATGATAAAGCCGGAGAAAAAACATCTTTATACATAAATCCGTTGCTGATTTGGGGATTTTTGATATTGATTTTGTTTATCATTAGCTTGCTCCCTATAGTTTATGCGGCATCAACAAAGCGTTGTTTGAACAAAACAGAAAGGTTATCAAAGGCTTTTTTCTCCAACTGGCGAACGCGCTCGCGGCTAATGTTATACATTGTGCCGATTTCTTCCAGAGTTTGAGGATTTTCTGCCAACATTCTGTTTTTGATGATATAAGCCTCTCTTTCAGGCATATCTTTGAGGCAGGACATCAAAACTTTGTGCTTGTAGGCAATTTCTTGTTTTTTTGCCAAGCTTCCTTCGATATTTTGTCTTGCGTCAACAAGCATATCTTGGCGCTCCATATCATCAGAATCTCCGACAACGACATTTAATGAAGCATCACCGCCGAGACGACGGTTCATCTCCACAACATCCTGTTCTTCTACCACAAGGTCGGAAGCAATCTTCTTAACAACCGCGGGCTCCAATTCTTTGTTGTCATATAAACCGAGTTTCGACTTGATACGGCTTAAATTATAAAAAAGCTTTTTCTGGGCGGCAACAGTGCCGATTTTTACCAAAGACCAAGAACGTAATACAAAATCATTTATAGCGGCTTTTATCCACCATGCGGCATAGGTTGACAGACGCACTTTTTTGGAAAGGTCAAATTTTTTTACCGCCTGCATCAAACCGATATTGGCCTCGGAAATTATGTCCGACAAAGGAAGTCCGTAGCGACGATATGTCAGAGCAATTTTGGCGGCAAGACGCAAGTGGGAAACAACCAAACGATGCGCTGCTTCCAAATTGTGGTTTTCGGTAAAGTCTAAAACAAGTTCTCGTTCTTCCGTTTCGGAAAGCATGGGGAATTTTTTAATTTTTTCCAAATAAGCAACAACTCCAAAACCGTCAGTAACAACGGGGAGAGATGAATTTGGTTTTATTACCATAACTTGAGAATTGTTGAGCACTTAAATCGCCTTCTTTCTTTTTTTATTCGGCTATATTATACACATTTTAAAGCAAAATTCAAGCTAATTTTTACAATCATTCGGCAAAATTTTCATATTTCTTTACTTTGGGCGCGTATAAAAATGAAATTTGGTCCTGCTCGTTTCCGCTACGGGCAAGATTTATGATTTCTACATTATAGCGAAAATCTTCCGGATATATCAACAGATAGACCGGTTTTTTGCCGCCGGAAACGCAAAGACGCATGTTCTCGGCAATAACATGCTGATTAAGTTTTAACATAATCATTCTGTCTGCAACCAAATAATTTTCTTTGTTCTCAAAGTTTTCAACGTCTTTCTCGGTGAAAGTATCGAGATATTTCAAAATCAGGTTGCGGTTGCGTTTTTCAATTATAGAGCCTTGCGTTTGTTTTTCAACATATTGCGATATTTCTCTCTTTACTGCTTGCAGCAAATCGGCATCATTACAACTTGGAACATTGGGATCAATAATGTCTTCCTGTTCAATATATTCCGGCACATGAATAATTTTTTCATTTTCCTCTACAGGGGGTTCTTCGGCAAAAAGCCGAAATGGAAAAAAACAAAGTGCTAAAATAAGAATATATTTCATACCAATACCTAGAAGTTAACTGATTTCGGTGTGCGCGGGAACGGGATTACGTCGCGAATGTTGCCAATGCCGGTCAACAATAACATCATGCGCTCAAAACCAAGACCAAAACCTGCGTGAGGAACAGAGCCGTAGCGACGTGAGTCAAGATACCAGTTATAGTCTTCTTCTTTCATGCCAAGTTCTTCAATACGGGATACAAGTCTGTCATAGCGCTCTTCACGTTGAGAACCACCGATAAGTTCACCGATACCTGGAACCAGAACGTCCATGGCGGCAACGGTCTTATTATCGTCGTTCATGCGCATATAAAAGGCCTTAATCTCTTTCGGATAATCGCGGACAATAACCGGACGTTTGAAGTGCTTTTCTGCCAAAAAGCGCTCGTGTTCGGTTTGCATATCAACTCCGTATTCAGGTTTATATTCAAATTCTTGTCCTGATTTCTGCATAATCTCTATAGCTTCGGTATAGGTTATGCGAGCGAAGGGCTGGTTGATGATATTATCCAAAGTTTCTTTCAAGCCGGGAGCTACAAATTTTTCAAAAAGTTCAATATCTTCAGGGCAAGTTTCGACCACATGTTTAACGCAATATCTGACCATATCTTCGGCCAAATCCATGTCATCATGAATGTCAGCAAAAGCCATTTCTGGCTCAATCATCCAAAATTCTGCCGCGTGACGGGTGGTGTTTGAATTCTCGGCGCGGAAAGTAGGTCCAAAAGTATATATATCACCCAAAGCCATAGCATACATTTCACCGTTAAGCTGTCCTGAAACAGTCAAATGAGCCTGCTTTCCGAAAAAGTCTTGCGAATAATCGACTTGTCCGTCTTTGGTCTTTGGAACATTGTTCAAATCGAGTGTTGTAACTTGGAACATTTCTCCGGCGCCTTCGCAGTCCGAACCGGTAATAATCGGAGTGTGAACATAGCGAAAACCGCGAGAGTGGAAAAATTGGTGAATGGCAAAAGATAATTCAGAACGAATACGGAAAGCGGCACCGTATTTGTTGGTACGCGGGCGTAAATGCGCAATTGTGCGCAAATATTCGTCGGTATGCTTTTTCTTTTGCAAAGGATAGTCTTCGTTAGCAATATCATAAATCTCAACATTTGCAGCAACAACTTCATATTTTTGATTGCCGCCCTGAGATTCAACCAAAGATCCGGTAACTGCGACAGAAGAACCGGTTGTTAATTTCTTTAATTCGTCGTAATTGGATAAATTATTATTGGCAATAATTTGAATATTTTTCAAGCAAGAGCCGTCATTGAGCTCTATAAACATAAAATCTTTGGAATCGCGACGAGTTTTTACCCAACCTTTGACCAAAACTTCGGCAACGGTGGATGAAGAATTTAATAAATCAACAACTTTAGTTCTTTTTAACATTTTAATTTTCCCATAAAATTTTCAAACTGTCGGCAATATACAACACTTATATTTAATTGTCCAGTATTCCATTGACAAAATTTGAAGTATTGATAATATATCTTCAGTAAAATCGCTAATATAAAGGAGTAAAAAATGAAGAATTTCTTGTGGATTGTGGCTGCTTTGCCACTTTTGTTATTGGGCGCATGTGCTGCCGATATCGGTGCAAATCAGTATGACTCGTCTGCTGTCGGTTCTGTTACCCAAGCTTTGAAAGGAACTGTTATTTCCGTCAGAGCCATAACCGTAAGAGATAGTGACAAATCTACCGGAACTGCGATCGGTGCTTTGGCAGGAGGATTGGGAGGCTCGCAGATTGGCAAAGGCTCAACGGCAACTATTTTGGGTGCTACCGGAGGAGCTTTGTTGGGCGGTGCTATCGGTAATGCGGCGCAAGGAAAACTTTCAAGTCAACAAGGTTATGAATATGTAGTTCAACTTGACAACGGTACTGTTGTGACCGTTAGTCAGGGAAATGATGTTTTGCTCGCAACCGGACAACGTTGCATGGTTTTATATGGTAGCGGCAACTCAAGAGCAAGAGTTATTCCTTATAACGGATATTAATTTATTGCAAATTTCTAAAAATGGCCGCAAGTTACGGTCATTTTTTTTGAGCTTTATATGCTATCGGGAATGAACTTTTTGATATAACTTACGCAATGGATGTTTGTTTCTTTTGTATTCTTCGTAACGATTATGAACTTCATCCATTTTTTTGCGGCGCTCTTTGACGTCTTCAAAATTATACTTTTGATGATAGGCTTCCATTTCACGCAGATTGACATGAACTCCGTGTTTCAGGCACCAACCTTTTACACCTTTTCCCCACGGATTATTGCCGGGATTTGTAAAAACCAATCCGGCATCATCCCAGCCAAAAAAGTCTATATCTTTTATCCCTACTTTTTTTAGAATTTTGCCGATACTGCGTGCGCAGTTGTTGGTGAACAAATTATATTTTTCTCTGGCATGTTTTATGTTGTGTTTTTCCATTTCTCGTTTTAATTTTTGGGGATCTATACCGAGTTGGCTGGGATAAATAAAAAAGTATTGCGCATTGTTTTCGTATTTAGGATATAGCGGATCGGTATGGATAGAGGGTATCAGGCGATTGACCACCATATCTTGATATTGCATACAGACGTGACCTACCAAGGCCGGACCTTCCATCGGAACAATAGCTATAACAATCGGGGCTTCGGCAAAAGGGTCAAGTTTGCCGTCTTTGTCACGCGGAATTCGGTCAGAGACATCTCCGGCACCGCGCAAGAGCACACCATCGCGCTCATATTCTTCTTGCATTGAACAGGATTGCTCCACATTATAGCGTGTTCCTTTGTATATAAAGTCGTTATTTTTGGTGGTTCTTCTGCTTTTTTCACGCAAATCGTCTATATCAACTTGGTGGAGCTTTTCAATAATCATTTTTCTGGCTTCTTGCCTTGCCTCGTCCAAGCTATCCGCCTCAATTTCAGGGATGCCGCGGTGATAGGGATTAAGTTTTGAATGCCGAAACTTTTGGTATAACTTGGATGATTTTATTTTCATCCAAATTTTTTTCAAGCGGGGAAATGCTCTTCTTTCCCACTCCATCGGGTCACGCGGTTTTGTGGCCATAGTTTCAGCCTCCTTATCTTGTTATTGTAACGTAACATCTCTTTTTTGTCAAACAGTTCTATTCCCCAATAAATTGAGTATTTGCTCATTTGGTGTTTTATGTTGACAAATTGCTTTTATCATATATATTTCCTTGTGTTAATTTAAGTTTATGTCTAATTATTAAATTTCAAATTTATGGAAAATATTATTGTTTCAAGAGCCATTTTAATGGGGCTCGTTGTATTCCACTTGTTTGTGGGATATGCTTCTCGCGCGGTAAAATGTCATATTAACCGCTATCTTCTGAATTGGCTTTTTATTGCCGAACTGCTTGCTGTTACTGCCTATATTATCTATGATAATGTTTGCAACCCGATTATAGGAAACAAATTTTGGGCAGTTGCAGGATATATGTTTGTTTACTTCCTGATGTGGATGACATGGTGCATGTATAGGCCTAATGCTGTTTTGGACAAGGATGTCATATACAAATTTATCGCCGATAAACCCGTAGAGTTTTTGGGAAATAAGTATATGAGCGGCTATGCCGAAGTCAGAGGTAACCTTGAGGCTGTGTTGTTGCCTTTTGAGGAATATGCCGGTATTGCCCGTCCGGTGCGAGTGAAATTCTATCAAGTAATTGATGTGTATATCATTGTGCATGCGGACAGAGAATATTCTGCTGACACCGAACCCGACGGATTTTATGCTTGAAATCACAAAAAAAACGATACTATGGAAAAATTGAAAAATTTTTACCAAAGCTTTCGTAAAGAGCTTTGGATGTTATTTTTTACTATTGTTGCAGCGGTTATTTTCTGCCTTGTGTTGCATAATGATCCGGCAGCGACGACATGGTTTGGTGGAACATTGATCTATGGCATTGCTTTGCTGTTTATCTTATTTCTAATCAGGCCGATACTGACCTATGCGGCTTTGTATTGCTGGATAATTTGCAGTATTATTACAGCAATAGTAATGCTGGTCTGGGGGCTGCGCATTGTTACGTATATTCCAGCATTGGAAACCGTTGTTTTTGTGCTATTGTGGGTTCTTGTTTTCGGTCTTTTCGGAGTTCTCGATATGGCTGTTTATACAAAAGAAGAAGAACGGAAAGAACAGAAATAGTGTAAGATCAATTTTTGTGTATTAAAATAATTATTTTTATGAAATGTATGAAAAAGCTTGAAATGCCGGCAAATTTTGCCCAAATGAGCGATTTTGAACAGAAATTTGCAGTAAGAGATTTGGTTCGACAAATGGCACGCAATGCTTTGGCAGAATTGAAGAACATTCCACCTGAAAATATCTTTATGTGGGATTATCTCAAGGATTACGGAATAACCTCTGCGGATATTGTTCCGCTTCTGCAAAAAGTCGATATGTCTCTGCTTGCCGAGTGCTTAGAAATTACTCCGGTGACAACTGCCGATTGTGAAGAAACCTTCGGCAACAAAAAGTGGGTTGACGAAACGCTCGGAAATTTTGCAGATAACCTGCATCGCCTGATTTCTTACAAAAAATCAGAGGCAATGGCTATCTTAGATTGCAAAAGATAGTTGGAAATTAACTTTAACCGTCTTGAGTACTACACTTGAGACGGTTTTTTGTTATGGCATGGTGAGAGCAAACAGCGAGCACAGAGACAGAGGAGAAAAAATTTACAATTTAAGAA
>JAZNXK010000020.1:0-9502 GCA_045593845.1 Alphaproteobacteria bacterium
GTGCGAAAGCGTCCGTGCATCAAGGGATCTAAACTTCAGTGCGCAAGCACTGCTTCCTTATATCTAAAAAAACTCGAAGATCGCTGGACGTTTTTCGCTTACGCAGAAAACGAGCGATGACATTTATTATAATTGTCATTCCTCGCTCGGCGCATAAACGTCCGCGCAAAGGCCGCCAATATAGAAGTTAAATTTGTTTCAGCAACTCTTCTTTTGAGAGCGAAAAATCGCTTTCCATCCACATTTTTTCCAGCTTGTCCAAAATTGTTCCGACCTGTGCTCCCTCAATCCGGCGAACTTCTAAAATATCGCGCCCGCTAATCGGAAAAACGTCTGTTTCTGCATTTTCAATCGCCTTCATAACCTGTCCCATATTTTCCGGAACAATTTGCTTTCTGGCGGCTTCTATCAGCAACTTATCAAAACAAATTTCTTTGCCGTATTGATAAATAATTTTTCGCCTCAACTTTTCTTCCAAAATATTCTCAACCCCGACACTGTTATCGGCAAGTTTTATCATTTTTTCTTTTTGTTTTTTGGTCATATGCAACCTAACGGCCATATTCTCGGCCAATTCCTTATCCGGAAAATATAGCACAAAAAATCGGCGCAAATAACAAGGAGCCAAACCATAAGCATCCTCAAGCCTGATTAAAAACTGCAAATTGCTCAAATAATCGGATTTTCCGAGCCAGTTTTGCAAAATTTCATTATCAAACATTGTCGCAAAAACTTTCGGAGCATTCGGAGTCAGAATAATTTTTATCAATTCGTCCCTAATTCGCTCAATCGAAATTTTTTTCAACCCGTCCTTATTATCAACACAAGCTTTCAAAGCCTTTTTATCATATTTTGTCTTGGCAAACAGTGAATAAAAACGGAAAAATCTTAAAATCCGCAAATAATCTTCCTTAACCCTTTGGTCTGCATCCCCGATAAAACGAACCACACCTTTTTCCAAATCACTTATACCGTCATAATAATCAAAAACATCACCTTTTTCATCAGCATAAACGGCATTTATGGTCAAGTCGCGCCTTGACGCATCTTCTTTCCAATCATCCGTAAACTCGACAACAGCATGTCTTCCGTCGGTACTTACATCTTTTCGCAAAGAAGTAACTTCCAAAACATTACCGTTTACAAGCAGGCCCAATGTCCCAAACTTCAAGCCGATCGGCACTGTTTTAACACCAGAATCTTCACAAGCTTCCAACAATTCCTCCGGCGACAAATCGGTTGACAAGTCAATATCAACACTTCTTTTGCCGGCAATGGCATCTCTCACCGCACCGCCGACAAACCTGATTACTCCGCCGTAATTACGAACAATATCAAATATCTTAAAAATTTCCGGATTATCGGTAATTTTTTTAATATCCAAATAATTATCTCTAAACATCTTAACCCGCTTTTGGCCTCGTTTTTAATTGCAATTTAAACTATTTTGTATCAATATAGCGGAAGTTAACCGCAAAAAAGGATAAACACAATGAAAAAAATATCTTTCGCAACTGTTTGTGCATTTTATTTATTATCAACCCCTGTTTTTGCCGCTCCCACATTGCTTGGAGAATATGGCGATTGGTCAGCATATTTTGGTCAGGAGGGCAAAAATTTGGTATGCTACATGGCAAGCTCTCCTCTAAAATCCGAGGGCAAATACACCAAGCGCGGCGACGTTTTTATGGCAATCACTCATCGCCCCGCCGACAAAACCTTTGATGTGGTCAACTTTGTTGCCGGCTATACCTACAAAAAAGATGCCCCCATAACTGTAAAAATCGGCAATACCGTCATAAAAGATCTTTTTGCAGACCAAGACAAAGCTTGGGCCTTGACCGAAAACGTCGATAAAAAGCTTGTTGCCGAAATGAAACGCGGCAACCAACTGACTATTGAAGGCGCATCATTCAAAGGCACCCAAACCAAAGATACCTATTCCCTAAAAGGCTTTTCTGCCGCCTATCGTGCCATCAGTGAAAAGTGTCGCCGATGAGTGATAAAATCGAACTTATAGGGCTTTCAAAAGAAGAACTCACCCAACAGCTCAAAGATTTGGGCGAGCCGGCTTTTCGCACCAAACAAATTTGGCAATGGATATACTACTACGGCAAAACCGATTTTGAAGAAATGACAAATCTCTCCAAACCCTTGCGCCAAAAACTCTCCGAACATTTTTGCCTCACTCGTCCGCAGATTGTTGACGAACAAATCTCCGTTGACCGCACCCATAAATGGCTGCTCCAATTTGCCGACGGACAAAGAGTAGAAATGGTTTATATCCCCGAAGAAGACCGCGGAGCCGTGTGCATTTCCACCCAAGTCGGCTGTGCCATGGGCTGCAAATTTTGCCACACCGGCAGCCAAAAGCTCACTCGCAACCTCACATCCGGCGAAATTGCCGCCCAATTTATGGTCGCCCGTGATGCCTATAACGAATGGAATCTGAAGGAACAAGCCCGCATGCTCTCCAACATTGTCGTAATGGGCATGGGCGAGCCGTTTCAAAATTTTGAAAACCTGCAAACAGCCATCAACATTCTCTCCGACGGCGAAGGAATTGCCATCTCCAAGCGGCGCATAACCGTCTCCACCTCCGGCATTGTCCCGCATATTGCCGACTTTGACCAAAAAATCGGCACTCGCCTTGCCATCAGCCTACATGCCCCAAATGACGAACTTCGCACCCAAATTATGCCTATCAACAAAAAATATCACCTCACCGAACTGATGCCGGCTTGTTATCAATATCAGCAAAATCACGGCGGATATATAACTTTTGAATATCTTATGTTGCAAAACTTCAACGACACTTATGCTCACGCACAAGAATTAATGCAATTGATGAAGAAATATCAAATTAACGCCAAGTTTAATTTGATTGCTTTCAACCCGTGGCCGGGGTGCGATTTTGTTCCCAGTTCAAACAACCGCATTCACGCCTTTTCGCAAGAATTGCAAAAACACGGTTTTGCCGCTCCGATTCGCACTGCCCGCGGACAAGATATTTTGGCCGCCTGCGGACAGCTGAAATCTAAAAAATCCGCCGAATAAAATCTTTATTCCAAAATTTTTCCTTGCATTTTTTGTCATTTTGTCATATAAAAATAACCAGTTAAATTTTATTATTCACTATAAATTTTTTATTATGACATTTTATATTATTGTTTATTCAATCCTCGCGGTGATGATTATCGGATTTTTTACCACCGCCTATGTCCTGATTAAGCGGCAACCCGATAAGCAGGAAGAAAAACAGGATACCGATCCCCAAAACTGGGAGCCTGAACCGGAAGAACCCGAGCCAGAAGCAGAGATTGTGGAATTTACGGACGAATCACTTCCTTACCTGTACTCATATGGGCAAAAGCAACAAAAGGTGGTGGTTCGCTATGAATCTCCATTCTTGGGCACAAGAGCAACAGCCGCCTTCGAGCCGCTGGGCAACAAGGAATATGCTGATGTCAAAGGTGTTGTCATCAACTATCAATTCGTCCTTTTGCGGGTGTTCTTCCACAAAATGCTCCCCGGTGACATCAGAGAAGTCGCCAAGCATTTTGACGGGCATTTGCCAAATATAGATCAATTGGTCTATATTTATGAGCACCAGAATGAAATCTCGCGCCGGTTAGAAAAAATAGGCGAAGCCAGGTTGGAAAAAACCAACTACCTCTTCACCTGGGATGACGAAAGCAAAGATGATGAATTTAACCATTGCATTAACTTTTGCAACGGTCACACCCACTCAGCCGATCCCGACGAGGAAGTTTCTGCGTTTTTGATAACGGAATTCTGCCCACCACCGCCGGCCGCAAATAAAGATGCTAAATGCGAAGAAATTCGCAAAAACGTCATCTACGGAATAGAATGAGTGCAATACCAAAAAAGGAGGCTATCTTCAGCCTCCTTTTTTTTAACGACAAGACCTATTTAACTTTTTCAAAGCCGGCGTCAATGTTTATTTTTTTCTCAAGAAGCTAAAAATTTTCTTTTCAAAATTTTATCCTTGCATTTTTTGTCTTTTTACCCTATAAAGATAGGCAAGAAAATATTATTTTATTCACCAAAAATATTTATTATGTTTTACATTATTTCTTATTCGTTATTGGCTGTAATGATTATAGGCTTTTTTACCTTGGCCTACCGCCTGCTCAACAAGCAGCCTGACGCAAACCCTGAACCCAAGGAAGGCGATTCTCCCAACAAAACAGAACCGTCTGAACAAACTCAAACTCCAGTCCCACACAAAGAAATTGCTATCGAAGAGGACTATAAATCCTTCTCCCCTGCTCTTTCTTACCTGCGAGGAAAGAGGAAAAGACAATGGCTTCACGTAATCCGCTACAAGTCTCCGTATTTGGGGACTAAGGAAACCGCAGTTTACTACCCGCGAATTTTCAAAGGATGGAAATTTGATGATGTGAAAGGCATCATCATCGAGAACAAATTCGTTCTCCTGCGCGAAATCTTTCTGAACAGTTTTCTCCCTGGAGATATCTGCGAAATTATCAAAAATTTTGAAGGTCACCTCCCCACCGAGGAACAAATCAAGAAAATCTTCGAGCACAAGGAAGAAATATCCAAAATGCTGGAGAAAATCGGTGAGGAAAGGCTGAAAGCCAAAGGATATCTCTATAAAGGAGAAGATGATAGGTTCTACGACAGCCTCCACTTTGCTACAGGTAATGAGTATTACACAGATTGCGACGATACTGTATCCGCATTCCTTGTGATGGAACTCTAACAAAAATCCCTCTTGAGCATCTCAAGAGGGATTTTACTTTGCAAAACCTGTCATCCCTCCAAACCGTCATAAAAACCTGTCATCCCTCCAAACCGTTAGGTTTGGTCAAGGGATCTACAAATTAGCATTAAAGTCATCCCTATTTTTTCGCCCCGCGAAAAAATTCAAGGGATCTACCGATTAGTCAATAAAAAACCCGAAGATACCTTGACCTCGCATTCCTAATGCTCGGAGGCATGACAATGTTTTTTATCATACAAGGGATCTCAAAATTAGTAATAAAAAAACTCCCGTCTTTCGGCGGGAGTTTCAGCAAAAAAGCAAAATTACTTCACTTCTTCAAAGTCGGCATCGACAACACCGTCATCTTTCGGCTGTTCCGCACCGCCTGCCGCGCCTGCGCCCATATCCGGACCCTGCGCACCGGCCGCACCTGCCGCCGCCGATTGTTTATACATAGCTTCACCCAACTTCAATGAAGCTTGCATCAAACTCTCGGTTTTTTCTTTGATAACGTTAATATCATCAACTTCCAAAGCCGTCTTCAAAGCATTCATTTCTGTTTCAATCGCCTTCTTATCAGCTTCCGAAATCTTATCGGCATTTTCCTTCAAAGTCTTTTCGGTAGTATGAACAAGAGCTTCCGCCTGATTTTTAGCTTCGACAATTTCCTTCTTTTTCTTGTCGGCTTCGGCATTAGCCTCGGCATCTTTTACCATTTTTTCAATATCGGCATCGGACAAACCGCCGCTGGCCTGAATACGAATGGCCTGCTCTTTGTTTGTAGCCTTATCTTTTGCCGAAACATTAACAATACCATTGGCATCAATATCAAATGTAACCTCAATTTGCGGCATACCGCGCGGTGCCGGCGGAATTCCGACCAAATCGAATTGTCCCAACAACTTATTGTCGGCAGCCATTTCTCTTTCGCCTTGGAAAACTCTGATGGTAACAGCACTCTGACCATCTTCTGCCGTAGAGAAAACTTGGCTCTTGCGTGTCGGAATGGTGGTATTGCGGTCAATCAAACGTGTAAATACGCCGCCCAATGTTTCAATACCCAAAGACAACGGAGTAACATCCAACAGCAACACATCTTTGACGTCGCCCATCAAGACACCGCCCTGAATAGCTGCACCGACAGCAACAACTTCATCCGGGTTAACACCTTTGTGCGGCTCTTTACCGAATATTTCCTTAACTTTTTCCTGAACTTTCGGCATACGTGTCATACCGCCGACCAAGATAACTTCTTTCACATCACCTGCGCTCAAACCGGCATCTGCCAAAGCCTTTTTACAAGGAGCAACAGTGCGCTCAATCAAATCATCGACCAAAGATTCCAATTTTGCACGTGTCAACTTGATATTCAAGTGTTTAGGACCGGTAGCATCCGCGGTAATAAACGGCAAATTAACATCTGTCTGTGTTGCCGAAGAAAGCTCGATTTTAGCCTTTTCTGCGGCCTCTTTCAAACGTTGCAAAGCCAAACGGTCATTCTTCAAATCGATACCGCTTTCTTTTTTGAATTCATCAGCCAAATAATTAACAATACGTTGGTCAAAGTCTTCACCGCCCAAGAAAGTATCACCGTTGGTTGACTTAACCTCAAAAACACCATCGCCGATTTCCAAAATGGAAATATCAAAAGTTCCGCCGCCCAAGTCATAAACGGCAATCGTTCCGCTGGTATTTTTATCCAAGCCATAGGCTAAAGCTGCGGCTGTCGGTTCGTTAATAATACGCAGAACATCCAAACCGGCAATTTTTCCGGCATCCTTGGTAGCCTGACGTTGAGAGTCATTAAAATATGCCGGAACGGTAATAACCGCCTTGTCAATTTTTTCGCCCAAATAAGCCTCGGCATATTCCTTAATTTTTTGCAATACAATCGCCGAAATCTGTGACGGAGCATATTTTTGGTCTTTTACTTCAACCCAAGCATCTCCGTTATCGCCGGAAATAATTTTGAAAGGAACCAGCTTTTTATCTTTTTCGACTTCGGGAGAATCAAATCTGCGCCCGATTAAACGCTTGATTGCAAACAATGTATTTTCCGGATTGGTAACTGCCTGACGTTTTGCCGCCGCACCGACCAATCTTTCATTGTCCGTAAAAGCCACAATCGAAGGAGTTGTTCTTGCTCCCTCGCTGTTCTCCAAAACTTTGGCATCTTTGCCTTCCATAACGGCAAAACAAGAGTTTGTTGTGCCAAGGTCAATACCAATAACTTTATTGCTCATAATAAAATCCTCTCTTTGTTAAACTTTTTCTACTTGGTTATATAGGAACAAAAAAAAGCCGATGCAAGTGTCCCGACAATTTTTTATAAATTTTTTTTGCACACGGAAATAAGTCTGGACACAAAATCGAATACATGGTAAAATGCTCATATATTAAACTTGCGAGGAAAGAATAGATATGTTGCAAGAACTTGTTGAAGAATGGAATAAAATGGATTGGCGCTCCAGGTCATCAATTCTGGCAAAAAAAACAGCATCGGAACAACTACAATTAGCTCAAGAATATAACAGAGAAGAAAATCACAGCTTGTCATCAAGTTGTATCATCGCTCAAATAGATGTTAAATATAAAACAGACCGAATATACAGCGAAAACGAAGCCAAAGAAATAATGTCGGCTTATAAGAATTGTGCAAAAAATCTCTTTGAAGTCCAAAAAACAAAAACGGATAAAGATGCTTTAGATAAAATAAAAGAAGCGTACAGTAATTTACGTATTGCTATGAGAAATTTTGTAAGAACCCACAAAGAAACAGCCGAACAAGCAATAAGTATTGTTGATGAATATACTGAAAACATAAAAGATTTTTGGTTAATAGAAACTTGCATGGTGAAAAATCCTCAAATTTGGGAGCAAGGCTTTAAAACTGTCCACAAGATTGTTGATATTGAAGAGAGAAAAGCTAAATTACAACATGAAAAAAATCCGGAGTTAGTATGCTCCGAAAATTTAAATACTTTATTTGTTGCACTATTTAGTGCAGCATCCAAACCGGAAAATATAGAAAAAATTGCCAAAGAATATTCCTCACTTGAAAACAACCTAGATAAAAGATGGCTTCGCCTAATAGATGGAGAAATTGAAGGTGCACGTTGCTACGTTGATGGAAGGGAAGAATTTGATGATTATCCGGCGCTACTGAAACATATATTAAAATCAAGTATGAATAAAAAAGCAATTAACGCAAGAGCTAAAATATTGGGAAAAGATGACTACGAAGTAGAAACTTATACTTCTTTCCATGAGGAGTTAAGCGCAGACCTTGATACACCATTTGAGGTGATTTATAAAGAATTTAAGGAAAGATACAAAGATAAATTGAAAACATTACAAATAAAATACAAAACAGAAAAAGTCAAAGCAATGATGCCCCAAACAGCAAACACTAAAAATACATCAGCACTGAATTTTGATGTTGATTTAGTTTATGCGGGAGAAAGAAGACCGACAATTGAAACATTTGAACAGATTGTGCCGCTTACACGTTATAATTCTCGTTGGAGCTCCAATACAAGCAAACCGGAAAGTGGCGGTCTATGGACTTCACCCATGGAAAAAAACGGCAAATCAGAGTGGCAAAATTTTATTGAGCATGAATGGACGGAAAGAAAAGATAAGTTCGCGAAAAGTTGGCACATTGTTCCAACAGAAGATTGCCGTATATTAGAAATTGATAAATTTGAAAAAATAGAACCTTATCTTAAATACGATGAAACAATCGATTTTATAAAATTATCAAAAGATTATGACTTGTTATATTTACCGGTAGAAGTTGGCTCGTGGAATAAGACATTTTATTCATGGGATGTCAAAACCGGCTACTTTATGAATGCCATGAACAAGGAAGGTAAACCATTATTTCAAGTATTTGATGATGAAGAATATACTCACTATAAAATAAAGAAAATGAAAAAAAGAGTAACCTCTGCTGAAAAAAAAGATATTCCGAGTGCCCAAAAAACAAAATGTAAAACTTCTAATAGCAATCATAAAGCCGAAACTTTAACAAGGTAAAATATTGCTCACACCAAACAAAGAAACAAAAAAGTCGATGCAAGTGCCCCGACAATTTTTTATAAAAAAATTATGCGCAATTAAATAAAAATGTTTTTTTAATGTCACCCCTATTTTTTGCCTGCGAAAAAAATCAATGGAATTCCATTGAAGTCAAGTCACCACTCGTTTTTGCCATGCATAAACGTCAAGGGATCTTCAAATTATAGTCGTTGTCATCCCACCAAACCGTCATAAAAACCTGTCATCCCTCCAAACCGTAAGGTTTGGTCAAGGGATCTTCAAATTTTTAAAAATTTTCCCTCTTTACTTTTCCTATTTTTCCCTATACTCTATCTCTCGGACAGGACGATAACCTGTCTGAGGTATCAGAACCTCTTAGTAGACGTTTGTGTAAAACGAAATTGCACGCTTTCCGGTCATATATGGCTGGAAGGCGGCAAAATAAGCTGTTTTCAGCCAATATGTCGCACTATTCTACTATAGTTCTGAACTTCCAGCCGCTTCTCATCAAAGCGACTTTTTTTATTTTTGGGAGTTTGTAAAATGATGATGAGAGATGATGAATTCAAACCCGATGGTACTGTTACCGTTCCTGTTGATTGTTATGTAAAATTGTCACATCTTGACTATCTGTTTTGGAAATATCTGCGCCATCTGAAAAAAGAAGAAAAAGAAAAACTTCTGCTTGAGGGAATCCCCAATGCAACCAAT
>JAZNXK010000021.1:0-30323 GCA_045593845.1 Alphaproteobacteria bacterium
GTGATGCTATTGCCACCAACAGTGACAACATTGCAGCAAACTTGACAAAGATTAATGCCAATAGTGATGCTATTGCCACCAACAGTGACAATATTGCAGCAAACTTGACAAAGATTAATGCCAATAGTGATGCTATTGCCACCAACAGTGCAGCAATCGTAGTTAATGCTGCTAACATTGCAACCAATGCTTCTAACATTGCAATAAATGCTGAAGGCATTGCCTCTGTTATGGAAGATGTAATCGGTGGCACATATAATAGTGCAACCGGTGTTGCTTCTGTTGATTTGAGCAATATTGCTAACGTTACTTCTGCAACAACAGTAGTTAATGCATTAGAACAATTGGGTGACAACTTCACCAATGGCAACATTGATGCTGAATTCAATTCTATTGCCACAGCAGAAGATGCTACAATTGGCGGAAACTTGATTGTTGTTGATTCAAGCACATTCAAAGTTGACACCAATGGCAATGTTTATGCCAAAGGCGGAGTATCAACACAAGGTAATGTAACTGCTTCCGGCGAAGTAAGTGGTAACAACTTGAGAGGAACCAACGGCTTGTCTGTTGGCGGCACAGTTGATAATCCTAACTACACTGTTGATGCGAACGGCAATGTTTATGCAGCTGGTTCTGCTACCATTGCAGGTGGTGTAATCATAAATACCAGCAACTCATTGACCAGCTCAGGTATAGCTGCTTCTGCTGCTCAAATCTCTGGCAATGCTAATGTTGGCGGAAATATGACAGTTGCAGGAAATATGGATGTTACCGGTTCTGCTACTTTCGATAAAGTAACAGCTGCTAACGGCTTTATTGTTGACGCAAGCAATTCATTGACCTCTAATGGTTTGGTTGCTTCTTCTGCAACAATTAACGGTGATGCTCATGTTAATGGAACAGTATATTCCCAAGGTTTGAATGCCGGTTCTGGCACAATCCAAACCACCGGTAATGTTAAGGCTGGAACATTGACACTTGGACCTGATGGTGGACAAACAACATTGTCTGTTAACGGTGGAATGATTAGCACCGGTTCTGCAGGTATTGACACTAATGGACACAATATTGTTACCGGCAATGGTAATATTACGACCACAAACGGCAACATATCTACCACAAATGGTAATATTTCTACCGAAAACGGTAATATAACTACCTTGAATGGTTTAATTAGTGGCAAAACTGTTACCGGTTATGATGTATCTGCATCTCATAGCTTGAAAGTTACAACCGTAGCTGATGGCGATGTATTTGTTGTTGATGCATCTGGTAATACATCAGTTTCAGGCACAATGAGTGTTAAAGGAACTTCTCAATTCGGTAAAGATGCTAATGGTATATATTCATTAGTTGCTTCCAGTGGTTCTGTAACTGTTAACAAAGCTTTGACCGTTGCTGACGGACAAGATACTGTATTGGGCGGCACTTTGCTTGTTAAAGATGACGCTACATTTAGCAGTGATGTTACAGTTAATGGCATGTTGACAGCAGCTAATGCTCATGTTACTGGTTCTGCTACTGTTGATGGCATGTTGAATGCTAACGGTGGTTTGATCGTTGCTGACGACCAAGCTACTGTATTGGGCGGCACTTTGGAAACCAAAGGCGCTGCTACATTTAGCAGTACAGTTAGTGTAGATGGAGCATCTAAGTTCGTTAAAGGTGATTCTGGTACATATTCATTAGAAGTTACTGCTGATGCTGTTACAGCCAACAAAGTTATTAATGCTACACAAGGAGTTGTTGTAAATGACAGCAATTCATTGACAGAAGATGGCTTGGTAGCTTCTTCTGTTCACAGCTACGGCGAAGTTGTTGCCGGTGGACAGTTGATGGTTGTTCAAAACGCAAGTACACCTAGTGAAGTTGCTGTATTCAAAGTAACTACTGACGGTAACGTAACAGCTTCAGGCACAATGGAAGTTGCAGGAGTATCTAAATTCTTCAAGGGTGCTTCTGACGTATTCACATTGGAAGTTGCCAGTGATGCTGTTATAGCTAACAAAGTCCTTGACGCTAATGAAGGTGTCTTGTTCGGCTCTGATACAGTTGCCATGACTTCTGTTGTTCGTGATGCAGTTGCTGCAAATGCTGCAAACGATTCAGCTGTTGTAAGCCAATCTGCTCTCCAAAAAACACGCGCAGCAATCAACAATGAAAACAAAGCCGTATTCGGTGATTTGTACAATGTTGATGCCAGCGGTGTAGTTTCCTACAATTCAAATGCTCTTGTCGGAAACGGATTTGCAGCTAACAGCTCTAATGTAACAGACGCTTTGACAGGTTATGCATCTAATATTGCCGCCGCTATGGGCACAATCTATGCTGAAGACGGTTCATTTACAAACGGATATGCTTCTGCAACCGCTGTAAATTATGCTGAATTGTCCGGCACAGTATCGTTGGCTCAAGCTGCTGGTCAGGTTGCAAAGAACATCGGTTCTGCAGTTCAAGGTGCAAACAGCAACGTTTTGGCTGATAACTCTGTTAACCAAAACTTAGACTTGTTGGATAACCATATGGGTAACTTGGCTACTATCGAAACCGGTAAAGCAATTGTTACCAACTCTAACGTAACCCAATCATTGAATGAATTGTCCGTAAACGTTTCTAACGCTTTGGGCGGTGAATTCACAAATGGTGTATGGGCTGGTACAGTTGATAATAGTAACGGTTCAAATGGCTATGTATATACATCTTCTGAAAATGTTATGGATGCCATTAACCAAGTTGCATCCAATGTCGGTACAGCAGGTGAGTTAGAACAAACATATAATGGTGTAAGCTCTGACAATACTGTAAATGCCAACATCAATAGCCTCAACGAGACTATCGGTGATATTACAACATTGAACACAGAATTGGGTAACTTAGACAATGGTGGCACAACAGATCCTGTAGATGTTGTTACCGCTTTGAACAACTTGGATGCTACTTTAGGTAAGATCCATGGTTTGAACAACGGTAATGCAGGTGGTGTTGGTGCACAAGCCGTTACCAATCCAAATTCTAATTTGGCAGAAGGTAATGACACCACTGTTGAAGACCACTTAGTAAGTTTGGATAATGCAATCGGAAATCGCGTAATTGAAAGCGGTAATGATAGTATTAACCAAGCAACAGCTAATTCTGTAGCAGACGGTTTGAAAGCTGCAGGTGACGTAATCGGTGATGGAGACTTCAGCTCTACAAATTATGTTCCTGCCGTTGACAACTTGTCTGATGCTGTAAGAGGTTTGGACACCAACTTACGTCGTGTTGAAAATAAGGTTAATGATTTGAGACATGACTTCAAGTCTGGTATGGCTTCCATGGCTGCTATGACAGCTTTGGTCCCGAACTCTCGTGCATCTGGAAACACATCTCTGTCACTCGGCACTGGTGCCTATGACGGACACACAGCTATGGCTGTCGGTGGTTTCCACTACTTGACAGACAATATCTTACTCAATGCTGGTGTAGCATGGGGTAATACTAACGACGCTACATATCGTATGGGTATTACCTGGTCTTGGTAAGATAGGCCTTAATACAAGTTTAGGGGAGGGGTTTCTCTCCCCTAAATTTTTTTCAGGAGTAATTTTATGAATATATCAATTTCAAAAAATATAAATATAATTGCCATTTTGCTTCTCTTAATCGGAATTATATCTTTGTTTTTTGTGATGAACAAAAATATGGAAGAAAGCAAAAAAATTTATGTATATAGCCTTGATGAGGTTTTATTAAAAAGCCAAGTCGTAGAAACGAAACAAAAATTTGATGCAGAAATTATAAAATTGAACGAAGAACTGAAGATCGGAGAAAAAAAGATTAAATCTTTGAAAGATAAAAAAGTAAAGCTCGATTTTTCGGATATTTATCTCAAAAATTTGCGCAATAAACGTGATGAATTAGTAGAAAATTATCAAAAGACGGTTGAAGAAGTAACTCAAAAAATCAATACTGCACTGGAACAAATTGTTAAAGAAAAAGAAATTCCGGCCGTATTTGTGAAAAAAGCAATCGCAATTCCTACTCCTTATGTCATAGATATAACGGACGAAGTTGTAGAAAAAATCAAAAAGTAAGCCCTAATGAGGCTTATTTTTTTTGCTTTTTTGCGTTGATTTATCAAAAAGCATGATTATCTGATTTTTCGGAGATAACAGATGCTTGTGAATGATAAAATGCAAAAAGACTATTTTTATGACTACTCCGCACCGGCAGGTAAAAATTTTGCATCGGATTTTGCACCCGAACTAACACCAAAACAAATGCTGGAATATGGGGTATTTGAGGGACATTATCTCAACGATTGCCGCCAAGAATTTCCTGCCTCATGGTTTGAGAAAGCAAAACTATCACCGGACAAACCGGATATCAGAGCCAACTTATTTCAAATAAAATCGCGTATGAGTCTGCAAGAGTGGCAGAAAAAAGGCTGGATAATTGCACCGGATCCTCGCGGTTGGTTTCAGTGGTATTGTCGATATTATATGGGGCGCCGCATACCGGAAGTTGATGCTTGGCAAATCAAGCGCTGGCGAGCTTTCAAACGACATCAGGGACAAGTTTATCATAATTGCCTTGCTTTCGACCTTGATTGTCGCAAAAAACAACGTCAAGCATTGCTCCAGTGGGCATATAATCCGTTTTTTTAATAAAAAATAAATCTTTTTTTGCAAAAATATATTCATTCCGAATTCGGAGATAGTGGCAACAATAAAATAAGGATTTTTATTATGAGCAAAAAAGTATTGATTATTTCATCCAGTCTGCGCGCGGGCAGTAACTCTGAAATTTTGGCGCACGAAGCAGAGAAGGGGGCATTAGCCGCAGGCAATGAAGTTGAATTTATCTCCCTAAAGGATAAGAATATCAAGTTTTGTATCGGCTGTATGACCTGCCAAGAAACGCACAAATGTGTCATCAAAGACGATATGCCGGAACTGATGACCAAAGTTCGTGATGCTGATGTTATCATTTTTACAACCCCGATTTATTATTACGAAATGTCCGGTCAGCTAAAAACCTTTTTGGACCGTTGCAACCCTCTGTATCCGCAAGAAAACAACTTTAAGGACATTTATTTGATTACCACTTTGTATGATGACGCGCCGAATGCCTCAAAAAACGCCGCCAACGGTATAAAAGGTTGGGTTGCTTGCTTTGACCAGGCTCGTTTTGCCAAACTTTTGGATTGCGGCTCTTTAGATGATCCGAAAGAGGCCGCCGTAAATGAAGATTTGCTGAAAAAAGCCTATAATTTGGGCAAGAAAATATAAAAAAGGAGAAAATCATGAAAAAGTTATTATCACTGATTTTAATGGGACTTGGAATTATCAATAATTCACAAGCGCAAACAAAGGAGACCCCGATGGAAAATAAAAAAATTTTAGTGGCATATTTCAGTGCCACCGGAAAAACCGCCAAGGTTGCCGAAAGGCTTTCCTCCGCACTCGGTGCAGATTTGTTCGAAATAAAACCGGCACAGCTTTATACGGAAGAAGATTTAAACTGGCGCAACAAGCAAAGCCGCAGTTCTGTTGAAATGAATGACCGCTCAAGCCGTCCCGAGATAGCTTCAAAAGTTGAGGATATGAGCCAATATGATATTGTTTTTGTAGGTTTTCCGGTTTGGTGGTATAGAGAACCGTCGATTATTGATACTTTTATGCAGGCTTATGATTTTGCAGGCAAAATAGTTGTTCCGTTTGCCACATCCGGCATGAGCGGAATTGGAGATTCAGGCAAAAATATGCAGGCTTTAGCACCAAAAGCCAAAGTTTTGGAAGGAAAACGCTTCTCAAACAGTGTCAGCGAAGAAAAACTTAAATCTTGGGCTGAAGGCTTGTTCTGATATACATTTAAAAAAGCCGAGGTTTTATCCTCGGCTTTATTTTTACAGCTTATTATGGGTAAAATAGTTGATACCCATTGCGGATTTTACCTCATCAAGAGTGTTGGCTGCAACTGCGCGCGCTGTTTCACTGCCCGAGCGCAACATATCAAACACTGCACCCAAATCTTTTTCAAACTCTTGTCTGCGCTGACGTATCGGCTCAAGTTCCGCCTGCAAAACCGCAGTCAAAAACTTCTTAACCGTGCCGTCGCCTAAACCGCCGCGCTGATAATGTGCTTTCAACTCGTCCAAATTGGCATAATCCGGCAAAAATGTTGCAAAATGTTCATCTTTGCAAAAAGCATCCAAATAAATAAACACCGGATTATTTTCTGTATGTCCTGGGTCTTCAACCCTCAAATGTGTCGGGTCGGTAAACATTCCCTGAACTTTTTTCTTAATTTCTTCCGGAGTGTCAGAGATATAAATACAATTACCTAAAGATTTGCTCATTTTTGCCTGTCCGTCAGTCCCCGGCAAACGCAAACACTTGGCATTGCTCGGCAAAACCGCCTGCGGCTCAACCAAAACCGGCGCATAAGTGGCATTAAAAGAGCGCACAATTTCTCTTGCCTGCTCAAGCATCGGCAATTGGTCTTCGCCGACCGGCACCAAATTTGCTTTAAAAGCGGTAATATCTGCCGTTTGGCTGACCGGATAGCAGAAAAAACCTGCAGGAATGCTTTGTTTGAAGCCACGCAGTAAAATCTCTGTTTTAACTGTAGGGTTTCTCTGCAAGCGAGAAACTGTTACCAAGTTCATGTAATAAAAAGTAAGCTCGCAAAGTTCCGGAATTTGCGATTGTATGCACATTACAACCTTTTTGGGATCTAGTCCGCAAGATAGATAATCAAGCGCAACATTAGAAATATTCGCCCTGATTTTATTGACATCGTCGGCATTATCTGTCAATGCCTGTGCATCGGCAATCATAATATAAATCTTGTCATATTTGCCGCTGTTCTGCATCTCAACTCTGTTGCGCAACGAGCCGACAAAATGCCCGACGTGCAATTTTCCGGTAGGGCGATCTGCAGTCAAAATAATGTTTTGCATAAAAACCTCTCTAAATTATAAACTTTGTCGGCAGTTTATTATGAACTTATGGCCTTGTCAAGAGAGCAATCAGAAGCTGTAAAATATTTACGCAGATAAAAAAATAACCTCGGAAATTCCGAGGTTATGAGTTTAGTTTAATAAAGAGGATCAACTTTTTCGCGGGGAATCATCAGTATCATTTCTTTAACTGTTTTAATTCTGCCGCTACCGATCCATTGATTGAAGTAGAGATGACTTACTCGATCATTGGGTGTGTCTTTACCTTTTTTTCCTGCACCGACAAAAGAAATTTCTCTGTTTATGTCTGGCATAATCACGTTGTATTTGCGCAGAATTTCTGCGGTTTGGTTGTATCGTTTCCGATCAACAAGTAACAACGTTACAAGACCGCCGCCCCAAAAGCCCTTCCAATAGATTGGCTCAGCCATAGGATGAACCTCTTTCGCAAGCGCGAACAAATCATCAACTGTCGGATTTTCCTTGTTGATTTCGCAAGGCTTGATGGTTTGGCGCAAGATGATTACATCCCGCAAAGCAACCCCTTCGACTGTGTAGCCTTCAGGAATAGTATTGGTGATACGCTCCTTTCCATCCTTGTCAACCACAAAAAGCGCCAAAGGAAACCTTTCTTCTTCGGTGGGAAGTAAGGACATCACTTTTTGTGCATTGTCAGCACCGCCAAGCTCGTCAGATTCCTCTTGTTCCGAAATCAAGTTTTTCGCATCAATTTTTTCTGCAGGAACGAAGAGGTAAACCGTATCGATGTAACTGAAAGCCAGTTCATCACATACACCGGCCAGATTGTATAAAATCATATGGGTGTCAGAAGATGATGAATCTTTCTCTAAATAGGCAAACTGCGGAAATGTGGGCCAGAATTGAATGTTTCTTTGAGAAAGCATATCTAACGTAATAGACATTTTGGATTCTGTATCCAGTAATTCGGCTAAAGTGTCACCTTCATCAAAGACATCATCGCGGATAAGTGGCCGCGCATTCGGGTGTACCTTCTGCGCAGCGAGGAATAAATCCAATACGGTAGTTCCTTTTTTGGCAAAAACCGAAGGATGAATTGGTTGTTGCAAATAGATACCGCGTTTAGTTACAATCCCTTCTACCTGCATATTGTCAGCCAAACGACGGGTAATCTTATGACTGCCGTCGGGGAGTTTTACATACAAAGGCAGAGGAAATCTGTTTTCCAACAGCTCAATGTAAGTTTTCAATTGTTCAATCCTCGGACGCAAATGATCCAGTTTTTTAAATAATTTTATGTTTTTCATACTTTATAAAATTATAGGTGAAATAATAATGCTTGGAAAACATTCTACATTATTAACAAATTTTGTCAATGTTTTTAATAAAAAAAGGCGCATAAAGCGCCTTTAATTAGATTATAACATATTTGGATATTATCTCTTAAGAATTTTGCCAAACATCAGATAAGAGAATAAAAATGCCAATACTAAAATGGCAAATAACTTCAACTTATAGATGTCTGCAAAATCAAAACCATGCTTTTTAATATCTATGTTTACTTTGATAATGTCACCGTTTTTGGCATTAAACAGCTTTTGATATGTGCTGTTAAAATAATACGGATGAGCATCAGAGAAAATTGTTATCCCGTTGATAACAAAATTTCTATAATCAACCATAGGATCTTTTTGTACATTATCGATTTTTTTACCTTGAGGGCTTCTTAAGTCAACATAAACCGTACCGTCACCTACAACTTCAAATTGGAACTCATAGTTCTTCCAATCTTTTGATATTTCTTCCTTAATAACATAACCGGAACAAGCATTGCCATTTTTGGTGCACGGTCCGAGAACAGCATCTTTATGTTGAGATAACAACTTTATGGCATTTTTCTGAAAGCCATCATTATAAACAACAACCATAGACTTGTTATTATCTGAATTAATTTTCAACTGTTGAGAAATATATTTGGGTGAGAACAAATATACAATCAAAACGGTTAATAACAAGCTGAGAAACAAGCGTTTCCAATCCAAATTCTTTAGTATTTTCATTTTTTACCGTCCTTAAATTAAATAATAAACTAGAGCCAATATAAACCGCCGGCTAATAAAGTCAATCGATTTTATATTATTATAACTATTTTTTTAACACCATACGCAAAGTCTCGGCCAGCTTATCTGACCACCACTCCGCACCCTTGGTAATATTATCATATTCGTCGTCGCGAATTTCTATCAATCCGTAGTCAAACCCTTTTTCTTCGCCACAAATAATAACAGCGCCGGTATTGCACTTTGTCAAATCGTATGGGACATTTTCTCCCACTTTTTTGTCTCCAAGTTTTGCAAGTTCATCATAAACAAACTTTGCCAGAGTCGTTTGCTTATGCCATAAAATGCCTGCGTGCCAAGGACGATAATCTCCGCCTTTCAGTTGAGGAGTAAAGCTGTGCACCGAAAATAAAATCGGGGTTTTTCCACTGGCTACTATTTGTTTGATTTTGTTGTTAATTGCCGCATAATAAGGCTGATAATATTTTTGCAGGCGTTTTTCTCTTTCTTCTTTGGAAATATTTTTATTCTTTGGAACAACAACCTTATCACTGCAATCCAAAATCAATTCATCTTCATTTTCCCTGCGATTCAAATCAACCAGTAAACGAGAATATTTACCGATAATAGCATAACATCCCAGCTTTTGCGCTAAAAGGGCAGAGGTCTCCCTTGCCCCTTTGTCGCGCGCAATATGCGTATCAAGTTCCTGTTTACTTAACCCTAAATCATCATACCCCGCCGGAATTGCCGCTCCGCCGTGTTCACACGTAATAATTAACTGCGAGAGTGATGAGGGATTTACCTCTTCAAATACCTTATCTTCCACTTGCTACCATCTCCTTTGCTTTTTTGTTGAATGACGAGTTATAATAACGCAGTTTTTTGGTAAATTCCAGAGCATGTGCAACAACACGTGCATAATCTTGCTCTTGTTGAACCAACTCGGTTGAAACCTGACGTTTCATCGGTCTGTATGAGTCATGAGGAACAAAGTCGTAGCCGTAATTAAGCTTGTGCATAACCGTTTTGGTATCCGTATCCTGATTATTATGCCAAGTATATTTGTTGAGCAGGGAATAATTTAGGTGATGCGGATTATTTTCAACTGCCGAAGCGATAAATTCTCTGTTGAACTGCAAATAAGCTTCAAAAAACTTTTTGTTGAAATTTGCATTCATTGCACGCATTTCGACGGTGTGATCCGGCATAATATTCAAAGTCTTGTATTTATTGCCGAAAGATACCATTTCTTTCAACTCTTCCTTGTCATCACACAAATCGACCATTATAGCCAGAAAAGGATAATCTCTTTTACCTTGAGAGCTGAGATTGCGGCTGACATAAGTAGCATACAAAAGGTTATTATCTCTGCGCTCCGGAGCTGCAAATGTTCCGACAATTTCATCTTCGTGTTGCATAACACGCTTTACCAAACGTTTATAGGCACCCAAATCAAGTCCGTCGGCTGACAGATGTTGGTGCAAAGAGCAATGTTTGTTAACATGGCCTTGCTCAAAAGCATCTAACAATTTAAGACAATATTTCTCGTCTTCCTTGCTGTACATAATGCGGCTTGCGAACTCAACCGGAAACAGCCCGTCGTAAGGAGCCAAACTCTCATCACGCATAATAACACCGGCTGAATCTTTGTCATAATAAACAGATGGGTCTTTATTGGAAAAATACAACTTTTTCCAATCGTTTTTTGTTTTTAAATATTCTGCCAAAACGTGATAATCAGAATATTCTTCCGGTACATAAAACTCAAGCTCAAAACCGCATGGCCAATATTTTTTTGGATTTCCGGCAAAGCCTTTTTCTTCAACTTGGAACATATCAGCCATTTCCGGACTGAAATCATTACTTTGTTTATATGCAAGGCTTAATCTGTTGCGGAGATTATGCAACTCCTTAATAGCTTCTTTTCTGCTCTCAAAAGTATAAGTGTCATTATAAGCATAGGTTTTTGCAACATCTTCTCTGAAGAAAGTGTCTGCAGCCTTTTGCGCACTGCGATAAACATTATCGGATTTTACTACATCCTCAAAATGTTCATCCAGATAAAGCAAAATATCTTTTGCCAACATCATGCCATGCTTGCTGGAATATGGCATATTAGCTTTTACCGGCCAATATCCGAACTCGGCATGGTGATCATCTCTTGTTGCAAAACTATATACAAATTGTCTGCACTCAAAACCGAATGTTCTTACACCGGCAACCAAATTGGTTAATTTTCCGTCTTTTGTTGCACTGAACCTTTTTGTGTTTATCAATGAACGTTTCGGATTGTCAACGTCATAGTCCTCAAGCCATTGCCCCATTTCTTCGGTGAAGCTGTGGAACATATCTTTTGCATTATCACCATGATTGTGAGCAAAATATTCTACCATACCGGAAAAAGGAGCCAACATATTGTCAACGTGCCAATCATAATAGAATTGCTTAAAATTTTTGCCGCCTACAAGTTCAAAATAATTATCGAAAGATTCTTTTACTTCATTAACTACATTATTCAAGTTATTATTCATTTTTTTTCCTATTATTATTAAATTAAACACAAAAGAAAAACGTGTCGATGCTCACCCCCTGAGCACCCACGTTTTTACTATACAAACCAAAATGCTCAGAGGCTGATAATCATAAAATAAATGAAAATAAAGGAAGAAATAAAGCAAGCCAAAATGCCATTGTCTATGGCAATGGTATTATTTTTTATGAAATTTGAATAAAGACTCGCTTTTAACATTATGTTTTCCTAAAATCACATTTGCAGATTGTTACACGGAAAAAAACACTCTGTCAACAAAAAATAATTGACATATCAAATATTTTGAATAAAAAATTTCATTAAAGAAGCAAAAACAAAGTGATAGCAAAGATAATGAGTATAGAAGAAAAAATATTTCGCAGGGCTGTCATAGATTTTGACAAGCTCAAAGATTACGGATTTGAAAAGTATGATACTGCGTGGACATATACAAAAATGTTTGAAAACGGTGATTTTAAGGCTATTATAAATATTGATGACAAGGGAAAAGTTAGCGGAAACGTGTATGATACAAATAGCGAAGAAATATATTTTCCTCTGCGCATAGAAAGTATGGAAGCCGGTTTTGCCGGTAAAGTGCGTGCTGAATACGGCAACATTTTGCGAGATATAAAAGACAAATGTTCTCAAGGTAATTATTTTGTTTGCCCGCAATCTAACCGCTTGGCAAAACAAATATATACCCGATATGGGGATATGCCGATTTTTCCATGGGAAACATTTTCCGGTCATGGTGTATTCAAAAACCCCGAGACAAAAAAATGGTATGCTTTGATTATGCCTATCAACAAAAATAAGTTGGATAAAAAGCTGGAGGGTGAGTTTGAGGTGGTAAATATCAAACTTAAAGAAGAAAAAGTCGCCTCTTTGGTCAAACAAAAAGGCTTTTATCCTGCTTATCACATGAATAAAAAAAGCTGGATAACAATTTCTCTTGATGACACAATTTCCGACGATTTGTTATTTTCACTCGTTGATGAAAGTCATTCTTTTACGATTAAGAAGAAAAAATCTTTCAAGTAATTGATAAAGCCAAAGAAATTCGCAAAATAAATACATTGCATAATTAAGTCTGTTTACAAAAAAATGAGCAGTTGACAACAAAGTATCAGTATATGTATAACATAAAATAAATATGCAGAATAATGAGGACTGAATATGACGGTAAAGATATCTGTCATTATGCCGATATATAATGTTGAGGCTTATCTACATCAAAGTATAAACAGTGTGCTCAATCAAACTATGAAAGATTTTGAGCTGATTTGTGTTAATGACGGCTCAACTGACGATTCCTCGAATATATTAGAAACACTTGCCTCACAAGATTCCAGAATAAAGATAATCAATCAACGCAATTCCGGTGCCGGATATAGCAGAAATGTAGGAATAGAGCACTCTTTGGGCGATTATCTGTTTTTTATGGATTCCGATGACTGGATTGATGAAAATTTTTTGCAGGAAGTATATGAGGAAGCTGTCTCCGCAAATGCAGATATTGTAGAAACTACAAAGTCTTATAATTGTTATTCAAACAACAAAAGAATTCTGTTTAATAAGAGGAATGCTGTCGGCTTTATTGCAAACGGAACATTTTTCAGAAGAGACGTGGTGTGGGATAAATTCTTCAAAAGAGATTTTGTCCTTACGCATGAAATAAAATTTCCCAATGGTTTGTCCCACAATGATGCCTATTTTCTACTGCAAAGCTTGTATTACAAGCCGATTGTTGTCCGTAATGATACCGCAATATACTACCATAACAAGATAAACAAGAGCTCTATACGCTACAAAAAATCAGATAAAAAGCTTATCAGTCAGGAAGATATGTTTATATTGGAAATAGATTTCCTGAATACCCATTTCTTTACCTATAATGACTACCATCACAACTACAATAAGCTCTATCGCACCGCCAAAAGAAAACGTAAATATATAAAAAATGCGGAAAGTAAAATACAATATGATGAAAGATTGAATAAAATTAAAGAAATGAACAAATATCCTTTTTCAGGTTTGGCTTCATTTTGCAAAAAATTGTATAGTTCGCGTTTTCGTGAAGAATTTCAAAATTCAGTAGCAAATCCGATTGATTATCCGGATATACTAAAAAAATGGTATTATAAAAAGATGAATAAACACCTAAACTTGGAAAATCCACAAACATTCAATGAAAAAATTCAATGGTTAAAATTGTATGACTCAACACCGGAAAAGACGCGTTTGGCTGACAAATATTCGGTTAGAGAATATGTCAAAAAGGCCATAGGAGAAGAATATTTAGTTCCTTTGTTAGGTGTATATTCTAAATTTGATGATATAGATTTTGCCGCTCTTCCAGATAAATTTGTCCTCAAATGCAATCACGGCTCGGGAATGAATGCTATAATAACCGATAAAAAATCTGCTAATATCAAAGAGTTAAAGACAAAATTTGATAATTGGATGCGTGAAAACTTTGGTTTTGTAAAAGGTCTACAGCTCCATTACAACTACATTCCGCATAAAATTATCGCCGAAGAATATATAGGTACAAATGATGAATATCCCGATGATATTAAAATATTTTGTTTTGAGGGAGAACCTAAATTAATTGAATATGAAACAAATAGAAAAGAACAAGTTTGTGCCAATTTTTTTGATACAGAATGGAAACCATTAAATTTCAAATATCATCTGCCACTTGCCGATAAAAAAATAAATAAGCCGGATAATTTGAAAAAAATACTTGAAATTGCGAAGAAATTGAGTAATAAAATCAGTTTTGTTCGAGTTGATTTATATTTAAAGGGTGATAAAATATATTTCGGAGAACTTACTTTTACACCTGGAAATGGAATTTCTAAATTTCCGGAAGATATTGATGCTGAACTGGGGAATTTATTAAAAATCAAAACAAAGGAATAACAAAATGAAATTGTTTAATAAAAAAATATCATTCAAAAAAAATTTTCCGTTTATAAAAATACAAAAAAATATTGTGGGGACAAAAAAAGATTTTGGACACATGATAGGTAATAGAATGCTAAATTATTATATCTCAAAATATACTCCCGAAAGTATGGAATGGTATATGAGAAGATTGTTTTACAAGTGTAATCGTTATTTTCCGAATTTTGAAAATCCGAAAACTTTTAACGAAAAAATACATTGGTTCAAGCTGTATTATCATAATCCGTTGATTACTACATGTTGTGACAAATTCGCAGTTAAGGAATATGTGGAAAAAGTTTTGGGAAAAGGCTATACGGTTCCGACAATCAAAAGTTGGACCAATGTAAATGACATAAATTTTGATGAACTTCCCGAAAAATTTGTTTTAAAAGTTAATTGGGCCAGCGGATACAATATAATTGTTAAAAATAAAGATCTTTTGAATATCGACAGGGTAAAACACCGCTTAAACCAGTGGATGCAACCATGGAGTAACAGTTATTATCACAGTTTTAACTGGGGATACAAAGATATGAAGCCCGTGATTTATGCCGAAGAGTATATAGAACAGATGGATGGGCAACTATACGATTATAAATTTCATTGTAGTGACGGAATTCCTAGAAATTTTCTTGTTGCTGCCGATCGTTTTAAGCGAAAAAGCTTTAATTTCTACGATATGGATTGGAATTTGTTGCCTGTTACACGTGGCGGCCCAAATATTAGACATGAAATTGAAAAACCAAAATTATTTGATAAAATGGTTGAACTTTCAAAAAAATTGGCTGCACCTTTTCCTTTTGTAAGATGTGATTTCTACGAGATTGGCGACAAAGTATATTTAGGAGAAATGACTTTTTATCCAGGTGGTGGTTTACTTGATTTTAAACCTCTTGAGTGGGACTATAAAATGGGATCATATATTCAACTTCCCGAAAAATGGTTGTAGATTAGGAGAAGTAGTATGTTTATTACAAGAATTGAAAAACCAGAAAAGACTGTTTTATCATTTTGCGGAATCAAATTTACTCGCAAGCATAAAAAAGTATTTATGGATTTGTATAATAAAAACAGGTTTTATAATGCTATAGTTAAAAATAATTTTTCCATAGCAGAGCGCCGCGGTATTTTGGAGGATAGATTTTATAAAAAAACAGGTTATTTCCCCAATTTGAATAATCCGCAAACTTTTAATGAGAAAATGACTTGGCTTAAGTTATATTGCCATGATGAAGTCCAAAAGAAATGTGTCGATAAAATTACTTTCAAAGACTATATCGCTCAAATATTGGGCAAAGAATATGTTATACCGACAATTGCTGTCTATGACCGCGCCGATGATATAAATTTTGATGAACTTCCCCAAAAATTTGTAATCAAAAGCAATTGCGGATGGGGAGGTGATCAAGTTATTATTGTAAAAGATAAAACAAAAATCAATATTGATAGAGTAAGAAGGCAAGCTAACAGTTGGCTAGTTACCTGGAATAATTATTTTTACCAGTCATTCGATTGGGAATATGAAAATTTAAAACCTAGAATACTTGTTGAAGAATTTTTGGAAGCAATTGATGGTGACGTCCCTGATTATAAATTCCACTGCTTCAACGGTGAACCGAAAGCAATTTTGACCATAGAAGACCGTTTCAAAAAAGGTCAAATTAAAAAAACATTTTTAGATGATAAATGGAATGTCTTACCCATACGCAGACCTCATTCCACAGTTAATAAAAATGTTAAAAAACCTAAATTATTTGATGAAATGCTCAAAATTTCACGCAAATTAGGTGAAAAATTTCCTTTTGTCAGGGTAGATTTTTATAATACCGACAACAAAATTTATGTAGGGGAATTGACCTTTTATCCCGGCGGCGGGGTTGAACCTTTTGCCACCAAAGAATGGGATATTCAATTAGGTGAGTTATTGAAATTGCCGGATGTTAAGGAGAAATAGTAATGGCTGAATTAAGAAAAGTTCAATTAAAAATTTCACAGTTTTATCCCAAACAATCAGTATTTAATTATATAAATCACAATTTTTTCAGTGAAGAAAATAATGATGTAATTTTGGCAGAACGTTTCACTAAAGCGATTGGTTATTATCCCAACGTCCAAGAGCCGAAAACACTAAATGAAAAAATATTGTGGCTGTCGCAAAATTATCACAACCAATTAGCAACGCTTTGTGTTGATAGATACTTGGTTAAACAATATATAAAAGAGCAACTAGGTGAAGATTTGTGTTTTTCCACTATCAGAAAATATGATAGTATATATGACGTTGATTTAAATGAATATCCTGGTAAATTTGTCATAAAAGTGAACTGGAATTTGGGTAAAAATCAGACCATTAATGTTATCAATAAAGACAAATCTTCTTTAGATTTAATTAGAGCCAAACTTGATAACTGGACACAGCCGTGGAATAATTTATATTATACTGACTATAATTGGCCGTATAAAGATGTAAAGCCTATTATGTTTGCAGAAGAATATGTTGATAAAAAGGCCTGCAATAAGTATAAAGTCTATTGTTTTAACGGAAAGGCAGATTTTGCCTTGCTAGATATGAACTGTTATAGTTTGAAATATAAAAGATCAATTTATGACAGAAATTTCAAGGAAACAGATTTTACAATTGGTAAAACGTCGAAAGTGCAGTTAAAGACAAAACCGCAAAATTTTGATAGAGTGATCGAACTTGCGGATAAGCTATCAAAGCCGTTTCCTTTCGTTCGTGTCGATTTTTATGAAATTGGCGGAAAAATATATTTTGAACAGTTTTTATTTGGCTTAAGTTCTAGTTTTAGCAAAATAAAACCGTTGGAATGGGACTATAAACTCGGTGAAAAATTAAATCTTCCCGAAAAGTCTTAAAAAATCAAAATAAAAAGGCATCGCAAGGCGCCTTTTTTAATATTTTTTTAGCCCTTGCCGAAAACTTCGTTCAGTTGACGATTGACACGATAAAATGTCGTGCACTTTGGAATATCTTTCAGTCGGCTGGCTCCGATATAAGACATAGTTGAGCGAACACCGCCTAAAATCTCTTGGATAACGCTTTCAACACTGCCTTTATAGGCAACTTCAACAACTTTGCCCTCCGAAGCCCTATAACAAGCCATGCCGCCAAAATGCTTTTCTTGTGCCAATTGTGAGGACATACCGTAGAATTGCTTATATTTTTCTTTTTTGGTAATCAAAGTGCAATTTTGCGGGTTAGGGGAGGTTACATCGAGTTCACAAGTCTGAACTGTTTTTTCAATCAACTCACCCGAAGCCTCGTCCGTTCCGGCAAACATTCCGCCCAACATCACAAAATCTGCACCGGCGCCAAAGGCTTTTGCCACATCACCGGCACAAGTGCATCCGCCATCCGAACAAACCAAACCTCTCACACCGTGCGCTGCATCAGCACACTCCAAAATGGCAGAGAGTTGCGGGCGTCCGACACCGGTAAGCTTTCTGGTGGTGCAAACCGAGCCCGGACCGATACCCACCTTGATAATATCCGCACCGCTCAAAATCAAATCTTGTGTCATATCTCCGGTCACAACATTTCCGACCATAATCAGCAAATTGGGGAACTTATCTCTGACTTCTTTCACAAAATCTGCCAACTTTGGGATATATCCATTGGCAATATCAACGCAGAGCTTGTCGATTTTGAAGTTTTTGTCACCCAAAAGGGCAAATAAACGCTCTTTATCATCTTTCAAGCCGGTAGAAACAAAGGTATATGAATTGTTTTTGCTGTCCTCATTTTCATAATTTTGCGCAATATAATCAAAATTATCCTTATTGGTGAAGTCATAATGTTTGTGCAGGCAGGTTATGGCCTGATATTTTTGTAAGACGTTATTTATTGCAAAAGTGCCGGTAGTTGCCATATTTGCCGCCATAATTCCGCAAGAATCCATCGTTTTCGGGTAATACTTAAACTTGTAATTGCGCACAACATCAGCTTCTTTGCGCGAATTTAGGGTTGTTCTTTTGGGTTGAAACAACACATCACAAAAATCCAATTCAATACTATCTCTAATCTGCGTCATTTTATACTCCTTGTAAAATCTCATACTATTATATTTTTATGTTTGGACATTGCAAGTTTTTTTATTCAAAAAAATATTATTTATAAAAAAACTTGACAAACATTGAAGATTTGTCTATATTGGAGAATGAACAGTATTATGAACTTTATATTATTTCACCAATAAATTCAAAAAATTATGAAAAAAATTTTGTTAGTTTTGCTGGCCTTAGTTGTGCTGGCAGTGCCATTTGGCGTAAAGACATTCAAATCATCTTATGTCCGTATACCCCAGAAACACGCGGGGTATAAGATGGTTTGGGGCGAGATTCAGCCCCGTACTTACGGCCCCGGCCATACGTTTATCATTCCGTTTACGGAAGAGTATGGCAATGAGGTTAAAATCCTCAATGTCCAACCTCGGAATTATAAGTACGACTTCGATGTAAAAACCAAAGACCTTCAGACGATTAGTCTGAATGTTTCAGTTCTTCAGGAGCCTAATCCTGAGAAACTTTACATTATGGCAAACCAATTTGACTCGTATGAGTCATACCAAAAAGAGGTCGTGCAAGACCTCTTGAACAGCACGATGGTTGCACTCTGCGGGCTAACCGACATCTGGACACTGGTCGGGGGCTATGAACAAACAGCCCTTGATGCGGTCAACTACATTATCAATGACCAGTTAATGCAGGACAACTACGTGCACATACGTGCCGTAAGGATGCTAGGTTTCAAAGCATCTCCCGAGTTTGAAGCATTACTTGAAAAAACGGCTCAAACTCGTCAAGAGATATCGATTGAAGAGTTAAAGGCCCAGAAGGCCGCTGTCGAGACCAAGCGTGTCTTGGAGGAAGCCAAGCAAAATTATGAACGCTTGGCTGCCATCGCCAGAGCTAACGGTATTGATGTTCAAATCAAGGCTGAGGCTTTGAAAAACCCCTATGTGGCTTGGTATGAAGTTGCAAAGGCTCTCCAAACCAATTGGAATGGGGAATTCAATTTGCCTCAAACTCTTACCATTATGGAGGCAAGCAACAAGGGCCTGCCAGTGCTTCCGTTCATGAACTTAAATAACAAATAAAATTTAATGTCATGACAACGGTAACAATAGTTATAGCAGTCGTTATTTTGGCGATTGCTTTCAAGAAGGAGCTAGGCTCTTTCTTGAACGGTGTAAAGGAATGGTTCTTCTCCCGCAAGGAAGAAGAGGGAGCCCAAAAGAGACGTAAAATAAATATGTCTCCGGAGGTCAAACACTTCTTCACCGTTATGGCCGGCGTTCTCATCATTGCGGCGGTCATAATCGGAACATTTTTCCTCTCCTTGATTATCTTACCGGATCCGGTAGGATATATAATCGGGGGGATCTTGGCACTGGCCGAATTAATCGGCATACCTTGCGCATTAATGTAACTTCAAAGCCACCTTTCGGGGTGGCTTTTTCTTTTTTTAATTTTTCAATCAAAAAACTTGACAAAAATACAAAATTTATGTATAAAAGGAATAAACAAAATTAAAAAAGAATTATTATTCACCAAAAATAAAAAAAGTTATGACTACGACAGTTTGCATTATTTTGGCAATTGTCATTTTGATAATTGCCTTCAAAAAGGAGATAGTCTCCTTGTTTGAAAAAATCTCTGCCTCCTCCAAAGAACGGAAGGCAGAAAAAAGAAAACTCTCCCCGGAAACCAAGCGCCTTTTGAAGGAGCCGGGGGTAAAAAAGTTCTTATTGATTGCCGCCGCTGTAATCATAGGCGCGCTGATCCTTATCGGTATTTTTGCCCTCTCAGTCTTCATTCTGCCGGGAGAAGCAGGATACTGGGTAGGCGGAGTGCTTATCCTTATTATAGTATTTATAATATTTGGAATCTTCTGTGAAATGTAATCTAATCTCAAGCCACCTTTCGAGGTGGCTTTCTTTGTTTTTGAACAAAATTGCTGAACAATCGTTATTTCGAGTGGCATCTTTTATTTACAATTAAGAATATCCATGTTACAATTCTAGACAAATGAGACATAATTTAGGAATCTGCCCATGACTAAAATTATTGCCGATGATTTGTTTGAAAGATTTCGTCTGTTTGAAGAAGAGTCAAAAACCAATCAATTAGCCTCCCAAATGATTGGCGACATTTTTAAGAAATTTTTTCATAATACCGAAGTAAATCCCGATAATTTTTATTTTTCTGTTTATGATGATGACAGTAATAATACCTTTTTCATCAAAAGAGAAGACACTGTTGAACAAAAGAAAGATGTTATTATCGTTTCACGCGGTTTGATAGAAGAATGTCAAAACGAGGCAGAGCTTGCCGGTATTATAGGGCATGAATGCGGCCACTTTCTTTGGAAAGAACTGATAAAAGGTCGAAACACCATTTTCCAAGAACATGCGGCGGACTTATATGCAGTAGATTTGCTCAGAAACGGCGGCTACAATCCCCGTCACCATCTGGAAATTTGCAAAAGAGTGTTAACCGACTACGGAAAAACGCGACATACTGACATAACTATGGATGTGCATGGCAACGGACAGTTCAGGGTTGATGATATAAATGACTATATGACCAAAATTGCCAGCGAGGAGGGCGATTTTCCGCCTTTGGACAAGAGCGAAGATACAAATTATAAAAACTTCAAAGCTTCGCTAAAACAGGCCTTTGCCGAAGAAGGCTATGATACATATATTGAAAAATGCTTCAAACGAGAACTTGGCACCAAAAATCGGGATGAAATTTCGGCAGAAGATGCCATGAGAGTTATGTTGTCGGAAATGGAGCAGGGGAATATAAGCATTGATAAAACAACGCGTTTTCAAGAAATGTTTTCTATTGTTAGCCACTACAAGCAAAAAGGTGCTTTTGAAAATAAAACTCCGGAATTTACTGAATTATGCCAAAAGTTTTTCATGGAAAGCTATCGTCAGATAGAAGACCCGTCTGCTCATGCAAGATTGAGTACTTTGAGATTGCGTTCCGAAGAAGATTATATGAAAAGCATAAGAAACAATCACAATTGGATGTTAAAAGGTTTTAGTTTGGAAAAATTCGGTGATTTTGCTACTCAAACCGAAAATATTGAACATTTTGTGCATTATAAAGACAAACAAGATGCCATCCATTGGGCGGAAGAAATGTATAAATTGCGCTGGACCTTGGATTATGCTCATTGCTTTACTGACGATAAATATCCCCATTTTGAGGCCAAAAAAGAGCAGAATGTCGGCAAAATGTTGCCTTGGCATGAGTTGGAAAAATTTGTAAGAGAAGAAAATAATCATGAACTTGCTTGGGCACTTTCAAAAACAATGTATATCAGTACCCAACATTATCAGGACTATTATTCTCGAGAAACTGATGATAACAATTATCACCCGAAATTATATTTTCTTGACCAAAACGGTATTGTTTTGGCTTATGGTGAAGATGCCGTAAAAATGCATGAAAATGCCGATTTGGCATCGGCAAATCGCGAATTTTTGAGTAAATGTGCTGAACAACGTGATATGTTGGATAATAACATCCGTATTTATAATGCTTTGGCTTCTTTTGAAATGGCAAAAACCGCTGAAGAAAAAGAGATTCATGCACAAGAGTTTTTAGCGATAATGGATAAATCAGGATACGAATATGCTAAATTGCCGCTTTTCTATGGAACACAAAATAATAATCCTGCATATTTACGCAATCCCGAAATAGAAAAAATGCAGGAAATATATTATGATTCTCTAACTCATAAATATTTTACAACCGAAGAAGATAAGCCTTCCCACGACATCCAGAACAGAGCAAATAAATATCAGCGAGAAGAAAAAGAGAAGAGAATGCAAGAACCAAATGAAAAATTTATTGCTGTTCTTGATGAAAGAGAAGCATTGGAAAATATACTAGCTCTGTCAAATATCAGTGCCAATATTTACCAAAAAGAAAAGATTTGCTCGGCAATTTTTGATATAGCAGATTATTTTCAAAAAAAAGAAGATGGTAAAAATGCTTATAAGACCTATATGTTTGCAAAGAACCATGTAGAAAAAAATTTCAGAATTGATAGGGCTGATTATCACATTACTGATTCCGAAGAATATAAAAATTTAAGGGCACAGTACGAAGAACGTACTGAAAAATTGCGATATACTCTTAATCAATTGATGGTAAGTTCACCTACTACCATTGAAGAATATATGATAAAAAGAAATGATAGCGGAGTTACCCCTTTAGATACAGTCGCTTTGGAAGAGTTGAAAAATGAGACATTAAATTCAAGTCCCTTGCTTGATAAGACAATGGAAACAATGGGATTTAATCCCAATGAGCCATTTAGCGAAACTCTCTCCAGACTTGATGATTATATTGGCAAACATGTAAAATTAATAACTGGATATGATAACTCAAGATACAGATCAATAATAGAAGACAAACAAATAAATAACTCTCTCTATGATGAAAAATATTTAAGTATATATAACATTGAGAGAGAGCAACCAGGTTATCCTCTGATAAATTTATTTCGCGGAGCCGGTGTTTTGATGTTGGCAAACAATATCAAGCGCGGAAATCAATGGGACTTGAAAGAAACAATGAAATATCTGCGTTTGTCATCATCAAACTCATATTATAATCCGCTCATATCGGATATGATTGCAGAAAGCATTCAGGAAGGAGATAAATTTAATCAATTAACCCTGGAAGATAAAATATATGTTTATGAGGTTATGGAACACCTAAATCTTTTCTCGGAAAAATATGCCAATAAAAACGAATTTTTCAAAACCATAACCAAAGAAATCCTCGAATATCCCGATCATGACAAAGCCATTGAATATACAGAAAAGCTTTTGAGTGAACAATATGCGGAATTGGATTTTACCAGGAAAAAAGATAAAAAAATAGAATTTGCCAGAGAAAAAGACTTATTGATTAAATTCTATGCCAAGGGGAAATCTGATGAGCTCGGAATTGACGACGGCAGTGATGAGTTCTTTGCCCGAGCCTCAAGCTGTGCAGAGAAAATATGTGCAGAAATAACATTACTTGATGACTATGGAAACCCAAGTCAGAATAAAGCTGAAAAATTTCCTCGTGATACACTGAAAGATATATTAGACGAAATCTCAAATAATGTTGTTTCACAAGAGCTGACAGCGCAAATGTTGGCCGATAAGGGAAATGTTCAAATATCGGATAAAGACGCGGATAAATATGATATTTATGCCCGTGGAGCCTTGGCTTTGGTGAGCGCCTTGGCAGGAAGGCCTGATGATGCAAAAGTGATGATAGATTTTCTTAGTTCCAAGTGTACCGATAAATCTATGGAAAAAGTTTTTGCCTCGATTCCGGAAACCCAACAGCTAAAGCTCGGTAAACCAGTAAAGATTAATGACAGTGGTTTAGGTTCATTTTCTCATAATTTTGTTTTTGATAAAGCTGCCTTACAAATGCTACATGAAAACTTTTGGGCAGTAAGTCTTCCTGCTCGTGCATATATTATGAAGAGAATAATGAGTGCATACACCGGTCACGAAAAAACAAAAGAAGATAAGGACAAGAAAAAGCTGGATTTGATTGTTGATATGTATTTTGATAAAAAATCAGAATATTACAAAGATGCCAAAAAAGTGGTTTCTGCCGTTTATAACAATCTTCAGGATTACGAACAAGACTTGATTTTAGGTGCTCTCGTAGCTGCAAATCAAAAAGACGATAACAATCAAAAAACCGGCGGTGAGGCGGTTGGTGAAGGTTTGAAAATGTTTTTTGAACATAAAGGCCCTGCTTTTGTAAAGTTTGGGCAAATGTTGAGCTATTTACCGCAGTTAGATCCGGATATCAGAAGACCTCTGGCAAAATTGCGTGACAAGGCTGATTTGCCGACACGTGATGTTTTGTTCAATTTACTTAAAGAGACTTTGCCTAATGAAGAATTGGCTAAAATTTCGCGAGTTGACAAGATACTCGGTGCCGGCTCATTCTTTATTACCGCAAAAGTTAAATATGACGAAAAAGACTGCGTGATTGCAATAATGCGTCCCTATGCCAAAGAATTATCAGCCTCCGGAATGAATATGATAAATAATACGATAGCATGCCTTGCAAAAGAGGATTCAAAATTCAAACCGCTGCAGAACATTGCTTATCAGGCGAAAATATCTTCTGAAAGCGAAACGGATATAGAAGCCGATTATCAAAAGTATTTGGAAGCAATAAAAATCTATGATGACCTCAAAATAACCACAAAAAGCGGCGAATTTACCCCCAAAGTTGCCAAATGGGAAAGCTATGGCTCCGGTAAAGACGGAAAAGTTTATAAAATTATTGATATGGCAGAAGGAAATGCCATGACTTCAAGCGAAATGAGCGAGCAACAAAAACATGATGCTGCGGTTGCTTATGTCACCGTAGAGCTATGCAACCTGCTTTCCGGTGCAAGGTGGGACACCGACAGACACCAAGGACAACAAAATTTTAGTGCCGACGGAGAGCACGAAGACGGGTTTAAGAAATTTGTTATCGGTATTTTTGACACCGGTGCCCAAATTCAGCATGACCCCGATAAAAAAGACAAGATACTTTTGGGCGAAATGCTTTATGGAATGGCCAGAGCTGCGCGGCTAGGGCGTAATATTTCCGACTATATGATTTCAAAAGTAAAAAGAATTGATAAAGTAGGGAAGAGGTTGAATATTGACACTCTGTACATAGATGAGGTGCAGAGAGGTTTGACGGCTCTATCCGATATTATAACCTATCAAAAAGAGCAGAAAGACGAAAACGGTAACATTATCCAAGAAGAAAAAAGCCTGAGCGGAAAAGAAATCGGCGAAATTGCCAATTCTATTTTAGAGTCAGGATTGGTAGATAAAACAGTGATGAAGACGATAAAAGTTAAGGCCATATTGAACAAATTGCGGCCGTTGCGCAGAGGTTGGATTACTTCTCTGTCCGAAGGAATAAAGAAAATTGCTCCTACAATAAAAATTGAAAAAAATGAGAATATTCAAAATAATGCCCATGCTGTTATGCGCAAAGACAAGCCCGAGGAAGAAATATTGAAATGTCAGGAAAAAGAAAAGAGTAAACGTGTTTTGGGTGTTAATACAAGACATATCCGTAGGTCGCAAGAACATGATGTTTCACTATCATCCGCATTCAGACAAAAAAATACAATCTTTCAGAGAATGCGTAGGATGCTGAAAACAGAAAAAGTTTAATATTTATGCGTAGAAAAGCAAGCCGCCTTTTAGGGCGGCTTTTTTTGCCAACAAATATTGCTGAAAAACAGAACTTTTGAAATTTCTTAAGAACTTAACAGCTCAATTAAATCCTTTATATTCATTTCCGAGGTCTTGCGAGTAGGTAAGGGGACTGATATTTCAGAAGTTTGCTCGATAAGGTTTTTAATCACCATACTTGCCGGTTTCAGAAGGGTACAAAAAGATATTTTGTTTTTATCACATTTGATTTTTCCGTCTTTCCAATAGGTGCAAAAACTCATGCCGCTCAAAGGACTTCCTCCCAAATGATAATATAGTTTTTCCCCGTCACGCCAAGGACTGCCGTTGGTCCATAAAGTAATTAATTCACCAATTAACAAATCAATATGTCCCAAATATATACCATCAACACCTGTGCCCTTTACTCGAATATTTCGATATTTTTCGTTCTGCAAAATTCTTTCTGAATTTTTGAAAATCAAATCAATATTTGTGAAAAATGTGCGGATTTCCTCATTATCCAAAGGATTAACCGGCTTTGCGAAAAATTTAAGCATAAAATTTCTCCTTAAAAGTTGTTATTAAAAGAAACACAAACCTATAAGGAGAGCAAAAAATAAGCCTATCGATGACGACAGGCTTATTATTAACACCTATCGTCCAAGCTTTAGCACCGTGCATTTGCCGGTTGCTGTGTGGTCACAGGGCTTGTCCCTCACACACTCTTTATAGGTATGTTTGTTTATGATGCTTTCGGCTATCTATGATTCGTGCACCATATCCATGCAACAATTGATATAAACGGATCTCAATTCATCCATAGCTTTTTTTTGCCTGCTCATAAGTCAAATATGGTGTCGGCAACTTTCTGCCATCAACTATTAAATACCACATTTTGCAATCTCCTTTCATAAAAAGTTGGTTAAATTTTAGGTTTTTGCAAATCAGTAAAAATGCTAATATATTGTTTTTACATAATTACTTGATTTACGACTCCATTATATAGTATGTCAATAGCACATAAAAATTTTTTTATGACACATTTTTTTTATCAGTTAAAAGATGTATAAAACTGATAATATCAACCCAAACCTGTAAAGAGAGCAAAAAAATAACCCATCGACAACGATAGGTTTTATCAATCCGCCTATCGTCCAAGCATTAGCACCGTGCAAATTTGTCGGTTGCTGTGTGGTCACAGGGCTTGTCCCTCGCACACTCTTTATAGGTTAACCTAACATATAACATAAATTTTTTCAAAATGCAAGAGAAATAAGTTGTTTCAGGTGTTTTAAAAAATTAAATATCATAATTTGAAAGTATTTAATATACTAAACATAAAAAAATAAAAAAAGTTCTTGCATTTATATTTTTTTTGACTTAAAAAGATGCTTGTCCTGTTTTAGATAGGACGTTACCACATAGATTGGGGCGTCGCCAAGTGGTAAGGCATCGGCTTTTGGTGCCGACATTCGTTGGTTCGAATCCAGCCGCCCCAGCCACAGCAGATAAGCCATCTTTTTAGGTGGCTTTTTTCTTTATTTTGCAAGGCTTTCAGGCTAGTCCGTGTAAGTCAAATTAAAAACAGCCTCTCCCCGCCATTTACACGGACCATTTATGATGAGTTTCCTTATTTTTCAAAGAGTTATGAGAAATGGTATCCCAAATGTGACGGTTTTCAAAGTAATTTCAATAAAACTTCTTAACCACTTATTTTTCCTGATGTAAAGTCTATCAATAATTGCTTTCCAATATCCCAAGCATTACTTAAAGCAAATTTACTTACCTTTTTCAAAATGGTATCATTTTTCAAGACATCCAAGAATTCATATCCATGAGATGTTATTCTATATAATGCATTTGCCATTATAACAGTACCATCTATTCCAGTTTTGAAACCTAATGTGTTGCTAGAAGACACTATGAATTGGTTATCTGCTAATAATTTCAGATGTCCAATAAACTTATCTAAAAGTATATCATCTGTTTGATTATTTTCATTTCTTATGCCAAGACGTCTCATAAGCTCGTAAGAATCTATCTGATGGTTTTCATAATTTTCCATAGTTAGTAAAATTTGTTTTATATAATCATAATCTAATTTCATTTTTTTAGTCTTCCTTTTCTAGTGGCTTACTATAACAATCAATATTTTTATTAAGTATAACTGTACAATCATTAGTTACAGCGTATATCTCTACTTTTTCTATATCAAACATTTTTAATGAAGGTTTGACGTTTTTTGAGGCGTAATAACATCCATAAGGAGGAATCATTATTGGTTCATCATTAGCAAACCAAAAATTAATCTCACTACTGTTTGCAGTTTCTTTTACATATATAAGATATACAGCTTCCATTCTATTTTTATGATTTACTATGCAAAAATTTTCCAAAACACCAGTATTTTCATTCTTACCTAAAAGCAACGTCGGCAGTGTTATTGATAAGTTATGTCCAATTTTCTCTTGTTTATCATCTTCAGTTATTTTTGCCATTGTATTGGTCAGCCTATATATAATACCTGTCAAGCACAACATGGCAATTGATAAAAATGTATTAATCCATTCAGCACAAGTCATATTTACTATCAATCTCCATAAATTAAATTATTATATCATATACATAGGGTTTAATTATGATAAACGCAAGTTTAATAAGCTAGATTGGAAAAGTCCAATATAGTATTATAAAGTTAATTTTGTTTACATTTCTTCTTTTTCTCTGAAATATAATTGCTAATTATATCTTTCTTGATGTTTATCGTTTCTGTAGCTCTTTTAACACCTAATTCTTTTCTCAAATCCTTTATCGATAGTTCTGACAGTTTTTTCTGGTATTTTTCATAAAACTCACCAATTATTCTATCAACTTTTTCATCAAACCCTTTCATTTCATTATTTGCGTGACAAAATGAATAATGGCAAGCCCATCCTTTAATCTTTTTATCTATTGTATCCAATATTTCATACAAACTTTTCTTTTCTACTGCTTTCATATTTAATGCATTATTGAGTAAATTCTTTATATTATCAATAAATTTATCCATTGCTTTTTGGGTTGGTTTGATTCGTCCTTCTGAAATATCTACTCCTAAATAAGATATGAAATTTTGGGTCAGATTAATACAAGATGTTGTTTTTTTCTTTGAAAGTTCTAATCCAAGTTTTGCAAGTTCTGGTATAAGAGTTTTATCAAATGCTTTTTTTATATATCTCTTTTCTCGGCTCATGATGATAACATCATCAATATACCTTATATATGTAATATTGGTGTTCTTCTCCATTTTTTTATCTATTTCATACAAGAATATATTACCTAACAAAGGTGATAGACAACTTCCTTGTGGAACACCTTCTTCATTGTATATGTATTGTTCATATAAATATTCACGGTCTTTATTATTTCTTAAATCATCTAAATTAGGAATTTTTAAGTCTACGGCTTTATCTAATATTTCTAAAAAATCGGCATCTTTGCAAAATTCTTTAATTTTTTCAATAACTACATCCTTTTTAATTTTTGTAAAAAAAGATGTAATATCTACAGCTTTGGCATAAATGTGCTTTTTATCTCTTAAACTAATATATATTTTATTTACAGCTTTAGCCACGTTCTTATCAGCCAATCCTCCGTAACTAACCTTGCAATGCAAATATTTTTTTATTCCATTTTGTGCCTGTAATATATCTAATATAGCTTTTTGTACTATTCTTCCCTCAATAGTATCAATATTAACTACAGGTCTTTCCTTGTTCTTTCCTTGTTTTTTAATAGGTGTAGCATGGGCAGAAAATACAAATTTATGTTCTTTTAATTCTTTTTGCAGAGAACTAAGCTTGTCAGATTCATTATTGGCAAAATCCTTAGCCTTATCTTTTATTTTTTTGTCTTTAGATAAAGTAATACTACTATGAACATGATGCCATGCACTTCTTAATATATCACTGCGGCACAACTGCTCATAGAATTTTGTTCTTAACCTATGCGGAATTTCTTTATTTGTCATCTTTGGTACTCAGCAGTTATCTCAAACCTATCCATGAGGGGGACATTGTCTCAAGATGTGTAGCTTTCTGTTTATACGCTAGACATTCTTCATTTCCTTGTACTTCAGTACTTGGTCTTGTGCTAACATCTAAACGGCTTGCGACTGTCTTGGCTCTTAGAGCATCTGGCAATTGCTGTCGCTCAGTGATAGCTGAAACTGTCAATCTAATAGAAAAGGTTGTTTCCTTTATTCTTACCCTTTCTTTGCGAAAACCCAGAAGTTCTTTTAGACAAAATTTCCAGATTTCCTTAATGCTTTGTTCAAATTTCATATCTTTTCCTCCAACTGCAGTTTAACACTTTTTGTTTTTAGTCAAGCATAAAATTTGAAATTTACACGAACCTCGCCGCCACCCGAACTTCAAATAAAATCTACCAACCGCCTGCTGAGTTCCATTAGTGGATTGAGATACGGTTATCTTACTTGCGGATAGGCTGACTATTGTCTCAAGATGTGTAGCTTTCTGTTTATACGCTAGACATTCTTCATTTCCTTGTACTTCAGTACTTGGTCTTGTGCTAACATCTAAACGGCTTGCGACTGTCTTGGC
>JAZNXK010000022.1:0-87264 GCA_045593845.1 Alphaproteobacteria bacterium
GTCGGATGATATGCAGCAAAATCCGGAGGATTATTACATTTGGCGCACCAAAGGCGACGACAAAGTTCGTGGCAAACACGCCGAGCGAGAAGGCAAAATATTTAACAAACACATTCCACCCGAGGGTGGTAATCCGGGGGATGATTACAACTGTCGATGCTGGGCAGAACCCTATAAACCGGAAAAAGTTGTCGATAAACCAATATTTGTCGATCTTAGCAGGCTGGATAGAACAACTACCTTATACTTTGATAATTTTATTGACTTTGATATTAAATACACATAAACTTCAAACAAGCTTGCTTTGTAACAAAACAAGCCAGCGCCTGCAAAGGTGCGGGGCTGTCGAAAGCTCTTATTTCGCACGGTGTTGGATAGCATCGTCAGTTGTTTTTTGAAAAACAACAATTATCCCCGATAAAGGTCGGGGAGCTTTTAGCGTATGTCCAGGAAACTTGTTTTCTAAAGGCTAAAAGAGTCATTTTGCGAAATATGATTTTCGAACTCTCCGACCGCCTTTTGCAAGGCGGGATTTTTTATTTTTTTTTCACAAAAAGAGAGGTTGAAATGAAAAAATTTTTAGTCCTTGCATTTTTTATTATCTTATCCGCTTGCACCAGCAACAGAATTTTATATACCAACGAAAAAGGACAAACAGTCTATCAGGCGGATTGCGGCGGCAACTTAAAAACTTTGAATATGGGAGACTGCTTACGCCTTGCCGGAAAAACTTGCCCGATGGGGTTTGATGTTATTGTGGCAAACGAGCAGGCAAATGGCTTTTTGAATGGTAATCAGATTTTTGGAAATGTAGATACCAACACGAATATCAATGCACAAGCCGGAATTTTCCCTAACGGAGCATCAGCGCAAGGTTTCGGCAAATCTCAAACATCTTTCAATACCAGTGCTTTCGGCGGCGGAGCTTTTTCGTATAGTCGTTATTTGATATACACCTGTAAATAAAATCAAAAGAAAACAACAAGATAATAAACGGTATAATAATACCGCGCAATATTTATTTGATTTTTTTGTGTTTTTTTATATTGACAACAAAAAAACTTTGTATATATTAAGCGAGAATTTAACCCATATTTATAAAAGAGAGATAATATGAACACTTATGCTACAAAACCGTCTGACATTGAAAGAAAATGGTACGTAGTTGACGCACAAGGCGTTGTATTGGGCCGTTTGGCTGCCGAAGTTGCAAAAATTTTGCGCGGCAAGCACAAACCTTGCTTTGTTCCCAACCTCGACTGCGGCGACTATGTTATTGTTATCAATGCTGACAAAGTAAGATTGACCGGTAAAAAATTGACCGATAAGGTATATTATAGACACACCGGCTGGATTGGCGGCATCAAAGAAACTACTCCTGCCAAAATTTTGGCCGGCAAGTTCCCTGGTCGCGTAATTGAAAAAGCGGTAGAGAGAATGATTTCTCGCAATCCTCTTGGCCGTCAACAAATGACAAAACTCAAGGTTTATGCTGGTGAAAATCATCCTCATGCAGCTCAAAATCCGATTGTGTTGGATATCGCCGCTCAAAACCCAAAGAATAAGAGGAGTGCACTATAATGGTTAAAAAAGTAGAATCATTAAAAGATATTAAAGTAACCGCAAAAGAAGAAAAAACTGAAGTTCGTAAGCCAAGCCGCGACAAACTCGGTCGCACTTATGCCACCGGCAAAAGAAAAGATGCAGTTGCTCGCGTATGGTTAAAGCCCGGAAAAGGCAATATTACCGTCAATTCAAAGAATATTGATGAATATTTTGCTCGTCCGGTTTTGAAAATGGTAATCAATCAACCATTCGAGGTTACAAACCGCGTAAACGAATTTGACGTAATCTGCACCGTTAGCGGTGGTGGATTATCCGGTCAGGCCGGTGCTATCAAACACGGCATTTCCAAGGCTCTCAATGATTATGAGCCTGAATTGCGCGCAGTATTGAAGAAAGCCGGATTCTTGACACGTGATGACCGCGTTGTTGAACGTAAAAAATACGGTCTTGCCAAAGCTCGCCGTTCTTACCAATTCAGCAAACGTTAATCGTTGTTGTTTATCAAATCAAAAAACTCCGACATTTTTGCCGGAGTTTTTTATTATTTTTATCCTCTCTTGACTTTTGCCGACAATGCATATATCTATTTTTTATTACCGAGCATTTATGGAGGTTTTTATGAAAAATTATACTTTTCAGACCAGCGGTGTTTGCGCACGTGAAATTTCATTCGCTTTAGAAAACGGTAAATTGTATGATGTCAAATTTTCCGGCGGTTGCCCCGGATATACTGCCGCTGTAAGCAAACTTCTCCAAGGTGCAGATGCCGCCAAAGTTGCCGCCACTCTGCGCGGAAACGATTGCCGCGGCAAAGGAACATCTTGCGCCGACCAACTGGCCATTGGTATTGAACAAGCCATTTCCCAAATCGATAAAGCAGAATAAAAAACGCCGCATTTTTATGCGACGTATAAATAAACTCTAAAAACATGTCAGCAATACCTCTGCATGATGTCCGCACTGTTGCGGATGAGGTCAAGCACATTCTCCAATCTCAAAGGCAAGTCTTTCACATCATGCAGGAGGAGGATCTCTTCATCCCCATCAAAACCTGCAAACTCGAACTTGAACTCATAGGTCTTTCCAACTTGCAAATAAGTCAATTGATAATAAGAAAATATCTTGTGTATGTTTTCTTTGTTGTTATACACGCGATATTCAATCTTTTGAGGAAAGAGGTATCTTTTCGAAATTGTTTTCTCTTTTCTCAAACCATCACCGAAGCGGCTCTTTACCATAATTTTTTGCAGATGCTGAATTTTCTTAACCAGCAAAATGCAACTGGCAAAACCATCTGTCACAAGAAGGTGTTTTACTCTCGCTGTGACAATAAATTTGTTTCTGTTTTCTTCCATATACAATAATTTTTTAAAGATAATTTTTTCTGTCCACATTCTTGGCATAAAAATATGCCAAAGTCAACAAAAAAACACTAGAACGACGATAGACAAAAGTTCTTTTTATCGTTATCGTTAATCATATAACAATATGTTTGGCTGTGATTGACGGTTGCCAAACAAAAGTTTTTATTATCTTCATCACTGATCATATAGCAATAAGTCGCGCTGTTGCTCTCTTTTGCCAAGCAAAGATTTTTGGTATCATTATCGTTTATCATATAACAATTTGCCAATGCCGACTTTGCGAACATCAACAAGGCAAAAAATCCTATCATCCCCAATTTTTTCATATCACGCACTCCTTAAATAAATTTATACAGCAAAAACAAGATACAATCAAATTTGTGTGTATAAAACTGTGAACAAAATGATTCCATAATTGCAATTTTTCCAAATACATTTAACTATGACTCCAGAAATGGTTAATAAAAGGTTAAACAATGCAAAATACTCAAGAAATGGTTACATTACAGTCTGACGGCCTGCTCATTACCGCCGCTTCTGAGTTGGTTGATACCCGCAGCCTTGCCAAAGGCAAGGAGTTTTTGTGGGGATACTACTTTTGCATTGAAAATACTTCCGATGAACCAGTTACCCTTGTCGGTAAAGACTGGAATATAACCGATTCCCTCGGAAACAGCTTTTCCGATAGCACTCCCGGCTTTCAGGGTGAAATACCTGTTTTGGAACCCGGCGAATACTACGAATTTTGCTCGCAAGCGCCATTAAATGCCGAAAGTGCAGTTTTTTACGGAAGTTGCAAAGTCTTGCGTGCCGGCCAAAAATTGGCACAAAAAGTCAAACTGCCAATCTTGCAGTTTAATGCCGGAAAAAATTTGAGCAGGAAATATAATTAATCGTAATCAGTAATATACTGGGAACTGTCAACATACATGTTTAGATATTTGTGTATGTTTGCCTGCATGCGCAAATCAAACTCATGGAACAACTTATCAACCATGTCTTTCCAATAAACTTCTTTTTGATCAATAGGTGTATCAACAGGAATTGTCAACTCACGCCATGCTTCAAGAGAAGTTTCGGCGGTTGAGAATTTTGCCGTATCACTAACCTTTAGTGTTACAGCCAATCTTGCGCGATACTTTAAGCTGTCTTTTTCAAAAAGTTTTTCAGCCTTGATAATTTCTTCGGTAACACTTGCATCTTTGATAGTAAAAGTTGCCTTTTTGGTAGAAGAAAAATCTGTAGCTCTCAACTTGTCATTTCCCCAATTCATTGCGGTTTTTTCAATAGAAATAGGGAACAAATGTTCAACATTAGGTCTGGTAAATGAGGGCATAAATTCGGAAACAACCTCAATTTTATTGACCTTGAGATCAAGAGCCTGCTGGTTATCAAAATGTTGTTCCTTAAATTTTTGCGGAGCCGGCATTTCATCAGTGGAAGCGCATGCCGATATTACAAACAAAATAAGTGATAATGCAAAAAATTTCTTCATTTTCGTAAGACCTGTATCAGTTATACCTCTTTATTATTGCTAAAATAATATTTATTGTTTAATATGTGGTTAACGTTTAAGCAAAGTTAAGGTTTATCGATGAATGATTATACTCTGCAACCGCAGGAACAAAAGCGCAAATTGCGTAAAATGACCAAAACAAGGCTGCAAAATATTGCCCTTTATTATCTGGAAAGATTCGATTCTTCAGCTCTAAATCTGCGCAAAGTTCTGGAGCAAAGATTGCTGAAATATTCATTTGATGTCCCTGAATTTAACCTTTCAGAAGCAAAAATTTGGATAGATGAAATAATTTCCTATTGCGAAAAATACGGTTATATCAATGACAATCGTTATGCCGAAACAAAAATCAACAACTATTTGCTTGCCGGCAAACCCGCCCGCTATATCAAACAAAAAATGCAACAAAAAGGGATAGATGAGGAAATAGTCGATAAAATTTTGCAAAATAGCGAGATTGATGAAACCCAGTTGGCATTAAACTTTGCCGCCAAAAAGAAAATCGGACCTTTTCGACCCCAAACCATTGATAATAAGCAAAATTTGCAGAAAGAACTTGCAACATTGGTGCGCGCCGGATTTTCCTATGATATTGCCAAAGAAATTATTTTTGCTGAAAATATTGACGATTTTTCATAAAATATTTGTAAAAAACGAAAAAATAAAGTAACATAACAAGAATAATAACAAAAGAAAGTTGGTTAATGCCCAAAAAACAAAAGAAAATAGCCAAACTTCAAGCCATTAGAAATAAAACTCTGACTCAAATGGCTGCGGGCAGGGATTCTCATATCAAAGAAAATCAACATCTTGAAAAAGACGAAAATTTTCCGCAGCACAAAAATATGCCCGAGAAGGAATATACCTCCCAAAAAAATTCTACAAAGCTGCAATATGAGGATGTAGACAGCGACAGTTGGCATGCTGTCTCCAGTTTTCAGGAAGAAGAAGCACTGCCGCTGTTGAATATAGAATTTAATGGTAAAAATCTTGAAAATGGTGAATTTAATAATGAAAATCTGCAGGATGCCAATTTTTCTTATGCCAATTTAAGCGGGGTAAATTTCTCCGGTTCAGATTTGAGAGGTGCTGATTTTTCCGGCGCAAACCTAACAAATACAGACCTTTCCAATGCCAATCTTTCCGGTGCAACTTTTTCCGGAGCACAACTGTTCGGAACCAATTTTACCGGAGCTACGCTGAACAATGTTATTTTTACCGAGGCAAAATTTCAAGATGCTATTTTGCTTGATATAGACATTGATGAAATAACAATGCAGGAGTTGCAACAACTTATAGAATATGTTGCTAAATACTATCCTGAAAAGCTGGATTTAACCAAAATTAACCTCACGTTGCTTGATTTGAAAAAAATTGATTTGCGACGTGTATCTTTGCGCGGAGTAGATTTTACGGGTGTTGATTTTACCGGCATCAACATTATGGAGCTTGATTTAAGTTCCTGCATCATAACCCCCGAACAAATAGCCCAAGCCCTCGGACATCCACCGGCAGCACAAGAACTAAAGCGTATTTTGGCTCCCAAAAAGAAAAAGCAGAAAGGTCTGGGGCTGAATATAGATGTAACGGAACTCTTTTTGGGTAACAATAAGGAGTTTGGGGTTTGGCATTTGGGCGGTTTTAAGGGGATGAGCACAGAAGAGCTGGTAAAAATCGGCAAAAAAATATATACTAAAATTCATCGCACCAATGATGCACCGGTAAAAGACAAAGAAACACTCGAATACATACGCGAGCAAAACCGCGCCAACAAAGAAGAATTGCGCAAAGTAATTGAGGAGCGCAAGCGGAGAGAACTTGCCAATCGCCGTCGGGGAAAACAAGTAAATATACCAACAAAGCAAAATGGATATGAACGGTAGGAAAAACATGGAAGATACACTTTTTTCTAAACAGGTGAAACGCCCGTTGGCAGATCGCTTAAGACCGCAAAATTTGTCGGAGGTCGTCGGACAAGACCATATTGTCGGTAACGATTCCCCCTTGGGTAGAATGGTCAAATCGGGAAAAATCAGTTCGTTTATATTATGGGGTCCTCCCGGTTGCGGAAAAACCACTATTGCCAGACTTATTGCCGAGCATACCAATCTTTATTTTGAGCAAATTTCAGCGGTTTTCTCCGGTGTTGCGGATTTGAAAAGAGTTTTTCAATATGCCATTGACCGCCGCACCTCTCAAGGCAAAGGAACACTGTTGTTTGTTGATGAAATCCACCGTTTCAACAAATCCCAGCAAGACGGATTTTTGCCATATGTCGAAGACGGTACCATAATTCTTGTCGGTGCAACCACAGAAAATCCTTCTTTTGAGCTCAATGCCGCTTTGCTTTCACGTTGTCAGGTTTTTGTCTTGAACCGGCTTACTTCTGATGATTTTGAAATTTTGCTTCAGCGCGCCGAAAAAGAAGTTGGGCGCAAACTTCCTCTTGATGAAGAAGCCAGAGAATTTATGAAAGCCACAGCTGACGGTGACGGCCGATATATCCTCAATATGGCAGAAAGTGTGTTTAATTTTGCTCAAGAAGGCGAAATATTTAACAAGGATAATATCATAAACATAATCCGCTCACGTGCTCCGGTTTATGACAAAGGGCGTGACGGACACTATAACCTGATTTCCGCGGTTCATAAATCTCTGCGCGGCTCTGACGTGGATGCGGCACTGTATTGGACCGCCAGAATGCTCAATTCCGGCGAAGATGCAAAATATCTTTTGCGCCGATTAACGCGTTTTTCTATTGAAGATGTCTCACTTGCCGATCCGAATGCGGTAAATCAAGCAATAGCTTGTTGGGAAACTTATGAAAGACTTGGCTCTCCTGAAGGAGATTTAGCGGTTATGCAACTGGTTGCATATCTTGCCACTGCTCCAAAATCTGCAGGTGTGTATAAAGCTATGCATAAGGCCTTTGAATTGGCGCAAAAAACCGGTTCTCTGATGCCACCGAAGCATATTTTGAATGCCCCGACCAAGCTGATGAAAAAACTAGGTTACAGTGACGGATATATCTATGACCAAGATTTGGAAGACGGCTTCTCCGGACAGGATTATTTTCCCGAAGGTATGAAAAGGGTAAAATTATATAATCCCGTTGAGCGCGGTTTTGAACGAGAAATTAAAAAACGTATTGAGTATTTTGATAATTTAAGAAAACAAAAGGCACAGAAAAAATGAACCAAGAGGAAATAAGGAAAATAATTATCTCCGAAGAAACTTTTAAAAACATGAAAGAAGAACTTATTGAGCAACTTCAAAAAGAAGAAAAAGTTGAAATTGTCGTTGCCCATGTCGGATCGATTCACGACCAAAAAATGCGTCAGCATATAGCTAATGGCGGTGCTTGTGTTATTGTATCGTCTCCCAAAGAAAATGCGAAAGATATTGCCGAAATGGAAAATTTAATAATTGAAGAACTAAAACGGGAAGATGAAGAAAATAAACGTTTAGGAGCAATAATAAAAGAAAACTACGAAGAGTTAATGCAAAAAGCAAGTGCACTTGAGGTGGTTTCGCCGGAACCAGAATATCAAAAATATAGTAATCCGAGAAAAAAATATAACATTCCGCGCACAATCGGCAGACCTAATTCCACGAAGAAAGGCGGGAGATAATGGCCGGAGTTACAACTGTAAAAGTGGCCGAAACCGACGATGGTATCAGGCTGAATCGCTGGTTTTTAAGAGAATATCCGTCACTGACTTTATCGCGTTTGCAAAAACTTCTTAGAACCAAGCAAATCAAGGTTGACGGTAAGAGAGCCGAAACCTCAACCCGACTTCTGGCCGGACAAGAAATAAGACTTCCTCCGTTGGATGAACAAAAAGCACCTTTGGAAGAACATTTTATTTCCGAAAAAGATAAAAAAATGATTCAATCACTTGTCATTTATAAAGATGACAATATTATTGCCATAAACAAACCGTCAGGATTGGCAGTGCAGGGCGGCACCAATCAAAGCAAACATATTGACGGACTTTTAGATGCCTTGATGTTTGAAAAAGAGGAGCGACCGCGCCTTGTTCACCGCATAGACAAGGATACCAGCGGAATTTTGCTTTTGGCTCGCAACCGCCAAACGGCAGAAAAATTGACTTTAGCCTTTCGTGAGCATAAACTTCCCAAAACATATCTTGCTCTTGTTAACGGGTGTCCCGCCCAAAACAGTGGGGAGATAGATGCTCCTTTGCTTAAAGTCGGCGAAAAAATGCAAGTCAACGAGCAAGGACAAGAAGCCAAAAGTTTGTATAAAGTTATTGATAGCGTCGGCAAAAAATATTCTCTGTTGGAGCTGAAGCCTCTATCAGGACGCACTCACCAACTTCGTGTTCATACACTTTTTATCGGTTGTCCGATTGTTGGAGATGACAAATATTTTGTTGCTGAAAACAAGTCTCAAAAATTATTTGTAGATAAATTACATCTTCATGCATACAAAATAGATTTATCGGTAATATATAAAAACAAAACAATAATCACCGCGCCGTTGCCGTCATATTTCACAGACGGTCTTAACGCGGTCGGCATAAGCTTTAAGGAGTAAAATATGAAATTTTTAAAATGGTTGTTTTCGATTCTTTTCTTTTTGATTATAGCCCTTGCAATTGCCGGCTATTTCTTCTTGAAAAATTTTGATCTTAACAAATATAAAGACTACGCCGAAAAGGTGGTCTATGAACAAACAGGGCGCAAATTGACGATTGCCGGTGATGCCAGTATCGGTATTTCGCTTATTCCGACAATAGTTATCAATGATGTATCTTATGCCAACCCCGAGTGGGCAAAAAATCCGCAAATGGCAAAAGTCGGTAGAGTAGAAGTCAGCTTTTCTTTAGTTCCGTTGTTGTCGAAAGAAATCATTATTGACCGTGTCTTATTGAATGATGCCGAAATTTTCTTAGAAACTTCTGAAACAGGTCAAAACAGCTGGGATATTGAGCTTAAATCAACCGAAAAAGCTCCTGCCGTTTCTTCTGCGGGTTGGTTGATAAAAACAGCTCATGCCGAAGATGCTGAAGATATTTCAACCATGCTGAAAGAATTTGTGGCCAGAGAAGTGATTATTGAAAACGGCTCGGTAAATTATTATAACCAAAAAGACAAATCAAATATGCAACTTGACATTAACAACCTAAAACTCGGCACCGAAGGCATTAACAGCCCGATAACTGCCGAATGGGATATTGTCTTTAATACCATGAATTTCAGCGGTAAAGGCGAGCTTGGTTCCTTGGCGGCACTTTTATCAGGGCAAGGAGATTTTCCGCTTAATCTTGATATGAAAGCCCTGGGCATAAAAGCTCTCATCAAAGGAAAAATCAGAGATATGCTCAACGATAAGCTGAAAGCTTCATTTGATTACAATATATACAATTCTGCCGGCAATCTCAATGCTCCGGAAGCAACATTGATAGGTACCGGTGAGGCAAACCTTAAAAACATAGTTCTCAATATCAGCAAACTTGATATTGTAAACAATCTCCTTAAAGGTAAAATAAAAGCAGATATTTCCGGCTCCAAACCGTTTATTGATGCCGATATCAGCGGCAGTGTTTTTGACTTGGGTGTTTTCAATCGCAACAAACCGACGGCTTTTAATTTTGAACTCATCAAATCTGCACAAGCCACCGCACTTGTTCCGAACGACAAAATCCCCTATGAGATGTTGCAGATAGTAAATGCCAAAGCTAAATTGCAACTCGAAAAACTGATAATCAACCCGGATTTTGCATTGAATAATTTAAATGTTTCAGCCTCTTTATCTAACGGAATGCTCAATATTCCAACCTTAAAATTTGGTATTGCCGGAGGTAAAGCAGATGTTGTTGCATCCGTAAACTCCCGCCAAAAAAACATAACCTTGAAAGGTGCTACCGAAAATATTTTATTGACCGATCTGATCCAAGAGATGAAACCGAGTTCTGCTGATGCGTTCGGATTTATATCCGGCGGCAATACCCAGACCTATTTTGACCTCAAAGGAAGCGGTTTGACTTATCGTCAGGTAGCGGACAGCCTCGACGGACAAGTTCTTGCCGTAATTGAAAAAGCCAAATTTCAAACCGGTAAAGTCAATTTTATAACCGGAGATTTTATCAATCAGCTTTTGGAAGTTATAAATGTAAAGAAGAACAATGATAAAGTGGCAGAGTTGAAGTGCGCCGCCGTCAGAGCAGATGTGCAAAAAGGCATACTTTCTTTCCCGAAAGGTATAGCTGTCGATACAAACAAAATTGATATAGTCAGTAGCGGAACAATCAGTTTGCCGAAAGACAAAATCAACCTCAGCCTTAATGTCTATCAGGAAGGTCTGGCCGAAGTCAGCATAACACAAGCTCTTTCAAGTTTGGTAAAAATTACCGGCACTTTGCAATCACCTCGAGTTTCAATAAATCAGGAAAATACCATTAAAACACTTGCCGGTGTAGCTCTTTCCGGCGGAACAATGGCCGGAGCGCAAATGCTTTTGGATAAAGATATGGAACCTTGCTATACCGCAATGGAAGGAACAATATTCCAAAACAAATTTACCAAACCGACCGGTGTGAAAAATGCTGCTCAAAAGACCTATCAAGGGACATCTCAAGCCGTTGATAGCAGTATAAATATGGTAAAGGGCGGAGCTAAAGAAATTAAAAATGCTGCCAAAGATATAGTTAAAGGTGTATTCGGGAAAAATAAAGAAGGAAATAAACAATAATGACTGTCGAAAAATTACAACAAGCCGTCGGTGAAATAAAGGATAATCGCGCTGATATAATTGCCAAATTACTTCAGTTTTCCAAAACAGATTCACTCCTTTTTTGGGATTCGGACGACAAGGTTGCCAAAAAGCAACAAGAAGTTTGGGGGCCGATAATGCAATGGATGGGCGAAACTTTGCATGCTCAATACGTCACAACCAATAAGTTGGATGTTCCTTTGCAAAAGGCAAATACCATGGAAAACTTTCAAAAATTCGTTGAAAAAATGAGTGATAGAGAATTGGCAGCTTTTTATTTTGCCACACTTAATATGCGCTCTGGTATTTTGGCGGCAGCACTGGTAAAAGGAAGAATCAATGCCAAACAGGCTTTTGAAGCCTCGGCCTTGGAGGAGCTTGTTCAAAGCGAGTATTGGGGCAAGGATAAATTTGCCGAAGAACGTCGCAACAATATGTTAAATGAACTCAAAGATATTGAAAAGTTCTTAAAACAATGAAAGAGGTTTATATAAAAATCAAAGGCAGAGTGCAGGGCATAGGCTTTCGTCGTTTTGCCGTGCGCGAGGCCGAACGTATCGGTGGCATATCCGGATGGGTTCGCAATGAAGTTGACGGCAGTGTAGAGATTTTGATGAGCGGAGAAGAAGAACAAATCGAACAAATGCTCATATCTTGCCACAAAGGTCCTATGTTTTCGCGCGTTGACAGTGTTGAGTTTATTGTCGGACGACGTAGCGGCTTTCTCCCACCGATAGATGAAGGTGTTTTTCATCGAGTATAAAATTGTTACAGAAAAATTAAATTTGACTCTCCCATATTGGCAAACAGATTAAAATGTGTTAACATAAAAAAACGGACGCATAGAACCGCGGGAGAAAAATCATGACTGATGATGAGAAAAAAAAGGAATGGCGGCAATATCGATTTAATGATATAAACGGCCACAGAGCAGAATATTACGATAGAGAAGGTAATATAAAGTGCATTTCAGATCTTGATGATAAAGGTAATGCTGTTGCCGATTTTTATATTGAAGAAAGTTATCCGAGAGTTGATGGATACAGATACTTGAAAGGCTCATATTCCAACCCTGAAAGACCGGAAGACGTTTATCTTGAAAGATATTTTTACGACAACGGCACAACTCCGCGGGAGGAGATATTTAAAGATAAAGATGGAGACGTATCCAGAATAGTAAGATATTATCCTAACGGGAAAATAAAAGAAACTTCCGATAATAAAGGTGAGAATATTCGGTATAATGAAAAAGGTGTCTGTATATACCATAGACGTAAGTTAAGAGAAGACGAAAAGACAATAGACTTTCAAAAAAACGATTATTATCGCGAAACTTATTATGATAATAACGGTAACAAAACGATGACTGTACGGCGTACCAAAAACGGTAAAGTTATGCGAAAAACCAGCTATTATCCTAACGGAAATACAAAAGAAGTAGAACAATTCTATCCGAATAAAGGAAATATTATTACCACTTATCATAAAACATTTTATGAAAATGGCAATGTAAAAAGTTATGAAGACAAAAATTTTAATGTAACATTTTATGATAACGGGCAGATAAAAGAAATTATTTCCAGCGGAAAATGCACTACATTAAGTGGCAAAGATTTTCAACTGGATAAGCAGTACGATTATAGCAAAATCAGGCATCAGGAGTTTGATCGTGACGGTAATCTGATCAAAGAAGAGCGCATGGAAACCGGAACGTATCTTTCTCTCAATCAAGAAGAAAAAACTCAACCCACCAGAACAATCCAAGAGCGCATTTCTTACCTGCGTGAGGAGCGTGCAAAACTGAATGCCGATACTGCATCGCAAGACAGATTGTGTTCCTATCAAGAGTACAGACAACAGGAAACAGCGGAAGATAACAACTTTATAATGTTATGGATGGCACAGCACCAAAAGCAAGCTTGATTATTCTTTGCACAACAAATATTGCTCAAACTTGTAAATATTTTAAGGAGAAAAGCCATGACAGATATTTCCGAAAAAACTTCCAAAAAGGATTGGAAAAAGTACCGTACCGGTAATACTGTTGAGTATTATGATAAAGATAATCAACTGGCTTGTGTTACATGGCTTGACGAACAAGGTAATACTGAAAGCGAATGGTATATAGAATTTTTCAAATCCAACAATGGTAGTGGTTATGACTATCTCAAAGGACCATATTACAACCCCGAAAAACCGCAATATGCCTACCAAGAAAGATATTTTTACGAAAACGGCAAACTTAAAGAACTCACATTCAAAGACAAAGATGGTCACACACGTAAAAATTTTAAATATTATCAAAATGGCAAGAAAAAAAGCGTTATCGATAACGATACTCAGGAATATTGGCAATATAACGAAAAAGGTGTTTGCACCTATTACAGACGCCCCATAAGAGAAGATGAGAAAAATAGCTACAATGGCATTTACAAAAATGATTATTGGCGAGAAACATTTTATGATGATAATGGAAATAAAACAGCAACTGTTCGTCGTAACAAAAAAAATGAAGTAACTCAAAAAGTAACCTTTTATCCCAATGGTAATAGTAAGGAAGTAACAAGAAATATTGACAAATTACATATATTATGGGATGAAAATGGCAATTTAAGACGCATTCAAAATGAAAATTTTGATATAAAATTCTACGATAATGGACAAGTAAAAGAAATCACTTCATCAGGAAAGATGGAAGGATATACCCAACAGTGGGATAACAAAACATTATTTGAGAGCGATAAACGATACGACTACAGAAAAATAAGACATCAAGAATTTGATCGTGATGGTAACGTTACCAGTGTAGAAATACGTGAAAGCACCGTTTTATCTCAAAACCAAGTAGAAAACACAAATCTTTCTGCCCAAAATACTGACCTTGCCACAAGTACAACTACTTCCAAACCAACAAGAACAATGCAAGAGCGTATTGCCTATCTTCGTGAAGAGCGTGCCAAACTAAACGCCACTGTCACACCACAAGAAGAAAGCAGGCTATGTTCATATCAAGAACAAAAACAACAAGATAATAAAGAAAATAACAGTATTTTATCTCTCTGGCTAAGACAGTGTCAAAACCAAATTTAGCTATTTTTGGCACAATAAGTTAAATTCTTCTTTTTTGTGTTGCAACATTTCTGCATTTTCACCGTTCAAAGGCATAAATTTGCGTGCCACAGTATATTGCGGCAATAGTTTTTTGACCTCATCAATCGGCATATTCCATGCCTGAGGACGAATACGAATTTTTTTCTCCTGACCTGCAGAAACTCTTGGAGTAATTTCTCCGCTTTCTGCATCTTCAAATTCATCCAACTTAAGCTTTATCACTTGCAAACTATTCGGAACCAAAAATTCAAACTCTTCTTTAGAGTTTATAAAATTGCGAACTTCAAAAATGGCCTCGTTTCCATCCCATTTCACAATTGACCCCGCAAAAAGCCAATCACCCAAAGTTCTGGTATATTCATAATTCTGGCTAATATTGGTTAAATGCCCATCATAAAATCCAAGACAATAACCGCGATTTTGCAAAGTATAAAGTTCAGACATATATTTTGCACTGTCCCATTGGCTCGGATTTGCATAATAATCATCAATTGCCTTACGATATGCTCTGGCCGTAATTGCCGCATAATATTCGGTTTTGTTGCGTCCCTCAATTTTCAAAGAATGCAGTCCCAAGTTCAAAATCTTATCAAGTCTCGGCATCATGCACATATCTTTAGAATTCATAATATATGAGCCATGTTCATCTTCAACAATTTCATACAGTTCATTGGGGCGAAATTCTTCTTTTACCAGATATTCAAACATATCTTTATTGTTTTCGTTTATTTCAATATCTTTAACCGTGCCGTCCTTAAGTCTTAAATGAAGTTTATAGTGCCAACGACAGCAATGCGCACATTTTCCCTGATTGGCACTACGATCTGCCAAAAAGTTAGAAATTAAACATCTGCCCGAATAAGACATACACATAGCACCGTGAATAAAAGTTTCCAGCTTTATATCCGGACATTTTTTTCTTATTTCTGCCATTTCATCATAAGACACTTCACGACCCAAAACGCATAAGTCTGCGCCCAAATCCTGCCAAAACTTTACGGTTTGATAAGAGCAAATATTTGCTTGTGTAGAAACAAAACGTTTCAACTCCGGAGCATTTTCTTTCAAATATAAAAACACCCCAGGATCCGCAATCAAAACACCGTCCGGCTTAAGTTCACGCAAAGTATTAACAAAATGAGGTAGCTTTGCAATATCTTTATTGTGAGTATAAAGATTGAGCGTCAAATAAATTTTTTTCCCTTTTGAGTGCACAAACTCAATACCTTCCTTAATGTCTTCCATCGAAAATTTTGATTGTGTCCTGAGACTCATGTCCGGAGTTCCGGCATAAACGGCATCTGCACCGTATAATATTGCGGTTTTAAGTTTTACCAAAGAGCCTGCCGGTAATAACAATTCTGATTTTATCATTTTCTCACCTCAATCTTTGTTGTATAAGCGTTTATATCACCCAACGGGGTATTTTCAACCATAATTTTGGCAATAAAAGGGAAATTATCATTTTTATCATATAAAATCCAAAAATAAATCGGAACGGAGGACATTGTTTGCCAGAGAGTATCATTACCTTCTTGAGGGGCTCTGTTTATATACATCAAACATTTTTTTGCCACTCCGTTAAAAGGGGAATACTCATTTTCTTCAATTTTTTCTTCTCCGATATCGCTGAATTTGACCCCAAAAAATCTTTTGCCGTCAAATAAAGTTGTTTCCCAATCACATTTTCCGCTATAATAAAATTGTTTCACGGCAAAAGCAAACACACTCTGCAAATCGGAAAAATCAGCTTCTTTATAACGTAATTGTTTAATTTTTTCACGTCCGTTTATGTTATAAACCGCCTGCAACGGCTCGCCTTTGTCGTTATAAATTATTTTCTTGCTTTTTTTTGAAAAACGCGATTGTGACTGATATAAATAGTTTTGTGTAACCAGCTTGTTTTTTTGTAACAGCCCCTCTGTGGCATAATTGGCAATAAAGTGATACAAGACATCAGCAGTTCCGTTTGTTGCAATATGGGAAATAACTGCGTAATCATTTTTTTCGATTTTATATTCAAAATCCACTTTTGCAATATTAAAAGGCCCGATAAAAGCATCAAAAAAATGTTTTGCCGCCAAAGCATGAGCAGATTTCAACGGCAAAAGGCAAAATAGGAGCAAAAATATTTTTTTTATTAAAATGTCTTTCATTATCAAAAAAATCTGTTAATCTGAACACAATAACAGTTTTTTATAAGGAAATTTGCAAAATGTCAAAAAAAGTTTTGGTAATTATGGGTGGTTTTTCTGCAGAAAAAGATGTAAGTATTACCAGTGGCAAAGGAGTTGAAGCCGCATTAAAAAAATTAGGTTATAATGTTGTTTCTCATATTTTAACCGATTCTGCAAAGCTTATTGATACCATCAATAGGGAAAAACCTGATGTTATTTTTAATGCCCTGCATGGAAACTGGGGTGAAGACGGTGAAATTCAAGGTCTTTTGGATATGTTGCAAATTCCATATACTCATTCCGGCCTCAAAGCTTCGGCAATAGGTATGGATAAGCATATAACCAAGTTGTTGTGTCAATCTGTCGGTATTTCAGTTCCTGCAGGCGAAAAAATGACTTTTGGTGATTTTTGCCGATATGGCACCACCGTAGATTATCCCTATGTCATAAAGCCTGTCAGTGACGGTTCGAGTGTCGGAGTTTATATTATTCGCTCTGCAGAAGATCTGGAAAAGATCGATTTTTCAGACATAAATACAGAGATTTTAGTTGAGAAATATATAGAAGGACAAGAACTTACCGTTTCTGTATTACAAGGTAAAGCCCTGACCGTAACCGAAATGCGCCCCAAAAAAGGTTTTTATGATTATCATGCCAAATATACTGACGGTGCCACAACCCATATTATTCCGGCAGAAATTTCCGAAACAGTTTTTAACCAAGCACTTCGCGATGCCGAAAAACTTCACAAAGAACTCGGTTGCAAAACCGTTTCTCGCAGCGATTTTCGTTATAATAAAAAAGACGGACTTGTCTTGCTTGAGATAAATACCGCTCCCGGTATGACACCTCTCTCATTGGTTCCGGAGCAATATATTCATACCGGCGGCAGTTATGAGAAACTTTGTCAAATATTGGTAGAGGAAGCAAGTTGTCGCAAAATGTAATAGTTATCGGCGGGCCGACAGCATCAGGAAAATCTGCTTTGGCCATAGATTTGGCAAAAATTTATAACGGTGTTGTCGTCAATGCCGATGCTTCGCAGGTATATCAGCATATTCCTGTCATTTCTGCCGCTCCGAGCGCAGAAGAGCAAAAAACAGTCGAGCACCGGCTATATGGTTATTTGGACGAGTCCGTAAACGGCAATATTTGTATGTGGCTGAATTTAGCGGTAGAATGTGTGCAGAAAATATGGCAATCAGGCAAAACACCGGTTTTTGTCGGCGGTACCGGGATGTATATAGATAATCTTGTTAATGGAGTTACCCCAATTCCCGAAACTCCGCAAGAAATAAGAAAACAAGCCGCAGATGAGCTCAAAGAGCAGGGCTTATCTGCCATCTATCAAAAATTATGCGCCATAGATGAAACATCTGCGACAATGTTGAATTCTAATGACAAAACCCGTGTAATCCGCGCCTATGAAATATGGCTTTCTACCGGTAAGACCATTTCATTTTGGTTTCAACAGCCCATGCTCCAAAAACTTCCCGAAGCAAGTTTTTTCAATATAGCGCTATTGCCTCCCAAAAACATTTTGGATGAACGCTGTCAGATTCGTTTTGAAAAAATGTTGGCAGAAGGTGCCATTGATGAGGTAAAATATCTTTTATCACGCGAGCTTTCCCCTTCATTGCCGGCAATGGCGGCCAAAGGTGTGCCTGAAATTGCTTCATTCTTAAAAGGCGAAATTCCGATAGAAAAAGCAACCGAATTGGCTGTTCTGCACACAAGACAATATGCCAAACGGCAGCTGACATGGTTCAGAAACAAATACAAGGCCGATGTAACCGTTCAAGAATGTTACCTAGGGCAATCATCTTTGATAAATTGTGTGAAAAAACAATATAAATGATTGCCAAAATTTGCTAAATGATATAAAAATAGCTCAAAATTTTAATAATTCGGAGAATTTTAATGTGGAATAGATTGATGGGATTGCTGTCTGCCGATATGGCAATCGATCTTGGAACTGCCAACACTTTGGTATATGTAAAGGGTAAAGGTATCGTTTTGAACGAGCCTTCTGTTGTGGCAATTGAGGAAATACGCGGCAAAAAACAGGTTAAAGCCGTCGGAAACGATGCAAAACTCATGTTGGGAAGAACCCCCGGCAATATATCAGCCATTCGCCCCTTGAGCGATGGTGTTATTGCTGACTTTGAAATTGCCGAAGAAATGATAAAATATTTCATTCGCAAAGTTCACAATCGTCGTTCGTTTGTTTCTCCGTTGATTATCATTTGCGTTCCGTCAGGTTCAACCGCTGTTGAGCGACGTGCCATTCAAGAATCGGCCGATGCCGCCGGAGCCGGAAAAGTTCGCCTGATAGAAGAGCCTATGGCCGCAGCCATTGGTGCCGGTCTTCCGGTTACCGAACCGACAGGCAGTATGGTCGTTGATATAGGCGGTGGCACAACCGAAGTTGCAGTTTTGTCTTTGGGAGGTATTGTTTATGCCCGCTCTGTTCGTGTCGGCGGTGACAAAATGGATCAAGCCATTGTTTCATATATTCGCAGAACTCACAATCTTTTGATTGGTGAAAGCAGTGCCGAACGCATCAAAAAAGAAATCGGTTCCGCTTGTCCTCCGGCACAAGGTGAGGGTAGAACCATAGAAGTTCGCGGTCGTGATTTGATGAATGGTGTTCCAAAAGAAATTACTATTACCGAGCGTCAAATTGCCGAAGGTTTGGCTGACCCGGTTGCCCAAATTGTCGAGGCAGTAAAAGTTGCACTTGAAAATACTGCGCCGGAATTGGCTGCCGACATCGTAGATAAAGGTATTGTTTTGACCGGTGGCGGTGCTTTGTTGACCAATTTGGACCAAGTTTTGCGTGATGCTACCGGACTTCCGGTTTCTATTGCCGAAAATCCGCTGGCCTGCGTTGTTAAAGGTACGGGCAAGGCTTTGGAAGAAATTCCGACTTTCAGAAACGTCTTATCGACAATGTATTAAAAAACAAAAAAACTCCTCTTGAAGAAAGAGGAGTTTTTTATAAAGTTTAGTTCAGCATAAGAATAACAAAGCCGATAATGGCGAGAACGACGGCCAAAATTTTCCAATTCTTTTGCAGTTTGTCCCAGCCCATACTGGGGTATCCATCCTGCTCATATTCGTCAACAACTTGATCATATCGCCCCTTGTTGTACCAAGTTTCGCTCAAGGATAATACGATAACGAGAGATAATGCCGTTACAGCCGCATATCTCCAGCCGAAACAAAAAGCCACCAAAACGGAGTTGAAGAAAAGCCACTTCAGCAGGGTATTGATATCATATCGCCCGCCCTCCTCACAGCTGAACAAATCGTACTGTTTTTTTCTTTCTTTTTTCTTCATAATAATATTATTTTAAGTTCAACATAAAAATTCATGATATAAAACGCATACTATTATGTTTTTTTTCTAAATCAAGAAAATTATTAAAAACACAAATTATTTCACCCTAAAGGGCATTTCGCTGTTCATTTTTTGCAAATCTTTCAGCAACTGCTCATTTCGCGGCATAACTCCGGTCTGGGCGATAATCTGCAAATCTTTTTCATAAGATTCTTGCATTGCGAGATATCTTTCGCTTTTGCTGAAATCATCACCCATCCCCTCATCTGCGGTATATGTCGGCACATTGTTTTTGACATAAGAATTTGTCGCCGGCATTGGCAATTTTTTTTCATTTGCCGAGGGCACATAGTTGGTTACTGTTTTTTTAATCAACACCACCCCCTCATCACTAACTTTCAGAATTCCCTTTTCCAATGCCGGAAAAGCGGGTAAAATTTCTCTTTTAGCCGTTTTTTCTTCCGGCATAAAAAAATTGGGCCTGACTTTTTTGCGCACATAGCCACCGTCGGCTTGTGCCGCCAACAAACTCACGATAAAACACCCGACCAATACTGCCAAAAAAGCAATTTTTTTCATATCAACCTAAACGTAATTTTAACAAATCCATGTTAACCTATTATATATGAAAAATATTGCTTTTATATTAACGTCTTGCATTTTTGCATTTTCAAACGCGGCATTTGCACAAGAAACTTCTGCAGACAGCGCTTTGAATCCTTGTGCGCAATATACCCGAAAACCAACGTTAAATCTTCGCAGTTCTTTCGGAAAATTAAATTATGATTTTTCCCATAACGGCAGACAACTTTTGGCAATGAGCAGAAAACAACATCTGCGACACAATGAAGATATGTATATGTCCGGTCTTTCGATATGCGATATGGATTGGTCATTTTCCCTCAGTAGCACCACCAAACTGATAGAAGGCTATAAATGTGTTATTCCGACAGTTGTAGATGTCTTTGTCGGCTACCGTAGTCCGACGATTTATATCAACAAAGAGCTTTCGCCTGACAGCTGCACCTACAAAGTTGCCTTGCGTCACGAACAGCAACATCAACAAATAAATATTGCCCTGCTGGAATATTATTTGCCGACCATAAAAGCCGGCATTGAAGAAGCATTATCAACAATAGAGGCAAGAGTTATCGGCGATGACCAAAAATCATCCGAGGTTGCCGATGAAATCAATGCCGAATTTGCCGAAAGCATACGTCCGCTCATCAATCGTTTTCAAATTACTCTGCAAATAGAACAAGAAAAAATGGATAGACGCGACAACTACCTCAAAGAAAGCGAATTGTGTCAATCGCGATAATACGAAGCCTCAATCAACTTTTCTCTTTTATCATCTATATCATAATTTGCCTGCACATCAAGCTGCGGAGCAATAGCGGTAATAATCTCACCAGCCGTCGGAACGGTATTCCATCCCGAGGTTGCAAAACCGAAAGTCTCTTTGCTTGCCTTTGGCTCATCCATCATCAAAAACAAAGCATATTTTGGGTTAGAAACCGGAAAAGTTGCCATAAACGAGGTCATAACTTTTTTATCAATATATCTGCCGTTTACGAGCTTTTGAGCGGTTCCGGTTTTTCCCGCAACTTCATATCCCGCAACGTTTGCTCTTTTTCCGGAGCCTTTAACCACAACGCCTCTCAAAAGCTGACGCATCATTTTGGATGTATTCAAAGACATAACTTTGCGTCCCGCCGGAGGATTATCTTTTTTCAACAATGTTGGAGTATGATAAATTCCGCCGTTTACCACAGCTGAAAAAGCCGAAATTAAATGCAAAGGAGTAACCGAAATTCCGTATCCGTAAGCAACTGTTGCCGTAGTTTCTTCACCCCATCTTTTTGGCAAACTCGGATGCGCCTTTTCGGTGACTTCAAATCCATCAACAGTATCAAACAGGCCGAGGCTCTTTAAGAAATTGCGTTGAGTATCTTTTCCGACCTTCAATGCAATTTGTGCCGAACCGATATTTGAGGAATAAATCAAAATTTCCTGCAAATCCAGCCAACGGTTTTCTCCGCGATAATCTTTAATTGTATTATATCTCAACTTGAGCGGTTTTGTTGCATCAAATTTATCGGCAAGTTTGATTTTTCCGCTTTCCAAACCCATTGCCGCATTAAAAATCTTCAATACCGAACCCGGCTCATACAAACCTTTGGTAGTAAAATTGAACAAAGCCTTTTCATTCGGTACGGAACTTGAGTTCGGGTCAAAATCAGGCAAAGAAATCATTGCCAAAACCTCGCCGGTATTTACATCCATCAAAATTGCCGAAGCTCCTATAGCATTAAACTTGGCGACGGCAGCGCTCAATTTTTCTCTGATTGTATCTTGCACACCGGCATCAATGCTCAAACGCAAAGGCAAGTCGGAGGTGGTCAATCTTTCATTTAATTCTTTTTCCAAACCGGCAATGCCGATATTGTCAACATTTGTTTTACCTAAAATATGTGCAAACAGGTTCTTGTGAGGATAAACTCTTTTTTCCATATCCTCAAAACCCAATCCCTCAATGCCCAAGGCATAAATCTGATATTTTTGAGCCAAAGAAAGGTTGCGCTTAATATAAACAAAGTTTTTCTTCAACTTCAACTTTGCCAAAATATCCTCATAGAGCATATCCGGAATAAGTTCACTCAACTTTGTGGCGGCTTCAACCTTGTTTTTAACTTTATCCGGATTGGCATACAAATTGACTGTGGGCAAAGATGTTGCCAAAATAGCTCCGTTGCGATCCAAAATATCTGCGCGAGATATCGGATTATTTATTTGCACTTGCGGAAAATAATCTTCATCCACGGAATTCTTTTGAGGATCATATCCCTGCCAACAAACCATAAAGGTCCTTGTTGCAATAAACAAATATGCAAAAGCTACCGCCAATATCGGAAGAACAATTCGTGCACGGCATCTCAATATGGGATCTTTCTCTATATTATAATTGGAGAAAGAACGATTGACCCTTATTTCCTCACCCAAAATATAAAATTTATCTTTTTTATTTTTCCGTCCTAACATCATATCATCCTAGTGCTGAACTTTTGCCAATTGTCTCAAACCTCTGTTTTGCTCTGCCTGATTACTTACATTTTGTCTTGCAATCATTTTACGGGTAACATCATCCGATTCATAATCAAAAGGCAAAGATGCATAGCTGATAATCTGCTCCGGTTTTACCGGCTCAAGAGATATGTGTTTTGTAGCCAAACCGCGCAATCTTTCCGGATTGTTCAAATGGCTCCATTCAGCCTTCAGAATATGAATAGACTTAACATCATCATTGATTTTTCTGTTTATCTGCGTCAATTCCTTTTCCAAATCCGCAACATAATTTTTCATTACAAAACATCCGAAAGCCATAAAAATGGTCAGCGTAAACCACAAACAAATGGCAGCAGGCTTTGTGTTACTCATCATCATTTACCTCCATAGATTTTGTTGCATAGCGCAATTTTGCGGAATGGGCGCGCGAGTTTTGAGCAATTTCTTCTGCCGAAGGAAAAATTGCCTTTGAACATTCAGCAAATGCGGATTTAGAAATATTTTTGTTATTGCCGTAGCGGGAAATATGCACTTTTTTGCTTGTATTTTGCGCAAAAAAGTTTTTAACGATTCTGTCCTCAAGCGAATGAAAGGTTACAACCACCATTCTTCCGCCTTCACGCAGAATATTAAGACCGTTTTTCAAACCTTGTTCCAATTGTGACAATTCATCATTGACGGCAATTCTCAAAGCCTGAAAAGTCCTTGTTGCAGGGTCGGGAGCACCGTTTTTCTTATATATAACCTGATGCACGATGTCGGCCAACTCGGTCGTTGTTTGAATGGGTTTATTTTTTCTGGCTTCAACGATTTTAGAAGCAATTTGTCTCGATTTTCTCTCTTCACCGTAGTTATAAATCAAATCTGCCAATTCTTTTTCCGAAAGTTTATTGACCAGATCAAAAGCCGAAACACCTTGGCAGGACATTCTCATATCAAGCTTTGCCTCTTTGGCATAAGAGAAACCTCTGTCTGCTTCATCAAGCTGCATGGAAGAAACACCGATATCAAAAACAATACCGTCAACATTTTCTTTTACCAAAGAATCAATATCAGAAAAACACCCGGAGCAAAATTCAAAACGATTGCCATAATTTTTTTTCAGCTCATCAGCTCTTGCACAAACATTGGGGTCTCTGTCAATTGCCACAACCTTGCATTCTGCTTTATTGAGAATCGCCTCGCTGTATCCGCCGTTGCCGAAAGTTGCGTCAACATATACCTTCCCTGCAGAGGGAGCTAAACTGGCAATAACTTCATCAAGCATAACCGGTATATGTTTTTGCATCATTCTAGTTGCCGCCTTTCATTGTCAAAGATGGTCTTTTCAAAGCAATCTCATCACGAATCCGCTTTTCTTCTTTGGCCCAATTTTCCGGATTCCAGATTTGAAATTTTCTACCTTTACCGACAAAAACGGCAGTATCTGTAATTTGCGCATGTTTCAGCAGTTTTTCCGAGAGCAAAATTCTTCCGGTACTGTCAAAAGCAAAGCGTCTTGCGTCACCAAAAATCAAATTGGTCAACTCGTCTTGTGTTTGTGAAAAGAAATCGAGGGATGTTTCCATATCGGCGGCAATCTTTTCGAGCAATTCTTCGGCACATCCTTCAATACAAGGAGAAGTAAGGCTTCTGTAACAAACAATCTCCGTTGATAATTCTTTAACGATTGCACGATAATCTGAAGGCAGTGAAACACGCCCTTTGGCGTCTACCTTGTTAATTATTGTGTCCATAAAGAGAAAAGTTTTTCTCAAAGCCGATTCCTTGCTAAATTTAGTAACATTATTTTTATGGTATAGCATGGGATTTTTTGGGAATCAATGGGAAAATTTAGTTTTTTTCTTGATGTTCTTTGTTTGTTCTGTATTTTTACAGATAAAAAAGCTTTTAAACCTTTACAGGTAAAGGGCTGCAAGGAATTGATATTTTTTTTATAAAAAACAAAATTTTTCTTGCTTTTCCATGTGAATATACTAACTTTATACACAGGCAGCCGGATAGTCGCATTACGGAAAGTAAAATCCGCGGATGAGGAAAGTCCGGGCTTTATGGAAACAAAACACCAGATAACGTCTGGCTGGAGCAATCCAAGGGAAAGTGCCACAGAAAATTACCGCCAAACACTGCTTTGGTAAGGTTGAAAAGGGGAGGTAAGAGCTCACCGCAAAATTAGCAATAATTTTGGCATAGGTAAACCCTGTTTGAAGCAAGACCAAATTAGGAGAGCTTTTTTTTATAAAAGTTACACGGAGCGTTTCCACTCCACTCCAGAGGTAGGTCGCAATGAGCGTGACAGTAATGTCTCGCCGAGATGAATGACTATCGTTTCAACCTTTGCCCAAAAGCAAAGATAGTGAAATACAGAACCCGGCTTATAGGCTGCCTGTTTTTTTTGATAAAGGAAGAAAAAATGCAACAACAGACATTAGCGCAATCAGTAGAAATAAACGGAGTTGGTCTGCATTCCGGATTGCCTTCAAAATTGGTCTTAAAACCTGCCGAAGAAAACACCGGCATAATGTTCAAACGTTCTGATATTTCTAGTGCCGAGCCTGTTTCCGCATTATATTCAAACGTAAAAGATACGCGTAATTGCACCTGTTTGGCAGATAATCAAGGCAATTTAATAAGCACAATCGAGCACTTAATGTCCGCACTGTATATACTCGGTATTGATAATGTTTTGATAGAAGTCTCCAATCCTGAAATTCCTATTTTGGACGGTAGCGCCGACTTTTTATACCAAACACTAAAGAAAATACCGTTGGTCAAGCAAAATTCTGCGCGAAAATACATAAAAATCCTCAAAGTAGTAGAGTTTATTGATGATAAAAATAACAAAATATCTTTATCACCTTTTGACGAAGGACTGAAAATAGATTTTACCATAGAATTTCCCTCAAAGATTGTCGGGCATCAAGAGTTTCATGGGCTTATCAACGAAGAAATATTTGCTTCGAAAATAGCTCAATGCCGCACGTTTTGTGAAAAAACACAAATAGACTATCTCCAATCAATCGGCTTGATAAAAGGCGGAAGTCTTGATAATGCACTTGTTTTGGATGGTGACAGAGTGCTCAATCCTGATGGCATGAAACATAAATTTGAGTGTGTCAATCACAAAGTCTTGGATGCCATAGGCGATATGTATACCTCCGGTTATCACATAATCGGGGCATTAAATGCTGACAAGACTGGACATTTTCATAATAACGAAGTATTAAAAAAATTGTTTAGTGATAATTCTAATTATAAAGTGGTGTAAAAATGGCAAAAATAAAATTATTTCTCTTTGCTTTCATAGCAATATCAATGTTGAGTTCCTGTGCTTCAACCGAAAAAGAAGATGCGGAAGAAAATATTTCCGTAGAGCGCTTGTATAATCGCGGCCATAAACAACTTGCCAAAACAAAATATAAAAAAGCGGCCGAAACATTCGAAAAAGTTGAGCTTGAATACCCGTATTCCAAATGGGCAACCGAGGCCAAACTCATGGGTGCATATTCTCACTACAAAGCCGAGAACTATGACGAAGCTGTCATGTCTCTTGACAGATTTATCCGTTTTCATCCCGGTAACGAAAATATTGCCTATGCCTATTATCTGAAGGCAATTTGCTACTTTGACCAAATTTCCGATGTTAATCGTGACCAAGGACAAACCCAAAAAGCATTAAAATCACTTGAACAACTGGTAAGAAGATTTCCGATGTCAAAATATGCTCCTGATGCCCGTCAAAAAATTATCTTTACCAAAGATCATCTCGCCGGGCAAGAGATGGAAATCGGACGTTTTTACTTAAAACAGCATAACTATCTTTCTGCTCTGAACAGATTTTCCAATGTTGTCAATCACTATCAAAGCACAAAATACATTGAAGAAGCCTTATATCGCCAAGCAGAAGTTTATACTATTTTGGGTATGAATGCAGAGGCAAGCAATGCATATAAAATCCTAAAATATAACTATCCGGAAGGCGATTGGACAGCCAAGACGGAGGCTCTCATCAAAGGTTAGTCCATGCTTGAAAGTCTGTCGGTTCGCAACTTTGTCTTGATTGAAAAACTGGATGTAGATTTTACATCCGGTTTTACTATCTTGAGCGGTGAAACCGGCGCCGGAAAATCGATATTATTGGGTGCTTTAGGTCTGGTTATGGGAAATCGCGCCGATATTGATTTAATCCGCAACGGCACCGATAAACTTTCTGTTACGGCAACATTTTCCGCGCCACGGGCTGAAAGCCGCTTGGCCGCTGTTGCCAAAGAAAACGATATTGAAATTGACGACATGATAATTATTAAGAGAAGTTTGAGCTCCGACGGCAAGAGTAAAATATTTATCAATGACCAGCCGGTTTCGCTAAAACTTCTTAAAGAGTTTGCTTCCGAGCTTGTCGAAATTCACGGACAATTTGACAATCAAGGTCTGCTCAATCAGGCAAATCATATCTCCATACTTGATAACTACGGAAAATATACGGAAAAACTTGAACAGGTCAAAGATTTTTATAATCAGTATAAACAAGCAGTAAACAACCGTATAAAAGCCGCACAAGAGCTTGAACAATCAAGACGCGAAGAAGAAAATATTAAGGCTTGGGTTGATGAGTTGCGAAAAATCAATCCTGTTGCCGGTGAAGAAGAAGATTTGAGTAAACGTCGCACCGAGATTATGAATTCCGAAAAAATAATGGATAGCTTTAATTTGGCATATTCTTCTTTGACGCAGGAATTTGATATTTTTTCATCACTTCGCCGTGCCGAGAATGCAATCAGCCGCATCAACAATCTGCTGGACAACAAATATAGTGAAATTGCCGAGACATTGGACCAAGCGGTTATCAATCTTGAGGAATCTGTCCGCCAAATAGAAGATGCTTCGGCCAATATGAATTATAATGCCAACGAGGCAGACCAAATAGAACAAAGACTTTTTGCCTTGCGTTCCGTTGCGCGCAAACATCAGGTTTCGGTTGATGAATTGCCGCAAAAATTACAAGAAATGCAAGAAAAACTCACTATTATAGTAGATGGAGAAGATAATCTTATATCCTTGAGCAAAATAGAAGAAAAAACGCGTCTTCAATACCTTCAATCAGCCAAGGAATTAAGCCAACTTCGCCATCAGGCGGCAAGCACATTGGATAAAAAAGTCATGGCAGAGTTGCCGCCGCTTAAAATGGAAAAAGCAACTTTTATTACCAAAATCGAAGAATTGCCTGAAAATCAATGGAATTCTTCCGGAATAGATAATGTTTCGTTCACTGTTTCTACCAATCCGAATTCTCCGCAAGGCCCCTTGAACAAAATAGCCTCCGGTGGTGAATTGGCGCGTTTTATGTTAGCACTAAAAGTTAATCTCGCCGCCGACAAAGAACAAAAAACCATGATATTTGACGAAGTTGATGCAGGGATTGGCGGAGCCACAGCTCAAGCCGTCGGCACTCGATTGCGTGATTTGGCCGAAAAAGAACAGGTATTGGTAGTAACCCACTCGCCGCAGGTTGCCGCTTGCGGACAAAATCATTTTAAGGTTTTCAAACAGACGGAAAACAACATAACCACCACTTATATTTCGCTCTTATCTTCTGAAGAACGCGAAGAAGAAATCGCCCGCATGCTTGCCGGTGAAAAAATCAGCGACGAAGCAAGAGCGGCAGCAAAAGTTTTAATCAAGTCATAAGGAATAAAAAATGAAAATACGAACACGTTTTGCACCATCACCAACCGGATATATGCACATAGGCAACTTGCGCACGGCATTATATGAGTATTTGATTGCCAAATCACAAGGCGGTGATTTTTTGTTGCGCATTGAAGATACCGACCAAAAGCGGTATGTAGAAGGCTCAACCGACATCATCTACAATACCCTAAAAACCGTCCACATGGATTGGGACGAAGGTCCGGATATTGGTGGTGATTTTGGTCCGTATATTCAGTCAGAAAGAAAGAAAATCTATGCCGAATATGCGCATAAACTGGTGGAGCTCGGCGGGGCGCATTATTGTTTTTGTGCCGCACATGACGAAGAAGAAAACGACGAAGAAGAAAATAAAATTCCGACCAAATTCAAAGACCCCTGCAAACATATTCCTCTCGAAGAGGCAAAAGCTCGCGTAGCTGCAGGTGAACCATATACCATAAGACAAACCATCAACAAACAAGGTGTGTCACATTTTCATGACGAAGTTTACGGGGATATAGAGATTGATTATGACGAACTTGATGAAGGTGTTTTGCTCAAAACCGACGGCTTACCGACCTACAATTTTGCCAATGTTGTTGATGACCACTTAATGCAAATCAGCCACGTAGTTCGCGGTAATGAATATATTTCTTCAACTCCGAAATATAATCTGATTTATGAAACTTTCGGTTGGACACCTCCGATTTATGTTCACGTTCCTCAAGTTATGAAAGATGCTCAACACAAATTGAGCAAACGCAACGGTGATGCTTCATTCCAAGATTTGGTAGCCAAAGGTTATTTACCAGAAGCAATTTTGAATTATATTGCTTTGTTGGGTTGGAATCCCGGTACCGACCAAGAGATTTTTTCACTTGAAGAACTCAAAAAATGTTTTACAACCGAGCGCCTGAATAAATCGCCGGCGATTTTTGATATTGTAAAATTGACATGGATGAACGGCTGTTATATTCGTGAGCTCTCAAGCGAAAAATTTCACGAGTTGGCAATGCCGTATTATCAAAAATATCTGACCCGAAATCTCAATTTACCGATGTTAAGCAGTGTTCTTCAACCACGTATCGAAACATTTAACGACATAGCTGTTCAAACCGATTTTTTGGAGCAGATGCCTGATTATTCATTGGATTTATATACCAATAAAAAAATGAAAACCGATATCGAAGTTGCAAAAAAATCTCTGGCTTTGGTTTTGCCGGCACTGCAAAACGTTACCGATTGGAGTAACGAAAATCTTTTTGAACAGCTGAAAAATTTGGCAGTTGCAAATGAAATGAAGAACGGGCAAATTCTTTATCCCTTGCGCATAGCTTTGAGCGGAAAAGAAACAACTTCCGGCGGAGCTACCGAAATAGCTGTTATTTTGGGTAAAGAAGAAAGCATAAAACGTGTTCAACAAGCTTTGCAAAAACTGGGAGCATAATATGAAAGATGTAGGCACAGGAATTATTGTCCGTGACGGAAAAATTTTTATCGGACAACGTCCGGAAGGCAAACCTTTAGCCGGACTTTGGGAATTTCCCGGCGGAAAACAGGAAGAAGGAGAAAGTATTGAAGAATGCCTCAAAAGAGAATTGAGGGAAGAACTTAATATTGAAGCCACTATCGGCAAACATATAATGGATACAACCTACCGCTATCCTGAAAATGAGTTTTGTCTTCATGTTTATATGGTAACCATTCCCGAAAATGCCAAAATCAAACTCAATGTTCACCAAAATTCTGCTTGGGTAACGGCGAGCGATATGAATAAATACAAATTTCCTCCCGCCGATGAGGAAATTATAAAAAAATTGCAGGATATGGCTGTTTAATTTCCGTTGATATAATCACAAAAGGTAATAAATTATAGTAATGCGAGAAGATTTGAAATATGAAATAAACAAAAATTTGCTGGAGATAACTCTCTCCGGTGATTATGTATTATATGACAATTATAACCAAAAAAGCTCATTATACAGTGCTGCAGGCAACAATTCCGTGAGCAAAATCATCATTGATGGTAAAAATTTAGGCCAATGGGATTCTACTTTGGTTGTCATAATAGTTGAACTTATAAAAATTGCGAACTCACGGAAGATAAGCATTGAGCAAAAGAACTTCCCTCAAGGTTTGAGTAGTCTTATCAACTTGGCCTTTGCCGTCAACCGCAATCCTCCGTCTCCGGTTCAAAATTCATCATTGAGCTTGGAGGCAATCGGTGCATGGGGCTGTAATATATACGAAAGTTTTTGCAAAGGTCTCGGTTTTATCGGACAATCAATCAAAGCCTTCGGTAAACTTATGGTCGGAAAATCACTGATGCGCGGAATTGATTTTTCTTCTGCTTTGGAGGCATGCGGCCTCAATGCCTTGCCGATTGTTTCTCTAATCAGCTTTATGGTCGGATTGATATTGGCCTTTGTTGGTGCCGTCCAACTCAGAAGCTTCGGAGCGCAAATTTATGTGGCCAGTTTGGTAACTATCGGTATGACACGTATTATGGGCGCAATAATGACCGGTATAATCATGGCCGGCAGAACCGGCGCTTCCTATGCTGCAGCCATCGGCACAATGCAGGTTAACGAAGAGATTGATGCTCTGAAAACCATGGGTATAAATCCGGTAGATTTTTTGGTAACTCCGCGTATGTTGGCCCTGATTATCACTATGCCGATTTTGACAATGTGGTCTGATATTATGGGTATGATGGGCGGTGGATTTGTAGGTGTAACCATGCTTGGTATTCCGGTGCAAAAATATTTTGAGTTATCTTTGGCAGCAATCAGCTTAAATAATTTTTTGGTCGGTATTTTTCATGGTTTTGTTTTTGGAATTGTTATTGCCGTTTGCGGTTGTTATTATGGCATATATTGCGGGCGCAATGCCGACAGTGTAGGTGTTTCAACCACCAAAGCGGTAGTCTCTGCCATAATTTGGATGATAGTGATGACCGGCATAATTACTATAATTTGTCAGGAGCTTGGAATATGATTGACGACACAAAACAAATCGTAGCCGAAAAGCTGACTGTAGGATATGGCGATAATATTCTCTTAAAAGAAATTAACTTTAATATTAATAAGCACGATATATTCGTAATTATGGGCGGTTCGGGTTGCGGAAAAAGCAGTCTTCTTCGCGTATTGACGGGATTGGTTCCTCCCATCAGCGGCAAAATTTTCATAAACGGAAAAAATTTTACCGGCGAAAATCTGCAACAGAAAAAACAAATCATGCAAGACAGCGGAATTTTATATCAAAGCGGCGCCTTATTCAGCTCGATGACTTTGGCAGAAAATGTTGCTTTGCCTCTGCAACTATACCGCGGCTATTCCGCATCACAAGTCAAAGAATTGGTATCATTAAAACTTGCTCTTGTGGGGCTTGCCGGTTTTGAAGAGTATTATCCTTCGGAGATCAGCGGCGGAATGAAAAAGCGCGCCGGTCTGGCAAGAGCTTTAGCTTTAGATCCCGAAATTGTTTATTTTGACGAGCCTTCCGCAGGTCTTGATCCTATAAGTTCAAAATTGTTGGATGATCTGATATTAGATATCAACCACAGTCTTGGAACAACTATTGTAATTGTAACTCACGAATTGGCTTCAATTTTTGCCATTGGCAACAATTCGATTTTTTTAGATGGCGCCAGCAAGTCGATTATCGGACAGGGCAATCCTAACGAAATGCTGAAAAATCCGCCTAACGAAACAGTCTATCAATTTTTAACCAGAGGAAAATAAAAAATGCGTAAAAAACCAAATAACAAACTCATAGGTCTTTTTATCGTCAGTGGAATAGCGCTTTTTGTTGCTATAATCGGTATGTTTGTATCCGAAAAAATGATGGGTAAAGATAAAGACTTGGTAGTAATGTATTTTTCCGAATCCATAATGGGTCTGGATGTCGGTTCCCAAGTAGTTTTCAAAGGTGTGTCCGTAGGTAAAGTTGCAAAAATAGACGTTATAACCGATTTGCAAGAGCTGGAATTTAGTATTCCGGTATATGTTTCTTTCAACGAAAGAGCAGTAAGTTCCGAACAACCTACCGAAAGTGATGAGGAAATATTGCATGAACTGATTGCCAAAGGCTTGAGGGCAAGGCTTGCAACCCAAAACATGTTGACGGGGCAGCTTATGATTGAATTAGAATTTATACCGGACGCCGGAGAGGCAGTATATAAATCTCGTGATCCTAAAGTGCCTGAAATTCCGACGGTTCTATCACAATATGCAGAGTTCTCTCAAGGCATACAAGAAATTCCGCTTCGAGAAACATTTAAGAAAGTTAATAAGTTTTTGGATAATCTTAACCATGAAGTTGTTCCGCAATTGGAAAAACTTGTTACTGATTTTTCGGTTATTCCTAACAGAACGCGCAATATTCCGACCACTTTGGACAGCTTCAATCAAGCCATGCAAAACATTTCGGCGGCGGCCAAAACACTGGGCAATTTTGCCGATTATATGGAACGTCACCCCGAAGCATTATTGAAAGGTAAAGGAGGATATTAAAAAATGAAAAAAATCGTATTTTTATTTGTTTTACTGCTAGCCGGTTGCGGAATAAGCAAACCGTCAACATTTTATCACTTACAAGCCGCGAGCAAAGATGCTGCCGTATCGCAAAAAAATATAACCGTCGGCATAGATGAAGTGATTGTTCCCAAATATGCCGATCGTCCGCAAATGGTGATGCAAGAAGCAGATTCACCTGAACTCAAAATTTCAGAATTCAATCGTTGGGCAGAACCGTTGAATTTTGCCATTGCCAGAATTTTGGCCGACGATATATCATTGTATCTGCCTAAATCAACCATAAAACCCAGAACATATATATCGGAAAACTTTAAATATACAATAAGTGTAGAAATCAGCAAATTTGACATTACCCTAAATAAACAAGTTGCACTTGATGCATGGTGGACCATATTTAGAAATGGTAATATCATTTACCAAGGTCGCAGTCGTTTCAGCCACCCGGTTGATGATAATTTGAACAATGTTGTTGAGGCGCAAAGTCAGCTTATTAACCAAATGGCCGAACAAATTGCTCTAAAACTGACAAAACTATAAGAGGATATAATGCAAGACTTAACTGAAATACTTTCGCACTACGGTATAAAGGGTGAGGTTACCGGAATAAATGTCGGACCGCTTGTCAAGCAAATAGAGTTTTTGCCCGAGGCTGGCACCAAGATTAAAAATATCACGGCTTCTCTTTCTGATATAGCGCGAGAAATGGGTGTTACATCTTTGCGTGTTGAGCCGATTGCCGGCACGCAGAAACTGGGTTTTGAAATTGCCGCTGATACCATGCAAACGGTAGATTTTTCGGGAGTTGTATCTTCTGATGAGTTCAAAAATCAAAAAGGTGCTTTGCCGCTTTATCTCGGTGTTGATATTGCCGGAAAACCTGTATTTGCTGACTTGGCAAAAATGCCGCATTTGCTCATTGGCGGAACAACCGGCTCCGGAAAGTCCGTTGCCTTAAATTGCTTTATCCTCTCTTTAATCAGTATTAAAAAACCTAGTGAACTGAAATTTGTCTTGATAGATCCCAAAAGGATAGAGTTTTCGGTATATAACGACAAGAGCCATCTTTTAGGACCGGTTGTTACCGATAACAAACAAGCGGCTTCTGTTCTGAAATATCTGGTTGATGAAATGGAGAGACGCTATGGCCTTTTTGAAGAAACAATGGTTCGCAATATCGGCGAGTATAATGACAAAGGTGAGTTTTTGCCATATATTGTCTGCGTAATTGATGAGTTTGCCGACCTTATTGCCGCTGATAAAAATGTTGACGATCACGTTCAACGTTTGGCGCAAAAGGCCAGAGCCGCAGGAATTCATCTTATATTGGCAACCCAAAGACCTTCGGTAGATGTTGTCACCGGTGTCCTAAAAGCCAATTTTCCTACCCGCATGGCCTTCAAAGTTGCTTCACAATTTGATTCTCGCACCATTTTGGATATGCCCGGTGCCGAAAATTTGCTCGGTCGCGGAGATGCCCTGTTTTTGCCGCAAAATGGTGAGATAAAGCGCGTTCACGGAGCCTATGTTCCTGATGATGAAATCGCAAAAATTTTAGAAAAATATAACAAAAAACTCCCCGATTGGGAAAAAATTCTCCCCAAAGAACTCAAAGAAGAAAATCTTCCGCAGACAAGCAAAAAAGGCGAAATCAAAGCCGCAAAGGCAAAAGAGGGATTTTTCCGTCGTTGCTTGAACTGGTGGAGCCAGTTGCGTGTTCGGGAGCAAAAGACCATAATTCGTTGGCTGAAATATATTCTTACAGCCGTAATCGATATAATGGCCTCCCAACAAAAACGCCGCCGCTAAGAATATCAACGTCATTGCGAGAAAATCTTTGATTTTCGCGGCAATCCAGCTTGAAGGAACGGTATTTATCACTTTTTAACCATATCTTTAAGTTTCTCCTGTACCATTTTCGCTAGACAAAAAACATATTTTGTGTTAAATTATATTTTATAAATTAGCTATTTATCAAATTGAAACAGGAGAAGAAAGATGGAAGATATTACTTATAAAGTATCGAATGGAACCGTAAAAGTCCACCAAGACGGAGATGCTCAAGTTTATGAAATTACACGAAATGGCAAAACTCTCGAGATGTCCTTTGTCCGCGAACAACAAAAAAAGGGTGAATGGCCTTACAGCGGATCACCAACAGAAAAACAAGTAAAATACGATGTAACATATGATATCGGAGTTAAGATTGGAGAAGATAAACAAGATTTTAAAGTATCTTTTGATGTTGACAATATTGAAGGCAAATCATTGAATACTTTAAAACTTGAGATTACTGGTGTGGAGGAATACATACCAAGAGAAAACAATCTCCAATTTGAAGAAAAAGGCATTCCGGAAATAGAACATAGAAAAATCTACAAAGCTTTATCAAGGCAAAATGGAACAGTTGCAGAGATTTTTAATAAATATATCCGTAATGCAGATGAAATACAGCCAAACAGAACTAACAATCTGCAAAATTCTGTATTCAACCAAAAACTAGATGACTTTCTAAGATAATCATCTAGCAATAATCTAATTACAAAAAAATCCTCGGGTTACTTCCGAGGATTTTTTCTTTACGCAACCATGCCTTATTCTGTGACCGGACTGTGACGTTTGTCCATCTTCATATGGCGGCCAAAATGATGACGTCCCTTAGGCATATCTTTCATTTTTGCTTCGTGCTCGGCAATAATTTTCTCAAACTTCACCTTTTGCTCTGGTGTCAAAATCTCTTTGAAAGCCTCAAGATTTTCTTTGCGCATATTATCCATTTTCTCGCGCAAAGCTTTCATCTCTTCAATAAGTGGTTTCATTCTTTCAAAATCAGCCTTACGGATAGCTTCGGCTTTTGCCTGTTGCTCTGCGCTCAAGTCCAAATCTTCAGCCAATTTTTTCTGATGCATTTCGTGCATTTTTTTCCCGTCGAATTGGTGATGATGAGGGGCAGGGGGCATATCAACGGGGGCAATGTCTTCTGCGGCAAAAGCATTTGCTCCGAAAAGTAACATGGCAGACAAACAAGATGACAACAAAAATTTATTTTTCATAATTATTCTCCTTTTAAGAAAGAAAGTTTTTGAGCTAATATTTTTCTTGCGTTAAAAAGCCTTGATTTTACGGTTCCCTCGGGAACGCCGAGCTTTTTAGCAATTTTTTCAAGAGGCATATCTTCAAACTCATACAGTTCAATAACCCTACGCATTTTATATGGCAACTCATCAACGGCTTTCAAGATAATCTTCTGCCTCATTTTTGCATCCAATTGTTCTTCTTGCGTAGCCGGAGTCGCGATATTTTCAAGAACCTCCTCATCATCAACCGCATCATTTTGTTCGCGAAATGATTTAGAGCGAAAATAGTCTCGGCACACATTTGCCGTAAGCGCGCAAAGCCATTGCTTAAATTTTCCCTGCTCTTTATAATTATCCATATTGCGCCAAGTCTTGATATAAACTTCTTGCTCAATATCATCATTATAAGAGCCTGTCATTTTGCGGATTACCGAGCGTATAAGCCCTTTATTTTCCAAGATAATATTTTTCATCAGCTGACCATCAATAACCCATATTCATCAACCGGCAATCCCATCTCTTCAATAGCGGAATCGGCAGAAATATATTGTTCATAGTCAATCCACTGCCCGTTATCCTTAAGAGAACCGTTTTGCGGCATTACAATCATAAACATAAACGCGGCAACAACAGCGGTAAAAGCAATTTTAATCTGATTGCGTCTGCGTTTGCGTTTTATATATAAAGGTTTTGCTTCCCTCAGCAGTTCCGAAATTTTATCCATAACAACCTCCTTACAAGGTCTAAAACGAAAATAACGGTTTCAAAGTTCATTTTTTCTTAATTTAATCCGAATATAATTAAAAATAAGTCAAAATTATTGCGCAAATAAAAAAAATATTTTACAATCAAAAGAAATAACTTCCGGAGGACCTCCTCATGTCGCAGATATTAAGAGCAAACGAATATGTAAAAATTGAAGTTCACTTCAGTTATAAAGTGTTTGTCCTCCCAATGTTGTTTATGTCGATAGGTATTTTGCTTTTTTTAATGGTATTAAGCGGAGCAGTTGACGACCAGGTCGTAAAGTGGTTTGGCAGAACCTTTAAAATGACAACTATTTGCACTGCTATCGGTATTCTGCTTTTTATTCCTTATATATACAAAAGATTGGATAATCGCTTGAAAATATATGCCATTACCAATCAGAGAGTGTATATCAGACGCGGCATTATCAACATTAGAGAAAAAGATATTCCTCTTCCCCAAATTAACGACGTTCAAATTTCCCAATCCATAGTTCAGCGTCTTTTCGGAGCGGCAGATGTTGTGATTCAGGTCGGCAATGATGAGAGTAAAATTTTTATTGAAGACATCAACAGACCGCGTGAGTTCCGCGATACCGTAATTAACGCAATTTATGATCTCAAAAAAGAAGATGAAATGATGCAAAAGGCACAACAGCAAGAGATGGAAGCAAAACAGCAATATCAGCAACAGCAATATAGGGAAGACAGTTATTCACGTCAGCAATATTCGCAACAGCAATATTCCGCACAACCATACTCACAACCGCAATATCAACAACCTGAATATCCTCAACAGCAATATTCGCCGCCGCAACCGCAACAACCTCAATACTCGCAGCAGCAATACTCGCAACCGCAACAACCTCAATACCCGCAGCAGCAATATTCACAACCGCAAAATTCCTATAATCAGTCATATCAGGATGATACGCCAGATTATGATGACGATTACGATACAAATTCTGATTATGATAATGAGTATGAAAAACCCTTCGACCCCGACGGCGGATTATAATTTTTTCTTTTCCCTCCTAAAATTTTAGCCGAGAATACTTATATATTATTGGCAACAACATATATAAGGAGAACGAATATGAATGAAAACGAACAAACCGTCAAAAAAATATTGTTTTGGCGCATGTGCATCGGCATAGTTATGACCGTTTTGGGATTTTATATAATTGCAAATCCGGTGGCAAGCCTGCTTGCTTTGGCTCTGTATATCGGTATTGCTTTTATCATAGCCGGAGCCGGCTATATTGTAAGCTCATTTTCTTTTCAATCCGGCTGGGAGCTTTTTGTAGGAATTTTAGATATTTTTATCGGAATTATTTTTGTAACCAATCTCGGAGTAAGCGCATCAACATTACCGATTATATTTGCTGTTTGGTGCTTGGCAATAGGTGTAATTCAGGCCGTCGGAGCCTATCGTTTATACCTTCTGAATTTGCCTTGGGCATGGAGCCTTGCCATTGGCGCAATAGGTGTTTTATTTGCCTTCCTAATCTTGGCTCACCCTTTTATTGGAATTCTTACCATAAGTGCAATAATGGGGCTTTATGCCATAGTTTACGGAATACTTTCGATTATGGAATACTTTTTTGTAAAAAAAATGCAGTTCTAAAGCTTATAAAAAAATACCTCAAAATATTTTTGAGGTATTTTTTTATAACTAAATTTTATTAACTGTTTTGGGTTTGTTTTCGGTGGCAATCGCTGACAAGAGCAGATATTCCAGCAAAATAACCGCCAGAGATGTTGACCAAAAAGATAGCAACAACCCAAACCAGCTCAAAACCAACATCAAAAGCAATGTAGCAATATAGGCTACGCATGCCAAACGCATTGCCGTTGAAAAATTGAGGGATAATTTTTTGCATTTTGCCACAAGCTGTCCGCAAAAAGCATACAGAACCGCGCACAAAGCATATCCGACAAACGGCAGTATCCATCCTATCAAAGCAGCCATGATAGCAACAGCCCATACAACTTTCTTAAACAAACTTACATAATTTCCCAAAGGCAAATCCATATTTTCTTGAAAGTCTATCACTCTGGTATCTTTCTCACTTACGGAATAAAGAGCTTTTCTGGCGACATAAATTCCCGGTTTCAAACCTATCGGATCAATCGTATCGACAGTTGTATCCAAAACCAAAGGAAAAATAATGCCGTTAAAGCTCAAATTAACCGATTTTATCTCATTATTCGGCTCGATAATGGTTCCATTTTCAATTTTAACCGGCAAAAGCTGTTCTGCCGCATTTTGCATTTCGGGCACAAAATTATAGCCCAAACCTTTTATCTGCACTGCCAAAATAACTGATAAAACCAAAGAATATAAAAGCAAAAACTTCAACCCGCAGCCTTTGCCGTATCTTATATAATTCAAAATTTTATTCATAACAAATCACTCCCAAATAACCATGAGAAAATATAACTATTTTTTTTGTAGATTGTAAACAATAAATTTTAAACTCTATTGGCATTGTTTCTTCTGAACCACTTCGCAACATCTCTGGCATTTAGTGCATCAGCTCGGTTGCGTGGAGCCTTGCGAGGAGCTTTATCAACGGTGGAAGCAACTTCCTCCGCATTTTGCTGACTATTGACACTAGCATATTGCAAATCTCCGGGATATAACTGTTTAGGTTTTACATCCTTTACAGCTTTAACATTTTGTGATGTCTTAATTTCTTCAGGAATTTGATCCAAACCATACTGTTTTTTCAATCCGGTATTTTCAATATAGAGAATAGCTAATGTCTGCGGATCCATTTCACCCAATAAGACCAACATATCATTAACGGCGAGGAAACGCTTTTGTTCTATCAAAGTCAAAAGTAAATTTTCAGTCTTTATATCATTCTCGGGAAATCTCTTTTCATTATCCTTGTCATCACCACGAGTAACAATATTACTATTAAGCAAGAAAATATGATCTTTTCCATAGAATGTGTTGTCCGAATAATTCCTATGATTATCCTTTGGTAAAGGTAAATGCTTTGGACCATAAACTTCTTCAGCAAGACCATTAATATATGCCTTTAGGAAAATATGACCAGTTACCCGTTTATCATGGTCATTTTTGTCTCGTGCGAAGGTGGTTCCATCGGGTGTATACGCATAATCAGAAAAATCCAATCCTTCTGCTTCAGTAAATATAGGATTTGCTTGCAACATAGGAATTGCTTGGTACACATAGTGAACATGACAACCGGCACCGATTTTATCCAAAGCTAGGTTCACAGCATGAAGGCAACTGCTTCCATCTTTGTTACCATTTCTAACCAATTTAAGATTTTTCATTAAGATATCAGCATCTTTTCCCTCTTTTAAGGCCTTAAGATAGCCGGCAGTCCACTTAAATCCTTTCATGTCAAAATTACCCAAAGTATTCATACCGGTTTTTTCAATCAAATCAGCCATAAGTTCAGGATTATTAGTGATAGTCTCAATAAATTGCTTATCTGTGGAGACACGTTCGAGAAAATCATGAGTGGCAAGAAGATCATCCACTGCCATATTCATAATTTCATTACGCATAGAAACTGCATCATTAAAACGTATGGTATCAGGCTTTGTCGGTTGAATATTTATATTAGTAACGGTCTCCGTCGGGGCTTTATTTTGAGTTTTAACAGATTGAGCATCGGATTTTTTTGCAAAAAAGGAGAATCCGAGCATAGCAAAAGGAATATATTTCAACCATCTTCTTTTTTTGGGTTGTTCTTTCTTTTTCTCAACTTGTACCAGTTTTTTCTTTTCTTGATTTTTCTTTTGCTGCCTTAGCAGTTGCTGTTTTCTCTTTTCTTCCAGCAGTTGCTTTTTCTTTTCTGCAACAGACACAGACTGTTTTTTTTGAGCACGTCTCTTCGAGAGGCTCTTCTTTATTTTTTCAATTCTTTTCAAATCTATTTTACTCATTTTTCTCTCCAATTATGCTTTTCGTCTAATTGTAACACACTTTATTGTTTTTTGCAAATATTTATTGCGATTCTTAACAATATTTTATGCTTTATTTTTCCGTGTCTGCAAAAAAAATACCTGTTTTTAAATAAAGATATAGACAAAAAGTTTTTTTTTAGTTAATATAAGCGCAAGAAATCAATTATTATAAACTAAAAATACCGAAAAAATGAAAAAATTATTATTAATCTTAGTGCTCGCAGTTCTTGCGGTTAGCTGTGTACCTTATCAGCCGGTGATTATCACCCGTCCCAATTATCAACCGCAACCGGTGCCTTATTATAATTACTACTACGGCGGTTATTATGGCTATTATCGTCCGGCACCGCCTCCACCACCGCGTTACCGACATCATCAGCCGGCACCGCAACCTCCTCATCATAACGGAGGCCATCATGGCGGTCAATACAACGGAAATCGCCCGCCGGCACCAAATCAACCGGCACCTAACAACGGGGGGCGCTCATCATCCCCTAACGGAGGTCGCCGCTAAAAAACAAAAGCAGATTCTTTTTTTAGAATCTGCTTTTGATGTTTTTTGGTATATCGGTTAAAAGTTTTTGCCTTCAAAAATATTTTTCACACTGCTGTTTTGCAACAAATCTACTCCCCCGATATCAAAAATGTTGCATACGGCAGACATAGGAATTGCTTCTTCCAATTCATCTTTCCATACAACTTCTTCAGGTTGCAGACCTTGCATTTCGGCAGTGATGTTCAATATTATAACTCTGCGCAAAGCTTTCAATTCGTCATAAACGTGGAGTAAAATTTTTGTTTTAAGTTCTTCCGGCATTGCGGCATCTGCAATTTCTTTCACACTCAAGTTATGTAGTTTCAAAAATTTTTCAAACTTTACAATATCCTCACCGAAGAAGTTATGAAAATCCTTCGGATATTTTTTCAGCTCATATCCCTCAGCGGCGCAAATTTTGGTATATCCCTGCTCATGACGATATACAAAAGCAACAACTTCGCCTACGTCCTCTTGTTGTTGTCCGTTCAAAGATCCAAGCCTATATTCAATCGGTGCAGTTGAAAACAAACATGATACAAACCAGTATATTCCGATAGCTAACAATGCAACTTCCGTCTTGGAATATTTATTGGTAGTTTTTTCGGCAAGAGAGTTAATACTTCTTTGAATAGGGATAAGCAATAACGGTAAAATTGCGTATGTTATCATCATCAGCAAAGAAAGGAAAGAAATTGAAAACCCATAAGCAAGAACGGCAAAGATAAACAACAAACTGTATAAAACCGCGCAAATATCATTTATTATCTTTCTTTTCGGCAACAAGCGCTGCACTTTGCTTTGCAAAGAAAATATGGTCAAACAATTCAGCAAAGCCATAAGCAAAGGTTCTACATCATCTTTTGTGGCTTTTTTATAAGCAGACCAGTTGCGATAACTCCAATAAATATCATACAAACCGAGAGTAAAGAAAGATGACAGCCAAAGTCTTAAAGGTGAAATATTAAAATATTGTACATCAGCATTCAATCTTGCATATTTAAATCTCTTGATGAAATCTTCTTTATATCTTTTTCCCTCCGGATTGGCGACTAAACCTGCCCAAGTATGAGAAATTACCAATCCTAAAACTGCCAATAACCCCAAATTGTTATAAACCGGAAGCAAGGCCGCAGTAAAAATCCAAGGAAAAACAAAAAATAAGAAAAAATACCAAACGGAAATACCTGTATAAAAGAAATAAAAAGACCCGAAAATAAAAGCCCAAACATTAAACTTTTTCGGATTATTATTTTTCAAATCCTTCTTAAACTTAGCAACTTTTTCTGTAACGTTCATAATGCACCGCCTTTGCTTGAAAGTTATTACCTTGTCTTCTTTTTATCCTCTTTTTGCTTCAAAACCTGCAAATCTCGCTCCGTAGCCATTTTTACCAAAATAGTTTTTACCACCGTATCAATTTGGCTTTCTTCTGTATAGTCGGCAGGCAAAGCAAAATCAACTCTGCCATCGCTCAATAATTTTATGGCTTCTTTTTTATGATGACTTTTCGGGCGATAAACCGCAATCGAATAGCCGCCGCTCTTTTTTACCAAGCGCATAGACGGAATATCTGTTTCTCCGTCACCAAAATAAATCATGTGTGAAAAAGGTATAGGGCGCTCTTCATCCGGCATAAACTCATTGACGGCTCTATCCTCGAGCTTATGCAAGCCTTTGTTAATTTTTGCAAGATATTGAGTTTTTGTTGAATAGTTCACAACTCTTGCCGGCCAAATCGGATAGCCTTTTTCATTATAGGCATATGCGCAACCGAAAATCTCTTTGAAATGCTTGCGAATAGAAGTTCCTTCAATAATTTCTTCATAGCCGGAAGATATTATAAAATGCTGTATATCAAGATCCAAATGCCTTCCGAAACGGTTGATCCTGTCAAACCATTCTTCAACACCGGCATAATACTCGATATTTTTGCCGCATTCTGCGAAAATCTTTCTGGTAAGCGGGATTTTTTTCTCTTTTGCCATCTTAACAAAATAATACATTGAACTTGTGATTTGGTCGGCATCATTCTCTTTCCACCAAGCATTTGCTTGCTGCCAAAAAGTCTTTGCACACATTCCGTACTTTGGTATAAGACAATAATCTTGCATATCCGCAGTGCTCAAAGTGCCGTCAAAATCATAAATCAAGGCAACTTTTGTTTTTTTCACCATTTGCATTTTCTCCGCTTGCTATTTTCACGAGCATACTTTATAACACGAATAAGTTAACAAATTATATAAATGGAGAAAACAATGCCTGCTACAACTATGGATCAACTGGTGTCTTTATGCAAACGTCGTGGTTTTATTTTTCAAAATGCCGATATTTACGGAGGTTTGCAAGGTGTATATGACTATGGTCCGCTTGGGGTTGAACTCAAAAATAATCTAAAAGCCGCTTGGTGGCGTTCTATGGTTTATGAGCGTGATGATGTTGAGGGGCTCGATTCTGCCATTTTAACCAACCAAAAAGTTTTGCACTATTCCGGTCACGAAGATACTTTTTCTGACCCGATGGTAGATTGCAAAAAATGCAAAAGCCGTTTTCGTGCTGACCATATCAATGGGAAATGCCCGAATTGCGGCTCTACCGATTTGACCGAGCCAAGACCTTTCAATCTTATGTTCAAAACCGCTATTGGTCCGGTTGATGACGGTTCATCTTTCGGCTATTTACGCCCCGAAACGGCACAGGCAATTTTTACACAATTCAAAAATGTCGTCGATTCTACTTCTCGCAAGCTACCTTTTGGCATTGCGCAAATCGGCAAATCTTTCCGCAACGAGATTACTCCGCGCAATTTTATCTTTCGTGTTCGTGAGTTTGAACAGGCGGAGCTGGAGTTTTTTATCGAACCCGGAGAAGATGAAAAGTGGCACGAGATATGGAAAGAAAACCGCATTCAATGGTGGATTGACCAAGGTTTGAAAAAAGAACACATGAATATCTATACCACCCCGAAAGATGACTTAGCACACTATGCCAAAGCATGTTATGATATAGAATATCAATTTCCGCACGGTATGGAAGAATTGGAGGGTATTGCCAATCGCACCGACTATGACCTTGGCAATCACACCAAGGCCCAAGAAGAAATGAACTTGACTTCACATTGTCACAAAAATCCCGATTCTACCCAAAAACTCTGCATTATGGATGATAACAATAAATGGGTTGTTCCTTTTGTGATTGAGCCGTCAATGGGTATTGATAGAGGAGTTTTGGCAGTTATGACCGAAGCTTATACCGAAGAAGATTTGGGTGAGGGCAACAGCCGTATTGTTTTGAAATTGAAAAAACACCTTGCTCCGATTAAAGTTGCGGTAATTCCGCTCAAAAAGAACAATGAGCAGATAATGGCCAAATGCCACGAAATAAAGCAAAATCTCCTAAAACTCGGCATCGGCCGTGTGGCTTTGGAAAACACCGGTAATATCGGTAAAGCCTATCGCCGTCACGACGAGATCGGCACACCTTTATGTGTTACGGTAGATTTTGAAACCATAGAGCAACAGCCGGAGTCCGTTACCGTTCGCGATCGCGACACCATGGAACAACACCGCGTAAACGTTGCCGATTTGCCAAATTATTTGCGAGAATATTTCCTATAAATTCTCTTAAGCGCAAGTCTCAAAATTTTTTGATTGTAATTATCTCTGATAATTGCTAATATCGCCAAAGTTTAATAATTTAGGACTGGAACAATGTTGGATATTAAGTTTATTGCCGAAAATACACAGTTGGTAAAAGAAGGTTTTGCCAAGAAAAATTTTGATATTGATGTTGACGGATTGTTAGCTCTCCACAAAAGGGTTAATCAACTGAAAACATCTTCACAGGCATTGGCAGAGGAAAAAAATCGTTTGAGCAATTCCATAAAATCCGCCAGTCCGGAAGAACGTCCTAATATTATTGCCAAGAGTCGTGAGTTGGGCGAACAATTAAAGGTTGAACAAGAAAAACTTGCTGAAGAACAGGCAAAATTTGATGAGATCATGTGGCGCTTGCCCAATTTGCCGTCTCCGCAAAGTCCGGTCGGTGCTGATGATACCGAGAATGTTGTTGTTCGTAAGGTTGGCGAGGTTCCGCACTTTGATTTTGAGCCCAAAGACCATGTCGAATTGATGGAAATGAACGGATGGACCGAGTGCGAGCGTATATCAAAAGTTTGCGGTTCACGCAGTTATGCCATAACCAATGAATTGGCACGTTTGGAATTGGCAATGCATTTATATGTTATGGATAAGCTTGCCGCTAATGGCTTTAGAGTAATTACCGTTCCATCACTTTCAAAAGAAAAACCCTTATATGGTCAAGGCTATCTGCCTTTTGCCAAGGACGAAATCTATTATATGCCCCAAGATGATATTTATCTTTCGGGCACAGCGGAACTTATCTTGAACTCTTTGCGTGCTGACGAACTCTTAACCGAGAACGATTTGCCGATTCTCTATGCTGGTTTTTCTCCGTGTTTTCGCCGCGAGGCCGGTGCCGCAGGTAAAGACACCAGAGGTCTGACCAGAGTTCATCAGTTTATGAAAACAGAGCAATTTGTCATTTGTAAAAATGACTTTAATGAGAGTGAAAAATGGCACCAAAAATTGTTGCAGATTTCCGAAGAGATTTTGCAGGACTTTGAGTTGCCATACCAAGTTTTGGAAGTATGCACCGGCGACATGGGTGCTCCGAAATATCGTCAATACGACTTAGAAGCTTGGGTTCCGAGCCAAAATTGCTATCGCGAAACACATAGCTGTTCCAATATTACCGACTGGCAGGCTCGCCGTACCAATTTGCGTTATCGTGATAATGCCGAAGGAAAAGTTCGTTTTGTTCACACTTTGAACAATACCGGCATTGCCACCCCGCGTGCATTGGTTCCGTTTTTGGAAAATCATCAACAAGCCGACGGCTCAATCCGCATACCTGAAAAGTTGCAACCTTACATGATGGGAAAGACATTTATCAAAGGCTCCCAAAAATAGTCTGCATAACGGGTATTTTTTCTTCTTTATCTTGTAATTTTTTCATATTGCTTTATCTTATTTGCAGGCAAGGAGAATTACAGATGAAATTAAGCAGTAAAAAACTTAAAGTGGTGATTTTTGATTGGGACGGAACTTTAGCGCAAAGTGACAGCCCGAGAGTGCAGGCCATAAACCGAGTCCTGAAAGAATATGAAATGCCATGCTGGGATGAGGTTAAAAATCTGCGTGATGAAATGCTTTCTTTTTTGGATAATTTTCCTAACATATTCGGGCAGAAATCTCATTCGGCATATACAAAATTTTGCCGATATTATAAGCAGTATGTAAAGAATAATTTTCAAGGTTTTAACTATGCCGACAAAGTTATAAATTTTTTCCGCTCCAAAGGAATAAAAGTTGCAATAATGACCAATAAAGACAGGCATTTGTTGGAATATGAGTTGCCGATGCTATATTCTACAGATTGGTTTGATAAAATTGTCTGCGGACACGAAGCCCCCAGAGACAAACCCTATGGCGACCAAGCTCTATATACCTTGAAAGATTTGATTGATTTTGCGGATATATCCCCCGAAACAGTTTGGATAATAGGTGACAGCCGGCTGGATAACTTGTGCGCTTCTGCGGTCAATGCTTTGCCGATCCGTGTTAATAATGATAAAAATCTTAATGACAATATAAATTGTAAAAATATAATTTTTTTCAAGGATTATTTTTCTTTGCTAAACTCTATTGACTAAAAAGGAAAAGATATGAAACAAAAATCTCAAGATGAAAACAAAAGCAAAATCCGCAGATATATCGTTATATCGCTGATTGTTGTTGTTTTAGCCGTTGTTAACGTAATTTATTTTCGCCACCAAGTTTCATCAAATCACTCGTTGGCATCGCACTATACCAGCAAAGGAGATCCAATGGAAAAATATCGCAATCCTGCAGTTGCCGGATATTTTTATCCCGCAGACAGCACAGTTTTGAACCAAGCAATGGATGAACTTTTGTCGCTTAATTATCAGCAGCACTTGTCTCAACCCAAAATCATTGTTGTCCCCCATGCCGGATACCAATTTTCAGCGGTTGCCGCGGCACAGGCTTATGCACCGCTTAAGGATTTTGCTCAAAATATAAAAAATGTCATTTTGTTAGGTCCTTCTCATTATGAACCTTTAGAGGGTGCAGCCTTGCCAAAAGCTCAATATTTTAAGACACCTTTGGGAATTGTTGAAATAAATACCGAGATTGCAAGTGCTTTGCTCAAAAATAATATGATAAAAGTAAATGCAAAAGCCCATGAAAGAGAGCATTCTTTAGAAGTTCAATTGCCGTTTCTGCAAAAACTTATTCCCAACCTCAAAATAGTACCTATCGTCTATGGAAATATGAATCCTCAAGCAATGGCAGATATTTTGCTTCCGTATATCAATAGAGATGACACTTTGCTGGTTGTTTCTGCCGACTTGTCGCATTACCATCCCTATGAAGAGGCAGTGCAGATGGATACTGAAACCGCTTCAAAAGTAGAGCAGGAGCAGGATGATATTGATTATGAACATTCATGCGGTGCCGGAGGCATAAATACAGCTCTGAAAATTGCTAAAGCTTTCAATTTCAAACCCGAAGTTTTGGCTTTGATAAACTCCGGAGATGTCAGTAACGACAAAAGTCGTGTTGTCGGATACGGTGCTTGGAGTTTTAGTCAGAAAGGCCTGAAAATAACTCAAATTACCAGAGAAAAAGAAGGCTTGTTGAAATTTGCATCCGAATACGGACAGCCTTTGTTGCAAGCTGCGCACAAATCAATAGAAGAATCAGTGCAAGGCAAAAGCTACCAGCCTGACCGCGACAGTTATGACGACCATCTGTTTGACCGCGGAGCTTCTTTTGTTACTTTGACCAAACAAAACGAACTCAGAGGTTGCATCGGGTCATTATACCCGCGAAAAGCTATTGTTGCAGACGTTGTTGATAATGCCCGTGCCGCCGCTATGAATGATACACGATTCTCTCCGCTTGTTGCCGAAGAATTGCCCGATATTGCAATTTCTATATCACTGCTGACCGGTTTTGAAAAAATCAGATATACCGATGAGCAGGATTTATTGAACCAACTTGTGCCCAATGTTGATGGTGTAATTATTCGTGACGGCAGTCGTCAAGGATTGTTTTTGCCGTCTGTATGGGCACAGATTCCGGATAAAAAGGCATTTTTGGACAATTTGAAGCTGAAAGCCGGAATGAGCCCGAGTTTCTGGTCTAATGATATTCAAGTTTATCGTTTTTATACCGTGGAGATAAAAGAAAATGCAAATTAACGGATACAAAATCAATTATACTGCAGAAAAACTGCAGGATATGCTTTCAAAAAGTGTTGAAATTAAGTTGATTGATAAAAATTTTGCCGGTTACAAAAATTTATCCGAGGGCAACAAAAAAGCTCTCGAACATCTTGTCGCCGCCGCAAAAATCATCAATGATGTGTCCTTGGAACAGGATAATCCGTATAATCTGGATATGAAAAAAGCTTTGAAAAAAGAGGCATCTTCCGACAAACAAGCCAAATTGGCTTTGGAGATGTTCAATTCTCTCAACGGAGTTGCAGGTTTTAATGGTGTTGATCCCAAACCGATAGAGATTTTTGATGGAATTCACCTTTTGAAGGGACATAATTTTTATCCGCAAGACTTGAGTGTTGAAGAATTTCATCAAATTCTTATCAATATGTTGCAGGCCGGAAAAATTGAAGAAGTTCGACAGATATTAAGCGCTCGCACCATGGTAAGACGCAACGGCAAAGAGCTGAAAGCGATAGATTATACCGAATATTTTCGTGATGAATTTTCCAAAATTGCTAACGAGCTTGAAGTAGCCGCTCACTATTGTGACGAAGAAGAATTTAAGGACTATCTCGGTTGGCAGGCACAGGCGTTTTTGCAGAATAATCCTGATATGGATATGCTTGCGGACAAACATTGGGCAGTTTTGCAAGACAATAATTTGGAGTTTACCGTCAGCCGCGAAAATTATGATGATGAAATTACATCAACCGTTTTTAATAATGAAAAACTTTCTTCACTCCTTGAAAAGCATAATATCGAGCCGGTTGCCAAAGATATGCTCGGAGCTCGCGTTGGAATTGTCAACAAAGAAGGGACCGAACTTATCTTGAAGTTCAAGCAACACATAAAAGAATTGGCAAACTTAATGCCTTATAAAGACCAATACCATCAACATATTTTAGACGGTGAAGAAATAAAACAAACCATGGTAGATGTTGACCTTGTTGATTTGGAAGGCGATTATGCACAGTGCCGCGGAGGCATTACCACTGCCCAAAACCTTCCTAATAATGACAAATTGTCAGTCAAAACCGGAGGCGGACGTCGCAATGTATATCACCGCCAAGTACGCATGGGAAAGGACAAGGAAAAAGAAAAGAAAATATTGCAGAGACTTGTTTCCAAAGATTTGCATAAATATTACGATTCCGAAGCCATACATGTATTTGTTATCGGGCACGAAAACGGACATTCGCTCGGACCTGACAGCTGTTATCAAGGCGCATTGGGAAAATATAAACATATTATAGAAGAGCACAAAGCCGATACCATTTCTTTAACTTTTATGCCTGAATACGTTAAAAAAGGCATCATCAGCCCGGAAACACTCAAGAAAATATATGTCAGTTGCATTGTCGGCGGAATGTTTTTACGTGCTCGCCCGCACGATATGTTGCCGCACCGTATGGCCGATCTCATACAGTTTAATTATCTCTTAAAGAACAAGGCAATATCTTTTAATGATAAAGGTTTGTTGAGTATAGATTTCGAGCGCTTGCCGATTGTGTTTAATAATTTGTTGGCCGACACAATAGAGGTTCAGCTTTCAAAATCTCCGCAAAAAGCCAAAGAATTTATTGATAAATATACCAAATGGGGCAGGCACTCGCAACATATTGCCAAAGTTCACCGCGAACTCGGAATAAAGCCATATAAGAAGATTGTGCGCTATTTTTAAAAGTGATAGTAAAAAATATAGAATCTGCTTGCAGAAATATTGATTTTGGAGCAGTATAAAGCAAGTTTATACCGTTTGGAAATTTGCTATGTTTAAAAAATTGATAAATGGCGAGTTAGGTTTGTTTGCAACATTTTGGCAATTTGCCGTATTGGGGCTGTTGTCGATGGTTGTTTTCACGCGTATAATAGGTAAAATTCTTGCCCACAAGCTTGGAAAAAAAACAATCTTGTCATATCTGTTTTCGTTTAAGGTAGAAGAAGGAATAACTCCGTTCCTCATAGTGTTATATCTTTCTTTGATAAGCTTTTTGCTTTTTTACAGCTGTTCTCTGCTTTTGGGAATATGGCGAAGTTCCGCCACTTATGACCGCAGTGTATGGTTGCGCCATTTGTCGCGCGTCATTACGGTTATATTGGTATTCGTTTCAATAAAAATAGTTTTTGGATTATGAAAATGCGCAATTTTTTGATTCTGTTTGTTCTTGTGTTTCTGTTCGGTTGCACTGCCGGTGATTTCGGGGCTGACCGTGAGCATCTCTATGAAACGAGCTCTGACAAAGAAATATGCTCCCAAACGCCGGAGCGCTGTATCAATGGAGTCTCTTGGTAAAAGAGTATAAAAAATGATAAATCCGCAATTTATACATCTTCGAGTCCACTCGGCATATTCGTTGCTTGAAGGCGCAATGAAAATGCCGGCACTCACTAAAAAAGTTGCGGAAATGGGTTTTCCGGCGGTCGCCGTAACCGATACGGCAACCATGTTCGGTGCAAAAGATTTTTCGGCGAATGCACCCCAAAACGGACTGAAGCCGATTCTCGGGACCCAGATGTATTTGCGCAATCCCGACGCAGATGATGTCTTAAAATCCAAAGGCAAGATAATTGAGCCTGATAAAATTGTGCTCCTAATTCAGGATAAAACCGGATATTTGAATATTATAAAATTGATGAATAAATCATATCTCGGAGGTTTAACCTCTGTTGCCGAAAAGCCGCAAATTACCCTCGAAGATCTGAAAGAACACAACCAAGGACTCATCGTTTTGACCGCCGGTGCCGACGGACAGGCTGGACGTCTTATACTGGAAAATCGCTTGGACGAAGCTCATCAGTTTATAAAAGAACTTCAATCAATTTTTGGTGACAGGCTCTATATGGAAATATCTCGTATCGGACTGGAAAAAGAAACAAAAACCGAACCGATATTTTTAGATATGGCATACAAATATAACATTCCACTTGTTGCTACCAATGAAGCTTTTTTCTTCGATGCCGAAATGTATGAAGCTCATGATGCGCTGGTTTGTATCGCTATGGGAGAATATGTCTCTAACGAAAACAGATTGCACTATTCCCAAGAGCAGCGTCTTAAAAGCACAGAAGAAATGTTGGCATTGTTCAGTGATCTGCCTGAAGCGACAGCTAACACGGTTCAAATTGCAAAACGTTGCAATTTTATGCTTGAATTTGTTGCGCCGTTGCTGCCTATTTTTGAATGTCCGGAAGGAAAAACCCAGAACGAATATATCAGAGAGCAAGCCAATTTGGGCTTAGCCCAAAGATTACAGACAAAAGTATATTTTGAAGGCATGACCGAGGAGCAAAAACAAGATATTGATAAACGTTATCATGAACGTTTGGAATATGAATTGAGCGTTATAGAAAAAATGGGTTTTGCCGGATATTTTCTTATCGTGTCGGATTTTATTCGCTGGTCAAAAGCAAACGGAGTTCCTGTCGGCCCCGGACGTGGTTCTGGTGCAGGTTCAATAGTTGCGTGGTCTTTATTTATTACCGATTTAGACCCCTTAAAATTGGACTTACTTTTTGAACGATTTTTGAATCCGGAACGTGTCAACATGCCGGATTTTGACGTCGATTTTTGTCAGGAAAATCGCTATAAAACCATTGAATATGTGCAGAATAAATATGGTGTTGATCATGTTGCTCAAATTATCACTTATGGCAAGCTTCAGGCCAAAGCCGTAATTCGTGATGTTGCCAGAGTTCTGCAAATGCCATATACGCAGGCAGACCGTATCAGTAAAATGGTTCCTCCCCCGGTAGAAGGAAAACAGCCGACCTTAAAAGATGCTTTGGAACAAGTTCCGGAGCTGGAAGAAATGCGCAAAAATGACCCGCAAGTCAATAAACTGTTTGAAATTGCCATGAAACTGGAGGGCTTGTACCGCAATACCGGTATGCATGCTGCCGGCGTTGTTATCGGAGATCGTCCGCTTGACCAACTTGTGCCGTTATACAAAGATCCCCGCGCCGATATGCCGGTAACTCAATACGATATGAAATATATTGAAGAAACCGGTTTGATAAAATTTGACTTTTTGGGGTTGAAGACACTTACAACCATTAAAAAAGCGCTTGATTTAATCAAATTGAATCATGGTATCGAACTTGATATGGAAAAAATATCACTCGATGACAAACCGACCTATGAACTTTTACAAAGAGGTGATACAGCCGGAGTATTTCAGTTTGAATCGGCAGGCATGAAAGATGTTCACAAACAAATCAAACCTGACCGCTTTGAAGATCTTATCGCTATCGTGTCTTTATATCGCCCCGGACCTATGAATAATATTCCCAGCTATATTCGTCGCAAGCATGGCGAGGAAGAAATTACCTACTTACACCCCAAACTAGAGCCTATTTTGAAAAATACATACGGTATTATGATTTATCAAGAGCAGGTTATGAAAATTGCGCAGGAACTTGCCGGCTATACTCTTGGCGGTGCGGATAAATTGCGTAAAGCTATGGGTAAGAAAAAGAAAGAAGAAATGATAAAGCATCGCGGCATATTTGTCGATGGTGCGGTAGCCAACGGTATAGATCGCGATACGGCAACAAGTATTTATGACCAAATGGAAAAATTCGCTTCCTATGGTTTCAACAAGTCCCACGCGGCGGCATATTCTTTGATTTCATACCAAACGGCTTATTTGAAAACTCACTATCCGGTAGAGTTTATGAGTGCCACCATGACCATGGATATTACCAATACCGACAAACTTCATTTTTTCAAAGATGAATGCGTAAAAATGGGTATCAAAGTTTTGCCTCCCGATATAAATTCTTCAAGTTATGAGTTCAGCGTTAAAGATAATCAAATTCTCTATGCCTTGGCCGCCGTTAAAGGGGTTGGTGATGCCAATATGAAAGCACTTGTTGCCGAGCGTGAAGCTCACGGCAAATTTAAGGATATGTCGGATTTTATTCACCGTATGGATATCAAACAAATCAATCGCAAACAAATTGAACAGCTTATTAAGGCGGGAGCATTTGATTGTTTGGATAAAAATCGCGGCAAATTGTTTGCCAATATAGACAACATTATCCAGCACATAAGTTCAAGTTGCGAATTGAAGAACAGTAGCCAAAGCTCACTGTTCGGAGCCGAAGAAATCAGCGCACAAGTCCGCCTGAAAGATGCACCTGATTGGCCGGAGTTGGAAAGACTGAAATTGGAAGCCGAAGCAATAGGTTTTTATCTTTCCGCTCATCCGTTGGACAGCTATGCCGAGGGTATGGAAAAATTGGGGTTAAAAAGCTGCAGTGAAATATTCAGAGGTTTACGGGCAGGTGATACGGTTCGCGCAAAGCTTGCCGGCTGCGTAACTTCTTTTAAGCCTCGCGTATCTCAAAAAGGCAACAGATTTGCATTTCTCGGTTTATCCGATGCATCAGACGGTTTTGAGGGAGTGATTTTTTCGGAATTGTTATCGCAAAGTGAAGATATAATCAATTCCGGTGTTCCGCTTCTTGCCAGTGTTAAAATAGAAAAACAAACTGAAGAATCTGATCCTAAAATTATGATTGAATATTTGGAAAGTTTAGATAAAGCCATTGCAGATGTATCAAAAGGCATAGTGATTTATATCAGTAACATAGAGGCACTTAAAAGTTTGCATGAAGTTTTGCGCCATGACCATAATGGGCCGAACAAAATATATATAAAACCTGATAACAATGATTGGGATATAAGAATAGAACTATCGGGCGGTTTTGCATTTTCTGACGATACAATGATGACCAAAATCAAGGCAATACCCGGAATATCAGCAGTAAAGGAAATATAAAAGATGGATAAAAAAGTTTTTCAAAATACGCAAAAAATAAAACTCAGATGGTTGATATTTTCGCCGCTGAAAATGTTTTATCAAAATTTTAAAATGTTCATATTTTTATCAATTCCTTTTGCGTTCATCATGACGATTTTATCTTTATTATTGCACAACAATATAATGTGCGGTGTCGATTATTTGCAAAAGCAAACAGTTGTAGCCTGCGCTCCGTTATTAAGCTGGACAACTCTTTTTTTTCAAATCACAAGGCTGTTGATAATTATAAGTTTTATTAAAGGTTGGTATAATTATGCAATCTCAAAACAAAAAATCAATTTTTCGGAGTTATGTGCTCTCGATATATGGAATATAAAAATATTTTTTATATTGCTTTTTATTATTTTCATAAACATTTTACCCAGCCTCTCATATGTTGAACTTATGGTTAGAAATCCCAATCCCAATTGGCTGATAGAAAGTATGTTTTTTGCGGTAATGTTTATGGGGTTTTTCATACCGATTATCGCGATTTTATATTACTATACGATTGCGTATGCTATAGACAAGACCAAGTTGCCGCCGCTCGGACAAATAAGCGCAAAAGCTTTCGACAATGCCAGTATAATAATGATTTCGACCTTGTTTATGGTAACTTGCGGTCTTTTTGTTGTGGCATATTATTTTGGCAGAGTCACCCCGCTTGTAATCAATCTGTCGATTGCAAAAGCAATCACTGCGGATATTGTGTATAATATTATACTCTTGGCCTTTACCGCGCTGATGACAAATCATCTTTTCAATTTGCGCGACAACCTTTTCCCTAAAGAATAATTAACTGCAATAGTTGATTATTTCTTTTACCAAGTTAATCTTGTTGCCGGAACCGAGTTCAGGCAAGTCTTTATAATTGTCACCGGCATCCAAAGCAAAAATGTTTGCTTGTTGCATTTCGAACTGATTACCGAGAATAATTGATTGAACATTATTTTTTAATTGCTGTGCAAATTTTTTCGCCTCACTGACATTATGTCTGATTAGTCCGTCACGTTTGGAAAAAAGAGCACCATATTTGAAAATAGTATAAATCATGGCAATAATAAACAATACGGTAACCGCATGGATATGATTTGTCATCATCAGTCCCGAAAAAACAATTAAAATAAAGGCAAGAAAACGCAAAACAAAACGCAAGAACTTACTATTTATTTTTATCATAAAGAATGACCAATAAAACGCTATAGTAACGGTAGATGCTAGTAAAATACCGAATACCGACCACATATCAACTTTCAAATAAGCTATTGCCAACTCACTCAAAATAAGCATCAGGGAGCTCAAGAATACATACGAAAAATTGAGGCGCAACAAAAGACGTTTAATGCGCTTATTTGTATCTTTTTCAATATAATGGGAGGCTTTATTAAGAATAATAGATGAGCGCGGAGAAATTGATAAACTGTTTTGCTTGCTTGTAAAAATAGACTTTATTGCCTTTTTTTCAAAAGAATTAAGTTTAGAAAGTTTGTTTGTTCGCTTGACAAGTGAAATTCCTTTATCCTCTTCAATTATATCAATAATACCTTTCTTCCTCAAATCTAGCAAAAATGCTCCGAAAGAGACTTTATCATATATACCTTTTGCCAACATTCTCAAAAGAGCGGGAGTTTTTTGAAAATTGATTTTTGCAGCTTCTGCGGAAGAAGCATCAATAAATTTCCACGAAATAACATAGGCGAGCAAAATTGCCAGAAAAGCAAAAGCAGCAAGCACAATATCACCATAATCTTCAATAAACCACTTAATTTTTTTGTTGATATCAGGATCGATAAAGCCTTTCTTTGGTATTTGGATCAAAATATGCATTCCCTCACCGGCGAAGAGAGGACGCATGGCAACAAACCCCAAAGCATTGTTAACTTTGTTTGCCACAATAACTCCGCCATCCTCCGTTAATTTATCAGGCAAATAGCCCAACATTAAAGTCTCTCCGATAGAAGCAATATCTACAGGCAATCTCACAACGGCAGTAGCATAATTTACCGCCAAATTCCAAAAACTTCCGGTAATATCCCAATAAAATTCGTTAAAATTATCATAATACCATAGCTTTCGATCAAGAATATAATCAAAAACGTATGTATATATACCGGGTTGTAAGGGCAGCGACTTTTTGGGAGTAATTAAAAATCTGTCATAAGCATCTTTCAATATATAATCGACATCAGTGCCGTTAATGGTTACTTTATTGAGGTAAGGAATTGTACTTTCTTTTACACCATCCCGCGAAGTGGAATATTTAGGCAAAGCTTTGATAAGTCCGTATTTGAGCTTTTGCGCATTTGCGATAACGGTAACCGTTTCTCTGACACGCACCAATCCGTCCGGCATAATTTCAATAATGCTTGACAAATAAGGAATATGCTCTTTTGCAGGAGAAACAATGGTTTTGCCGTTTGGCAGATTTACGTTGATAACTTCAAAATCGGTCTTTTCAGGATTTGACAGAGCTTGCTGCAAAGACAGTTCGGAATATAATTGTCTGTCGGAAGGTTGATCGGAAAAAGCAATATGTTCAGGCAAGTCTTGTTCATCAAGAGAAATTTTACTCATTGTCTCTTCGTAAATTTTTTGAAAAGTAGATTTTGCATCTTGAGCCTGTTGAGCAAGATAGTCCTCACTGTGAACAACACTCATCCCGCTGTATTTTTCCATATCATCCATGCTTGTAACGGGAATAACTCTGTTTTCAGCATTTATAAGCTTAATCAATTCGTCGCGGGTTTTGGGCATTTCGGGACGGCCTTGTTGCAACATAACTTTTCTGCTGTTTTTTATATGTTGGGCTTCTTCAATATTCACAATTTCTCGCGGTGAGGCATTTGCAATTCCCGCTGACAACGAAAAAATAATGAAACATATTGCAAAAAAATGTTTTTTCATAAAAGCACATCCTTGTTAACAAATAAGATACAAATGGTAATGTATATTAAAGTTATTAAAAAAATGTTAGAAAGGATAAAATAATGACTAAAACAAAATTAGCAGCGGTTGTGCTCGGGGCCGGAAAAGGTACAAGAATGAATTCCGACCTGCCAAAAGTCTTAATGCCTTTATGTAACAGACCAATGATTCGCTACATCATTGATTCAATGGAAGAAATGAAAGCCGATAAAATCGTTACCGTAATTGCCCCTGATGGCGATTTGGTAAAAAAGGAAGTCGCTCCGTATAAAACTTGTGTTCAACAACAACAACTCGGAACGGCCAATGCGGTGCTGGCAGCAAAAGATGAATTAAAAGGTTTTGACGGTAATGTTTTGGTTATTTACGGAGACAACCCGATTACACCTGTTCCCGTATATCAAAAAATGATTCAAAAATGCCAAGAGGGCTATGCTGTTGTGGTTTTGGGGTTTGTTCCCGAAGATGCCGCTCGTTACGGCAGGCTCAAAATAGAAAACGGCGAGCTTATCAAAATTGTTGAGTTTAAGGATGCTACTGAAGAAGAAAAACAAATTAAGGTCTGCAACTCCGGCATAATGTGCTTTGACGGCAAGACCATGCTTGATATTTTATCTCAAATAACAAATGAAAATGCCGCCAAAGAATATTATCTTACGGATGCGGTTGCCATCGCCAGAAAAAAAGGATTGAAATGCGCCGTTGTTGAATGCAGAGCCGAGGATGTTGCCGGAGCAAATACTCGGGAAGAGTTGGCATTATTGGAAAAATTTTTGATTGAAAGACAAGGAAAAAATATTGCGTAATTTTATCAAAACACATTGGTTCGGTTTTAGTATTATCATAATTATTGCATTGTTTATTGGCGAATTTTTTCTCATTTTATATTCTCCGCACCAAGATGAGAATGAAAAGGGGTTTTCGCTATGCACCAGAACAATGACCGACAATGTAATAAATTGCGACCGAGAAACGTGGTGCGTATTCAAAGCAGTCAGCAAAAACTATCTCTGTTATAATGCCGTGATATATAATGGATTCAAAAATTGGTTGACGGGAAATGCAAAAACTCCGTGGTCTGATTATTTTTATCCCGAAGTTGATGAGTATAGTGAAGAATTGGCGGAGTTCTACCGCGAAAATCCGAATATTTCCGAGCAAATGGAATTATTAAAACAACAAAATCTAGAATTGGAGAAAATGAACAATGAAAACAAATAAACAACTTCCGACATGGGACCTTTCCGATTTGTATAAGGATACAAGCGATCCTAAAATCAATAAAGATTTGGAGAAATATCGCAATTTTTGCACATCATTTGCCCGCAAATATAAAGGAAAATTAAATTCTTTGAGCGGTGAAGAAATGGCCAAAATTTTGCAAAATTACGAAAAACATTCTTCTCTTTCCGGCAAGCTTGGCGGATTTGCCAATTTAAATATGGTAACAAAAATGAAAGACCAGTCAGCTGTAGCTTTCTACCAGGATATTGTCGAAAAAATCACCGAATACAGCAAACCTTTAGTCTTCTTTAGCTTGGAGATTAACTCCCTTTCGCAAGAAAAAATAAAATCTTGGCTGCAAAACAAAAACATGAAACATTATCAACCATGGCTGGATAGAGTTCGACGCTTTAAAAAATATGAGCTTTCCGAGCCGGTGGAAGAAGTTTTGCTTGAAAAATCCTTAACCTCGTCAAATGCATGGGTTCGCCTCTATGAAGAAACATCATCACGTTTGGTATATACCGTAAAAGGAAAAAAATATAATGATGCCGAAGTATCAAAGCTTCTTTTGGATAAAGATGCTTCTTTGAGAACAGCCGCCGGTCATGAGATTAACCGAGTTGCAAAAGAAAATTCGGCACTTTTCACGTTTATATATAATATGATTATCAAAGACAAAGCCATTGAAGATAAAAAAAGAGGATTTTCAACTCCCGTATCTTCTCGCAATATGTCAGAAAACGTAAACGATAAAACGGTTGAAACTTTGGCGCAAACCGTCCGCGCAAACTATTCCAAAATAGCGCACCGTTTTTATAAGTTGAAAGCCAAATGGCTCAAAATGGATAAAATATCTTATTGGGACCGTAATGCTCCGCTTCCGTTCAGCCAAGACATTCATTATACGTGGGAAGAGGCTGTTTCAACTGTTTTGGATGCGTATAAACAATTTTCTCCCAAGTTGTATGACATAGCAAAAGATTTCTTTAATCACAATTGGATAGATGTTCCGCCTCGTGACGGCAAAGTAAGCGGTGCTTTTTGTGCGCCTGTCTGTGCAGAATCTCATCCCTATTTATTGCTTAATTTTGTCGGTAAACAAAATGATGTCTTAACCCTTGCACATGAATTGGGACATGGTTGTCACCACCAAACCAGAGTAAAGAATGGTGAACTCAATGAATATTCGCGAATGACTACCGAAGAAGTCGCTTCGGTATTCGGAGAAATGATAACGTTTCAGTCCATGGTCAAAAAACTTCCTGATAACGAGGCAAAATTGGCCTTAATCGCTTCAAAAGTCGGCGATATGATAAATACGGCCATAAGACAAATTGCCTTCCACTTTTTTGAAAGTCGCGCTCACCAAGAGCGTCAATCTGGAGAACTCAGCACCGAACGTCTGAACAAAATTTGGATGGAAGAAATGCAAGCAAGTTTGGGGAAATATGTGCAAGTTGATGAAAATTGCTCTTATATTTGGTCACAAGTAGGACACTTCTTCTTCCTGCCTTTCTATGTTTATGCATATTCTTTTGCTGATTGTTTGGTAAATTCGTTGTATCAGGTATCGCAAGATAAAAGCCAAAATAATTTTGCCGATAAATATATGCAAATGTTGTCACAAACGGCAATAACAGATTATAAAAAACTTCTCAAGCCGTTTAACTTAAATCCTGAAGATAAAGATTTTTGGAACAAAGGATTGAGCCTGATAAGCAGTTATATTGATGAACTGGAAAGATTGGATAAAAAACTGAAATTATAAAAAAAAATTGCCGCATAATAGCGGCATTTTTTTTGCAATCAATATCTTACTTTAAGAACATTTGACTTGTAATGCGCTTTGCCTGCGACATATACGATTCCGAAGCATTTGGCTGTCCGAGATAAGAAAGCTTATAATCGGTAACCAAAAATCCGAAAGGATTTTTTAAGGCGCTATTATCAGAAACTTTCTTTGTTTCAGCAAAAACAATTCTCATATTAGCGCGCCAAATATTAACGACAGGTTCAGGATTTTCCGGCAAATAGTCCATAGTTCTGAATTGTGCTTGCCATAACGACCCGTTTAATGACCTTATCCAATCAATTTGCACATTTCTTGCCATATTTTTGGATTTAAACAAAGAAATATTATTATCAGCTTCGGTTTCTCTAAATTCCGAATATACCGTAGGGGATGACATCCAATAAACATGCGAAGCCTTTCCCCATCTTCTTCTCAACTCAAAATAGTCAGTGGTAATGAGATATCGCATCATTATGTATGTAGTAATATATTCTTCCGCAATCAGATTACTTATATTATAATCCATTTCAGCTCTCTGCATCTGATCAACCTGGCTGAAATATTTGTTTATGGTAAAAAGTTGAGGCCTTGAACCGCGCATTGGTAACATAACATACAAAGACAGGGCAAAAATCATATTCAAGGATAAAGAGAAGCAAATTAAAATAACCAAGATATAAGATGTCCACAAAAACCTTCTTTCAGGCATTGCACTGACATGCACGCGTTCAGGATACAGACCTAATTTATCAGGACTTTCCTTTTCTTTATATTTAAATACCGTAGCGAATATATCTAACATCTTAAAACTACAAACTTACTCCCTTATTTTCTTTTATACATCAATATAAAATAAAATCAAATAATTTGCAAAAAGTTGTGAAGAAAAGAACAAAGCAGAGCAAACATCTATTTTACGGGTTTTATATGCCAAATATGCTTTGCATATTCCATCACCGCTCTGTCGCTTGAAAATCTGCCAATTCTTGCCACGTTCAAAATAGCTTTTTGTGCCCATTTTTCTTTATTGTGATAATCATTTTCTGCCTGATGCAAAGCATCATTAAAGCCCTGCAAATCAGCCAAAACCATGTAATAATCGCGCGAAAGCAACTCTTCATATATCATCTTGAACAAGAGAACATAATCTTTAGTGCAAAACATGGTAGAGTTCAAAGTATTCATAATTCTCTTGATATAATCGGAATGATCATAAACCTCATAAGGTTTGTAGGTTCCTTTTTTGTGCATATCGTTAATTTCTTTATCCCGCAACCCGAAAAGATAAAAATTATCTTCTCCGACTTCTTCTCTGATTTCGATATTTGCACCATCATAAGTGCCGACCGTCAAAGCTCCGTTGAGGGCAAATTTCATATTACCGGTTCCCGATGCCTCAAAACCGGCAGTCGAATTTTGAATACTTATATCAGCAGCAGGAACCAAAATTTCTGCCAAAGAAACTTTATAATCCGGCATAAAGACAACCTTAATCATATCATTAACCAGAGGATCGTGATTAACAACATCAGCCACATTGTTAATCAATTTTATAATCATTTTGGCGAATTGATAAGACGGTGCCGCCTTTCCTGCAAAAATATATGTCTTCGGATGCGTCGGGTAAATATTATCTTTAATTATTGCCAAATAATCGCCGATTACTTGCAAAATTGTCATCAGTTGACGTTTATACTCATGAATACGTTTAGCTTGAACAATGAATATACTCTTTGGATTAACCGCAACACCCGTAGCTTTCAAAATTACTTGAGCCAATCGCTCCTTATTTTTTAATTTAATTTGCATAAACTTTTTTGCAAAAGTCGGATTATCTGCATATTCTTCCAATTGTTGCAGCAAGTCCAAATTGGTAATCCAATCCTCGCCGATTTTAGACGATATCAAAGCCGCAAGTTCGCTGTTCGCATGGTATAACCAACGACGTGGTGTTATTCCGTTGGTAATGTTCAAAAACTTCTCCGGCCATAACTCAAAAAATTCCGGCAAAAGGCTTTTTTTCAACAATTCTGAATGCAGTTTTGCCACACCGTTAATGCAAAAAGAGCCGACAATAGACAAGTTTGCCATACGAATAATCTGATTGTCTCCTTCTCCGAAAACAATGGAAACTCGGTCAAGTTTTTCTTTGTTATTGCCGAAACGTTGTCTCGCAAACTCAATAAAACGGCGGTTAATTTCATAAATAATCTGCAAATGACGCGGTAACATGCGCCCTAACATATTTGCATTCCACGTTTCCAAAGCCTCCGGCAACAAAGTATGGTTTGTATAAGCAAATATTTGAGTAGTGATAGCCCATGCTGAATCCCAAGATTGTCCGTAAACATCAATAAGTTGGTGCATCATCTCCGGAATTCCCAAAGCCGGATGAGTATCATTGAGCTGAATACAAATATAATCCGGCATTTTATGAAAATCATTACTCTTTTCCAAAAAGCGCCTGATAATATCTTGAATTGCGCACGATACAAAGAAATATTGCTGTTTCAAACGCAGCTCTTTACCTGATTCGATAGCATCTGACGGGTATAAAACCTTTGAAACCGTTTCACTTTCTATCTTATCGCTCAAAGCATCAATATAACCACCCTTATTAAAGACTTCAATATTAAGCTGTTCATCTCCCTTCGCCGAGAACAAGCGCAAATAGTTTACCGAGGTTCCGTTATATCCTACAATCGGAAAATCAAACGGAATACCAAAAATAGGTCTTGTATTTTTCCAAATAAAGGCAGGCTCTCCAGTAGATTCATTGATGGTTGTTTCAACATTTCCATAGAGCGGAATTGTAACTTTGCGGTCATTTCTAGCAAATTGCCACGGCGAGTTTTCTCCGTCCCAGCTGTCAGCCTGTTCAATCTGATATCCGTTCTTAAATTTTTGTTTGAACAAGCCATATTCATAGTTTATGCCATAGCCAAACCCCGGAATGCCGAGCGATGCCATTGAGTCAAGATAACAAGCGGCCAATCTCCCCAAACCGCCGTTGCCGAGAGCTGGATCATATTCGGTATCAAAAATCTCTTCCAGATTCTTCCAAGGCCAACCGTCAATTTTTATGCTGTTTAAAGCGTCAAAAAGCCCCAAGCTGTGCAAATTGTTTTCCAAAGAGCGTCCCAAAAGATATTCAACAGACAAGTAATATACCCGCTTAGAATTTTTCTTATTATATCTTTCAATGGTCTTATACATTCTGTCCATCGCAAATTCTCTGACCGCCAAGCAAATGGCTTTCAGTGCTTCTTCTTTGGTAATTTCACAAACACGTTTGCCGATAAAATAGTTTATATAGTGCTCAATAGACAGTTTAAGACGAGCTTTGTCAATTTCGTTCAGAATCATAGAGCCTTTTACCGCCATTTTAAATCTCCTAATTTCTCACATAAAATTCCGAAACAGTGTATCTGTAAATTGTTTGAAATAAAGTTAACGTAAAAAAATAAATATACAAACACAGGCGAAAAAATTTCTTGACAGGTTGATATATTTGACATAAGTTCAACACGCTTAAGGCGATAATAATTGCCAAGCAACATGGATCCTTAGCTCAGTTGGTTAGAGCGGGCCGCTCATAACGGTCTGGTCGCCTGTTCGAATCGGGCAGGATCCACCAAAAAATCGGAGTGATACCTGTCACTCCTTTTTTTGTTTTAAAATCAAAATTAATTATCGCAAAATTTTAATCCCCTCAAACCGCCCATTTTTCGGCACTTTTCGATTTTTCATCAATCTCATTTATAGGCGCATTTGCGTGGTGGTCTGGTTGCGTATCTATTTTTTATTTTTACCCATTTCCCCAAAAAGATACCAAAATAGATACTTTTGGTCGGGACAGACCCGACCAAATTCGGCTTAAAACTAAGGCTTTTTATTCCCAACTGTTCGCGTTTCAAAACCCCACCTTTTGTGACATCAAGACGAAATTATAAATACTTTTATAATTTGTAACGGATGTTCTAATTGTGGCGAATGTGAGAAATAAAGCGTAATAAATCACTGCAGAAACGTGGCGGTTTTATAATATTTGTGCGTTTTAAACTAAAAGTCATTGACTTTTAGTCAATAGTGTATATTATACACTCATAGCAAAGGAGTAAAGATTATGACTAAACGCCAAGAAAATGCCCTAAAGACAAGGCAGAAACTATTAGATACAACGGTAGATTTAATCATCAACGGCGATTTTCATACCCTCAATGTGGAAGATATAACCAAAGCCTGCGGATGCGCAAAAGGTACTTTTTATACTTATTTCAAGAATAAACAGCAAATCAGTTGCGAAGTTTGCCGCAAATTGTTTGACCAGATTGCTCTGCGTATACAACAAATGAAAGATAAAACTTTTTTGGAACGTTTGGAACACTACTTTGAAAGTTTTATGGTAGAAGTTGAGCGTTATGACATCAATATCTGCCGTGAATGGATACGCAATGTTATAGACCCGAAAACATCTGATGAAGAATGGGATAATACCAAATGGCAGTTTGATATTAAAATGTTGCAGGACATCTTAAAGCAAGCCGTAAAAGATAAAGAATTAAAGCCGGATGCACCGATTGAACTTATTACCCACATCATCATTTCCGAACTCTACGGTATGATGACGTGCTGGTGTATGTCTGACGGAGTTTTTGAACCGAAAGATTGGACGAATAAGGTCTTTAAGGCTCAAATAGTTACTTTACTACAAAACTATATAACAAAGAGAGAAAGCAAATAATGATAAAAAAATACCTGCAACCGCTTCGCTTTTTAATACAGGCATTCTTTATAGCCGGAATCTTCCTGCCGTTCTTACCTTTTGCCGATAACGTGGGACGAATGATATTTTTATCCGTTATCTTCTTGGGCGTTTTCTTTTGCGGCTTTATCTGCCCTTTCGGAGCAATACAAGATTGGCTCGGATGGATTGCGCAAAAACTACGGATTCCGCGTTTTAAGGTGCCGCCGTATATTCAAGTTTATTTGCAATGCTCACGTTACTTTTTCTACGCTTTAAGCACCATCGGAATAACCTTTTTCTTTTTGAGTGCTCGCTTTGAATTTAATCACGGTGTCTTTTTAGGCGCATTTGAATGGATTACCGCCGGTACAATCGGATTGTTTTTGTTATTGGCAATCTTTACGGACAGACCGTTTTGCAATTATTTCTGCCCCAAAGGTGCATCTTTAGGCATTTTAAGCGTTATGCGTTTGGTCAGTATTTCACGCGAGGAAAGCAAATGCGTTCACTGTCATTTGTGCGACAAGGCTTGCCCGATGAATATTATGGTGGAACAGTCCGACTTTGTGCGGCACCCAAACTGCATTAACTGTATGAAGTGCATCTGCGCTTGTCCGCAAGATTGTTTGCGCTTCAAATTACTGACAATAAAACAACAGAAAGGAAAAACAAAATGAAACGATTTTTAGCCGGTTGCATAACGGCAATCACATTGGGATTACTTACATTTAACACACAAGCAAAGGAAATTGATATGACAGGTAAAAAAGTTTTGGTGGTTTATTTTTCAAGAGCCGGTGAACAATATAGTGTTGGGAACATAACCGAAGGAAATACGGCGATTATTGCAAAAATGATTGCTGAACAAACAAAAGCGGATTTATTTGAGGTGAAAGTAAAAAATGATACTTATCCTACGGCTTATAAGGCCTTGACGGAAGTTGCTCTTTCGGAAAAGAAAGCAAACGCTCGGCCGGAAATAAGCGGGGATGTTGCGAATTTTGCCGATTACGATGTCGTGTTTATCGGTACGCCGAATTGGTGGGCGGATTTACCGATGGCGCTTTATACCTTTATGGAAACGCACGATTGGAGCGGTAAAACGGTTGCACCGTTTGTTACGCATGAAGGAAGCGGATTATCTTCAATTCCGAGCAAGATTAAGTCGGTAACCGGTGCAGAAATGCTGGATGGTTTAGCAATTTACGGCCATGTTGCACAAAATGACCGCGAACAAGCCAAGGAAAATGTAACAAATTGGCTTAAGAAATTAGGATTTTAAGGAGAAAATATATGAAGATTTTAGTGTTAAATGGCAGTCCTACCAGAAATGGAAACACAGTTGCTCTCGTTAACGCTTTTAAGGAAGGTGCTGAATCCAAAGGACACGAAGTAACTGTTTTGAATATTGCACATAAAAAGGTAAACGGATGCCTGTCCTGCGGATACTGTAAAGGGGCAGGAAACGGTAAATGTGCACAAAAGGATGATATGCAGGAAATATATCCTTATTTAATGGAAGCGGAAATGATTGTATTGGCTTCACCGATTTATTACTTCACAATGTCAGCCCAATTACAGTCGGTTATACAACGCTTTTATGCCTTTATCTATCCTCCTAAAGCAAAATATACAGCCTTATTGCTTTCATCTTATTCACCTGATGTTTACACGGGTGTGATTGCCCAGTATAAGGCTATGAATGCCTATGCTGGTATAACGGACAAAGGAATTGTTACAGCGGACAATTCAACAAATAAAACACCTGCTAAACTTGCTGAAGCAAGAGAATTTGGTGCAAGTTTATAAAGGAAATCTCGTATGAGAAAACTTTTAGTTTTATTGACAATGTTGGCAAGTACAACCGTTGCGGAGGCAAAGGATATGAGTTTAACCGTAAACATTTATTATACTGGCGAAAACAGCAATGCTCGTAAGTTTGCCGAAGAAATGGAGCAAACTGGAACTGCCGCAGCCATCAGAGCAGAAAAAGGCAATTTGAAATATGAATACTTTTATCCTGTTAATGATAAGGAAACCGTACTTTTGATTGACAGTTGGGAAAATCAGGAAGCCATAGATGCTCATCACGCCACACCGATGATGAACAAAATTATAGAACTCAGAAACAAATACGACTTACATAGGCGTGTGGAACGCTATAAAGCCGATGAACAAGGTGTTCAAAGCCAAGATGAAGCATTTATCAGAAAATGAAAGGAGATCAAAAATGAAAGTATTACTCGTAAATGGTAGTCCACATAAACACGGATGTACAAATGTAGCCTTGGAAGAAATTGCCAAGACATTGAAAGAAGAAGGCATTGAATCTGAAATCTATCATATCGGGAACAAACCGATTTCCGGATGCATGGGATGCTATGCTTGTCGTAAAACCGGCAAATGTGTTATCAATGATGGGGTGAACGAATTTGTAGAGAAAGCCAAAGATTTTGACGGCTTTATATTCGGAAGTCCGGTGCATTATGCCGCCGCCGGTGGTTCTATTACATCTTTTATGGACAGAGTGTTCTTTGTTGCATTTGGTCGCAAAGATGTGTTTATTCATAAACCGGCCGCCGCTGTGGTTAGTGCCAGACGTGCCGGAACAACTGCCGCTCTTGACCAACTGAACAAATACTTTTTGATGACACAAATGCCGGTTATATCCGGTCGTTATTGGAATATGGTGCATGGGGCGGTTGCCGAAGAAGTCAAACAAGATTTAGAAGGTTTGCAAAATATGCGCTTTTTGGCACGCAATATGGCGTGGCATTTGAAATGTCAGGAAGCTGGTAAAAAAGCCGGTGTTCCGATGCCGAAAGAAGAAAAGATTGTGTTTACTAACTTTATCAGATAAGGATTTGTGCATGAAAAAACTACTTGTAGCAATTTTATTATCAACAACACTTTTAACAGGAGGAAACGCCATGGCGAAAGTTGTGCAAACAGCGGGAAGAAATCAATTGGGTGAATTTGCGCCGGATTTTGCCCATTACAACGATGATGTGCTTTTTGGTGAAAATTGGAACAATCAGGATATTGACCTTAAAACACGGAGCATGATAACGGTTGTGGCTTTGATGTCGCAAGGTATAACCGATTCATCATTGAAGCACCACTTGCAAAATGCCAAGAATAACGGTGTCAGCAAAGAAGAAATAGCCGCCGTTATTACTCATACGGCTTTCTATGCCGGATGGCCGAAGGCGTGGGCAACCTTTAATATGGCCAAAGAAGTATGGAATGATAATACACCGGCAATGTCAGAAAAGGACAAATATGCGCAAACAATTATGTTCCCGATTGGTGAGCCAAATAACGCATACGCCAAATATTTTATCGGACAGAGTTATCTTGCCCCGGTTTCAAAAGAACAAGTTAAGATATTCAATGTGACTTTTGAGCCGAAATGCCGCAATAACTGGCATATTCATAAAGCCCAAAAAGGTGGCGGACAAATGTTAATTGCTGTTGGTGGCAGAGGATATTATCAAGAAGAAGGAAAAGCCCCGATTGAGATGAAACCTGGTGATGTTGTGAACATTCCTGCAAATGTAAAACATTGGCACGGTGCCGCACCGGATTCTTGGTTCTCGCATTTGGCCGTTGAAATAGATGGTGAAGCAACCGAAAATGTTTGGTTAGAACCGGTGATGGATGAAGAATACAACAAATTGAAGTAATTTTGAAAGCAAATAATATGAGGACGAAGATTTTGATGTATAGCGTATTTTTACTTTTAGCGATAATTATTGGCGGTGTTTGGTATGTCAACTTGCCTAAATTCGGACATTTGCCGGATGAAATCAGTCAGGCGAAAATAACAAAATCGCCGCACCAGATAAATGGTAAGTTTCATAATCTGCATCCGACCGAAAAAATGACCGGACAAGGCGGATTTTTCGCTGTCATGTGGGATTTTTGGTTTGGAAATCACCCTGACACAAAGCCGAACAAAGATATTCCGGCAATCAAGACCGATTTGAAGAAATTACCGCTAAATGATGATTTGCTCGTATGGTTCGGACATTCTTCATATTATTTTCAACTGAATGGCAAACGTTATTTGGTTGACCCTGTGTTTTCAAATAATGCTTCGCCTTTGCCTCATAATGTTGTGCCTTTTGGCGGAACAAGTATATATACGGCAGAGGATATGCCAGAGATTGATTACCTTATCATTACGCATGACCATTATGACCACTTGGATTATGAAACCATTTTGGACTTAAAGCCGAAAGTTAAACACGTTATTACCGGATTAGGTGTCGGTTCACATTTCAGATATTGGGGCTATGATAAGAACATTATTCAAGAAATGGACTGGAACGAAAGCATAGATATTGACAGTGGTAAACTATACGCGTTGCCGGCACGCCATTTTGCAGGACGTTTGTTTGAAAACCGCACACTTTGGACATCCTATTTGCTTGAAAGCAACGGATACAAACTGTTTATTGGTGGTGATTCCGGTTATGATGACCATTTTAAGATGATTGGCGATAAGTTCGGAAGTATTGATTTTGCACTTTTAGAGGCTGGACAATATGATAAGAACTGGCGATATATCCACGAAATGCCGGAAGAATTTATTCAGTCTGCAACGGATATTAAAGTAAAACGCGTTGTTCCGGTTCACAATTCAAAGTTTTCAATCTGTAATCATCCGTGGTATGACCCTCTTGATAGAATCAGCGAACTTGCCGCAAATACGGATTTGAATATCATTACCCCAAAAATCGGTGAAATTGTGGAACTAAAGAACAATGACCAACAATTTGCCCCTTGGTGGAAAGAAGTTAAGTAAAAGTCAGACGTAATGACTTTATAAGACCGCTGCGGAAACGTAGCGGTTTAGTATTTTCCGAACTTTTCTTGCAATTTCGGTAAAAACATTTATTATCCCGATAAAGAGGTAAATGATGCACGATATTTGGAATCCATGGCACGGTTGCGTAAAAAAGAGCGAGGGCTGTCAGCACTGCTATATGTATTTTTTGGACAAGCAAAGAAATGCTGACGGCTCTAAAATATACCGTGTCAAAAACAATTTTGATTATCCTTTACACAAAAACGCCGATGGAACATACAAAATCAAAAGCGGTGAATGTTTGCGTGCGTGCTTAACCTCGGATTTCTTTTTGGATGAAGCGGACGAATGGCGTGATGAAGCATGGAATATCATCAAAAAGCGTCCTGATGTCGGATTTTATTTGCTTACCAAGCGACCGGAAAGAGTGGCAGAACATTTGCCGAAAGATTGGGGAAACGGTTGGGATAATGTGTTTTTTAGTGTAACGGCAGAAAATCAAGCAAGAGCCGATGAAAGATTACCGATTTTAATGGATTTACCTTTCAAACATAAGGGTGTGATGATAGCACCGTTTATCGGAGCAATAACATTAGAAAAGTGGCTCAAAACCGGACAGATTGAACAAGTTGTGGCAGGCGGTGAGAATTATGACGGTTCCCGTGTTTTGAAATATGAATGGGTGAAATCATTATATGACGAATGCGTGGCGGCAAATATAATGTTTTGCTTTATAGAGACAGGAACGAAGTTTGAGAAAGACGGCAAAATTTATACAGTGCCGAGCAAACGTTTGCAAAGCGAACAAGCATACAAGTCCGGTTTGCAGTTTGCAGGAAAGCCGATTGAATGGCAATTACATAAGCCACAAAGCGAACTTTTTGATGACGGGTGGTATGTTAAACACTGGCGCAAAAATTGTGAAACTTGCGGTTCTCGGCTTATTTGCAACGGATGTTCTAATTGCGGCGAATGTGAAAAATAAACAATATTTTATATAAACTTACAGCCGAGTTTAACTGCTCGGCTTTTTATCTCAAGCGGCTAGTAATCGTTTCAATCAATACCTTCATAGTAATTCCTTGCTCTGTATATGAATATTTATGCCAACAGATACAATCGCATTAACTTAACCTTTAACATTTTGTGATTATATAAGCAATAAGTAAAAGGAGAATAAAATGATAAAGTTTGTCAAATTCTACGCTTTAGAGGTTTATACGGTTATATCAATGCTCGCTCTCGTTATTTCTGGGATTGTCGGCGATTTATCTGTCATTCAAAAATTTGTATTGGTTTATATATTTTTGTTTGTTTTACACGAATGGGAAGAAATGAAGTATCCGGGTGGATTTGCTGATATGATAGCAAAAATGATTAAAGTAGATATAGATGAGAAGATGAAACGTCAAAGTCGTATTCCGACGAGCATTTTGCTCCTAACATTTACTTTGATACCTTTGTTTTTCCATCAATACCCGATAACTGTTTTACCGCTTGCTTTTTTAGGTTTGTTTGAGGGATTTGTTCATATTTTTGCTATACGTCTGTTTCGTTGCCAGAAATTTTATTCTCCGGGACTTGTAACTGCAGAAATTCAAGCAATTGTGACAATTGTTTTATTTAGCTATTTAATTAAAAACAATATACTATCAGGCATTGATTATTTAATTGGTGCATTGATTATGTGTGCGTGTTTTGTGTTGATGCAAAAAACAATAACCCAAATGGTTGGAATTAAATACAGCGATTTGCCAAAGATGCTCAAAAAACAATTGGCAAAGAAATAACGATTTTTACAGCCGAGTTTAACCGCTCGGCTTTTTTGTTATTTAAAATTTTTCAAATTATGCCGAACGATTTTTTGATTTTGCGGAGTGTTGTCTGTTGAAAGGAAAAAAACAATGGATACAGACAATGCTTTTGAAACTTTGATTGAACTTCTCTCAACTCCGATAATGATTTTGCTTGATGAGCAGGAAAATGGCGGAAAAGTATCTAATTTACTGGATAATAACGAAAAAGAGAGTGTTCATGTCACTCAAGAGGTGACCAATGGATAATTTAATCAATTTAATATTTAGTGCCGTTCTGGTGCTGATAGAAGAAAACAAAGAAAAAGACACAAAAGGAGAAACCGATGATTAAGGTGGATTTAAATGTGGACTTGCGCAAAATCCCAGCGCTCACATTTCCTGAATTGAAGGAATATTATGAGGCTCTGTTTAACATACCGACAACTTCTACCCGCAAGGAATATTATGTCTGGCGCATTACCAACAAATTGCAGGAAATGCGCTTCGGCGGGCTGGATAACAAAACACGCCGGATGTTAGAGAATATGGAAATTAAGGAATTAAGCGAGCATAAAATGGTTGCCGGTATTGAGCTCGTGAAAAAATACAAAGGTGCAACTTATAAAGTGCGCGTTGTCAACGGCGGTTTTATGATGGACGGTGAGGTTTATAAATCGCTCGGTGCGGTGGCCAGAACCATTACCGGGCGCAAAATATCGGGACAGGCATTTTTCGGAGTATAGCGATGGAAGAAATCAAGTGTGCGGTTTATACCAGAAAATCAACGGACGAAGGTTTGGAAAAAGAGTTTAATACCCTAGAAGCGCAGCGCGAGGCCGGCGAAAACTATGTTAAAAGCCAAAAGCACCAAGGCTGGGTGCTGATTAAAGAGCATTATGATGACGGCGGTTTTAGCGGTGGTAACATGAACAGACCATCACTTAAACGCTTGTTGCAAGATGTTGAAGCCGGCAAAGAAAAAGCCTTATTTTTTTGGTATCCGGTTCGACACCCAATTGATTTGTGGTGATTTGAGAATTTTCGGAGATAAAGCGTATAATTTTCTCCTTACTTTTTTCAATTTTCTCCTTACTTTCCACCTTACCTTTAATCTGCATTTCGCGATTATCCAGCAGATTTTTCTCACCCAAAAGCAGATTGCCGAAGAATTTATTCAAAAATTCCATGGTATAAGGAATGTCTTCCGTTAAATTTTGATAATTGGCTCTTACCAACGCATTACGAAAATACTTTGCGTTTTTCTCAAACATATCATTGGTCGTCTTAAATCCCAAAGTATAAAGGTATTTAATGATAAACACTGCTGTCGCTCTGGTGTTACCTTCTCCGAACAGATGAAAAAGTAAAAAATAACAAGAGGGGATTTATTCCCCTCTATACTGAATGAATAGTTATTGATTGGTTCTATTATAAATCCTTATACTTGCATAGTCATAACCACAATCATTACAATGATGTGAAGGACTATCTTTTTCAATACAGCATCCACCGAGTTTTACTTCACCTTTTCCAAGTGCTTCATTCAACTCATTATCTCCAATAAAACCTCCCCATATATTATGTGAGCAATGCATGTAATATTATTTTTGAATATTTGAACATATTAAAATAAATCACTTATCATTTATAGTAATTGTTTTATAACACTCATAATATACTCTATATCTTTATCAGTGGTAATAATTGTTTGGTATTGACCATTTCCCCAATGTCCTTTGGCAGATATATCTTGGAATATATGTTTAGGATCATCAATTGTGCCAAGTTTGGCATTAAGGTAAATTTTAAGTTGTTTATTCTGTATCTCAATATCACAGATATTTGTCCCTTTTTTAAAGGCAATATATAATTTTTTTGGTTGAATTTCTATGCTGTCATCTAAATTAAGAATGGCATTTTTAACTTCTTGATACAATTCTTGTATTGCTTCATTTCCTTTTTGAATATGCTCTTCTTCAGTATATGGTTTTATTTCCGCGCTAATCTTTTTATATTTTATATTATCTTGTGATACATTGCTTATACTGACATTGCTCTTTTTAGAATTTACTTGCGATATAAGAATAGTGTTATTTGAAAATTGTTTTACTTCCCACAATTCTATTGCTAAATCCTTAAAAGTAGATGCTTGAATTTGAAAATCGTTAAATGATGAAGCAATAAAAATTACTTTAGATGCTCTCCAATCTATATCTTCTTTCTGAAAATGCTTTTTCGTTCTCTCATTAAGTTCAAGCAATTCCAAAATTGAATCTGCTTTGTTTTCTTGTAATAATTTGAGATATGTTAAACCTTGGTCAATAACACTGATACTCTTATCCCGTTTATACTCAATTATTACAAACGAATTAGATTCCTCATCATATGCTAATGTATCAAATCTTTTATCTTTTATAGTAAATTCACTCTTTACAAAAGTTAATCCCATTATCTCATACAGATTGTTCTCAATTATTTTTTGAATATCTTTTTCTAATTTAATTGGTATTTCCTTAATTTTTTCCAATTTACCTAATTTGTTGTTATATAGAATCATTTTATTAATCTTTCTGTACGATAACCATCTTAAAACATTTAAATAATACACCAAAAGAAAACGAACATTTTAATAATAGACGCCTGTCATTTAATAGTACTATTATCGCTTTCGTAATCTACTTATGGATTATGATTTTTTATATCTATTATATCCTGCTTCTACTATTTTACCTTCTGATTTTAAACTGTCTAATTGTCTTTTTATATCCCATTCCTGTACGAAAAAATTACCTTTCCCTTTCATATACCCCATAATCTCTTCTATGCTCACTCCGCCAAAAGAGAACCTACCTTGTTCCTCTATATATTTTAAAATTTCACTTTTATTATCCATAATATTATACCCCTATTATCAAAGTTTATTAAAGTAACGTATATCAAAACAATCACCATAAAGGGACGTTTATTTGATACAACCATATTTTATAATAAATAATTTATAATTCCAGAAAAAATAGCAAGATTCACAGAATCTTATTGGTGTTTTACTAGTTGAAATATAATTTTATATTCCAGTAATAAAACAATCACCATAAACGTCCCTTTATTTTTAATGTAATTTTTTGATAAATAACTATGTCAAAGGATTATAAAATAAAATGACATGCTATGCCACTATTTGTATAAGTTTTACGAAATCCCTGATGTTGACGAAGCATTAGTGGTGCATGACCTGCGTCAATATGCCTTGCACTTGCTGGACAAACGAAAGCGAACCCGCGCACATTTAACATCCTCATTAGATTCTGATCAATCTGATGGGGATTTTTTTGCGCCAATTTAAGCACATCTACTGACAACGTTCGGATGTTGATGGCTTATGAGTTTCTTGAAAGAGCCGATACACCGAAACTTAAAAAGGCCATGCGATTTATCATGGAAGGTGAAAGCATTGACAGTGTGTCGCGCACGCTACATATCAGCAAGGAGACGATTTACAAGTTCTTCAAGAAAATGCGAGAACTGTAAATTTGCAATGCCGGCGCGGTGGTAACCAATGGGTCCTTCCTGACGATTTTTCGTATGCGGGGCCGCAAGCCGCGCCGTTTCGCTAGCTGAACAGAAAAATTCCGGCTGGTCTGGTGCTTTGAAAAACAATGCAATATCAAATAGTTGTAACAACTCCTTAAAATGCGGGCTGGTCATTTTATAAATCCGGCTGGTCACATAGGGTTTTGAAAGTGAGAAAATATGGGAAGATTAGTATCAATGCGAGAATATGCGCGTATTCGCGGGGTGAACCTGAATGCGGTGCAGACGGCGATAAAGTCCGGGCGTATTCATAAAACGAGAGATGATAAAATTGATGTGGACGAAGCGAACCGGGAGTGGTTTATGAATACCGATCCGGCACAACAACGCAAACCGGACCCGCTGTTTGAGGCGCAAGGCGGCGTTCGTATGAGTAATATGGGAACCTTTCAGCAGGCCAAAACGGCAGATATTTATTACCGGGCGATGTTGGCTAAGGCTAAACTCAAGATGTTGACCGGTGAAATGGTTGACCGTTTCTGTCACCGTCACTTCTTCGGCCTGTGCGTTATAGCGCCGGCATAATTCCATCACTTCGTCAATATCTGAGGGCTTCCGGACCATGTAAATTTTAACTGTTTTCATTGCATTTCCTTTCGTTACAACCCAATGAATGCTTGGATTTGAAACAATATCAAGTAGAATATGAGTTTGTTGAGAATAAAAAATCTGTTGCGAAAAAAATATTCCCTGATTATAAATGAAACGAGAGGTTAATATGATAAACTTATTGAGCGTTTTTATCGGTGGCGGTATTGGTTCGGTTTTAAGATGGCTGTGCTGTCAGCTGATTACAAATCATTGGGGAACATTTGTTGTTAATATTCTCGGTGCTTTCTTTATCGGCGTTGCTTATACCTATTTTGAAAAATATACAAATCTGCCACTTTCTACCAAAACATTCATTATGACCGGTTTACTCGGCGGTTTTACCACATTTTCCACATATTTGCTCAATTTTACCACGCTATTCAATCAAAATAGCCATTTGGAGGCATTTCTTTATCTGATTGGCTCGGTAGTTGTCGGTGCTGTATTCCTTATTTTAGGAATGAAAGCATTGTCTTTTATTCAGTAATTACACCCCGGTTTTAACAATCCCTTTGCCGAATTTGGCTTCGAGTTCGTCAACGAGGTGGGAGAGTTTGTCGTCGTGAGGTTTGATTTCCTCAAACAGCGATTGTTGCACTTCGCTGTAAGTCAAATGCGTCAGAGTTACGCCGGTTGAGCGATAAATTAAATTCGGGCGGTAGAGTTGTTTCAAGAGGTTTATGGCGGTCATGCGTACTTCTTGGTCGCCGTTGGTCGGGTTGGGCAGTTTTGTCTCGATGGCGAGATATTTGAAGTCTTTCGTTCGGAGCATGACTTCCACCCCTTGGCAAAAGCCGTTCCACTGCCGTAACTTCTGACAAGCCTCATGAACGTGCCGGTTCAGTTCATGTTCCAGATATTCCAAACTCTGCGTGAAATCCTCAAAACTGCGGGTAACTTGTATGCTCTGCGGGGCGGTAGGCTCATTATTCACCAACGATGTCGCAACACCGGTCAGTTCACTTTTGAGATTTAAGCCGTTTATGCCGAAGGCTTTCCGTATCCAGCCGTTTTCTTTCTCCACAAAATCGCGAATGTTGAAAATTCCGCTGAATTTCATGTGCTCGCTATTCTTGCGTCCGATACCGCTGACGTCTTCAATCGGCATGTCGCCCACAATATCCAAGATTTTATCGGGCGGAATAACGAATATCCCATTGTTGCTTTTCGCTTTATCGCTCGCCAATTTTGCCAGCGTTTTGGAAGTTCCCAAGCCGATAGATACGGGAATGCCGACCTTATCCCAAACCGTCTGACGGATATTTTTGATGATGTCGGTATAGGTGGAATGATAAACCTTGTTGAGCGAAGTCAAATCAATAAACGCCTCATCAACCGAGGTTACTTCGACATCCGGACTGAACGTTTTAATAGTGTCCATCACTTGTTTGGAAATCTCGGTATAGCGGTGGTGGCGCGCCGGAATACAAATCGCGGTCGGAAAGTTCGGTTTGACCTGAAAATACGGCTGTCCCATTTTAATTCCCAGTGCTTTGGCTTCCTTTGAACGTGATACAATTATACCTTTACTGGTGGCGCCAGTCATCACGCATACGGGCTTGCCTTGCAAATCGGGGTTATCTTTCCGCTCGCAAGAAACAAAAAAGCAGTCACAATCAACCAATGCTATAACGTGTTGGCGCATTTTATCCTCTTTAATGTTCTAATTATGTTCTATTATTATCACGCGATTTTTAAGAGTCAACCAAAACAAAAGAGTTGTAAATAGGTACAAACTAAAATATAAAGACTTAAAAACGAGGGCGAAAATAGTTAAGCATATTCTGCAATATTTATAATTTTTTTATCGTATTTTCTGGCTTTTTCAACAGCTTTATATGCACCGCCAGACTTTCGGGAAACATAACAAACAATATAATCGGTATTTTTAGCAATATATTCGTTGCGACGTAAAATAGCAACCTGCGGTGGTGCTTTTGCCACTTCATCCGGATACATTAAATCGTAATCATTATCATCCATCCAATCAAGTTTAGCATTATTTGGATAATATGCGGGAAATATGCAAAGAGTTATATATTCAAATTCTTTTTTTAGTTCTCTCATTACAAGGCGGGACAAACAATCAAAAGTGCCTTGTTCGCAAAGCCAAAATTCAGTCACATCATGATTTATAATTAAGCCTCTGACAACTTCCGATAAATGGTTTTCGATAGAAGATGACATCGGGGTGTCGCGGTGGCCGAAAAAAGCACATACAGTCAAAAAGCTTTTACCTATCAGCCCAAACAAATTCACCCACCTCGTAAGGTGGGTGGACGTTGTCACTACAAATAACACGATAAGTAGCCCAGCTATTGGGTATATGCCTTATTCACTGGCATCCACCCGTTACGGTGAGATGCCCAATATGACAATTGTCTTCTGCATTAACAATGTAATACAAAAGCTATGTTTCGCCCGTGTTATTTAGACTGACAATGTCCTGTCAGGACTTGGGCTGTCCTAACGAAATTAACTATAAACAAGGAATCTTAAAAAAACAATAACTATTTTACTTTTGATTTTGATGCTCTAGTCCAGTGAAATATGATATAATGTTGAATTTATCATAATCCACTTAAATCCACATTTACAATCATTGATTCATCATGATTATTTTGTTTTAGAAACATCACTAAATACCAAGGAAGATAGGTTATTTTCTCGGTTTTTTGGATATTGTCCATACAAAATACAATACCTTTTTTGAGGTTCCATTCCTTAATTTTTAAGGCATTATTAAGTGCGGCATGTGTTTTATAATCTTTACCTGATTTAATTTCAATCGGCATGACTTCATCATTTTGCTGAACCACAAAGTCCAGCTCTCCTATATTCTTTTTATTAAGATACCGCAAGGCAAAACCATTGGCTTTTAAAAGTTCTGCAAAGGCATTTTCTAATATTCCACCCATATTTATAGATAAATTACCCTGTAGTATCTCAAATTGTATATTTTCCAAGCTCATAGCACATAGTAAGCCGACATCACTCATATAAAGCTTGAACAAACGGCTTTGTTCGTTAATTTTAAGCGGGATCTTTGGCTCTGTCAGATTATAACAAGGCAGAGCAACTCCGGCATCTGAAAGCCAAACAAAAGAATCCGCATAATCACGAAGTCTGGCGCTCTTTTGAACTGATGAGAGCATAAATCGGCGATTTTTATCATCCAGCTGTGATGGTATATTATCAAATATATTGTTAATCATATTTTTGCCGGTGGTAGAATATTTGCTTATATCCTGTCGATATTGAGCAATAATATCTCGTTGAACATTTACGACTTGTCCTATATCATGTGTGTTTATAAATCTTTTGACCACATCAGGCATACCGCCGACAACAATGTAATACTTGAATAGATTAGACATGGTTTGATGAATGGAATCAGTTATCGGTGTCTGTTTTTTATAACATTCACGCAAATAATCAAGCGTTGATGGTTGAACTCCATTGGCAATACAAAATTCTTCAAAATCCATCGGATACATCTGGTATATTTCTTCATACCCTACAGGATAAGATGGAACTTGCTTATATTGAACTCCTAATAATGAGCCTGATTCTATATAATCAAATCGGCCATCATCAACCAAAAACTTAATGGCTGTTCTTGCATTAGGACATTCCTGTATTTCATCAAGGAATATCAAGGTTTTCCCTTTTTCCAAGGACTTTCCGATGAATGCTGTTAAATTCATGATTAAAGTATCAGCGTTTAGATCACCGGAGAAGATATCTTTGGCAGAAGGTGTTGTAATGAAGTTAATTTCTACATAGTGTTTATAATTAGCTTTACCGAACTCACGTACTATATAAGTTTTACCGGCCTGCCGTTGACCAGTTATCAATAAGGCCTTTTTTTTCGGATTAGCCTTCCACGCTTGCAATATTTGCTCTGCTTTACGATACATTTGCTGTTCCTTAAATATATTATACACATTTTATAAGCTATATTTAACATAAAAATACACAAAATTCAAGTATTATTTTGATAAATAATACACAAAATTCTAAATATTTGTGATTTTAATATACACATTTTTCTTAAATTAGTCTGGTCGCCATTTCTTATTTTTGTAATGAAAGCAGGGTTGCGATACGAGAAAAGTGGTGGCCAGATATGGTTAATGGTCCGGACAATTAGAGATACTAACGGCTTAAAATGTCATGATTTTGCCGAAATAATTATCTGACATAGTTTTTTGGTATTCTATCCACTCTTTATGAGTTACGAAATGGAGTTTTGCACCCTATATTATTACAAAATGTTATGCATTTATGGAGATGTGTTATGAGTGATGAAGAAGCGATTATTCCACTAAAATTTGAGCGAAAGTTAAGCTATTTGCTTCGGCAACATCAGGAGTTACAGCTAAAGATTTTAGCTTGGGCGAAGGATTTGCTGACAGAAGAAAGAAAAGCATGGGGCGAAATGCGAGAAAATTCTGTTGATGTGCTCTGCCAAATGGAAAGGAAAGGGGAAGCCATTAAGCGAGGTAAAGCCAGAGATAAAAAATATGCACCGTTTAGAGAGTATTATAAGGCAATTCAAAAGCAGAAATACATTGAGCAACACTTATCAGGCAAGCCTTTCTCAGCAAATAATTTTGCTTTATGGTTTTTAGAAAACAATCCCGATAATGTGGCTATTCCTTATAAATTAACAAACAGATTACATAAACTTATTCAGTTAGCTCAAGAAAATAATCGTGAACTTATGAACCTATAGAATGCAAAAGGTTACATAGATAACTATGGGTTATTGTCTGTTTTCAAAGGGTTTTATAGATTGAAGTTGTTTCCTAACCAAACAACTGAAAGGAGAAATAAAATGTCTTTTTGGAAACAATATACCTCGCCGTTGGGGTATGTGAGCAACGGCAATCCGATAGACGCTTACGGTGTCGACCACTCGGGATTTACAACGCGAGATGAATTACAGTATCAAACGGCGCGGATTAACCGAGAAAACGACCTGATGACGCAGATGAATAATCAGGGCATAACCAACTATCCGCAATACGGAACCAACTTTTGGGGAAGTTCTTCAGATAATAACTATGGTTTTGGAACATCTAATATTGGAAACAATATTGAGAACAGACAACAAACCATGACACCTGTCCCACAGATGGCAACACAGTCGAGTACGCCTCAGCTTCAGCAGCAACCTGAACCAAGTGCTTGGGATACTGTCAAACAGTGGGGTGAAACCGCAGCTAATGGACTAATGTCTGTACCTAAAAAAATTTGGGAAACAAGTGAAAGTCTGGGAGAATTAGCAGCAGATACAAAAATAGCCTATGATTATTGGCAAAAAATGAATCAGACCGGAAATCAACTTGTAAAAACTTTTGGTACAGGCCAAGGTGCTGATATAGATAATTATTATCATCCACTTTTGCAATGTGAACTTGCAAAAATTAGTCCTGAAAGCCGAAGGAATGGTATTGCTCTTGGTTATGCAAAAGAATACCTTATGGATTATCCGAAAAAACGATTTTGGCAACATCTTGATCATAATGAAATCATGGAAGATAGCAGAAAAGATTTGCAAAATAATCTTTATGGTAGTAATTTAGGAGTTAATAATCCAAATATCAGCTGTGAAGATTTACTTGATGATAGAAGAACGCCAAATATGCGTAAATTAGGTATAAGGTAAAATTATTAAGCAATATAGAAAGGATAATAATGCTCAAAAATCAAAGTAAAATAAAAAATTTTTTATATAAATTATCAAAGTATGCTTTTTATTCTATTTCTTCTGTAATAATATTAATTATTACCATAATTATTGCTTTACAAATCTTTTCTTTTTATGAAAAAAGCAAATATATCAATAACTGTCTCTCGGAAGGATATTCACAAGAATATTGCAAAAATGTTTGGGATGAAATAGATGCTTTAAACTAAATACATAATTTTCAGTATGATTTATACTGTAGCTAGAAATGCGTACAGAATTTGAGAGGATGCAGAAAGTTAGGGCAGATATTATTACTGAAGCTCAAGAACAAGCAAGAAAAGCAGGTAAAACGACCTGATGACGCAGATGAATAATCAGGGCATAACCAACTATCCGCAATACGGAACCAACTTTTGGGGAAGTTCTTCAGATAATAACTATGGTTTTGGAACATCTAATATTGAAAACAATATTGAAAATAGACAACAGACGACAAGTCAATCACAGATCCAGCCAAGAATATGGGAATCTGCTTCTGATGGAAAAAAAGTCTATGATGATGTTGTAAAAATTGAAGGAGATTATAATCCTAAGAATCAAGGCCTTATAGATTATACAGCATCTGCTATTAATGGAACGACAAATCTTGTAAACAATTATTTTCCATTAAAAGATTTGAAAGTAAGTGATAAGTATAAACACGCTTTTATGAATTGTAGTGCTTCACAGTATGGACAAGGTGGAGCAGATGTTGCAAAATTAGCTTCTGATGTTAGAGAATTTTATGATACAACAACGGGAGCAAACACTCTTGACAATAGCCAAGGCGATCAATATGCTAGTCAAATAGGACGATTATTAGGCAGTAAATATCCAAATGGAGATTGTGATGAGCTCATACAAAGGTATATTAAAAAATATTATTAAGAGATTAATAAAAATCTTTATTATACTTTTGGTGTTAATCTGTGTCTTGATTGCTCTATTTCTAATCTATGATTATTATGATTCTAAACGCATTATTGAACAATGTGTTGCAGATGGAGAATTGTTAGAAATTTGTAAACGATACATAGATTAATCAAAATTAGTAATTAAAGCAGAAAGGGCAAGAAAGCTTTCTTACCCTTTCTGCTTTATTAGGTATGTTTTGGACCAAGTTGGTAGTTATTGAAGAAAAGCTCGTCAGAAATGACGAGCTTTTTGTTACTTCGCTATTTTCTTAAAATTAGTCTGGTCAGCAATTCTTATTTTTGTAATGAAACCTAGGTTGCGATACGGGAGAAGTGGTGGCCAGATATGAAAAATGGTCCGGACAATTAGAGATACCAATGGTTAGAATAATTTACAAACCGGCGCGAAAGTTATCCGATTTCGTCTTTTAATATTCTATCCACCAGCATACGAAAAAACACGCAATTTCAAATAGTTAGCTCAATTTTTACGATAAAAATTTAATGCTTTATTACTTAAAATTGAAAAAACATTCATCTTTTTATAGTGCTGACCAGACCATTATGCAACGATTAACTTATTGATTTTATTGGTAATATTTTCAATTTATATTGTCAATTTTTATGAATAATATTGCAAATTTTAAAATGCAACATTTTTGAATTCCGGTCGCGGGATATTCTTTATGTCATACAAGCGAGCATTCATTACCGAAAAAGAACCGGTGGCAGACCTATGATACTTTTCATGTATGTACCTCAGTGTAATAGTGTATTGCGTTTAATCTTTTTAATACCTAAATATAGGTAATAAAATGTAATATAAGACCCCATATGAAAAAATTGATAAAGGAATGCCTGCATGAAATTAGATGAAAATAGGGACAGATACATTTTAACGGAGCAAGAAAAGCGAGCGTTAGTTTGGCGGATTGAGCATTATAAACAAAATGACCTTAATTATTTGCCGTTAAATTACAAAATATCGCAAGAAATGGAAAAAATTCTGAATTTTGTGGAAGATTTAGTAAATAATGCGCGAGAAATGCAGAAATGCATAGCTGTTGCCGCTATACAAGAAGTTGATGAAATTGAAGAAAAAACAACTGTAAAAATGCAAAAACAGGAAAAAGAAAGGCATGCAAAAGGCGGGTTAGCAAAAGGTGAAAAGAATAAATCATTTAAAAAATTTATACTTAAAGAATACAATGAAAATAATGATTACAAAACGATTAAAGAGTTCGTTAATAATATTGTTGATAGACTTTACCAAGGTGAATTTGAGTATTTGAGACCATGTTTTAAAACGACTACTCCGGAAACAACTATAAGAAACTGGATAACGGAATTTAGAAAACAAAAAAACACTTTTCGAGCAAAATGAATCATTTTTCGAGCTAACGGATTTAAATCATTGTCTGCTGTGGTATCCTATCCTTTATGGTAATAACTAAAAATAATTTTTAAAAATTAACACAAAGGAACAGCAAAATGAGTAAATTACGTGATGATTTGTATCAAAGATTACATGGATTTCAACCGCTCAAACGAAGCTATAAGAAGCAAGGACAAAGTGATTGGTATTATTTGGACCCACGCGGGGCTAGCACCGTTGGTGAAACAGATTGATGTGGCGGATGAAAATGCCATTAATCCGCAAATAAACAGCATTTTAGCCGATGATATGGCTAAAAATCCGAATGATTATTATATTTGGCGGACAAGACAAGATAATAAGGTCCGCGGTAAACATGCTGAAAGAGAGGGAAAAATATTTAACAAACATATTCCACCCGAGGGTGGTAATCCGGGAGAAGATTATAACTGCCGTTGTTGGGCTGAGCCCTATAAGCCTCAAAAAGTTGAGAAACTAGGAATAACAGCGAAAGTTGACCTCTCCGGTCTCCCTCAATACGCTGAAAATGATAAGGCTGAAGTAAAGAGTGATGCTACATTTTCAAAAGCAGATATAAATGACAAAGAGTTATTAGAACTTATGGCAAATAATTTATTAGAAACCGAAAAAATGAAAAATTATATATATCTTGATAAATTTGGTCATATTACTTCTGGTGTTGGGGCGCTATTGGATGATGAAAAAGCTTTTAAAAGTGTTCCATGGATGATTGACAATAGATTAGCTACAAAAAATGAAGTTGATGCCGCTTATAATATGTTTGTATATAAAAGATTTGCAAAAGATAAGAGAGGAAAATATATATACCACAACAGACTTGCAGAATCTTTTATAAATGATTCTCCTTTAAGAGTATCTAAAGAATATATGATACATAAAATGATGAAACATTTACAAGAAGATTTAAAAAGAGCAAAATCCAAAAGAGAAGATTTTGATACATATCCTGTTCCATTGAAACTTATTGTACTAGATTTTTATTATAACAAAGGTAGCTTTTATAATCAACCCGGACTACCACAAGCATTAAACGAAAGAAATGCAAAGCTATTTCAAGAGAAAATGATGCGCAACATGGAAGACCGTGATAAATGGACTAAAAAGCAATTTACTCTTATTCCGAAAAGTTTCTGGAATTCTTATTGATATGGAGGAATGGTTATTAAACCATCATTGGTAAGCATTTCCTGATATTCCGAAGAACCATTTTTATCAAATACTTTATGGCTGACAATATAGTTATTGTCAGCCATTTGGTTTTTAGATAAAGAAAATGTATGAATTTTTGAAGAATGAGATAAACACTCTGAATTATCACAATCATTACAAAGCATTTTTATATAATATTCTTGATTCTCTTGCAAACTGCACTTAATAGAAATTATAACTCCGGTTTTTGAATTTTCATAATACATTCTATTTGGTTTCAATACATAAAAATAGTCTCCATTTTTTCCGGATAGCTGTTGGTAAAAAATAGGATGTAAAAAAGTAACATCATCTGCCTTCGCATTTATGCTAAACATTAAACAAAATACTAAAACCCAAACAAGCTTCCTCATTATTACCCCTTGAGTTAAGATAACATAGGTTTGTTAAAATACAATAAAAACATTAGTCATCTTAGGAAAAAAACTACAACTGCCGGTGCCAAAGCTGAGCCCTATAAGCCTCAAAAAGTTGAGAAACTAGGAATAACAGCGAAAGTTGATCTTTCCGGCCTGCCACAATATGCCGAAAATGATAAGGCTGAAGTAAAGAGTGATAGCTATTTGTCCCCAAAACATAAAAATAATCAATATCTTATAGGATCTTTAAGCCAAGAATTTGAATCCAACGGCAATCCTGCTACGATAGGCTTTGATAATAGTGGAGGATATAGTTATGGATTATATCAAATAGCAACTCGTCCAGGGACGATGAAAGAATATTTGGAATATCTAGCAAACAGTTCAAATCCAAAATATAAGATATATGCAAATATATTAAATAATGCAGGAGGAAATCTAGGTGCTTTACATAAAACTACAGAATTTGAAAATGCATGGAAACAATTAGCTCAATAAAAAGCTGTATAATTGAGAATATGTTTGCATTTGCTCAAATGTTCCAGGAAGATTATCTATGCCATTTGATTTTTCACTCAAAAGAAGCATCATCTTGAGATATATTGCAGAGCTTTGAGTTAAATAATCACAAAAATACTGATAATTTTCCTCATCGAAAATATCTTTTGCTAATTCTTTAATATGTTTTTCTAAACAAACAGTTCCTTCCTCGTATTTTTGCTTTAATACTAAATCGGGAACATATTCATCTGATATTTTTGGACTACAGATTGCTAATATCTCATCGATATTTGATTTAAGACTTGTTGCAATATTATCATCCGCCCATGAATTTCTGCTTAATAGTATCAATATACCTAGGACTAAAAACAATTTTTTCATTTTACACCTCATAAGTGTATTATATATAATATGAGTTAATATATGTTAAATCAATTAAAAGAACTAGAAACAAAATTGTCCGGTCGCGGGATATTCTTTACTGACCGAAAATCATGTTCAGAAATTATCCCTTCAAAATATAATATGTGCCTTTGGTTGAGCCTTGTTTTTCAAGCAAATTGTCCTTTCCCGAATAATTACCGAATATCTATAAAAAAAGATACCGGCCAGACCGGTCTGAGCTTGTATCTATCAGGGTTTCCCGTATTTCCGGGCTTTCTTAAAATTTAAAATCCGAGTGGGTTCTATCCTCCGAAGTCCCCAAAACCATAAAATAAACCAGATATTTCAAAGGGTTAGCAACAACCTTTAAGATAAAAATATTATTTTTTCTATTCAAAATAGAAAAATAACCATTTTCAGCGAACCGGCGACCAGACCATTTTTAAAAAGTATTTTCACTAAAAAATTGTATTTATAATAGAGAAGTGTATTTGTTCAAAATAGGTATAATTGAAGCATTAAAAAGAGGAATAAGTGTATCTTTATCAGAAATAAAGTTTTTCATTTTGATATAAAGAGGAGAATCTTTGTATAAACGTTCTGTGTATTCAGATAGGCATTCTACAAGACAATCAATATTTTTTAAATCATCTTTTTTGCCTATCGATATTTTATCGATTGAGATTTGACTTAATAAGCTTAAGGTTTCA
>JAZNXK010000023.1:0-35238 GCA_045593845.1 Alphaproteobacteria bacterium
TACCAAAAATCTATAAAGTTCCGGACGCATAAATCTGCCCTGCCAAACACCGAGTTTATTGGCTTTTGCCTGTTTTTCGAGTTCCATATATTTTTCTCCCTCATCACGATATGCCAAAGCCCATCCGGCCTTCACCATCTCTTCATTCAGATTGGTTTCGCCGACATAACAAACACTCAAACTGCGTTTATACATATCCACCGATTCTTCTTTGCAATCAACCTTTTGCGAATGAATCAGCTTCTCCAAATAATCTTTAGCCATAATCCCGCAATCATATTTTTGATGCTTTTCGTTATAGCAAAATTGTTTATATTCCGGCGAGTCGATTCCCAACAATCTAATTCTTTTGCCATCAATTTCCAAACTGTCACCGTCAACAACATATACATTTTCGCTTGCGCTGACCTGCAGATTTTCATTCGAAAAAAGGCTCATTCCGGCCGCAATCAACAAAACAACTGCAAAAAACTTCAATAACCTTAAACTCATATCAACCTCCAAGCGAAAATATACAGCAAAACTAAAATTTTGCAAATTTAAATATTGTTTAATAAACCTAAAAAAAACTTTGTAGTTTAATATTTTTATCTTATTATTAGCTATATTTATAATTTTAACAAAGGGTATAGGCCGTGTCTAAATTTAAGCTTTTTACATTGATTGTTTTGCCTTTGTTGGCAATATGCAGCTGCTCTTTTTGGGATCGCAGCCTGCAAGAAGTATTAAACGATCCGTTTGAAAAAGAAACTCCTCGCGGCAACCGCAGAGTTCACATGGCACCGTTACAAATGCCTAAAAGCATTGTCGTTTGCCGCAACAAACAATGCGCCCCGATAAAACTTTCCATGTCAAAGGAATATATCTATAACAGCTTGGTGCAAATGTTAGAAAACAACAACAACCAAAGAGTTTTGATTTGTGCCGGAGAAGCCAGCTCACATAACTGCTATGCCCACTATATTTCCGTTCCGATTACAGTCGGCATAACACCGGCTTATCTATATATCGATTCGGTCAAAATATCCGAAGTTCAAATCAACAAAAATTCTCGTTCCTTAAATTTGTTGCTTAACTACAACATCACTTACAACGGTCAGACTCCGGATTGCAACCCGAGCAAAAGCTTATTCTTTGTAAAGAACACCGAAAATATCGTCATGGAAGACCAAGGTTTCCAATGCAAAATGACCACCATCGGTACCACAACCGTCAAAAACATGTTCTTGGTTGATTATATCGATTTAGATTACGGCTTTATCGGCGGATTCTATTCTTTGGGCTTGTCCGGACCTGCTTATGGCGGCGGCAGCGGCTATATGTTGTTGAGATTGCCCGACACCTCTTTCACTCCGAAAGCAGTTCTTCCATTGCCGAAAGATGAAGAACCGAAACCCAATTCGCTCAAAGAAAAAATAAAAGAATATTTGAGTTCTCCGAAAGAACAAACCGAGCCTTCGCAAGGCAACGTCCAGTTCTACCCGATAGAGCGAAAATAAATCAAAATTAACAAAAAAACTCCGCAATCCGCGGAGTTTTTTTATACATGAAAAATGTTATCCCTATTTTTTCGTCCCGCGAAAATAAAAAACAGTCATCCCTCCAAACCGTCATAAAAAAAACAGTCATCCCTCCAAACCGTCAGGTTTGGTCAAGGGATCTTCGAATTATTAAACTAGAAAACATTTTCTCAATTAAAACAAATTCCGGAACTTTTAGAACAGAAACTAACCATCTCACCCAAACCATCGCTATCATACATCAACTCAATAATCTCTGGCTCTGTTTCTCTACAACATCCCTTCTTCAACGAAAAATCTATATTTTCACATACCAAATTTTTACATTCCGAAAAATATTTTGCCGTTTCCTTTTCATTTTGATTTTCGCAACCGGTTATTATAAACAAAACTAATAACAGAAAACATAGTTTTTTCATAAAGCATCTCCCAAAATTCCAATAAAAAAGTCGCCGATAAGGCGACTGGAAGTTGAGAACTATTGATGTAAATAGTGCGGTATATTTACCGCAAGGCTTATTTTACCGCCTTCCAGCCATCAATTTAAATAACCGGCAGGCGTGCAAAATTTAACGTCCTACACTAAAGACGACATCAAGAGGTTCTCACACCCCAGACAGGAACACCCCATCTGGTTCTGAATCTATAAATAAAAGGAATAAAAGTAAAGAATAAATACAAAAGTCATCACTATTTTTTGCAACCGGCAAAAAATCCACACTAATTTATAAATAACCCTATTCCGGCTTATACGAAAAATACCGCGGCAACTCATAAGCAACAATTCGGTTTATATTCTCAAATTGCGTACTCTTATTGCCATAAACTATTTTGCCGGAATTATAAGGCATTTTTCCATGCCTCCTTTGATAAGACTGCAAATCTTGCAAATTCATAAATATACCGTTGTCAAAAAACACATTCCACCCGTAAGGAGAAGCAACATTAACATGAATAACTCTGATTGTCTTATCCGTATCCAAAAACTCCGGCATATTATTGCGCGAAAGCTCATAAGTCTTATCCCCGATACTGCCGCTGTACCATCTCAACATATCCATAGATTCTTCAGACAAGCCATATAGCTTGACATCCTTATCATCAACGGTTTGAGGATTCATATTCGACCTATATTTTACGGCAGGCTTTTCTTCCTCTTTCATATCTTCCGCATTTGCCAAAATTTCTTCAGGCATAGAAGTATCATAAACAATATCTGCATCTTCCGGCTCATTTTTATTTTTATCTGATTTACCTCTTCTTGCTTCTTGAAAAGATTTCAATGCGGAATCCAAATCATTCAGTTTAAAATCGCTAAAATCCTTTATAGGATCAACCGTTTCAATTTCTTCGGAAAAATCCTCTTCATCACTTTTTTGCTCAATCGCCGGCAAAAATTCCATAACCTCATCATCCGGAGCAAAAGTATGTTCCGTTTCCTCGTTCTGCTGTGTCAAAAACGAAGGCAAAGCATCTTGTTCCGAACCGTTTTTATCATCAGCATCACTCGGCCCGAAAAGAGCCCCCCCCTCCGGCACTTCATCCGGAATAAAACTGTCATCAGCAACGGATGCAAAAGGAGAAAACTCTTTAGGTTCATCTTCTTCCTGCATAAAATCATCAAGATTATCCGCTTCAGAATCTCCAAAATCAATCTTTGCATCATCTTGCGCAGAACCCAAAAGCTTGTCAAATTCTGTATTTTGCTCTTGTTTATTATCCATTTTCAATTCCTCACTTCAAACAACCGTTACCCAGCCTCAAAAAACACGTTCACTAACGAAAAACATATTTTCTTATGTGAGTGTTATAAGGGAATGCGGATGAGAACCCTCAAGCCTCCCATCGGTGAATCTTGCAACTCAATAGTTCCGCCGTGCGACGTAACCACATCCTTGGCAATAGAAAGTCCCAATCCAACTCCTCCTGTCTCTTTATTACGCGAATTTTCCAAGCGATAAAAAGCCTTAAATACATCTTCGCGCTTATCTTCCGGAATTCCCGGTCCGTCATCATCAACAGCAATCTCTACCTTACCGCCGACAGCCTCCAAATTGACCGCTATTGTTTTCCCGTAATTAAAAGCATTACCGATAATATTGGTCAAAGCTCTCTTCAAAGCCTGCTCTCTACCCTGCACCGCACTGACTTGGTCATTGGTAGAATATCTTATCAAAGCTTTGTTAGAAACTCTAAAACGGTTAATAATGCTCAAAATCATCTCATTAAGGTCAACAAAAGTCGAGCTTTCACCGCCTTCACCGCTGACAAAAGCCAAATAGCCCTCAAGCATTTTTTCCATTTCGCTGACATCTTGTAAAAACTCTTCTTTGTTCAAAGCATTTTTATTATCTTCATCGGGCAGCATCGCCAACTGCAAACGCATTCTGGTCAGCGGTGTGCGCAAATCGTGCGAAACTCCCGCCAACATTTGTGTTCTTTCGCTTATTTGCCGCTGAATTCTCTCTTTCATTTTAATAAAAGCAATACCTGCTTTTCTAACCTCTGAAGAACCGTAAGGCTTAAAGTTTTTATCATCAATACCTTTACCAAAATCTTCTGCCGCCGTTGCCAAATCAGCAATAGAACGAACCTGAATACGCAAAAACGCAACTGCAACCACAAACAAAAGCAGAGATGTTCCGACCATCCAAATCATAAAACCGAAAATTGAAGTCGAAAAAATATTTTTCTTACTTGTCACAAATTGATAAAGCCCGTCGGATTTTTCAATAAACACCACCAAATTATGTCCCTTTGTATACAAGCTCATAATTGCGTCCGGAAATGCCTTATTCAATGATTCTTCCAAAAAACCGGTTACCATTTTATTGTTGCGATGAGCTTTTCTGATAACATCATGTTTGGATTCATCATCAAAATATTTCATCTCCATATCATAATTTTTTTCAACCAACTGCTGAATTTCACCAAGCTGGTCAGGCACTTTTTCCGCCAACTGAATAGCAAAAGCCATATTCGAGGTCAAATTTTCCGACAATCTGCGACCAACTCTTCCCCACGAACCGTTAAAAAATGCCACAATAGAAACAATTTGCACCACAATCAGCGGCACAAAAATCAGCAGCATTGTCCTGAAAAACAATGTTTTTGGCATACACTTAATTCGTATATACTTTAACATTTCATCAATCTTGCTCGGAAAATTCAAATGCATTTTTCACTCCTTTACTCTGTAAGTAAAATATACCCTTTACCGCGTACTGTTTGCAAATGGCGCGGATTTTTTGAATCTTTTTCAATTTTTTTGCGCAGTCGTGTAACCTGCACATCAATAGAGCGCAAACCTTGTCCGGCTCCCATAAGTTCTGCCAATCTCTCACGGCTGAAAATCTGCCCCGACTTCTTACCCAAAAGCGACAGCATGGCCTGCTCCACCGGTGTAATATGTATAATGCGCCCCTGTTTATCCGCCAATTCTTTTTTATCCAAATCATATTGGCAATGCCCGAAATCAAGAATTCTGTTTGTTTTTTCGGCCATATCGGCACTTCGCTTCAATATGTTTTTAATTCGCAGCACCAACTCTTTTGGCTCAAAAGGCTTGGGCAAATAATCATCCGCACCGCATTCCAAACCGGCTATTCGGTCTCCGGTTTCGCCCATTGCCGTCAACAGAATAACCGGTACATTATCCTCTTGGCGCAATTTTTGCAAAAACTCCAACCCTGTTTCTTCCGGCATCATAATATCTACAATCAAAAGGTCAAACTTATACTGCTCCATCATGGCACGAGCATCTTTTGCGTCTTTTGCCGCCGAAACGAAGAAATCGCCCCCTCTCAAAAATCTGACCAAGAGGGAACGAAGTCTGGTATCATCATCAACCACCAAAATATGAGTTTTTTTCTCAAGCACCAAACTCTCCCGATACTATTTTTTGACTGCTTTTTTAGTAGTTTTTTTAGCTGTTTTTTTCTTTGCCGGCTTTTTCACCTGCGGTTTAGCTTTCGGCTCCGGCTGTTTAACTTCGGCAACCTTTTTAGCCACAACATCCTTGACCTTAACCGCAATTTTTTTGACTTCTTGCTCAACCGTCTTTACGGGATTCTTTTTATTGTTCTCAACCGTATAAATATAATCCAAGCATTTTGCAAAATATTGATATCCGGTAACAAAAGTCAAAATTCCCGCAACCCAAAGCAAAACTTCACCAATAACTCCGACAGGCTCGCCAATCATATAGATGTTTTGCAACAAAATCATTGAAATTGCCGTCATCTGAAAACCTGTTTTCCACTTTGCCAAACGAGTAACCGGCATACCGACCCTGAACTCTGCCAAAAACTCTCTCAAGCCCGAAACCAAAACTTCGCGGCACATAATGATAATTACCGGAATATAAGTTATGGGGCAAACCATACGATTAGCCACAATAATCAAAAGAGCCGAAACAACCAAAAGCTTATCGGCAATCGGGTCTAACAAGCGGCCCAAAACCGAATTTTGATTGCGCGAACGAGCAAAATATCCGTCTAAATAATCGGTAATAGAAGCCAAAACAAAAAGCACGCCGGCAAAAATGGACCATAACGCGGAATGAATATAAATAGCCATGAAAATCACCGGAATTACCACGATTCTCGAGATTGTCAACAAATTGGGAAGATTATACATAATAAGCACCTACTATAAAAATAAAAGTTAAACTCTGGCACTTATCATATTGCATATTTTTTATTTATGAAAGTAATTAAATATCTTTTCCGCTGTTTTTTTACTGATTCCCGAAACTTTTTGCAACTCTGCAAGACTTGCCTGCTTAATTGTTTCAACCGAGCCGAAATGGTTAAGCAGTTTTTTCTTTCTGTCTGCCCCGATACCTTCAATTTCATCAAGTTTTGAAACAAACATAGATTTTGCTCGTTTTTTCCGATGCGTTCCGATTGCAAATCTGTGCGCCTCATCACGAATATTTTGCATATAAAAAGCCAACGGCGATTGATACGGCAAAGCAAAACTTTCTTTTCCCTTTTGGTGATAAAATTCTTTTCCCGCGTTTCGCTCCGGCCCTTTGGATATTGCAATTATCGCAATCCCCGACAAATCATAATTTTGCAAACATTCATGCACCGCGTGCAACTGCCCCAAACCACCGTCCAACAAAATAACATCCGGACGATTTTCGGGTGTCATCCTCTCAAAACGGCGCGTCAAAACTTCTTTCATCATCGCAAAATCGTCATTGGTAATTTCGCTGTTTTTAATATTAAAAGTCCGATAAGCCTTTTTATCAAAACCGTCCGGAGTTGCCACAATCATTGCCCCGACGGCATAACTCCCCTGAATATGCGAGTTATCATAAACCTCAATTCTTTTTGGCACAACCGGCAACCCAAAAACTTCTTGCATATTCTGTAAATTTTTCAAAACAGATGTTTCCAAAGCCATTTTTCTTTCCAAAGCCTCTTTGGCATTACGCAAAACACCTTCGGCAATCTTGGCCTTGTTGCCCTTTTGATAAAATCCTATTTTTACCCCCAAAGCCTCTTGCAAAAACTCTTTATTTTCCGGCTCTTCCGAAACAATAATTTCTTCCGGCAACTGATGATTGCTGTAAAAATCGCTCAAAAATGCTTCCAAAATTTCGGGCTTTTCCGCTCCCTCCGCCTGTTTTGGGAAAAAAGCCATATTGCCGCAATTTTGCCCTGCTCTGATTAAAAACAACTGAATACAACACAAATTATGCTCAACATAAATCGCAGCAACATCGGCCGATTTTATACCGCCGTATTCAACATTTTTGCCCTGCTGAACACTCGTCAAAGCTCTTATTCTGTCGCGATAAACCATCGCCGTCTCATAGTCGCAAACATCACTTGCCTGTTGCATTTTTTCCGACATTCTCTGCTGAATTTTGGTATTTTTTCCCTCCAAAAATTCAACCGTTTCATCAACCAATTTACGATAATCTTCTTTGCTGATTTTTCCCACGCAAGGAGCTGAACAACGTTTGATTTGATACATCAAACAAGGTCTGTCCCTGTTTTTGAAGTTACTGTCACTGCACGAGCGCAACAAAAATGCTTTTTGCAACAAATCAAGAGTATTATTCACCGCCAAAACATTGGCAAACGGCCCAAAATACTTGTATCCGCTTTTTTTAACACCGCGATATTTTTTCAAGACCGGAAATTCTTCCTTCAAATTCAAACTCAAATAGGGAAAAGTCTTATCATCTTTAAGCAAAATATTATATTTCGGCGCCAATTTTTTTATCAGCTCATTTTCAAGCAAAAGCGCCTTGGCTTCACTTTCAACGACAATAAATTCCATCCGCCTGATTTGCGCAACCATACGTTGCAACCTAGCCGGCAGTTTATCAATATGCGAATAGGCAACAATTCTTTTTTTAATATTTTTTGCTTTTCCGACATAAAGCACATTATCTTGTTCATCCAGCATTCGATAAACACCGGGTTTTTCCGGAGCAATTTTAATATTTTTCTCCAAAACCTCCAGTCCGTGCTTTATATCAAAATTTATTGCCATTTTTTATCAGAAAAACAATGTTTCAAACAAGCTCACCGCACAAAGACAAGCCAAAATCATCTTAAAGAAATGACCTACAAAACGGTCAAAAGTTCCTCTCCAATTAACTTTTCTGCCATATCCAATATATACACGATCAAATATAAAAGTATAAAAAAAAGCAATTATCACTGCCAAAGCATATAATTGCGGCACCGCTAACCACGCAAAAATTTCCTGCAAATTATAGTTTACGCACATATATATACCAAAGCCGATTCCCAAAAGCACCATCGGCTGAATAATCAAACCGCTGGTAAATACTCTCAACAAGCCTCTTAACATTTTCTATCCTTTCTTAATTTCATCAATAATCATATTTGCAGCTTCATGAACCAAATTTTCATCACTTCCTGCCACCCAAACTCTGATTTTCGGCTCTGTTCCCGAGGGATGCAAAACCACTCTGCCTATACCTTGCATCTTTTCTGTGGCTTCGGCAACAACTTTTTTCACCGCATCAGAATTTGCAATTTCTTTCACTTTTTCTCTTGTTTCCACCGGCAGACTGACAAACACGCACGGGTCAAACTCAAAAAGAGGAAAAATTTCACTCATTTTTCTTTTCTCATCGGTCAAAGCCAAACAAAGCAGCAAGGCATTGACCAAACCGTCACCGCTTTTACAACAATCACTCCAAACAATATGTCCTGATTCCTCACCACCGATAGCACAACCGACTTCTTGCATCTTTGCCACAATCGCTCTTTCACCTACTTTTGTGCTATAATATTCCAAACCCATATCTTTGATATAACGTTCCATTGCCGTATTTGAAAGAACCGTCGAAACAACAGCATTTCCTCTGTATTTTCCGGTTTTAAGCAAATATTTTACCATAAAAGTCATCAACTGCTCTGCCGGAACTTTGCGCCCCAAATCGTCACAAACAAGCAGCCTGTCACCGTCACCGTCAACCGCAATTCCCAACTGCGCATTGCTTTTTTTTACCGTTTCAAACAAATTTTCCGGATGCTGTGAACCGCAATTTTCGTTAATATTATATCCGTTCGGCTCATTCCCCAAACAAATCACACCGGCTCCCAAATCCATAAATACTTGCGGCATAATTTTTGCAAAAGAGCCGTTGGCACAATCCAAAACCACCCGCAATCCGTTCAGCGGACGTTCTCCTTGAATAAAGTTTTTTGCTTTTTGCAAATAAATAGCCAAGCCCTCTTTATACTCGATAATTTTTCCCAGTTTTTCCGAGCTCAAAGCAAAATCAGCCTTAAGAACCATATCCTCCAACTTTGACGTAACCTCATCGGCAAACTTATCACCGTTAGTGGCAATCAGCTTAATCCCGTTATCAAAATAAGGATTATGCGAAGCCGTAATCATCACCGCCATATCAACTTCCAAATCTTCGACAATTGAAGTCACCGCCGGTGTCGGCAAAACCCCGAGTAACTCAACATCAACTCCTGCTGCCAAAAAACCTGCGGTCAAAGCCGATTGCAACATTTCTCCCGAAATTCTCGTATCTCTTGCTATCGCCACCTTTTTATGATTTTTACACACTTCCAAACCACACGCAATACCGAGTTTGGTAGCAAAATCGGCGGTCATCGGATATTGATTTGCCACACCGCGCACACCGTCAGTTCCAAAAAGTTTATTTGCCATTTTTTACCTCCGTTTGCACCCACTATATAAACATTCGCAAAAAATATCAAGGACATAAAAAAAAGACCGCTATGACAAATCATTACCATTCGGTAACAATTCATACATAACGGTCACAAAATCACAAGTTTTCAAAACATCTCTCGACCGGAAAGATGAGTGCAACTTCCACCAAAACGGATGCGGCAACGAGCACCCCCGTTACAAGCGGTGAAAACGAAAAATAACATTTCCACATCAAAAACGTCATGCCGAACATCACAATCATTGTCACGGCAAACAAAAGCCACATAACGAATGTGTTTTGCTTTTTTTCATTTTCCGCTCTGGCTTCATTTTGCCCTTCTTCCTTGGCTTTGTTTTTCTCTTCTTTCAACATATACAAGAGACAGCCTTCTAAAACTACTGCGCACAAAATTACAACTGCGCAAAAAATCACTTTAAAGATCATAATAAGATAATAATTTAATTAAACATATATTCACTGCGCCGGAGTATATGCGATAAAATCATAAAAAGCAACAAAAAAACCGTTGCAAGCATTTGCAACGGTCATCTGTCTCAAAGTCTGAACCTGTTTTTGATTAAACCGATCAGCACTAATGTCACCACAATAACGACAACATATATTAGTACTTTCACAAACCATGGAAGCGCCAAAACGGCAAATGCGCTGATACCGGCCCACAAGGCCACAACGACAGCGGCAAAGGCCAAAAAAACACAAACTGCAGATCCGTCAAAACTGACATCCCCAAATGAGGCATCGTCAGTATTACCCGCAAAAAAGGCAAACAAACCTGCAAGAAAGGTGGCTACCGCCCACAATAATATTTTTGCCAACATAAAAACACTGGTTTCTTTTAAGAGCGGCGCCTTTTCGCCATTCCAGCATGCTCTTTGGTTAATGATAAAAATAAATAATAACTTTATGCTTCGTTTATAACAAAATTTTTTCCAAAATCAACACAAAAAAAAGACCGCTCGTAATTTTCTCCGAACGGTCTTTTTATTGACGGAATATTATTTCCTAAAGAAATAACACCCCATCATGTAGAGCAGGTAGAACAATGAGCAGATAAACCCCAAAATTCCCTGTGCAAGATACACAAAGGCAAGTCCTGTAAGAAAGAATATATAGCCCTCTACCATACCTACCATAATCGCAAAGGTCAATCCCCAAATGGCATAAAAGCGCATGCCGGAAAGAACAATAACTCCCAGAGCAATAACAACTGTCATCGCCAACAGGAGAATACAGGCCTTTTTGCCTTGCGGTTTGTCGGTTCTGATTTCCCAAGGGAATGTCTCGAAGACATCCTTGCAGGTAAAGACTCTTACCAGCGCCAAAAGTGCCAGCACCACATAGGGAGCAGCAAAAAGCTCCCAAGATAAAATAATGTTTTCCATCTTTTTTTATTTTAATTTGTAAATAATTTCTGTCAGTAATATCTTATATACTCCAATTAAAATAAATGCAAGTTTTTTTATCAAAAAAATGGACAAAAAATTTACTTACACCCATAAAACAAAAAAACCGCCGCTTCAAAATCATTACCCAAGGTAACAATTCATCCGCAACGGTTTCGACACTTTTATTTTCTTAAATTGCGGTTTTTAAGCAAGTTTCCAAAAACGAAGCAAACGACAAAAGATATCGCCATAGATAATAACATAAACCCAAAAATGAGTAGTTGTTCATACTTCACGGTAGTAGGGACAAAATATTCCGCCATCACAAGCGCAATAATGATAAAAGCAAACATGACAATTACAAAAATTGCATCAAAAGAATGATACTCACAAAGGGCAAGTAAAACGCCCACAAATATTGTGACAAAAAGCCACACAATCAATGAAACTAACATAATTATAAAAGTTTTGGTTAATAATAAATTCTTCAACTTTCTTATAACATCAAATCAGCAAAGAGCAAGAAGAATCCACAAAAAATTAAAAAATGTCATCCCTATTTTTTCGCCTCGCGAAAAAATTCAAGGGATCTTCGAATTAGCGCACAAAAAAACCGCTGCTTCAAAATCATCACTTTAACGTAACAATTCATCTGCAACGGCCTTTTTGTTTACTTGGCCGACCACCCAAGTTTTTTCCTTGCACGGCGCAAAAGAAATCTCTGCGTAGCGATAACCATAACGATTCCCCACGCAAAGGAAATAGCGAAGTATAGAAGTCCCGCTATTGATAGGAACTCATACTCCCCTCTTTCAATTAGGGGGATGGTAATCAGCGGTTCCACCAGAAAAGAAATTGCCTGGAGACCAGCAAATTCCAGAATCACCAATGGGATGATCCAGAAGCCCCCCCTTATCTTTCTTGCGCATAATCCCATCATAACGCCAATTAAGCTAACGACTGCAATCCAGAGCAGCCACGAAATCAAAATATTTGCCATAATTTTCATGCCGCGGAGATGCTTTCGCACCTTTATTACGTGGCCTTTTTTAATAATAAATAAAATATACTTAACTGACTGAAATCTATCACAAAAATAGACAAAAGTCAACTTCTTTATTTGACAAATTTTTAAAATTACAAGAAAACATTGTCATCCCTATTTTTTGCCTTGGCAAAAAATTCAAGGGATCTACGAATTAGTTTTTAATTGTCATCCCTTGCTCGGCGCATCAATGTCCGTCTACATTAAGGTCATCCCTCCAAACCGTCAGGTTTGGTCAAGGGATCTTCGAATTAGCGCACAAAAAAACCGCTCGGAAATTCCTCCAAGCGGCTTAATTTTCATTCTCTTTTCTTTGCAATACGCGACAGAACAAAATACACCAGCACAATGACTGCAAGCGAAAGGACACAAAGAACCAACAGTGTCCAAATATTCCACATGGACAATCTTTCCAAAAACACCACTCCGGCTGCCGAAATCACACAGAGTGCCAAAACAGCAAGAACTGCACAAAGAAAAGCTAAACTCTCTCTTGTCCTATATGCAAAGAATCCTAAAACTCCTGCAAGAATGCAAGATAAAAGCCAAATTAGAAAAATTTTTACCATAATTATATTTTTTTATGAACACAAAATAATAAATTCGCAATGCGCAGTATAACAAAATAATTTGTTTAATCAAGCTCAAAAACTACGCACAAAAAAACCGCTCGAAACTAACTCCGAGCGGTCTCTCACAAAAGTTCTCAAACTTCCGGCACCGAAGCCTTTGTTCTTTTTTCTTCCGGCACCGGCGAGTCTTTAGCTTTTGAAATCATTTCGCCTTTTAAAACGGCCTTAATTTCCTCACCGCTCAAGGTTTCATATTCAATCAAGGCTTTCGCGAGTTTTTCCCAGTCTTTTTTCTTGGTCTGCAAAATCTTCAAGGCATTTTCATGCGCTTCCGTAACCAAAGATTTTATCTCCGCGTCAATCAACTTGGCGGTTTCTTCGCTCATGTTTTTATTCTGCGTAACCGACTTGCCCAAAAAGACTTCCTCGGAATTATCGACATACAAAATCGGGCCGAGTTTGTCGCTCATTCCCCATTCCGTAACCATCGCCCGCGCCAGTTTTGTTGCCGCCGCAATATCCGAAGAAGCACCGCTGGTAACCTTGTCATATCCGAACTTTAGTTCCTCGGCCGCACGTCCGCCCATTGTGATAACCAAGCGCGAAAGCATTTTGGCTCGCGAATAAGAATATTGGTCTTTTTCCGGCAGTTGCTGAACCATACCCAAAGCGCGACCTCTCGGAATGATTGTTGCCTTGTGAATCGGATCTGTTTCCGGCACATTAAGCGAGCAAATAGCATGCCCTGCCTCGTGATAAGCGGTCAACAATTTTTCTTGCTCATCCATAGCCATTGACTTGCGCTCATTACCCATCATCACTTTGTCTTTTGCATCATCAAAATCCTTTGAAGTAACTTTGCGCTTATTTTTGCGTGCCGCCAACAATGCCGCCTCGTTCACCAAGTTCGCCAAATCCGCCCCCGAAAAACCCGGAGTTCCTCTGGCAATAACACCCAAATTAACATCTTTTGCCAACGGAACTTTTTTGACATGCACCTTCAAAATTTCTTCTCTGCCGCGCAAATCAGGGTTGCTGACCACAACTTGACGGTCAAAACGCCCCGGTCTCAACAAAGCCGGATCCAAAACATCAGGACGATTCGTCGCCGCAATCAAAATAACATTTTCATTCTCGTCAAAACCGTCCATTTCAACCAATAACTGGTTCAACGTCTGCTCACGTTCATCATTTCCGCCGCCAAGACCGGCACCGCGGTGACGCCCGACAGCATCAATCTCGTCAATAAACAGCAAACAGGGAGAATTTCTTTTTGCCTGTGCAAACATATCACGCACGCGTGATGCACCCACACCGACAAACATCTCCACAAAATCAGAACCCGAAATTGAGAAAAACGGCACATCAGCCTCTCCGGCAACAGCTTTTGCCAAAAGGGTTTTACCTGTTCCCGGAGGTCCGACCAACAAAACACCCTTTGGAATTTTTCCGCCCAAACGCTGGAATTTTGCCGGCTCTTTCAAAAAATCTATAACTTCTTCCAATTCCTGTTTTGATTCATCACAACCGGCAACATCCGCAAAAGTAACTTTTTTCATATTTTCAATCAAGCGCGCGCGCGACTTGCCGAAACTCATGGCTTTACTGTTACCGGCATTGGCTTGGCGCATAAAAAACACCCAAACACCAATCAGCAAAATCATCGGAAACCACGAAACAAAAACTCCCCAAAACGTATCTGCTGTATTATCCATCGGCCTTGCTTCTACTCTCACACCAGCCTGACGCATGGTTTCAAAAATCGACGGATCATTCGGCGCGTAGGTAGAAAATCTGCCACCGTTAACCAATTTTCCGCTGATATCCGGTCCGGCAATAACCACCGATTCCACATTCTTGTTTTCAACCAAATTCATAAATTCGGAAAATGCAATTTGATTACCGCCAAAGGCTCTTTCGGCGGAGCCAAAACCGGAAATATTGCTCAAAATTGCCAAAGCAACGATTGCAACAACCCAAAACAGAACGTTTTTCCATACTTTCATAATTTATTCCTCAACATAATTTTTATAGAAATAATATAGTTTTTTTATTTTCCAAACTCAACCGATTTTTCTGACCAAATACAATTTTAGTTTATAAGGTATGCCGTTAGCATTTATTTTGCTGTTTTTCCGCACAAATTCTGCCCACTCGCTTTTTGATAAAACTTTGTCATCTTGAATTTCCGGCACCACCCATATTCTGTTATTAAACTTCACAAACTCACATCTTCCGAGTGTTGCCCCCGCAAAATCTTTTTTCGCCAACTGCTCCGCCAACCTTGTCAGCGAAGAATATTCCGGTGCATACTCGGCATCAGCCGCGTGCTTTATCAGTTCTGCCAAAACCCTGATTTGTATTTCTCTATGCAAAGACACAAACATCAAAGGCGCAAAACTCCAAGCAACGCCATACCACAAACGGCAACGATTTTTAATAAAATTATCAACCTGTTCAGCAAAATATTCTTTTACCTCATTCAAGGCCACTGCCGCCGAAGCAATTTTTTGCGCCGACAACCCCCATTCTTTTTCGAGTTTGGGCAACATTTTGCGCACCCTCACCCGTAAAAAATCATCACAAGAATTTGAGGCATCTTCGCACCAATCAATATTTTTATCCCGCAAAAATTTTTTTAATTCTTCCGGCTCAAAATTCAACAACGGCCGCACAATCAACACCTCTTCACGCGGCGAAACAAAAGCCATCGAGGCCAAACCGTCAACCCCGCTTCCTCTTTGCAAGCGCATCAAAAAAGTTTCTGCCTGATCGCGCAAATGATGCGCCGTCATCAATATTTTGCAATCATTTTTCTTGCACCAACCGAACAACAACTCATATCTTGCCTGTCTGGCTTTATTTTCCATTCCGCTCTGCACCGGCTCATGATACCAATGCAAAACCCCGTGTTTTATACCGTTTTTTGCCAATAATTCGGCAACATATTTTGTTTCATCATCCGCCTCTTTGCGCAAATGATGATTAACCGTCAAAGCACATAATTCACCGCCATAATTTTTGGTATAATTATGCAACAAAAACACCAAAGCAAGCGAGTCCGCCCCACCGGACACACCGACTGCAATTTTTGAAAAATCGAGATTATATTCGTCGGCAATATGCCGCATTTCGCAGTCAAACGACTGCTGCAAATCCATCATTATTTGCAACCCAACTTCTTTGCCTCAAGCGCTGCTCTGTCTCTAACATTTTTTTCAGCCTTGGGAAATTCTTTCGGTAAACTGACAAATGCCGCACAAGCCTCTTTGTTCTTCTTAAGCATTTGCATAGACATACCCAATTTCAACAAACTGTCCGGAGCTTTTGTTCCTGCATGATATTGTTGATATCCTTTTGCAAAAGTAACTGCGGCCTTTTCGTATTGCTTACGACCGTAATATGATTCGCCCAACCAGTATTGTGCATTACCTGCCAACTTATCAGTGGGAAATCTGTTGAGTATTTTATTAAATTTTTTCTCGGCCTCATCATATTGCTCTGCTTTCAAAGCCTCTAATGCCGATTGATAAATTTCCGGTGCCGTATCACCGTTTGCCGGTTGCAAAGAATCATCTCTGGTAATATCACCACCCACAATAGATTGCGGAGCTTCTACCGCAACCGGAGCCGCAAATTTGGGAGTATTATCAACGACTTCACTGCTTACTGCTGGGCTGATTTTTTTTCCCTCCAAGATACTCATTCTCACATCAATATCTTTGTTAACAAGGTCAATTTTGTCACCCAATTGTTTTATTCTGTATTCCAACTCATCAAACCTGCCCGAAACACTGCGAACCTGTTCCTCCAAACGAGTCAACTGCGCAGCGGAACTGCCGTCGTCATTATTATACATTTTTCTCTGCATAATCTTAATATCTTCGCGAATATCATCGAGCTCTTGTTGCAAACCTATATAATCTTGCGCTTTTGCCTCAACAACAGTTAAAAAAAGTCCGAATACAAATAAAGAAACAAATTTTTTCATAATTTCAGCCCCCAATTTTTCCTTAAAGATATGGTAAAATTTTTAATATCACAAGCAAAAAAACTTCCTCCTGTTATCTATTTTCAAAAAAAAAGCCGTCGAACCGTAAAAGTTCGACGACCTTGCTCATTTCAAAATATCGTTGATTGTTCCTCTGTTGTGCTCAACCATTACAATAAAAACTATTATCATAACAAGCATTGACACACAATAGGTCAGAGCCGCACAGACAATAGAAAAACCCAGCAAAAACGCAAAGTTAATCACGTCATTCCACCCGGTTTGATGATTAGCAATAACAACTACCAACCACAAAACCGCCACCGCGGCCAGAACAATCCAATACAGCCACTTTTTCCACTTCTTTTCAGAATATGAAAAATATGAGATTGCATAGGAATCGAAGATTTCACCTTCGAAAAAGAAATGCAAAATTCCTAACAGCGCCACCAGCGCCAAAGCCACCCAAACCAAAAGTTGGCAGCTTTCTAAAGCAAAAATATTAATTGACATAATTGTATATTTTAAACAGGTGCTTTGTATCACATCAAGAATATTATGTCCACAAAAAAAAGTCGCCGAACCATAAATAAGTTCGACGACTTTGCTCAATCTCTGATGATGTATCTGCTCACAAACAACCAAATTCCCATGATCATACTGACAAACAGCACCATCAGGAACAAATACACAATCTGCGCCACATAAAGCAACACTGCTGAAAGTCCCATCACCGTCACAAGTGACAAAATATCGTTTCCAATCGTGGTGTGGTTGGCAATTGTCAGTGCAACCCAAATAATGAGAGCAACAGACAACAATATACCACAAACCCAGTGAGGCCACTTCTCTTCCCTGTTATTAGGAAAGATGTAGATTACACGGGGAGAATTAAAATCTCGCCCCCAAAACAGCGTTATAAACGCTGAAATGATGATGCAGCTAAAAGCCACAATCATCCATGGTTGGCTCTTTACCACCATGAAAAAAAACTCTATCATAATAAAAAATTTTTAAGGTGAAATAATATGCAGAATAAATATAATGCGCCGACAGAAGTAACACAAAATAAATAAGTTGTAAACCCTTAAAATCATTTTTTGTCAAAAAAAGCCGTCAAACCTCTACGATTCAACGACTTTTCAAGCATCATCTTACCAAACGAAGCAACCAACTTCCTATGCCTACAAAAATAAAAACGATTAAAGCACCAATGGCAGATAAAACTCCCGATAAAAGACATAATGTAATAAAAACCAGTATATAGGCCAACAGCATTACATACATCCAAACAATCGAAAATCCGAGCAAAAACACAAAATTAAGCGCATCTGCCCAAAATGTCTGATGATTGAGAATGACAACAGCCAACCAAATCAGCACTACCGCAGCAATAATAATCTTGCATAACCAGTTAAGCTGCGGGAAAAAAGGAAAAATCTCGCTGTCTTTGGCATCAAACGGCGGTAACAAAGCAAAGAAAGCCTCACCGGCAATCAGCACCAGTGCTCCCCAAACAAGGGGCTGGCCAAAGGCCAAATGAAAAATATTAATTGACATAATAGTGAATTTTAAACACCTTTGTTCTAGCAAATTAAAATAATTTTGTCCACTAAAAAAGCCGAATCTTCCGATTCGGCTCAACATTTCACTCTTTAGTAAACAGAAATTTCAACGCAAGGAACAAATAATACAGTTCCAATACGCAAACCACGATAATGGACACCGCGACAACATATGCAATTGCCGCAATAAGGGCAAATACGATTGAAAAACCAAGCAAAAAAGCAAAGTTTACAAAATCCCACAAAACCGTCGTATGGTTCACAATCACCACAACTGCCCACAGGACCGCTACCGCAACCACCAAAATCCAATTATAGATTTTAAGAATACGCACTTCTTTCGGATAATACCCGAAAGAAAATTCGCGATAGAATAAAACGTTAGGAATACCAATCAGCGCAATAAGCGCCAAAGTCACCCAAACCAAAGGTTGGCAATAAACCAAATCAAAAATGTTAATACTCATAACTTTATAATTTTAGGACATAATAATAAACTAATTTCACCATCGCAAATAGCACAAAAAAACAAAATTGTAAAGATATAAAAAAAAGCACCCTTTCGGGTGCTTTTTCTTTTTCGAAACTGTCTAAAAAATTAGTTAGCAGCTTTAACAACTGTTACAGCACGACGGTTTTGAGCCCAAGCAGCTTCGTTGCTGCCCAAAACAGCCGGTCTCTCTTTACCATAAGAAATGGTAGAGATTCTGTCAGAAGCAATGCCGTTAGCTACTAAATAAGATTTTACGGCATTTGCACGACGCTCGCCAAGAGCCAAGTTGTATTCTCTTGTACCGCGTTCATCGCAATAACCTTGAACAACAACGTCAACTCTCTCATGGTTCTTCAACCATTTAACTTGAGTGTCAAGAGCTTCTTCAGCATCGTTGCTCAAAGAAGAGCTATCGAAAGCGAAGAATACTTTATCTTCGGCATTAGCCATAAAATTACGGGCATCTCTAGAGTCGCACTCGCTGCCGCCAAACCATTCACTGGTTGTAGAACAAGCAGACAACAAAGCTACGAAACAGAACAGACCTAAAAGTCTTTTCATTTCATTTCTCCATATATGGTTTTAATATTTTAATTAAATACAACCGTTAACTTAAGCAATAAGAATTAATTTTTCAATAACAAAATGCAAAAAAATTAAAAAATGTGATTCTTTTTATCAAAATTTGCTAAATTAGAATTTTATAATTTCAATGTTTTTTCTTGCCAAATACTGATGAATACATTATATTAAAACTGCATCCGAGAAATTGGTTGCGGTGTCTGAAAAACATCTTTATAGCTATTATCCCTCCCAAAAAGGAGGAGTGCTCGAATATATTGAATAAGAGCGTCTGTGCTATAACAGTTTTTCAGCTCCTCCGCCTTTTTTACAAAGGCGGGTTTGTTTTAACAAAATCAAAAGGAGTTTAGATATGAAAACAAAAAGACAGATTAAAAAAAATCAATTGGAAACAAGATATAACTTTGCAAAGCAGATTAGACTTCTGCGCGAAGGCAAAGGTTTCTCCATAAAAGAATTTTCACAACAAATACATATATCAGAAACTTATCTCCAAAAACTTGAATTAGGAGAAGTTGAAAATATAGGTGTAATTTTCTCTCTCGCCCAATTTTTTGATAAAAAAGTAGAAATAAAATTTATTTAATTACTTCCTATATAAGCGTTTCCCATAAAAAACGCGGAGAATAGCTTAGATGGAGTTAAAATAAGAAAGGGAAAAATTTTAGTGTACAAAGAAGTACATGAATTTTTCTTATTGAGCAATTTTAGCTCTAAATGAGCTTGTTATACTCGCTTTACTTAGAAGCCAGAATATGAGTCTAATAATAAGAAAAAACTCCTTTGGCGACAGGCTCACACAAAAACTTCGTCCTCAAAAAGTGCGGAGAATAGTTCAGATAGAGTTAAAATAAAAAAAGGGAAAATTCTAGTGTACAAAGAAGTACATGAATTTTCCCTTTTTGCGATTTTAGCTCTAAATGAGCTGTTATACGCACTTTTTAGCAGGCTTTTTTGCAGCAGCAGCTATTATTAGCACTTTCTTCCTGCTTGTCATTTTTATGACGAACCGCAGCCTGTGCAGCAGCCAAACGAGCTACCGGAACACGGAACGGAGAGCAAGAAACATAGTTCATGCCGCAAGTCTGGAAAAAGTCGATAGATGCCGGATCACCACCATGTTCACCGCAAACACCGAGCAAAATGTTCGGGTTAGATGAACGTGCCTTGCAGCAAGCCATCTTGACCAACATACCAACGCCCTCAACATCAATAGATGCAAAAGGATCGGCAACATAAACACCGCGAGCACGATATTCATCCAAAATAGCACCTGTATCATCACGGCTCATACCGAGAGTTGTTTGTGTCAAGTCATTGGTACCAAAGCCGAAGAATTCAGCAGATTGTGCCAACTCATCAGCTTTCAGTGCTGCACGCGGCAACTCAATCATTGAGCCGACCTCATAATTAACTTTCTTGCCTCTCTCGGCAAAAACCTTCTCGGCAGTTGTATCGATAATATTCTTAACAATGTCGAGTTCTTTTTTAGAACCTGTCAAAGGAACTTCAATTTCCGGCACAACTTTAATACCGGCATCGGCGCATTCGATAGCGGCTTCCAAAATAGCTCTGGTCTGCATCTCGCAAATTTCCGGATAAGTAATCGGCAAACGACAACCGCGGTGACCAAGCATCGGGTTAGCTTCGTGCAAAGCATCTGCTCTGTTCTTAACTTGTTGCAAAGTCATGCCCATCTTGTCTGCCAACTCTTGCATTTCGGCATCTGTGTGTGGCAAGAACTCATGTAGCGGAGGATCGAGCAAACGAACAACAACCGGCAGTCCATCCATAATTTTGAACAAATCCTTAAAGTCTTGCTTTTGATATGGCAACAAACGAGCCAAAGCCGCACGACGTCCGGCTTCATCTTCAGCCAAAATCATTGCGCGCATATCAGGAATACGCTCTGCATCAAAGAACATGTGTTCAGTTCTTGCCAAACCGATACCTTGTGCGCCAAAGTCGCGAGCTTGTTGAGCATCTTTCGGAGTCTCGGCATTAGCACGAACATCCATGGTTCTGATTTCATCAACCCAGCCCATCAACTTACCGAAGTTACCGCTGTTTGTATCGGCTTTAACTGTCGGAACTTGACCTTCAATAATCTGACCTTTACCGCCGTCAAGAGAAACCCAATCGCCCTCTTTGATAACAACGCCTGATTTTGTTGTCATTGTCTTGTCTTTATAGCTGATAACAATGTCATGTGAGCCCGAAACGCAAGGAGTTCCCATACCGCGGGCAACAACTGCCGCGTGAGATGTCATACCGCCGCGAGCAGTAATAACACCTTGAGAAGCATGCATACCGCCGATATCTTCCGGAGAAGTTTCGTTACGAATAAGAATAACTTTTTCGCCCTTGGCAGCCCAAGCTTCGGCATCTTCTGCGCAGAATACGGCACGGCCGACAGCAGCTCCAGGAGAAGCCGGAAGTCCGGTAGCAATAACATTTTTCTTTGCTTTCGGGTCGAGCATCGGGTGCAACAATTGGTCTAATTGGTCGGCACCGACGCGCATGATAGCTTCTTCTTTGTTGAGCAAACCTTCTTCAACCATCTCAACAGCCATACGAACTGCAGCTTGAGCGGTACGTTTACCGTTACGGCATTGCAACATCCAAAGTTTGCCGTGCTCAATGGTAAATTCCATATCTTGCATATCTTTATAGTGAGCTTCCAAATTATTGCGAACATCAACCAATTCTTTATACAAGTGAGGCCATTTTTCCTCCAAAGAATTGCCATCGCCCTTTGAGCCCATAGGTTGCGGAGTTCTAATACCAGCCACAACGTCTTCACCTTGAGCATTAACCAAATATTCGCCGTAATATACGTTTTCACCGGTTGCAGGGTCACGAGAGAAGCAAACACCTGTTGCACAATCGTCACCGGCATTACCGAATACCATGGTTTGAACGTTAACGGCTGTTCCCCAGTCACCTGGAATATTGTTCAATTTACGATAAGTAATGGCACGATCAACCATCCAAGAGCCGAATACGGCGCCGATTCCAGCCCACAACTGATCCCAAGGATCTTGCGGAACAACTTTGCCGATTCTTTGACCGATTTCTTTATATTGGTTAACCAAAGCCTTCAAATCATCAGCGGTCAAATCTGTATCAGAGGTATAACCTTTGGACTTTTTCATATTTTCCAAAGCTTCTTCATACAACTCCAAGTCTGCACCCAAAACAACGTCAGAAAACATCTGTAAGAAACGACGATAAGAGTCATAAGCAAAACGCTCCGAACCCGAAGCCTTTGCCAAAGCCTTAACTGTCTCGTCATTCAAACCCAAGTTCAAAACCGTATCCATCATACCCGGCATAGAAACTCTTGCACCGGAACGAACGGAGAAAAGCAACGGATTGTTGGCGTCGGCAAACTTTTTGCCCATAATTTTTTCAACGCCGGCAACAGCCTCTTTTACCTGTTCTTTCAAATCTGCAGGATAAGTCTTATTGTTGTTGTAATAATATGTACAAACTTCTGTTGTAACCGTAAATCCCGGAGGTACCGGCAAACCTACTTTGTTCATTTCTGCAAGGTTTGCGCCTTTACCGCCGAGAAGATTGCGCATGGAGGCATCGCCCTCGGCTTTGCCGTTTCCAAATGTATATACCCATTTACTCATGGTTTATCTGTGCTCCTATCAGCATTAAGGTTAAAAACAAAACCACCTAATATAGCGGTCTTCAAAATTAAATTCGCGCTAAATTTACAACACTTGTTATGATTCTTCAAGCGAAAAAAACAAGATTCCAAAATAAATATCAAAGCGATTCTATTGCCGCAATCGCATCATCAATCATCTTCGACTGCTGTTTCTCGTTCAAATTTTCTCTTATCGCTCTATCCAAAGTCTTGGCAACACAATCTGCCAGCAATGCCGACGATTCGGATGCAATTTTTTCTTTCAGAGCATTCATATTAAGCTCGGCATTTTTTTCTTGAACGGCCAAGTCCTTATCCAACGATCTTTTCTGATTTTCACAAAAAGCATCAATATCAGCCTTAGTCTTTTCAGCGACCGAAGACGATATAGCATCAATATTGTCCATTTTCTGCTCATACGAAGCCAAAAGTTCTCTTGCTTCATCACGCAGTTTTTCGGCATTTTCAATTTGGCTGATAACATTATCGATTCGTTTTTGCAACAATGAGGACAAAAGTTTTTTAATCGGCACAAAAAGCCCGACCACAACAACACAAAAAGCCATCGCGACCCAAAATTCCGCAGATTGGTAAAAAACTTCATGGTGCGAACCGGCAATCTCCTCGGTTGTGGTTTTTATAATATTCTCCACATCCGCAACCGCACCCATAACCGCTTCCTGCGTGGCATCAATCAGCTCTTTTCCGGCGCTGTTTACAACATCCTCATCCATTGCTGACCTCCTCACGCAAGATTTTTTCTACCTGCTCTTTGCTAATTGTCTCAATTTCCATTTTATGTAAGACTTTCATTGCCAAATCAACCGCCAAAGAATCCACCTGACTTTTAACATCGGCCTCAATCTTACTCAATTCTTGTTCATTTTTATCCATACGCTCCTGCAGACGTTGAGCCATTTCCGAGCGCATTTTTTTGGATTGCTCTTCCAGCTGGTTTTTTGCCTCAGTCCAAGACAATGCCGCCGCCTGCTCTGCTTTTTTAATCGCACCTTTATAGCGCAAAACCAAATCTTCCGCCGTCTGCCTAAAAGCATCAGCGGCAGCAATACAATCATCAATTTTGCGTTGGCGTCTTTGAATAATATCTGCAATTCTCGGAGCAATCAATTTTGCAACGAAAAACCACATCATAGAAAAGCAAACAAGCAACCAAAATATTTGCGATACAAAGCTCGCACTGTTTAACTGAGGCATAACCAACCTATCCTTTTAAAAATTAGTTTCCGCCGCCGGTCAACATAACCAAGGCGATAACCAAGGCATAAAGAGCAATAGCTTCAACAGCAGCAAAACCTGCCCAACCGTAGATATCAACATCTTTCTTAACTTGAGGATTGCGGCCTACTGTTGTAATAATTGTAGTCCAAACTTTTGTAACACCCCAAGCTGCAACAGTCATAGTCAAAGCTGAAATAGCAGCACCAATATAAGCCAAAGGTTCCATTTTAATATCCTTTCAAAAAAATTAATTAATGGCTGTGTATTGCATCACTCAAATAAATACAACTCAATATTGTATAAATAAAAGCTTGCAACAACGCTATAAACATTTCAAAAACAATAATACCGGCATCAAAGAGCAACGGCACAATTCCTGCCGCGCCAAGCGCCACAATAAACCCCGCTATTATCTTGAGCATAATATGCCCCACCGTCATGTTCGCCACCAAACGAATGGTCAAACTGAACGGTTTTGACAACAGCGATATTGTTTCAATGGGCATAACCAATGGGGCTAAAACCCAAGGAATTCCTTTAGGCATGATAGTTCTGATATATCCCCACTTTTTCTTTTTAATTCCCACGGTCATATTGAACAACAATCCCAACAGCGACAACGTTCCAACCGCCGCGACGTGAGAAGTAAAAGTAAAAGCATAAGGGAACAATCCCAATACATTACCAAAAGCCACAAACAAAAACAGAGAAAAAATAAAACTGAAATATTTCAAACCCTCCGGCCCGATATTTTCTTTCACCAAAGAATAAATAAAATCATAAACCGTTTCGGCAAAAGCTTGTGCCTTGTTCGGAACAATCGTGCGTTTGCGCAAACACAGCATGAACAAGCACACACAAACAACCACCGCCAATGTCATAAACATTGAAGAGTTTGTATAAGATATATCGTGACCACCCGCATTTATCGGTATAATCGGTTCGACATTAAACTGTTCCATAGGGTTTGACAACGAAACATACTCCTTTATCTTTCCACACTTTTAACCATTCTATACACGTTCAAAAAACCTGCCGCTCCGCCAAAAAACAAAAAAATCACCAGCAAAATCGGTTTTGTTCCGAAAAAGTCATCCAAAACATAACCTATTCCGCCCCCGACCAGAACTCCGGCCAACAAATCAGCCGCAATCCTAATTCCTATGCCGCTGGCTGCAACAACCCTCGGAGCAGAGGGCTTCGCCGTCTTTTTTTCTTTTGCAACATTTATCTTGTTTTTCAGTCTCCGCAAATCTTCCGGAACATTTTTATCCAACTGGTATACTCCATAAAAGTTACTTAGTTATTAATCAGCGAGCATTTTATTCAATTTTTCGACCAATATGCTATAATTTGGCACACCGGTAATAAGCTCATTGGCATTTTTTGATCTCAACAAAAACGACGGTGTCGCTTGAATGCGCAATTTTTCCATTGCTTGTTGTCTGACATACATAATCTCTGCGGCAACTTTATCATTAGACATACAAGCCACAGCCTCTTCCTTTGACATACCTTTAGACTTTGCATAGTCTGCCAGCAACTTCTCCGACTTAAAGGACAATCCCCAAGTCAACTGTTTTTCAAACAACATCTTCAAAAAATCAAAATATTTTTCTTTCGGAAAACAACGTGCCAACATGGCTGCCTGCATAGATTTTTTATCAATCGGAAAATCCGCAAAAATCAGCTTAACCTTGCCTTGATCAATAAAATCTTTCTTCAACTTGGGCAAAACATCCAGATGAAAATCAGCACAATGCGTGCATCCCAAAGATGAAAACTCATAAAAAGTAATCGGCGCATTTTCATCACCAAAAACATAAAGCGGCTCAATCGAAAAAGAAGCAAGATCAGCATCACCAGTTGAGGCTTTATCCTCTTTTGCCGCAACTTCTTTCACCAAAACAAAACCGCCGTCCTGCCAAACAAAACCTTTTTGTGTCAGATAAAAGACATCCGCAAAAACAAAAACGACAATTGCCGCCAGAACTTTACTAAAAATTTTTACATATCTTTCAAACATTTGTTCTCACTTGTGGTTAGAATTAAATACCTTTTTACCCAAACTGACAAGCTTTTCCCTAAGCTTTTCATTTTTAATACCATCTGATAACTGCTCAATATAGATTTGTTCATCTTCGCTGACAAGTATTTTTTCTTCATCCAGTTGATTATTTTTTAAATCCATATCCCAATTACGGTTTCCGTCTTGAACAATCCTGATATCAGCCACTGCATTATAACCGAAATAGGCATTGATTTTCTGCATCAAAAAATTCTTTCGATGTTGCACTTCCAAGGCAAAAGCCCCGTTCGGAACTCTCAAACGCAAAACTCCGTTATCACGATTTTTGCCCGCAAACTCGATTTTTTCCGGCAAAGTATAAGCCGCCATCTCCTCACCGACAATTTTTTTCCACAGGGAAATCATGTCTGCAACAACAAGTCCTTTATTGCCGATAATGCTACGTATCAAAGGCAAAACGCTCATTGACAAAATTTTCATTTCACCCTGTCTCGGGCTTATATTAATATCTTTTTTACTTTTCATGGATACATTTATTTCATATTGGGAGAAATTTTACAATATTTTTTTTCAAAAAAAGCTTGATTATTTGCCAAAAATAGTGTAATGTGTCCCCAACATTGATTTTTTGTCCAACCTTAATGAGGGAAATGAAATGCAAAAACATATTACAATCACCGCTTTATCATTGATTTGCGGACTTTTTATTGCCGGTAATGCTGCCGCAGGTTGCAACGGATTATATCTCGGTGTTCGTGGTGGCGGTGCCAACCCGACAATCGACGACCAAAAAGCAGGCGACAACCGTTTTGACATCGGCGGAACAGACATGATGTTCAGCGGAGCTTTGGGTTATCGCTACAACTACTTCCGCGCAGAGGTAGAATATATTTGGCACGAAACCAACGAAAATAAAACCAAACCTGTTTATGACCCGAACTGGGAAACTTATGTCGGCGGCTCCAAAGGAGAGTTTGACTACACTTCCTATATGTTCAACGTTTATTGGGATTTGTTGCCATACAGATGGTTCACCCCGTTCGTCAACGCCGGTGTTGGTATCACCCAATTGGAGTACAAATTCACCTATCCTGAGGGTAGCACCAAATATGATGAAGACAACTTCACATGGAGCGTAGGTGGCGGTTTGTCAGCTAAAATGACCAACAAACTCAATCTTGACGTCGGCTACCGTTACTTTGACTATGGCAAAATCAAAGACGCACAAATCCACAGCCACGAAGTATATGGCGGTTTGCGCTACGTCTTGTAAGCTTTTTTGCAGTTGTTTTCTCCCTATCTCCTAATTTTATCACAACTGCAAATTCTGAAATGACACCATCTCCCATTGGTGTCATTTTTTTTTGCGCTCATATTTAGTAAAACTCGATTCGCACCTTCTTCTCATAGAACTTTGCCAACTTAAAAACAAACCCTAAAACAAGCCAATCGTCATCCCCTGCTCGACACGAAAGCATCTCTATAAAGGTCATCCCTCCAAAAACGTCAGTTTTTGGTCAAGGGATCTACGAATTAGCCAATAAAAACTCGAAGATCGTTGGACGTTTTCTGCTAACGCAAAAAAAACAAGCAATGACATTTATTATAATCGTCATCCCCTGCTCGGCACGAAAGCATCTCTATAAAAGTCATCCCTCCAAAAACGTCAGTTTTTGGTCAAGGGATCTACGAATTAACCAATAAAAACTCGAAGATTGCTTAACCTCGCATCTATTCTACCCCAAAAACCCCAACAAAAAAAGACCCCGAAAAAATCGAGGTCTTTTCTGCTCATTTATACAAGCGTTATTATTCTGCAGGCTCTTGAACCTCACCTGATTCTTCTTCAGGCTGCGCCTCAATTTGAGCCTTCTGAGCTTCTTCACGCAGAGCCAAAATTTCTTTATCATTTTGAGCCGCAACGCGTTTCAACGAGCGCAAAACTGTTCCTGTTCCTGCCGGAATCAAACGACCGACAATAACATTTTCCTTCAAGCCCGTAAGTTTATCAACCTTGCCTTCAACAGCGGCTTCGGTCAAAACTCTGGTAGTCTCTTGGAAGGATGCAGCCGAAATAAATGACTTGGTCTGCAATGAGGCCTTGGTAATACCGAGCAAAATCGGATCTGCTTCTGCCGGAGCACCGCCCTCTGCGATTGTCTTTTGATTTTCGGCTTCAAACACATCTCTGTCAACCTGTTCGCCAATGAGGAAAGTCGTATCGTTAGGAACTCTGATTTCAACTTTGCGCAACATTTGTGAAACAATAACTTCAATGTGCTTATCGTTAATTTTAACACCTTGCAAACGATATACGTCTTGAACTTCTTTGACCAAATATTCAGCCAATTTCTCAACACCCAAAACTCTCAAAATATCGTGCGGAGCAGGTGTTCCCTCAACCAGCATATCGCCCTTCTTAACCACATCACCTTCTTGAACTGCCAAGTGACGTCCCTTTGGAATCAAATATTCAACCGGTTCGCCCTTCTGCGGAACAACGGTAATGCGTTGTTTAGCCTTATAGTCCTTACCAAACTCGACAACACCGTCAACATCGGAAATGATTGCCTCATCCTTCGGGTGACGAGCTTCGAACAACTCGGCCACACGCGGCAAACCACCGGTAATATCTTTTGTTTTCGAGCTTTCTCTCGGAATTCTCGCTACAACATCACCAACTTTAACTTCGGCACCGTTTTCAACGCTCAAAATCGCGCCGACCGACAAGTAATAACGAACATCTTTACCGTTATCAAATGTAACCGGTTTGCCTTTAGCATCTTTCAATACAATACTCGGTTTGAGGTTTGCGCTGTTTGCACCGGAGTGCCAATCGATAACCACATTATCGACAACACCGGTTGTTTCATCAACACGCTCTTCCAAAGACACATTATTGATAAGGTCAATCCACTCAACTTTACCGGCTTTTTCGGTAATAACCGGAACAGTAAACGGATCCCACTCGGCAACTTTCTGACCTTTCTTAACTTTAGCACCTTCTTTAACCAAAATTCTGGTACCGTAAGGAACTTTGTGACGAGATTTTTCACGACCTTGAGCATCAACAACCACAATCTCACAGTTGCGTGCCAAAACAATTCCGACACCTTCGGCATTGGTAATTGTATGGCCGTTCTCAAGTTTCAATTCACCGGCAAAAGGAACTTCAACAGTTGATTGTTCTGCTGTTTTTGACGCAGCACCACCAATGTGGAAGGTTCTCATGGTCAATTGGGTTCCCGGCTCACCGATTGATTGAGCGGCGATAACACCGACAGCTTCACCGATATTAACCGGTGTACCTCTGGCCAAATCACGTCCGTAACAAGCGGCACAAATACCGTTCTTGCATTCGCAAGTCAAAACGGATCTGATTTTAGCTTGTTCTACGCCGGCTTTTTCAACCAAATCAACATCATTTTCATCAATCAATTTGCCTTTGTTAACCAAGACCTCACCTGTCTCCGGATGAACAATATCATCCATAATCGTGCGTCCCAAAATGCGCTCACCGATAGAAACAATAACATTACCGCCCTCAACAACCGGACGAACAATAATGCCTCTTTCGGTTCCGCAATCTTGTTCCGTTACCACAACATCTTGCGCAACATCAACCAAACGACGTGTCAAATAACCGGAGTTAGCGGTCTTCAAAGCGGTATCGGCCAAACCTTTACGAGCACCGTGGGTAGAGTTAAAGTATTCCAACACTGTCAAACCTTCTTTAAAGTTTGAAATAATCGGTTGTTCAATAATCTCACCAGATGGTTTTGCCATCAAACCGCGCATACCGGCAACTTGGCGCATTTGTGCGGCAGAACCGCGCGCACCGGAGTGAGCCATCATATAAACAGAGTTAATATATCCGTTTTCGGTTTTTGAAATGTTTTTCATCATTTCATCTGCAACCTTATCGGTGCAGGCCGCCCAAATATCGATAACCTTGTTATATTTTTCACCCTTAGTAATCAAACCGTTTTGATATTGTTGTTCAAATTCTTTAACTTGTTTTTCTGTTTCTGCAATCAAAGCCTTCTTTGCATCAGGAACAATCAAGTCATCTTTACCGAAAGAAATACCGGCTTTACAAGCATTTTGGAAACCAAGTGTCATCAAACGGTCAACAAACATAACCGTCTCTTTTTGACCGCAGTGACGATAAATAATGTCAATAATTTCTGCGATTTCTTTCTTCTTAACCAAGCGATTAACCAAAGAGAACGGAACATTCTCATTTTCGGGCAAAATCTCGGCAACCATCAAACGACCGGCGGTTGTATCAACCAAACCGTATTTGCGTTCGCCGTTTTCATCAACATATTTAATGCGACACTTAATCTTGCTGTGCATGTCAATAACTTTGGCATCCAAAGCCAACAAAACTTCGTTATAATCAGCAAAAATAGAGCCTTCGCCTTTCAATCCTTCGGCATCATAAGTCAGATAATAAATACCCAAAACCATGTCTTGTGTCGGCACGATAATCGGTTTACCCGAAGCCGGAGACAAAACGTTGTTTGTGGACATCATCAAAATTCTGGCTTCCAATTGAGCCTCAACCGACAACGGTACGTGAACAGCCATTTGGTCACCATCGAAGTCAGCGTTGAACGCGGTACAAACCAACGGGTGCAAGTGAATTGCCTTACCTTCGACCAATACCGGCTCAAAAGCTTGAATACCCAAGCGGTGCAATGTCGGCGCACGGTTCAAAAGAACAGGATGCTCTCTGATTACCTCTTCCAAAATATCCCAAACTTCCGGACGCTCTTTTTCAACCATCTTCTTTGCAGCTTTGATGGTTGTTGCGTGTCCGTAGAGTTCCAATTTTGCATACACAAAAGGCTTAAACAACTCAAGAGCCATCTTCTTTGGCAAACCGCATTGTTGCAGTTTCAATTCAGGACCCACGGTAATAACCGAACGACCGGAATAGTCAACACGTTTACCCAACAAGTTTTGACGGAAACGACCTTGTTTACCTTTGAGCATATCGGACAAAGATTTCAGCGGACGCTTATTTGTTCCGGTAATGGCGCGTGAACGACGACCGTTATCAAACAAAGCATCAACAGATTCTTGCAACATTCTCTTTTCGTTACGAATAATAATGTCCGGAGCATGCAACTCAAGCAATCTCTTCAAACGATTATTACGGTTGATAACGCGACGATACAAATCATTCAAATCCGAAGTTGCAAATCTGCCGCCGTCCAAAGGAACCAACGGACGCAACTCCGGCGGAATAACCGGCAATACATCCAAAATCATCCATTCCGGTTTGGTATTAGACTCAATGAAAGATTCAATAATCTTCAAGCGTTTAACCAACTTTTTGCGTTTTGCTTCGGAAGGATTTTCTTTCAATTCGGCACGAATTTCTTTGCGAACTTCTTCCAAATCTATAGAAGCCAAAATTTCTTTAATAGCTTCCGCACCGATACCGGCTCTAAAAGAATCTTCGCCATAATTATCAATGGCATCCTGATATTGTTCTTCAGACAACAAATCATACATACCGAGCGGAGTCAATCCCGGCTCAATAACGATATAGTTTTCAAAATAAAGAACTTTTTCCAAAGACTTCACGCCGATATCCGTCAACATCGAAATACGTGACGGCAAAGACTTCAAAAACCAAATATGAGCAACAGGAGCAGCCAACTCAATGTGTCCCATTCTCTCACGTCTGACACTGGATAACGTAACTTCAACACCGCACTTTTCGCAAACGATACCGCGATATTTCATACGTTTATACTTTCCGCACAAGCATTCATAGTCTTTTACAGGACCGAAAATGCGTGCGCAGAACAAACCGTCTTTTTCAGGCTTGAAAGTTCTATAGTTAATGGTCTCCGGTTTTTTGACTTCACCATATGACCAAGAACGAATTTGTTCCGGAGATGCGATTGAAATTTTGATTTCATCAAAAGAATCTCCATTAGCCGGTTGTTGACCGAAAAATTTCATAATTTCATTCATATTTTTATCTCCAGACTTAAATGGCTTCGTTCAAAAGTTCTACGTTCAAGCACAACGATTTAATTTCTTTAACCAAAACGTTGAAAGATTCCGGAACGCCGGCTTCAAAGCCTTCTTCACCGCGAACAATCGCTTCATAAACCTTTCTTCTGCCTTCAACGTCATCGGACTTAACCGTCAACATTTCTTGCAAGGTATAGGCCGCACCATAAGCCTGCAAAGCCCAAACCTCCATTTCACCAAAACGTTGTCCGCCGAATTGAGCCTTACCGCCCAACGGTTGTTGTGTAACCAAAGAATACGGTCCGACCGAACGAGCATGCATTTTTTCATCAACAATGTGGTGCAATTTAATCATATAGATGATACCGACGGTAACTTTGCGGTCAAACTTTTCACCCGTACGTCCGTCATACAAATCAATCTGGCCCGATGTCGGTAGGCCGGCCATCTCAAGCATTCTGTTAATGTCATCTTCGTGAGCACCGTCAAATACCGGAGTAGCCATCGGAATACCGTTTTTAACGTTGGAAATCATCTCAACTTTTTCCTCATTGCTCAAAGTTGCAATTTGCTTCTTATATTGCTTTTCGCCATAAATCTCTTTCAATTTATTATTCAGTTGAGTAATGGTCTTTTCACCGCGCTTATATTCTTCGCACATCTCGTTTAATTGTCTGCCGAGCTCTTTTGCAGCCCAACCGAGGTGTGTTTCCAAAATTTGTCCGACGTTCATACGAGAAGGCACACCCAAAGGATTGAGCACGATATCAACCGGTGTACCGTCTTCCATATAAGGCATATCCTGCAGCGGCAAAACGCGCGAAATTGTACCTTTGTTTCCGTGACGTCCTGCCAACTTATCACCGGTTTGCATCTTACGTTTTGTAGCAATAAATACTTTAACTGCTTTCAAAACGCCCGGCAACAAATCATCACCGCGTTGAACTTTTTCAACCTTGTCTTCAAAGTGCTTCTTAACACCGTTAACACGAGCATCATAAGCGGCAACAAATTCCTCAATTTTTGACATAACTTCTTCGTCCTTAACGGCAATTTTGCGCCATTGTGAAGAAGGAATTGCATCAAAATCTTTCTCTTTGAGCACTGTTTTCTTGGCAATACCTTTAGGAGCATCAACAACTGTTTGTCCCATCAGCATTGATTTCAAACGTTCTTCAAAAATGTTGCGGATAATGGCAATTTCATCATCTCTGTCTTTTGCGAGTTGAGAAATTTCTTGTTGTTCAATCGCCAAAGCACGTTCATCTTTTTCAACACCGCGGCGAGAGAACACTTGAACATCAACGACAATACCCTCAATCCCCGGTTGAACGCGCAAAGAAGTATCGCGAACATCACTGGCTTTTTCACCGAAAATTGCTCTCAACAATTTTTCTTCCGGAGTAACCGGAGATTCACCTTTTGGAGTAACTTTACCCACCAAAATATCGCCGGCCTTAACTTCTGCCCCGATATAAACGATACCGGCCTCATCAAGGTTCTTCAAAGCTTCTTCACCGACATTCGGAATATCGCGGGTAATTTCTTCTTGTCCCAGTTTGGTATCACGAGCCATAACCTCAAATTCTTCAATATGCAATGAGGTCAAAACATCATCACGCGAAACTCTCTCGGACAGCAAAATAGCATCTTCGTAGTTCAAACCGTTCCATGGCATGAAGGCAACCAACATATTTTTACCCAAAGCCAATTCACCCATATCCGTACAAGGACCGTCAGCCATAATATCGCCGGCCTTAACTTCATCACCGACTTTTACCAAAGGAACTTGGTTGATACAAGTATTTTGGTTTGAACGGCGGAATTTTTGCAGTTTATAAATTTCAACACCGACATCATGAGAATCTTTGCTCTGTGAACGAACAACAATTCGGTTGGCGTCAACCGCATCAACAACACCGTCATATTTACATACCAAGGTAGCACCGGAATCTTTTGCCACGGTAGCCTCCATACCGGTTCCTACCAAAGGAGCCTCCGAACGCAAAAGCGGAACGCCTTGACGCTGCATGTTAGAACCCATCAATGCACGGTTTGCGTCATCATTTTCCAAAAACGGAATAAGTGCCGCAGCAACCGAAACCAATTGTTGCGGGGCAACGTCAATAAAGTTAATTTCTTCCGGAGTTGCAAACTCAAATTCACCTGCTTTACGGCAAGCAATAACATCTTTTTCAAAACTTCCGTCATCTTTAACCGCGGCATTTGCCTCTGCGATGATATATTTACCTTCCTGATCGGCGGAAAGATATACAACTTCGCTGGTAACCTTGCCGTTTACAACTTTACGATACGGACATTCGATAAATCCGTATTTATTGATGCGGGCATAAGTTGAAAGAGAGTTAATCAAACCGATGTTCGGACCTTCCGGACTTTCAATCGGGCAAATACGACCATAGTGAGTCGGGTGCACGTCGCGGACCTCAAATCCGGCTCTGTCACGAGACAAACCACCGGGGCCCAAAGCTGACAAACGACGTTTGTGCGTAATCTCTGACAACGGATTATTTTGATCCATAAATTGTGAAAGTTGTGAAGAACCGAAAAATTCTCTGATAACCGAAGCAATCGGTTTAGCATTTACTAAATCTTGCGGTTTAACGTTGTTCAAAACTTCGGCACTCATTCTTTCGCGAATAGCTCTTTCCATACGGAGCAAGCCCATACGATATTGGTTTTCCATCAATTCGCCTACAGAACGAACACGACGGTTACCCAAGTGGTCAATATCATCTACATCACCATGACCGTCACGAATATCCACCAAATGTTTTACAATACGTAAAATGTCATCTTTGCGTAATGTGTGATATGTACCCGGAGCTTCTTCAAAATCAATATTCAAAGCGGCATTAATTTTAACACGGCCGACAGATGACAAGTCATAACGTTCTTCATCAAAGAACAAAGATTTGAACAATTGGTC
>JAZNXK010000024.1:0-35295 GCA_045593845.1 Alphaproteobacteria bacterium
GTCGGATGATATGCAGCAAAATCCGGAGGATTATTACATTTGGCGCACCAAAGGCGACGACAAAGTTCGTGGCAAACACGCCGAGCGAGAAGGCAAAATATTTAACAAACACATTCCACCCGAGGGTGGTAATCCGGGGGAAGATTACAACTGTCGGTGCTGGGCAGAGCCGTATAGGCCGGAAAAAATTGAGAGATTAGGGATAACAGCAAAAGTTGACCTTTCCGGCTTACCTCAATATGCCGAGAATGATAAATCGGAAACAAAAAGCGACATTATACCTCATAATCCTAATTATATTTCAGATGAAGAATTGTATAAAAGAATGTGGAAAAATATTAAGGAGTTTGAAACCATTAGACCTTATCCATATCTTGATACTAAAGGTAAAATTACGATTGGGGCTGGAGCTAACGTAGATGATTGGAATGTTTTTAAAAATTTGAATGTTACCGTTGACCGCATCCCAGCGACCAAAGCACAAAAATGGGATGCATATAACCATATTCATCAACTCAGCGAAGAAAAAGATGAAAAAGGAAATTATTTAAATCGAAATAGAAAAGCAAAAACATTTGAAAGTGAAACAAAGCTACGTTTATCTGAGCAAGACGCATATAATATGGCAAAAAAACATATGATATATGATTTAGCCCATTTACGGAGAGAATTTTCCGATTTTGATAGCTTTCCGATAGAACTAAAAGAGGTTTTACTTGATATACAATATAATGTAATAGGTGGAGTTAATGAACATAATTGGCCGAAACTATATAAAGCTATAAAAGAAAAAAATATATTGGGCAAAGACGGCATAGCTGAAAATGTAAACAGATCAGATGTTGGTGAGGATCGTAATAATTGGGCTAAAAAAATGGCTGAGTCAATCAAATTCTGATTCTACATAATCAGGTGGTGTAACACAATATTTATCCGTAAACATTTCATCTTTGGGAAAATCTTCCGGTTTGTCGTAGTCATATTCTAAAATACGCAAACAACTCGGAACATACTTAAGAACGTCTTTAATAACATAAGTTAAATATCTGTTGTGACTTCTACCACGCTCTTCAAGCCTGCATTTCAAAGTAATGCGATCTTGCGTATTTTCAACAAGGTCGCATTTACCTTGTGTATCAACCTTATTTTTATCTAAAGGAGTCATTGAAACATATGATGTTGGTGTTAGATAAGTCCAAGTTGATGTCTGACTGAGTGGCCTCAAAGGTTGATAGAATACAGGATTCTTAAACTCTGTATCATATTTAGGTGCTAAAGTGCACGCTGTTAAAAAATATATAAAACTTAAAAATATCTTTTTCATTATCCACCTCTATTTTTAACATAGCAATATTTTGTTAAAATAAAATAAAGAATTGGCAACCCGGGGAAGAATATAACTATCGTTGCTGAGAAGTTTCGTAGAGTTTTTGTGAATCTTCGACCAGACCGATAAAAATACTCTGAAAACATTGAAAAATATGATGTTTAGCAGATATTACCTTCAATTGATATAGAATTTAAAAAAGTCTCTTGACACAGGAATATTTTATTTGTATTCAATTATATTGAATATTATTAAATTGTGTGCAATTTATTTAAGAAAGGTATTAAAATGTAAAACGAAAAGATTATAGCAGATTTACAATTTCTTGTAACAAATTTGGCTCAACAGGCTGACGGACATCTTATTCAAGCCAGAGTTTTCGCGGCTAAAGGTTTTAACAAATTAGCTGCAAAATATGCTGAACACGCAACCGAAGAACGTGGTTATGTAGAAAAGTTTATTGATCGCATTTTGGACCTGGGCGGCAAAGTTAAGCTGGAAAATAAAAAAGAAGCTGTAGTTTTTGAAAATCCGATAGACTTTGTAAAACATGACTTGCAGGTATCTGTTGATGGCTTATCTTGGCTCAAGAAAGTTTTGGATAATGCTAAAGATGATGTAAGCACCTATGACATGCTCAAAGACTATTATAAAGATGAAGAAGCTGATATGTATTGGGGAGAACAGCAATTAGAATTGATTGAGTGCATTGGTGTTCAAAATTGGATTTTGCAACAAATTTAATATTTTAGGAGTAAATATATGTCTGATAAAGAAACTGTTTTGGAAACAATGAAAAAAGCGGGCGAACCTGTCAATGCCGGAAAGGTTGCCGAAATGTCCGGTTTGGATAGAAAAGTGGTTGATAAAGCCTTTAATGAACTCAAAAAAGAAGGTGCTATTATATCGCCTGTTCGTTGCAAATGGGAAGTAGCAAAAAAGTAATGAAAAATACAGCTGATAATAAAGATATCTTAAAGCTCGGTAATGAATTGTGCTTTTCGCTTTATGCCTGTGCCAAAGAGGTTATCAAAATATATACTAAACCGCTAGAGAAAATCGGTTTAACATATACGCAATACATTGTGATGATGACTCTTTGGCAATTTGGCGATATGTCAGTAAAAGAGATTGGCAGAAAGGTTTATCTTGATTCGGGAACATTGACACCCGTAATAAAAAAGCTTGAAAAATCAGGCTTTGTAAAACGTCAACGTGTTGCCGAGGACGAGCGTTTCGTTAAAATTATCTTGACTGACAAAGGCTTAAAACTTAAAGAAAAAGCTGCTACCATACCGCAAGCATTAAAAGGAAATATATACCTGTCATATAATGAAGTTGTAACGCTTTATAATCTATTGAATAAGAATTTGAAGGGAATAAAAGAAGGGGTAAAAAATGAAAATACAAGCAGTAAAATTTAGAACAGACGGATTTATGACACAGCCATTTGCTTTTGGTGGCGAAGATGGTGCGGATAAGTTTGACGCCGATATGAAATATCGCTCCGGATTACAAAACTATGTCATAGATACGGGAACAGAGATAATTTTGGTAGATACAGGCCTACCTGCGGGAACACCAGAAGAATCTCCCGATGAAACAACAATGATTTATACCGGAAAAGATATCAAAACATATATGGAAGCACTGAAAGATTTAGGTTATAAACCGGAGCAAGTCAGCAAGATTTTGATTACCCATAAGCACGCTGACCATACGGGTGAGTTAAAGAGTTTTCCGAATGCCAAAATCTATGTAAATGCCGAAGAATGTGATGCGGATGAAATCAAAAATATCCCGAATGTCATTCCGGTTTATTTTACCGACGGCGCATATCATAACTTTCCGGAAAGCCAAAAAATAGCAGATGGTGTTTATTACATTAAAGCCAAAGGACATACCAAAGGTAACAGTTTGATTATTGCCGAAGATGATGGTTTGTTCTATATGTTTCAAGGTGACATAACCTACACCGACGAGGCACTTTATGCCAATAAAATATCGGTAGTTTATGAGGATTTACCGGCTGCTCGTGAAACATTAGACAGAGTTCGTGAATTCGTAAGCCATAATCCGACCGTTTATTTGGGAACGCATACGCCATTGGGATATGAGAATTTGGAAGAAAAACGTATTGTGGATTTGAACAATCCGCCGAAAACATTACCGGTTGGAGAGATTGTGTTCAAAACCAAAACAGGCAAATATGTTTGCTCCGTTTGCGGCTATGTTTATGACCCGGCCGAAAATAACGGAGTGGCTTTTGAATATTTACCCGAAGATTGGAAATGCCCACGTTGCAGACAACCGAAAACCAAGTTTAATGCGGCATAATAATAAAAGTTGCAATTAAGCCGAGTTTGAAAACTCGGCTTTTTTATTCTTATAAATAGGGTGGTATAAAGTTGACGATTGTGCAGTTCAGCTCATATCCGATAGCTTGATAACAGCGGTTGGACGGCTCATAGTCAAAATCCGTAAAAAGCATTGGTGCTTTTCCGCTCTTCAATGCTTGAACAGTCAGATAGTGAACCAACATTTTCGCATAAGATTTTCCTCGCTCGTTCGGCAGGGTATAAACTTGTGAAATACGCGGATATTTGACATTTGTTTTCAATTTTGCAATAGCAACCAGCTTTTCCTCCTCATCGCGCCATACACAATTCATCGGAGCGGAGGTATAATCTTGAGCTGCCGGGAGATAATCAGACAATTGCGCATTAGGATTTTCTCCTGTCTCTCTGTCAAAATTAACCAGCATTTGCGCTACTTGCTCAACTTCTTCCGGTCTGGCATTGTCAGGATGCCCGACATATTGAACATCATTTAATTTTGGACACGAATAAACACCCAATGTTTGTATGTTCAAATTTGGAATTTTATGATTTTCAACCAAATAATCATAAAATTCTTTTTTTGCCATAATCTTAAAGGGCAGGTTGTTCTTAAATTCTTGTTTGATAAAATCAAAAAGCTCATCTTTTGCACTAAAATTGTCAGCAGTCCAAACAATAATGGAATGATTTGGATCAGAATTTACAACAATACAATTTTTGCCATCAGAAAAAAACTTTGCTTCCGGATACCTTTCCACATCGTCCCTAATAGATTCCATAATGCAAAAAGCCATAGAATCCCTTAAAAACAATTCAGACTGAAATATATTCTCATTACGCTCAATTTTTTTAAATATCATCTGTTTTCCTAACTCTTCTGCTTATTCAACATCAAAATTGAAATATGTATCTTTATACGGCTCATCTTTCAGTGTAAAATGCCACCATTCGGAATCTATTGGATTAAATCCCGCCTTCACCATAGCATCGCGCAAAATTTTGCGGTTATTTTTCTGCTCATCAGTCAAATTTTGATAATCCGGGTGCGAAACCTCACTAAACAAATCGAATGTCCCGCCCATATCAACAAATCCGCCGTCTTTTTTGATGATAGTCAAATCAACAGTGCTGCCTCTGCTATGTCCTGATTTCGCCATTACATAATTACCTGTCAACAAGTCAGACTTTTGCAAATTTGGATAAAAACTTTTGTCTCCCATATCAACAGGATCATTAATCCATTTTACAAAGTTATCAACTGCCTTTTGCGGGCGATATGAATCCCATATCAACAAGCGATAACCTTGATTTCTCAAATCTTCGGCAGCCTTTGCCAGCGCGTTCAAAGATTTTTTAGTCATATATGCTTTCGGTGCTATATAGCCATCAATCTTGTTGCCTGTAAAATTATTCGGTGAATAATAACGAATATCAAAGGCCGCATCATTAATAACCGAGCTGATTTCCGCAAAATCTGATTTGTCATAAGAGATTGTTTCGGCCAAAACCGGCACAGAATGACATATTGAAATTATTAAAGCAAACAACAATTTTTTCATATTACCCCCTTCAAAAGTACCTGTTAATCCTATTATTAGCGATTAATTTTTGTTAGTCAAATTCGAATTTAAAGAAATATTAGGATAAATCGTATACATTAAAAAATATAAATAGTTTTAAGGGGTTAAAATGCAATATTTTTATCAAGATAACAAATCAAAAGATTTAATCGTATTCTTTGCCGGTTGGGGATGTGATTATAATCAATTTGCCAATTTGCATGACCATAAAGACATTTTGATTTTATATGACTATCAGGATTTGTGTTTAGATTTTGATTTTTCTCGATACGCAAACATTTATATTATTGCATATTCCGCCGGAGTTTTTGTTGCCTCAATTTTTGCTGACACAATTCCGAACATACGTCAAAAAGTAGCCTTATGCGGCAATCCGTATCTTTTTGATGAAAAATTGGGTATATCAAAAGCAAATATCCGAGTTTTCAAGAATATAACTTTAGATAATTATCTTGATTTTCGCCGAAAATACATGGTTTTCAGTGATGAAGAATATAAAAAATATAATCAACTTGAATCCTTGCGCACAATAGAAAGCTGTGCAGCTGAACTTTCCGCTCTTGAAAAAATGTATCAGGAAAAGAAAAATCAAATTAATCCCGAGTTTAATAAAGCTGTTGTTGCCGAAAATGATTTGATATTTAATTTGAATGCGCAAAAAACTTTTTATAAAGACAAGTTGCAAGTTGTCAAAAATGCCAAGCATCACATTTTCTTTCACTTCAAAAGCTTTGAAGATATACTAAAATAAGTCTGATAAATGATAAGTAAAAAATAAATTGACAAAAATTTCCATTTATGCTATTCTCACCACCATGTTAAACGAAGTGGAAATATATTTTAATCAATCTCAACAGAACTTAAATCTAAGCTCTGCGTTTTCTCATATGGTTTCAACCTTTACCATGACCACCACCGCTTAAGTGCGGTGATATTTCTTATTTTTCTGGATTTTACATCCATACAAGCAAATTTTAAGTTTAACAATTCAAAAAAAGGTTTAATAAAATGAATAATAATCATATTGATGAAAAACAAAGTTTTTCTAAAAACGACCATCGTCGTTTAGGTAAAGAATTAGACTTATTCTCTTTCAGCGAATATGTCGGTTCCGGTTTGGCTCTGTGGCATCCGAACGGAGCAATTATCAGAAATGAAATAGAGTCCTTTTGGAAAAAAGAACACCAAAAAGCCGGCTACAAATATGTATATTCTCCCATTGTCGGCTTGAAGCAACTATGGGAAAAATCCGGACATTTGGAGCATTTTGCCGACTGCATGTATCCGCCGATGGATATGTCCCAAAAAGACAAAGAAGAGCAGGGCGCATATTATGTCAAACCGATGAGTTGTCCTTTTCATGTCGCAATTTATAATGCTTCTCCTCATTCATACAGAGAGTTGCCTATAAAATATTGTGAGCTGGGAAATGTCTATCGTTATGAGGCATCCGGAGGCTTGCAGGGATTGTTGCGCGTTCGCTCAATTACGCAGGATGATGCTCATATCATTTGTAGAGAAGATCAGTTTATGGAAGAATTGTCAAAAGTATTTGATTTCGGTTTCTCCATCAATAAAGTTTTTGGTTATGATAAATTCAAAGTTTATTTTTCTGTTCGAGACTTGAAAGATAAAAAAGACAAATATATTGACAATGAACCGGTATGGAAAATGGCTGAACAATCTATCGAGCAAGTCCTAAAAGACAAAAACATTCCATATGATATTGATGTCGGCGGAGCAAAATTTTATGGTCCGGCAATAGACGTCAAAGCCGTTGATAAAAACGGCAAAGAGTGGCAATGTATGACGATACAACTTGATTTGAATCTGCCTGCAAAATGGGGAATGTCATATATCGGCGAAGACGGGCAAAAACATATACCTATCATGTTACACAGGGCTATTTTGGGCTCGATAGAACGTTTTATCGGTGTATATCTTGAACAATGCGAAGGAAAACTACCCGTCTGGCTATCGCCTTCCCAAGTCCAAATATTACCGATATCGGATAGACACCAAAAAGCCGCTGCCAAAATTCAAGAGCAACTGCTGGAAAACGATATCAGAGCAGAAGTTGATATATCCGACAATACGATTTCTTACCAAATTAGAAATGCGGCCAAGAAAAAGATACCCTACGTTATCGTGGTTGGCGACAAAGAAATCGAAAATAATCTTATTTCCGTCCGCCTAAGAGACGGGCGGCAAATAAATGATATTCCTTTGTCCGATTTTATAAAAAAAGTGTCTGAAAAGATAAAAAGCAGGAGCTTGGATTTATAAAAACAAAAATCCCTCACAATCATGGGGGATTTTTTTTGTTTTAATATCATCTTTATCCTATGAAGAGCAATGTTATTTTTCTCAATATTGACATTTATTTTCAAAAAAAATAGGATATATCCATCGAAAGGGGGAAATATGAAAAGATTTATAGGAGTAATCATGGCAGGATTTATGGCAACATCAGCACTGGCCGCGGAGATAAAACTTCCGTCACCGGAAAAAACAAATACCACAACTTTGATTCAGGCATTGGAAAATCGTCATTCTGACCGCGAATTTTCGGACCAAGTTGTTGATACCCAAACTTTAAGCAATCTTTTGTGGGCGGCTTATGGAGTGAACAGAGCAGATGACAAACGTACCATTCCTACCGCATTGAATAAAAAAGATTTGAACGTTTATGTTTTTAACAAAGACGGCATTTGGCTTTATGATGCTACGAAAAATAGTTTAATTCAACAATCGGCTGAAAATTATCTAAAGTTGTTTCAGTTGCAAGACTATATGGAACCTGTTTCCACTGTTCTTGTATATACCGGAAGCAACGAGGACTATGCCGCAATGCATGCCGGCTCAGCCTATCAAAATGTAGAACTCTACATTGCCGCCAACAATATGGCTAGCGTCGTTCGCGGATATTTTGAGCGCGAAAAAGTCCGAGAAGTATTAAAACTGCCTAACGGACAGCGTGTTATCATCTCACAAGCAATCGGATGGAAAAAATAAGTGTTACTTCTAAATATAAACGGTCCAATCAATTCGGGAAAAACAACAGTTTCAAAAATTTTGGTAAATATATTACCGAAAGCAATCTTTATTGAAGTTGACGAGTTGATGAGTGACGAAGAGCAAGAAAAACTCGGATTGTATAGAGAGGCCGGATGGAAAGAGCGTCAAAATCGCCTTAATAAAAAACTGGTAGCTTTGAAACAATCCCAAGAATTTGAAACGGTAATTTTTGCATATCCCATTGCCGAAGAAAGCTATAAACAGTGGTCAGATTTGGCAGATGAAAACAATCGTTTCATCAATGTAACTCTTGCTCCAAGTTTGGAAGTATGTTTAAAAAATCGTGGCGGAAGAGAGCTGGATGAGTGGGAAAGAAAACGCATTCATGAAATGTATGAAGAAGGCTATCAAAAGCGCCCTTATTCTGATTTTATCATCAATAACGACAAGCAAACTCCGGCACAAACGGCAGAAATAATCAAAAACTTTTTGGAAACTGAAAAATGAGAAATATTGTAATACTCACAGGCTCGGGAATATCAGCGGAATCAGGCCTAAGGACTTTCCGTTCAGAGGACGGTTTGTGGCTGAACCATAGAATAGAGGATGTTTGCACGGTCGAGGCTTTTGCCAAAAATCCGGCACTTGTTCATTCTTTTTATAACGAACTGCGCCCGATTATGATGCATGCCGAGCCCAATGATGGGCACAAGGCAATTACCATTTTGCAGGAAAAATTGCCTAACATAAATATCAATGTTGTAACTCAAAATGTGGATTTGTTGCACGAAAAGGCCGGTAATAAAAATGTTTATCACATTCACGGAAGGATTGACGAATGTGTTTGCACCAATTGCGGACATATCATCAGGACATCGGAAGATGTTGAAAGTGACGAAATTTGCCCGCAATGCCAAGTATCGGGAATGCTAAAACCAAATATTGTCTTCTTCGGAGAAATGCCGCAATATATGAACGAAGTTGATAAAATGCTCTTAAATTGCGATATGTTTATTGCCATCGGCACCAGCGGAGTTGTCTATCCCGCCGCAGGATTTGTTCAACAAGCAAAATTTTATGGTGCAAAAACATATTTGTTCAATCTTGATTCTTGTAACAACAGCAGTGCATTTGACCAAGAAATTTTAGGCAAAGCTTCGCAAACTTTTCCAAAATTTGCCGAGCAATTGATTGCTGAACTTTCAAAATAATCTTTTTGCTTGTAAAACCTTGATTTATATGATATATATTTGCCCATGATACTCTATGATTTGAACAAAATTTCTTTGGCTGACAAGCAAAAAATCGGTGGTAAAGCTCTAGGTTTGCTTGAAAGTTATGATTACATTGCCGATTTACAGGAATTAGGTATAGATGTTTGTGTGCCGAAAACTTTTGTCCTCTCAAACGAGTGCCACCAAGAATATTTGCGAGAAAAGCAAGTCCCTAACACTGTTTTGGTTCAGGCGGTAAAAGCCATGCACGCAAGCGGCGGCAATGTTGCCGTGCGTTCTTCGGCAGATATTGAGGACGGCTCGAACAAAAGTTATTCCGGTGCTTTTGAAAGTGTTTTGAATGTTTCCACCGTTGAAGAAATGCGTCAGGCATTGCAAAAAGTTTATCAATCTGTCGAAAATGTTGTTCTGGAAAACGGCAAAATGCCAAAGATGTCGGTCATAATCCAGCAAATGATTTCAAATCCTGATTATGCCGGCGTTGCTTACAGCCAAGATTTTGACGGCGACCCATTTGTTGTTATCAATCGAACAAAAGGAAAAACGGCAGAAAAATTGGTGCAAGCGGAAGAAGAGGGCGAAATTATCAAAATTTCCAAATATATCAGAAAAGAGGCCTTCGAAGATAGAGGAATGGGTGTTTTAACTCCTGAAGCTTATGCCAATTTCAACCCGAAACATCATTTTTTCTTTGTCCTTATGCAGTATGGTGAAAAAAACGAACGACTTTGGGCTTATAAATGCGCAATTGATGATTATTACGGCAAAGACCTGCTACCGGTTGTAGCCCTGATGAATCATTTGGAAATCAGGCAGGGACATCCGATAGATATGGAATTTGCTGTTAAAAATGGCAAAATTTATATGTTACAACAACGTCCATATTTGATGGCACAAAATTTCATTGTAAAAACCTTGCCCAACGAGGATATTGTCGGATATTTTAAGGATTCTCCGATTATCACTTCTGAAATGACCGACCATAACTGCCCGATTTTTAAGGAAAGGTATAAAGAAGATCAAATGACATTTGATCTATCAGGATATATTTTTTCAATTTCTCCTGTTTACTATCGAGATAAAAAGGAATTCTCAATGGTAAACCGTTTTGCTTATTTCGGTAAATTAAAAGCCGATTTGATAGTCGCGAATTATGGCAATGTGCACGATGTGTTGTACGGTCATCATGGCAACGAGTTCAGAGAAATGGGGCAACCATTCTGGATCTCAAACAAAGGCGACGCTCTTCGCGGCATAAAAGCCGGAGAAAAAGTACGTATAGACCTCTCAAAAGGCACTTTCAACCGAGTTTTATCAAACTTGAAAACAAAAGAAAATTCTGGTAGATAATTGGCAGATAAAAGGTTAAAAAAGGCTTCACAATAAACTTATTGTGAAGCCTTGTTTGTTGCAATTTTCATCATAATCTGCTGGCTTTTCAAGCGCATAACGGATAATAAGGTGTTTACTCCAAGGTTTCTTAAAAACACCAAAATCATCACACCATACATACACATCTTTATCAAAATCGACGGGTATATGGGGAACGATTGTCGCAACAACAATAGGAACACGATAAAGATTGCCGCTTTGCTTAAATTCCGATAATGTCGGATGGCGCATAAAGTAAATTTCATCACCGTTCGGATAGTGATCTGAAAAGCAGTCATAATAGGTATCGTTGGGAGCCGTCTGCATCAATTCAGATACCCATTTATAAAGAGGTAATTTCCACAAAAAGCGCAACTCCATAGCATTAAAGGTTTTACATTTCCCTATGGCTTTTCTTGCCAAACGGCTACTCTCTTCGTATGAAAGATTAAGCTTCAACAAAATATCCAGCCAAGAAGAATTTTCATCTACCTCGCTGGTTTGTTCTGCATAAAAATGCTTCCAAACCCTAATACGCTCTTCAATACCTTGTTTAATAATACTTTTATCTGTATTTTTCATATAAAAACTATTTGATTAATAATAAATATAATTATCAATTTATTGAGTTTTATTTTATTAAATAAAAGAATTAAGTCAAGTTTTATTAAAAAATCTGTCCGGGAAGTTTCTCTTTTTTCTTGAATGGGAATTGCTTATCAAATTCCTCTGCTTCTTTTTCATCAACCATATATCCGGCAGGAGGTGCATATTCTCCGGTTACGCCGGCTAAATATCCTTTAATCAATTCTTTGCACAAAAAGAATGAAGCATCAGCACCTTCCGGCAAATCATGATATCTAATACCGAACTTTGAAGCATAGCTAAAACCGCTTTTGCCGTAAAAATTTATATCCCCCTCAAAACACATTGCACCAAAGCCCATTTCTTTGGCTTTTTCCAACGTGTAATCCAACAACATTTTTCCATATCCCTGTCTTTTCAACTCGGGTGTAATACAAATCGGTCCCATTGCCAAAACTTCAATTTTGCGCCCGTCATCAGCCTTAATCTCCGCACGCATAAAAATATTCTGCCCGATAATTTTGCCGTCTTTTTCCATCACAAAATCAAGTTCTTTTACAAAGTCGGGATTATCTCGCAATTTATGGAGAACAAAATGCTCCAAGCACCCCGGACGATAAACATTCCAAAAAGATTCTCTCACCATATTTTCAACAAATCTATAATCTTTCGGCTCTTCTAAACGAAATGTGATTTTCGCACGTTTTAGCACATAACGGGGACCTTCTTGACCGATTTTATCCAAAGGCACAAAACCGCATTTTTCAAGAACACGTATTGAGGCTTTATTTTCAATTTCGGCTTCTGCCTCAACGGCCGTTATATTTGCTTGTCTTAAAGCCCAATCAGCAACGGCTTTTACTGCCTCTGTTGCATATCCTTTTTTTTGATGATTTGCCGAAATACCATATCCGATTTCAGCCACACCTTTTTCATCAATCCCCTTAAAACATAGTTCACCGACATGCGTACCGTCTTTGAGTTCAATCATCCAAATCGCATACCATTCCCATTGTGCTGGGTGTTTGAGGCATCCGTTCAACATTTCCGCATAAGCATCTTTGAGCTCTTTGATACTTTGGTTTGAAATAAATTCTTCCATTTCCTCTTTTGATGCGACATATATATTCAAACGTTCCGTTTCAATCCTTGTCATTTTATACCTCCTTTTTCAAACATTTCCCCAGCCAATTATCCAAAAATTTCATCTGCTCTGCGGTATGAAACCAGTGTTCACCACCTTTCATAACGCTGAGCGAAGCATTATGTTTTTCGGCAAATGCGGAAATTGTATCCATTGAAGTCAGATTATCTTTTTCGCCATACAAAATATCTGTCGGCACATTCCATACAATCGGATTTTCTCTCACATAGCATAAATATTCCCACGAAAGATTCTCTCCGAAAGATGTTATAATTTCCTTTTCTTCTGCCAATTCTTTTTCTGTAATGCCGGCAAAATTCATCATATCAAGAATAAGTTTTTCCATATCCGCAATCGGCGAAATAAAAAGCGCCTGCTCAATATTTTTATCAGCCAAAGCATTCATAACAAAATATGCGCCGATACTGTTGGCAATAATTCTGATACTCTCATATTCGAGCGCAAGCTGATTATATACTTCTAAAAATTCTTTTTTAGTTTCCCATGGCGTTTGTCCGTTATAATCCAACCCTATAACATTACAATCCGGAAAAAATTGTCTGTAATGATCTGCCTCATCTGCACGACCATTTTTTCCGTGAATATATAAAACTGCTTTTCTCATCCGTAAAAATTCTCCTTTGCTCGTTCTGGCACCGTTTTATCGAATTGTCAAGAACGTCAATCCTTTTCTTTTTAGAAATGTTTTTAAAACAAAAAAGGAGTGATTTAATCACTCCCTCTTGTTAAGAAACTCAGCAATAGCCGAGTTTCTTCAGAATTTCGGGAGAAAACATCTCTCCCAAGTTCTGTGAAGCCTCCTCGACTGGGCGTACCTTCACGAAATCAGCCAGCTCCTTGTTTTGAGCGGCAATCTCGTATGCGCTTTCGTGAAGATAGGGGCCGGCAGGATTTTCATTGCAGTAACTCTTCACGAGATGAGGATACCGCTCAACCAAGAGAATTTCGTTCTCCTCATCAAGGGAATTTCCCACGACGGAAGCCTCAACCAGATTTTCATCATAATCGCCGATTAAGACTTTCTCTACGAAATCTTTGCAAGGTTTGCGCAGGCTCAAATAAAGCTTGAGAATAGCAGCATTTTCAGGTTCTAAAAGCGCACCCTGCACTCCCGGTGTGAACGCGTAATCTTTAATAGCGTTCTCAATCTTAACCATATCGCCGGAAGCGATAATACCTAATTCTTCCTTTTTACTTCTCTTTTTCATTTTCTTGTTTTTTTTATTGTTACTATTTTTTATTATTGATTTCTTATTTGGATTATTATGAAAAAAGACATTACTTCATTTTTTAATAATATCATTCATAATAATTATTTTCGTCCATAAAAGTATCATATTTCGAAAATTTTGTCAAATGTTATTTTTATAAAAGATATTTTTTTGAATTGAAATAAATAATGATTGTCAAAATTTTACCTGAAATTGATAAAAAAAGTAAATATTTGCCGCCGCAGCGGTTAAAAAATATTGCAATCAGCAAAAAAAGTTATATAATCACCCCAGTTTATTTTATAAAGAGGTGTATTTATGAACAAGACTATTATCCCTGCCATAGTAGCCGGAACACTGTTCTGTTTTTCCGCAAGGGCAGAGACAATTTTTGAAGCAATGGCCGAAGCCTATAGCAGTAATCCTGATTTACAGGCGCAACGCGCATATTCTCGTTCCGTTGATGAAAATGTTGCGATTGCAAAATCCGGCTATCGTCCGACCGTGGCTCTCACCGGACAATACAGCAATGCCAATCGTGACAGCAATATTAATCCCTCCGAAGACGGGAGTGTTAACACCAGTTATGGTGCCACTGTATCACAGCCGCTTTTTTCCGGTTTTTCAACGGTCAATTCCGTAAAATCGGCAGATAGTGCCTCGCGTTCGGAACAATATAACCTCTCAAATTATGAGCAAACGATATTTTTGAGTGCTTCTGAAGCATATCTCAATGTTGTCCGCGATGAAGCAATCGTAAATTTGCAAAAAAACAATGAAAAACTGCTCAAAAAGCAATTGGATGAAACCCAAGAGCGTTTTAATGTCGGCGAGCTGACACGCACAGACGTTGCCCAGTCAAAATCAAGCTATTCTCAAGCCATTGCCGACAGAATTAGCGCCGAGGGAACACTGGAAGTATCAAAAGCTATATATAAGCAGATAATCGGTAAAAATCCGCAAAATTTGAGTGAGCCGACCAATATACATACTTTCTTGCCCTCAACTTTTGCCAAAGCATTGGAATATACCGAGAAAAATAACTTTGCTTTGTTACAGGCAAAAGAGGCTCTAAAATCCAAAGAATATGCCGTAAAAGCCAATTATGGTGCCTTATCGCCGCAACTTTCCGCGACCGGCACAGCAGGAAAAAGCAAAAGCAATTCCAAGCATCACGGTGATCCCAATAGCGAAGTGGATGAAATGAGCTGGGGTGTAAATGCCAGTATTCCCCTTTATGATGCAGGTGAAAGCAGAGCTCGCATTCGCCAAAGCAAATATGCCAAATGGCAAGCTCAAGAAAATGTCTTAAGCGCACAGCGTGCCGCAGTTTCGGCGATTACCGGCAGCTGGGAGGCGATGGTAGCCAATGATGCCAGAATCAAAGCATTGGAAGAACAAGTAGAAGCCAACAAAATAGCTTTGGACGGCGTCAAAAAAGAAGAAGCTTTGGGAAACCGCACTATTTTGGATGTTTTAACAGCATATCAGACTTTGTTAAATTCACAGGTTCAGGTTGTTACCGCCCGCCGCGATTATTATTTGTCGTCAATGCAAGTAATGCAGGCAATGGGCAAACTTACCGCCAAAAACTTAAAACTTAATGTTGATTTGTATAATTCAAAGCAATATTATAAAGATACTCGCAACAAATGGCTTTCAACTTCAATAGATTAGGATAAGACATGGCAGATCAAGACGTAAAAGAAATACCGATGAACGAGGTTTTAGCCTCAATCCGTAATGTTATGCAGGGAGCTCAAAAGCCATATCATCCCGAAAACATTGCGCCAGTATCTCCTTTTAATCAGGGGCAAAATAAGTCATATTCACAAGTTTCTGAAGACAATATTGAAAATGATGTCAATGCTATTTGTCGCAATATCAATAAGATTATTCAAAAACCGGAACAGATGAGTGAGAAAGTATTTTCGCTTAATGTCAATACTAATGCGCAACAACAAGCTGCGCCGAGACAATATGCTCAACCTCAGCCCCAAGCGGCAAAACCGGCAGATTATTCGGCAGTTATTATCAACCAGTTTCAAAAATATTTTGCCGAGCGCCGCAAACAAAATCCCCAACTCGACAGCTCCATAAGAGAACTTGCCGAAACTGCGGTTATCAATGAAATTGTACCGGTTTTGCAACAATGGCTGAACGAAACCCTGCCGCTCATAGTTAGAGAAGAAATCAAACGAGTGATGGCAAAGGCCGGAATACGCTAAAAAATTAGTCTCGGCCTTTCAGATTTTTTTGAATACCGCTCTACCGAACAGCAAGCGGATATGTAGCAATTTTATGATAAATAGGAAAAATATTAATGTTAGAAAAAACTTACGATCCGAAAAATTTTGAAGAAAAAATTTATGCAAACTGGGAAGCCAATGGTGCTTTCAAACCTAATATGAACAAAAATAAAGAGGCTTTTGCGGTAGTAATTCCGCCCCCGAATGTTACCGGTGTTTTGCACATGGGACACGCATTGGACAATACCTTGCAAGATATATTGATTCGCTATAACCGTATGCAGGGCAAGAATGTTCTTTGGCAACCGGGAATGGACCATGCCGGCATTGCTACCCAAATGGTTGTTGAGCGCAATCTTGCCGAACAGGGTATTACCCGCCACGATTTGGGACGCGAAAAATTTATTGAGACAGTATGGCAGTGGAAAGAAAAATCCGGCGGAACAATCTGCAAACAACTTCGCCGTTTAGGGGCCTCTTGCGATTGGTCACGCACCCGTTTTACCATGGATGAAGGTTTATCTCGTGCCGTCCGCAAAGTTTTTGTAAGTCTGTATAAAGACGGTCTTATATACAAAGCCAAAAAACTGGTAAATTGGGATCCGAAATTTATGACTGCCGTTTCCGATTTGGAAGTAATTCAAAAAGAAACAGTCGGCAAAATGTATTATATGAAATACCCGATAAAAGGCGAGGAGGGGCAATTTGTTCACATTGCCACCACTCGTCCCGAAACCATGTTTGGTGATACCGCGGTTGCCGTCTCCAAAGACAATGAAAAGTTGAATCACCTTATCGGTAAAGAATGTATTATTCCGATTATCAATAAAGCCATTCCGATTATTGCGGATGATCATGCTGACCCGACAAAAGGAACGGGAGCGGTTAAGATTACACCTGCACATGACTTTAATGACTTTGAAGTAGGCAAACGTCATAATTTGCCGCTGGTAAACATTTTGAACCCCGATGCAACCTTAAATGAAAATACACCTTTTGCAGGCATGGATACGCAATCTGCCCGCAAAAAGACTATTGAGACTTTGGAAAGTCTGGGGCTTTTGGACAAGATAGAAGACCACCCGATGGTAATTCCTTATGGCGACCGCTCAAATGTTGTTATAGAGCCATTGATGACCGATCAATGGTTTGTTGATGCACCGAAATTGGCGGTTGAGGCCATGCGTGTGGTTGAAAACGGTGATATGGAATTTATTCCCAAGAACTATGAAAAGACCTATTTTGAATGGATGCGCAACATTCAGCCATGGTGCATTTCGCGTCAACTTTGGTGGGGACACCAAATGCCGATTTGGTATGGTCCGGATGAAACAATCTTTTGTGAAGAAAATGAAGAAGAAGCGCAATCTGCCGCCGATAAACACTATGGCAAGCATGTTGAACTGAGGCGAGAGACCGACGTTTTGGATACGTGGTTTTCTTCCGGTTTGTGGGCTTTTTCAACCCTCGGCTGGCCTGATAAAACAGAATATCTTGATACTTTTTATCCCACATCTGTTTTGGTAACCGGCTTTGATATCATCTTTTTCTGGGTTGCCAGAATGATGATGATGAGTATGTATGCCATGAAACAAGTTCCGTTCAAAAAATGCTATATGCACGGTTTGGTTCGTGACGAACAAGGACGCAAAATGTCAAAATCCAAAGGTAATACCGTTGACCCGATGGAAATTATCGAAAAATACGGTGCCGATGCTTTGCGCTTTTTCATGGCCGCGATGGAAACCCAAGGCCGCGACATCAATGTTTCGGAATCTCGTATTCAAGGCTATCGCAATTTTGCAACCAAATTGTGGAACTCTGCCCGTTTTGGCGAGATGAACGAATGCGTTTTGCCCAAAAATTTTGATGTTGCTTCCATCAAACATCCTGTCAATAAATGGATTGTTGCCAAAGTAAAACAAACCTCAAATGAACTGACCGAAAACCTGAACAACTTCCGTTTTTCAGATTCGGCAAATGCTGTTTATCAATTTGTTTGGGGATCTTTCTGTGATTGGTATATCGAGATGACCAAGCCGATTTTTTACGGCACTGATGAGAGCTTAAAATCCGAAACCAGAGCCACGTTTGCATGGGTTTTGAACCGAATTTTGGTCATTTTGCATCCGTTTATGCCCTTTGTAACCGCCGAGTTATGGAATAATTCGCACTCCGCGGAACAAGATATTATCTCAGCCGCATGGCCGGAGAAAGAAAATATCAATACCACAGACATCTCCCAAATAGATTGGGCAATAGAAATGATTAGTGCCATTCGCTCTCTGCGTGCGGAAATGAATTTGCCTGCAGGAGCAAAATTAACCGCGTTTTTGCAAGGCGCAAATTCAGATTCGTCAGAGAATTTGCAACAGTTTAATGATATTATCTGCGCAATGGCCCGCTTGGAAAAGGCTGAAGTATATACCGGAGAAGCAACACCGGATATGGTTCAAACCGTTTTCAGAGAAAACACAATTCTCATTCCTTTGAAAGGGGTTGTAGATTTTGCCGCCGAACGTGAACGTCTGCAAAAAGAATTGGATGGCTTGAACAAAAATCTTGAAGGCTATGCGCGCAAATTGAACAATCCGTCATTTGTTGACAGAGCACCGATAGCAGTGGTTGAAGAAGAGCGCCGCCGTCAGTCCGAGGCTTTGGAAAACAAAGCCAAAGTCGAAGAAGCTCTTGCCCGCATCGTCGGATTGTAATTATATCTTTCAAATTATCCAACAAAAAACACCTGTCATTCACTGGCAGGTGTTTTTGTAATAGTGGAGTTCAATTTTTTATTCCATTCCGCCACGGCCTCTATGACTATAAGGCAAAGCTGTCTTTCTTCTGGAATTGTTGCTTTCATTTTCAGCATTATCATTACGCTCATTATCACCGCGATTCTTATTTTTGCGCGGTCTGATAATTCCCAATTCAACAGCTCTTTCATGCGCTTCCTTAAAATTATATGTCGGCTTTACTGTTTCGGTCAAAAATATTTTCGGCAACATAGAATCCGCCAATTCTTCATTCATGTTTCTAATCAATGTATTGGCATTTTCATTACACTCCTTAATTGCGTATTGCTCAGGATTGTCTTTGCTGTTGAATTCGTTAGAAGAAACAATAGCCTTAAAATAGCTTTCTTCCAAATCTTTTTTGGCCTGTTCGGTTTGTGTCTTAAACATTGCATCATAAAGAGCTAACAAAGTTTTTGGCGGCAAATCATGCACATTAGTATCAGATGATACATTGTTTTGCCTCAAGGCAGAAGCTAAAGCCAATCTTTCATCCTCGGTCAAGGAACTGTTACCATTCAACAAAACAGATACAGGAGATGAAGAGTTCTTGCTAAAGACTTTGTATAAACTAAAAGCCGCCATTTTTGCACCAATCATATACGCTGCACCGCTGTTCTTCCTTTCACCGGAAGACAAATTAGTCATCCATACTTTTTTCTCATAAGAATCTCGCAATCCGGAATGTGTCCACAAATGGCTGAAAGGATACAATTCATAAGAACCTATTGCCCACCTGATACGAAGGCAATCAGGATTACTTTTATTTTTTTCATCATTATAATCAATACCTTTCTTCTGCAAGTTTTTATTAACCTGCATAGCCAAATCATATTTATACCTGTAAAATTCGGGACTGTTTTTATCCATTTTTGTTCCCGCAGAATCAATCATCTTGTCAAATTTTTCAAAATTGATGGTGTGATTGGTCGGGATAAGGCCCTTAAAGGCACAACCGGTTCTCATAGCAGCTTCATTGGCATCGGTCATACCATTGAAAGAAACATATTTCACTCCGGCCGCCTTAAAAGCTGCAGCAATAAGCGCCGCCTGGTCGTTGTTCAAAATTTTTCCGGGCGGAAGAGAATATGCAATTTGCACCTTGCCGTTAACAATTCTGGTATAAATTTTGAACTCATAATTATACTTTATCTCGCCTTTGTCATTGGACTCAACATCATGACGGGGAAATCTTCTGTATTCTGTGGGATAAGAAGTAAAAGTTGTCCACCCGCCGTCTCCGTCATAACCAAGACGCCAACTGCGACCTTTTACCTTGTTTTTGTTCAGCCAGTTTTCAAAAGTCCTATTTGCTTTAAGAATTTGTTCCCTATCTTCTGTTGACAGAGATCTCCGAGCTTTTCTTCTCTCCCACCAACCTCTTATACCATGCTTCTCTTCGGTTTGAGGAGGAGTTTCTGTACTTTGTCCCGTGTCTCCTTCATTAGAGGTAGAAAATTTACTGAAAGCCTCATCATCAACTGAAGAATTATCAGTAGAATCTTCCGATTCTTCGCTCATAACTCCCTTTGACGGGCGATTTTTTTCTTTTTTCAACTCTTCAACGGCTTGTTTGACAATGTTTTGGCATTCTTCATCAGCATCCCTAAGCTTCAAATCATCAAGATTATCGACCATTTTATGTCTTTGCAACAAGTCAATAATGGCCTTTGCTTTTGCAACACTGAAGTCTTTGGTATCAAAATTTGCCTTTCCCTCATCAATAACCAAATCGGCACCGACCGGTTCAAACATTTCAACATCAACTTTTATATTATCGTTTTCGTTATCAATAAAAATCATTGCCCGCGCCGGTTGAAACTTCTCCGCATTCTCTCCCTCGGCAGGTCTTTCAAGTGTAAAGTGATTTATGCTGTATTGCATATTATACAGCAACAAATATTCATCAGGATAATCTCTCAAAGCCTTTAGATGCTGTTCAATAGTGTTTTTATGTTTTCCCTTAAACTTTTTACTCGGGCTGCCAATTCCGTTTCCCAATGTTTCTTCATCAGTGTCATCAGAAACAACGTAGCCTGCACGCAGCTCCTGTTCAACTTCTTCTACCGAAGTAAAAAAATGTGCTCCGCTGTATTCCACATCAAAATAAGGCCACTTATCATCCATTTCAACCTCCCCTTATACCTGATTCTTTACAAGAATAATAGCATAATTATACAAAAAATCAAGTATTTTTTGTCAAGTTTTTAATATTTTCGTATTATCCCGTTCAAAACCCCCTGAATTTTTATTTGAGAGGGATGATAATGTTGAGTTTTATAGGTTTTATTACAAGGAACAAGGCATATTTCGTCTTGTTTTTTTTCAAAAATTTTCAATGTTGCTTCGCTATCATCAACCAAAGCCACAACAATTTGCCCATTTTCCGCAGTGTCTGTCCTCTTAACAATCGCCAAGTCGCCATCCATAATTCCGGCTTCAATCATCGATTCGCCCTCAATACGCAGAGCGTAATAAGCCCCTTTATTCACCAAATCAAAAGGCACCGAAACCGTCTCATTCTCATAAGCAATCGCCTCAATAGGTGTTCCTGCGGCAATTTTACCATAAAGGGGAATTTGCGCGGAAGAGGTTTGTAGTGCCAGTTTGATTTTTTTCTCTTCCTCGATAATATCTTTCGGCTTAAAGCGCGGAGTCCTCAAAACCTCTAATGCTCGGGCCTTATGCGGAATTTTGCGCACAAACTCACGTTCTATAAGTTCTTCTATCAAAGCATGGATCCCTGATTTTGATTTTATTCCGACAGCCTCCTTCATCTCATCATAAGACGGGCAGCAACCGGTTTCTTTAATTGAATTGTCAATAAACATTAACAGCTTATATTGCTTGGGTGTCAGCATGATGTAATCTCCTTAAAATTATACAAATGTTCTACTTTAGTTCTTTTATAACGTCAAGAGTTTTTTAGGTTGCAAGTTTTTCAATATTTGTTTATATTACGTCAGAACAAGTTAATTTGATAAAAAATAGGAAGAATTAAGATGTCTACAGAAAATATTCATAGAGAATCAAGATTGGCAAAGTTGCAATCTTTACAGGAAAAAGGTTATAACCCGTATCCATACTGCTTTAAGCCCAATGCTTTTGCTGCAGATTTGCAAGCCAAATATGCCGACCTTCCGGCCGGAGAAAATACCGAAGACAGAGTTACCATTGCCGGACGCGCTATGGCCGTTCGTAACAGCGGTATGTTTATCGATTTGAAAGATATATCGGGAAAAATTCAAGTTTTTTGCCACAAATCGCATTTATCCGAGGAAGATCTTGAACTCTTGAAAAATTTGGATGTAGGTGACTTGGTCGGTGTCAGCGGCTTTGTCCGTCGTACCCCGAGAGGAGAACTCTCTGTTGCTGCCGAAAAATTTGATATTATCGGCAAATCTTTGCAACCGTTGCCCGAAAAATTTCATGGCCTTACCGACGTAGAAGCTCGTTATCGCCAACGTTATGTAGATTTTATTATGAATGATGACAGCCGCGAAATATTCAAAAAACGTTGTCAAATTACCTCCGCAATCCGTCACTATTTTGAACAGCACGGTTTTTTGGAGGTTGAAACTCCTATGTTGCAAACCATTATGGGCGGAGCCAACGCAAAACCGTTTATCACGCACCATAACAAACTTGATATGGATTTATATTTGCGTATTGCTCCTGAATTGTATTTAAAGCGCTTGGTTGTCGGCGGATTTGACCGCGTGTTTGAAATTGGGCGCAATTTCCGTAATGAAGGCATTGATAAAAAGCACAATCCGGAATTTACTGCTTTGGAAGCATATCAGGCCTATGCTGATTATAACGATATGGCAGAACTGATCCCCGATTTGTTGCGTTTTGTCTGCCGCGAAGTTAACGGTAGCGAAAAAATTGTAGTTAACGGGCAGGAAATTGACTTATCAAAGCCTTTTGAGCGTAAATCTATTGTTGATTTGGTCAAAGAATATACCGGACAAGACCTTATGCAGGCCGAAAATGTTGAACAAGCCAGAGAAATGGCAAAGTCCGTCGGTATTGATGCTTCGGAATGCAGTAATTGGGGCAAAGTTGTCCAACTTATGTTTGATGAAAAAGTGGAACCGAATTTGATGCAACCGATTTTGGTAATGGATATGCCGAGAGATGTTTCTCCGTTGGCCAAAGTTCATCGTTCAAACCCGCGTTTGGTTGAGCACTTTGATGCTTATGTTGCCGGTATGGAACTCGGTTGTGCATATTCCGAGCTTTCTAATCCGCTTGACCAAAAAGCCAGATTTGATGCGCAATGTGCTGAACGTGAAGCCGGTGATGATGAAGCACAAATGTTGGATGAAGACTATGTTGTTGCTCTTGAAAATGCTTTGCCTCCGACCGGCGGTATGGGTATGGGAATTGACCGCGTAGCTATCCTTTTAACCGGTGCAGAGACGATTCGCGACGTAATTGCTTTTCCGACATTGCGTAGCAAATAGATTATCACTCTCTCATTAAAAAGCTAAAAATATGTTTGTATTAAAAAAATATCTCTACACTTATTTTCTGATACAACTTATTTTTAGCTTTTTTTGTTTTTTGCCGCAATCATTTGCCTATGAACAGGACATATATTTTTATCCGGCAAACGGTGACATAAATTTTATGTTACCGGAAATTACTTATAAAAATTCTGCTATGTATCGTGGCGAGGCAAGCAAGCAATATCTTCGCCACCAAACTCCGTATTTCCCCTATATTCTCAAGCCGGAAAACGCAAAAGAAGAAATTTCTAAATCAGAAGAAAAAAACGAGGAGATTATCGAAAACGAAACAATCGAAGTTGAAAATATTTCCAATTCGGAAAAATTGAACAGGATTGTTATTATAATCGATGACATGGGTGTTAATCGCAAAAGAACCAGAAAGATTGCCGAATTACAATATCCGCTGACGGTCTCATTCTTAACTTATGCTCCGCACTTAAAAGAGCAAATAGAACAATCGCAAAGCAACGGACAGGAAATTATGGTTCATGTCCCGATGGAGCCTAATGTTATGCAAAATTATACGGACCAAATGCTAACAACCGATATGACGGATGAAGAAATTACAAAAATATTGGAGAATATGTTGCAAATGGTTCCGCAAGCCGTTGGAATCAACAATCATATGGGCAGCAAATTTACCGAAGACAAACACCGCATGGGAGTTGTGATGAGGGTATTAACCGATAAAGGGCTGATTTTTGTGGATTCCAAAACCAGTGCTCAAACGGCAGGTCCAAAACAATCACAACTTTCGGGAACCGAATTTTATATGCGAGATGTGTTTTTGGATAATGAAAATGACTATGATTATATATTATCCCAACTGCAAAAAGTTGAAAAAATAGCACACGAAACAGGATTGGCTATTGCTATCGGCCACCCGAAAGAACAGACATATAATGCCCTAAAAGATTGGTTGCCAAACCTAAAAGAAAAAGGATTGCAACTTATACCCGTCAGTCAAATAAAAGTTGATTCGTTACCGGAAAAATAAAATTATCTTTCTTCGTGTTTGTAGCGCATCTTTTTGATTTCATCTTTATAATTAAAATCAAAATAATATTTTTCAAAATTATTGACCTGACTTCTGTTTCTATTGTCATTTTTTACGTTTCGCAAAGCTCTCTTGTGCGACAAATTAGTTACACGATGCTCGGGTGTTGTGCGCCCATTTGCCATAAAAGTTGTATCGACATAAATTTTTTTATTGTTGTATAAAAAATAATTCCAAGCATGTGAATAAAGTTTTTTCTCTTTACGGTGCAACTTATATACGGAAGGATATGCAAAACCGCTTATTTTTCCGGCCTTAATTCCGGCAATTCTGCACATTTCATCAAACAAATCTGCAAATTCACTACAGATACCGACGCGTGAATTCAACAAATCTCGCGGTGATTGGATATGATGTTTTTTCATCAGCTTGGTAGTTCCCTCACCATTATATAAATATTCATCATAATTGATATGGCTTGCAATCCAAAAAGCAATCATTTTTGCTTTATCATAATCATCATCAAGAGGCTTGACTAAATGTCTGGTAAGACTTTTAAGATTATTTTCAACAATGCGCGGTGTATTGGTAGCATAGCGTTCAATTCTTGATGAAGGATAATGTGTGGCATTAACGGTGCCGACAGTAAATATACAAATTATCAAAGCCAATAAAAATGCAACAACTCTCATACTATCCACCATATAACAGATATTGCAGACTGTGAGTTAATATCTGGTTAAGCTGATGAATAAAAATTTTATATCTTTTCAAAACAAAAATCCTTGAGCAAAAAACTCAAGGACTTACTTTATTGGTAGGGGTAGTCAGACTCGAACTGACACGGCCTGAGGCCACAAGATTTTGAGTCTAGCGCGTCTACCAGTTCCGCCATACCCCCGTTTAACAGAATGATAAATAACCTAATATTTTCAAAACGTCAATAGTTTTTTTACTAAAAAATGAAATAATAAGACAATAAGCATTGACGGAGAACAAAAATGCCATCTTTTTTTGCCCGAACCGCAAAATTGTATCAGAAAAAAAAATATAATCAAATTTTGGATGAAATCTCAAAACTTGATAAAATAAATCGCTCGTCGGAAAAAGTTTTGATACTCGCCGGAAATTGTTATGATGCTTTGGGAAAAAAAGAAACAGCGGTAAAATGCTATCAAAAATCATATAAAAAAAATAAACTCTCTGAAGCCGCATTGATAAATTTATCAATAATATATTTTGAGCAAAAAAAATATTTGCGCGCACAAATCTGTATTAAAAAACTTTTGAGCATAAATCCCAAAAATTGCAACGCACTTGTTCTTTTTGGAAACATATATAAAGAAAAAAAACAATACCAAAAAGCCATAGAACAATATGATAAAGCATTGCAAGTTGACGCAGGTTTTTATTTGGCCGAGCTAAACTTGGCAAATATATATAATATTCAAAAAAAATATAAAAAAGCATACGAATATGCAAAAAAAGCCCTAGAAAAAAAATCAACGGACGAAGAGGCAATAAAACTTTTTGCTGATATATGCATCGAAACAGAAAAGCCGGATGAAGCAGTTTTATATTTGGAAAAAATGCTTGATAAAAAAACACAAGATTTTTGGATTTATAATTTATTGAGCCAACTTTATTTGTTGCAAAAAAAATATGAAGCATCTCTGAAATCCGGATTAAAAGCAGTAGAAATATCAAAAGGTGAAAATTTGCAGCATATAAATTTCGGTTACATATTATACGATTCGATTTTAGCCACGCAAAATGAAATTGTAAAAAAATATGCTACTATGTGGCTAAAAAAATATTCTGAAAATTCTATCGTTAAATATATGTCAGATTCTATATTGCACAACGAAAAAATTTCGCAGAATAATATTACCTATGTGCGCGAAATATTTGATATTTTTGCCGACGATTTTGAAGAAATTTTACAACATCTGAATTATAATGTTCCCGAAATTATTGCAGATGAATTGGCAACTTATTTTTATAAAAGAAAATTAAAAAAAATGCGGATTCTTGATGCCGGATGTGGCACCGGTTTGTGCGGATATTATTTGAAAAAATACGCAAAATTTAATGGGCTTGACGGAGTTGATTTATCACAAAAAATGTTATCAGTTGCCAAAGAAAAAAAAGTTTATTCTCACCTTTATAATCAAGATATAAATGCATTTTTGCAGCAGCATAAAAATAGGTATAATCTTATCAATGCCGCAGATGTTTTTACATACTTTGGAGAGCTGGAATCTTTATTTCAAAACATAAATATAAGTTTATGCAAAAAAGGAATAATTGTATTTAGTATAAGCGAAAATAACTTTGATGATAATAACTATTATTTGCATAGTTCCGGACGTTTTTTACACTTGCAAAAATATGTAGAAAAAGTACTTAAAGAAAATGGATTCCAAATAGAAAAAATTCAATCTGCATATTTGAGAAACGAGGGTGAAAAAAAAGTTTTCGGTTGGATATTTATTGCGCAAAAATCAATGTAAAAATTGCAAAAAAAACCTCTCAAAAAAGAGAGGTTTTTTTAAATTAAACTGCAGTAAAATTATTTCTTATTCTTAGCAGTAGCCTTAAGAGTAGCAACTTTTACTGTGTTATTTTTTTTGCTTGTAGAAGAAGCAGACTTCTTAGAAGAAACCTTCTTTGTAGAATTGCAAGAAGAGCATTTTTTGCTCAATTGCTCAATAGCCATAGCCCAGAAATATTCATCTTTTCCCATCGGGCAACCGGCATTTTGCCAATTGTAATAAGCAGCTTCTCTGATAGCATTTTCGTTATATTTTACCATAATACACTCCAAATAAAAAATTAGGTTAACAACTGTATATATACATATAAAATTTAATCCGTCAATATATTATTGATAAAATTTTAATAAAAAAAGAATAAAACTTGCAAATGAAAGTATAAAATTTTATAAAAGAAGAAGGAATTTTTTCCAAACTATTTATCAATTTTGCAAAGGTTATTATATGGAAAATTTATTATCAAAAGATGAGATGGAAGCTATTATAAACGGTAATCATGATGATGTTTTTGCAGTGCTCGGAATACATCGTGACAAGGGCAGTAAAAATGTTTTTATAAGAGCTTATAATCCTCATGCAAAAAATATCGAAGTCATAAAAAAAGAAAATAATGATTCGCTCGGAAAAATGTCAAAAATAGATGAGCGCGGATTCTTTCAAATCGATCTTGGTAATGTCGAAAATTTTGCATATAAATTTAAAATAGAAAATGATATCGGCAATACATACGAGGCCGAAGATGTATATCGTTTTATGCCGACATTGGGTGATATAGACGTATATCTTTTGGGTGAAGGAAATCACCTTGAGATGTATAAAAAATTGGGTGCGCATCCTATTGTTATGGATGGTGTAAAAGGTGTCAGTTTTGCGGTGTGGGCACCTAATGCAAAAAGAGTTTCCGTTGTCGGAAATTTCAACAATTGGGATGGTCGTTGTCATATCATGCGCAAATATCCCTCGTGCGGAGTTTGGGATATTTTTATTCCTGGACTTGGTGAAGGAGAAGTTTATAAATATGAAATTAAAACTCAACAGGATTATATTTTGACCAAAGCCGATCCTGTCGGATTCTATTCCGAGCAACGCCCGAAAACTGCATCTATCGTTTATGACTTAAATCACTATCACTGGAATGATGATGAGTGGATACAAAAAAATCATAATCACAATGCTCTTGATCGCCCCATGTCGATATATGAGGTTCACGCCGGTTCTTGGCGTCGAAAAGGCGAGCACGGAGAAGAGTTTTTAACCTATCGCGAACTTGCCGATACATTGGTTCCCTATGTTGTAAATATGGGATATACTCACGTTGAATTTTTACCTCTTTCCGAACATCCGCTGGATGCATCTTGGGGTTACCAAATTTTGGGTATGTTTGCCCCGACCAGCAGATTCGGAACACCGGATGATTTGCGTTATTTAATTGATAAATTTCACCAATCCGGAATCTCTGTTATCATGGATTGGGTTCCCGCGCATTTTCCAAAAGACGGACACGGATTATGCGAATTTGACGGAACACATCTCTACGAACACGCCGATCCCAGAAAAGGAGAACACAAAGATTGGGGAACAAAAATTTATAATTACGGCAGAACGGAAGTATTCAACTATCTTTGTGCCAATGCTCTATATTGGATAAAAGAATATCACATTGACGGATTGCGTGTTGATGCAGTTGCCTCAATGTTATATCTCGATTATTCGCGCAAACCCGGCGAGTGGATTCCAAATATTTACGGTGGTAACGAAAATTTGGAAGCGATTGCATTTATTCGCCGCATGAACGAAATTCTTTACGGAGCCAATCCCGATATATGCACTTGTGCAGAAGAGTCCACTGCGTGGCCGATGGTATCACGCCCGACGTCAATGGGAGGATTAGGATTCGGTTATAAATGGAACATGGGATGGATGAACGATACTCTGCGTTATATCAGTAAAGATCCGATACATAGAAAATATCATCATGGTATGTTGACGTTCGGCCTTCTATATGCATTTAATGAAAACTTTATTTTGCCGATTTCACATGATGAAGTTGTTCACGGCAAAGGTTCCATGCTCTCCAAAATGCCCGGTGATGAGTGGCAAAAATTTGCTAACTTGAGAGCTTATTACGGTTTTATGTATACACACCCCGGAAAGAAACTTTTGTTTATGGGATGTGAATTCGGACAAGATTGGGAATGGAACAGTGCCGAAAGTTTGCGTTGGCATTTGTTGGAATATCCGATGTATAAAGGAATGCAAAATTGCTTGCGTGATTTAAATCTTATGTATAAAGGCAATTCACCTTTATACGAAGTAGATTTTGAATATCAGGGTTTTGAATGGATAGAACATTCAAATGCCGCAGACAGTGTAATATCATATATCCGCAAAGGCAAAGAAGCCGGAGATTATTTGATTGTTATTTGCAACTTTACACCGGTTGTTCGCAAAAATTATCGCGTTGGTGTTCCCGAAAATTGTTTTTATCAAGAAATTTTTAACAGTGACGATATAAACTATTGGGGAAGCGGTATCAAAAATGAAGGAGCAAGACATGCGCAAATGCAACCATGGAACGATCGTCCGTTTTCAATAGAGGTAACTTTGCCGGCGCTTTCTACCATTGTTATCAAACCGCAAAGGTAATATATAAAACCATCGGAGGATGGCATGAAAGACATAAAAACTCAAATCGGAAACCCATATCCGCTTGGCGCAACCTATGACGGAAAAGGTGTAAATTTTGCCCTTTTTTCGGCCGGAGCCGAAAAAGTTGAATTGTGCCTTTTTGATAAAAAAGGACAAGAAGAAATTGCTCGATATATTATAAGACAAAACAACAATAATATTTGGCATATTTATATTCCGGAGCTGCTTCCCGGACAAGTTTACGGTTATCGTGTATATGGTCCGTATCGACCGGAAGAAGGCAAGCGTTTTAACCCTAACAAACTTCTTCTTGACCCCTATGCAAAAAAAATTATCGGCAAATTGACTTGGCACAAAGCAATATTCGGATATGATATTGACAGCCCGAAACAAGACTTGTCTTTCAGCAATTTGGACAGTGCACCATATGTTCCTAAATCTGTGGTAATTGACACAAAAGAATACCCGTGGAAAGAAAAAAATTTTTGCAAAATTCCGAATGAAAAAACTATTATCTATGAAGCACATGTAAAAGGTTTCAGCAAACTTCATCCCAAAGTAAAAGATGCGTTCAGAGGAAAATTCTTGGGTATGTCTTCACAACCTATGGTCAACTATCTGAAATGGTTGGGAGTTACTTCGGTTGAAATTTTACCCTCGCAGGCCTTTTTTGCCGACAAAGTATTTCCCAATACCTATCAACAAAGCTATTGGGGGTACGAAACAATTTCATATTTTGCTCCCGAGCCGTCATATTTGGTGAATAATGACATCAACGATTTCAAACAAATGGTAAATGCCTATCACCAAGCCGGATTAGAAGTTATTATGGATGTTGTCTATAATCACACCGGAGAAGGAAATCAGCTGGGCCCCACATTGTGTTACAGAGGAATAGATAACCAATCATATTATAAACTCAATCCCGAAAATCCTCGTTTATACCAAGATACAACCGGTTGCGGTTCAACACTTAATTTTGACAATCCCTATGTTTTGCAAATGGTAATGGATTCATTGCGATATTGGAAAAAATCCATGCATGTTGACGGTTTCAGATTTGACCTCACCAGCACTCTTTGTCGCCGCCAAAATAATTTTACGCAAAACAGTTCATTTTTGTATGCCTTGCAACAAGACCCGATTTTACAAAATGCCAAACTGATTGCCGAACCTTGGGATTTGGGATATGGCGGATATCAACTGGGGGCATTTCCGTCCGGTTGGTTTGAATGGAACGACAGATACCGTGATGTTGTCAGAAGATTTTGGAAGGGAGATCAATATCAGGTTGCAGAAATAGCAAGCCGCATATCCGGCTCAAGTGATATTTTTCACTACAACAATCGCGATATATGCAGCAGTATAAATTTTGTAACCTCGCACGACGGCTTTTGTCTGCATGATCTTATAAGTTATAATTTCAAACATAACAAAGCCAACGGCGAAGACAATCGCGACGGACATAACGTAAATTACAGTTGGAATTCCGGAATAGAGGGAGAAACATCCGATACCGTGGTTTTACAAAATCGCTTCTTGCGTGCCAAAAGCATTTTTGCAACTTTGCTGCTTTCTTTCGGAACACCGATGATAACTTCAGGCGACGAGTTTTTGAAATCGCATCTCGGTAATAACAATCCCTATTGCCAAGACAATATTATCAACTGGATTGCATGGGAGGCAATAGATAAAGAAGACAGAAATTTTGCCCGCTATGTAAAAAAAGTTATCCGCTTGCGTAACAGCATAAAAATTTTCAACAAAAAAGATTTCTTCACCGGCAAAGCAAATTCCAAAGGCATAAAAGATATGATTTGGTATAACGAAAAAGGCTATGAGATGACGGATGAAAATTGGTATGACGGCAACCGCAAAATATTGTCTTATTGCGTTTATTTCGAAGGCAAATTCGTATTATGTATTTTGTCAGCCGAGGATAAAGAAATTTCTTGGAAATTACCGAATTTGGAATATCAGGATTGGAAACTTTTGCTTGATACTTCAGACAATTTTAACAGCAAACAAAAAATCAGCTCCGGTGCAAATATAAAAATTCCCGCATGGAGTGTGTTGCTTTTTCAAATTAAAAAATAGGGGAGAAGACAATGGATGAGAAACTTCAAATGTTGGCTTCAAAACTCGGAATAGCCACCGAGTATTATAATCGTTTTTTGTCTGATACTCCATATCAAACATCAGAAAAAACATTGCGCTTTTTTTGCTCTATCCTCGGTTATAAAGCCGAGACCGCAGAGGATATCGATGCGTCACTCGAAAAAATCAATAAAAAAAGATGGCAACAAACTCTGGACAGTGTATATGTCAGAGAAAATGACAATCTTATTTTTGATGCTGTTGTTCCCACAAAAGATATTGAAAGTGACTATATTCTGACACTGCGCTCCAAGGAAACAAAAGAAGAGAAAGATATATCGTATATTGTAAATATCAGTGATGAAATACAAGGAAATTATACCAAAGTTATTATAGAAATAACTACACCTTTGGCAGTAGGTTATTATGACCTCAAGTTAAAAATCAACAAAAAAGAATATACTTCAACTTTTGCGGTTGCTCCAAAAACATGTTATCAATCATCTGTTGTCGATAATGAAAAAGTATGGGGCTATGCAGTTCAACTATATTCACTTCGGAGCAAACGCAACTGGGGCGTTGGCGATTTTACTGACCTGCTTAATTTTATCAAGCTTTGCGGAAAATCAGGAGCAGACGTTGTCGGTATAAATCCTATTAACGTTCTAAACCACAGTTTTCCGGAAGAAGCCAGCCCATATATGTCCATGAGCAGATTATTTCTAAACCCGATATATATTGACGTCGAAAAAGTTCCCGAATTTCAAAAAGATGATATTTCATCACTGAAAGAGCAAATAAAAAAACTCAATGAAGACGAATATATTTCATATAGTGATGTTTATAGCATAAAGATGCAAATTTTGGAAAAATTATATTCAAGAATGTTGCAAGATAAAAAACGTTATCAGGATTTTATCGACTTTTGCCGACAAAAAGGCTCCGACCTTCAAAATCTTGCCGCATTTTTATGTATGTATGAAGAAAAAGCGCCAAAATATTGGGGCGGATGGCACAGTTGGGGCAAACAATTCCAAAATCCGAACACCATAGAAGTCAACAAGTTTTGCCAAGCCAACAGAGAGCGCATAGAATTTTTTAAATTTTTGCAATTTGAGGCCGGCCGGCAATTAGATATGGTTTTTGAAGAAGTAAAAAAACAAGGATTAAAAATAGGTCTGTATCGTGATTTGGCGCTTGGGGTAGGGCGCGACAGCGCCGAATTGTGGAATGACGAGTCTGTTTATTATAAACAAAGCGGAGCAGGTGCTCCGCCGGATGTCTTTTTCCCAGGCGGGCAAAAATGGAATTTGGGTGCTTTTAACCCGATAGAGCTGAAAGAACGTGCTTATGAGCCCTTTATAAAGATTCTGCGAGCCGCAATGCAAGGAGCAGGAGCATTGCGTATCGACCACGTAATGAGCCTGATGCGCCTGTTTATAATCCCCGAAGCCAAAGACGGCGAAGGCACATATATACACTATAATTTCGAAGATATGCTCAATATTGTTGCCATAGAAAGCGAAATAAATAAATGTATGATAATAGGCGAGAGCATAGGCACCATTCCCGACGGCTTTTTAGAAAGGATACAGGCCAAAAACATATATTCAATGTCGGTTTTGTGGGCAGAGCGCTGGGATAACGGATATGGGGAGTTCAAACAGCCGGCAAACTATCCGCACAAAGTTTTTACTTCCGTCGGTACTCACGATATGGCACCGCTAAAAGCTTGGTGGTTTGGGTATGATATAGAAACCTCTTATAATCTCGGATTAATAAAAAGCGAACAAGATAAGCAAAATGCCTATCACAAAAGGGAAGGTGACCGTTGGCAGCTCTTAAAGGCTTTAGATTGCGCCGGAGTATGGCCTAATGACAATCATCGGCACGGAGATTATTTATATGGGGAGAATTATCCTGAAGGCTTGGAAGAGGCCGTTCATGCCTATTTAGCCAAAAGCAGTGCCAAAGTGTGCTTAGTTCAATTGGAAGACGTATTTCAGGTAGAAAAAATGCAGAATCTTCCCGGAACTGATCGAGACAAGCACCCGAATTGGCGGCATAAACTTCCGATAAATATAGAAGAAATGGATAGTAACTTGGCATATATACGTAATGTAGATGCAATCAAAAAAGAGCGTAGTTAGCTGTTTTTAATTTTTTCGATAAGAGCGGAAATATTATCATCATCAAGCATTTGAGCCAGTTTTTCCAAGGTTTCGATAAAGGCGGAGCCTTGTTTTTTGATATTTTCAAAGTTTTTAATGAGAAAGTTTTCAAACTCCTCATTGTCAAGATGGGCCTCAAAATCAGTCATATTAGTTCTCCATAAATTAGAATATTCTTCTTTATAGATGGTCATGAAAAAAAATATTTCAATGGTATGATAAAAAAAATCTTGACCAATTAAATTTTTATATGTATAAACAACCCCGAAAGACGAAGCGGTCCCATCGTCTAATGGTTAGGACATCACCCTTTCACGGTGGTAATATGGGTTCGAATCCCGTTGGGATCACCAATACAAAAAACCTCTCCTTGTGAGAGGTTTTTTGTATTGGTAATGGTAACAACAGAGATTTGAACCCATAGAAATGGGTTCGACTACAAGCGAAAGGTGGGTGAAGAACGCCGGTCAGCGTAAGCTGATGAGCGCAGAGGAACAAACATTGCGCAAGCAATGTCGCGGACAATCCCGTTAGCATCACCAATTTGAAAGCCTCTCTTTGCGAGAGGCTTTTTTTGTGCTAATCAATTTTTGTAATAATCATTTTTGTATTAATTAACAATTTGTACAAATTTGATTTAAGGCAACGGGATAACAACAAACAAAAGTAAAAAATATGTTAGACTTACATAAAGATAAAGTTAGTTTAGTTCCTCACAGTTCAAATTGGTATAAAAAATTTGAGCCAGAAAAAGAGAGATTAAAAACTATATTAGGGAACATCGCAATAGCCATTGAGCATATCGGGAGCACATCTATTCCAGAGTTGATTGCAAAGCCGATTATAGATATTGCTGTTGGCGTAAAAGATATTGCAACTCTCAAAACCTCCATTCCCATTTTGACAGCATCGGGTTATGATATTTTATATCATAAGACGTTATCTTGAGAGAATACGGTTCATAGATAACAGCCTCTGTAAACAGTATTACTCCCAAAATAACGATATATTTTATCAGACTTTTAATTTTATTCATTTTATAAATCTTGGCAAAATTCCTTAAGTCGTTTTATTGCTTCAATTATTTGTTCTTCCGAACAAGCGTAGCTCAAGCGCACATATTCCGGAGCTCCGAAAGATTCGCAAGGAATAACGGTTAACAATTTTTGTTCCAACAATTCTTGAGCAAAATCTTTTGCGGTTTTTCCGGTTTTTGCAATATTACACATTACATAAAAAGCGCCTTGCGGTTCAATGAAATCGATTTGCGGAATATCTTTCAACAATTTACACAACAATTCTCTGCGACGAGCAAAAGTTTTAACCATATTTTCAACTTCTGCATCTGCCTTTCCTTGTAGGGCATCGACAGCGGCATATTGAACAAAAGTTGTGGCATTACTTGTTGCATGACTTTGTAAAGCCGAGATTCTCTTA
>JAZNXK010000025.1:0-16060 GCA_045593845.1 Alphaproteobacteria bacterium
GAATTTACGACAGATGAATGCAACAAGCTTGGAGAAGATTGGATTTATCCAGTAATTTGTAATAAAGAGCAATAAAACTAACAGTTATGACATTTTAATCCAATAAAAAGAAAAGGTTGCTTTTTAGCAACCTCTCTCCAAATTGGTGAGCTCGGCGGGATTCGAACCCACGACCCTTTGATTAAAAGTCAAATGCTCTACCGACTGAGCTACGGGCCCACACCAAGTGACGAAGTGTTGTATAATCTATAAAATTATGTTCGTCAACAAAAAAAATAAAAAATGTAAAAAATAGTTTATTTGTTAATAATTATGTGTTATCATAATCCCAAAATTGATGTTAAACATAAAAAAATATGAGGTCGTTTACATGTCAGAGAACAATAAAATCAACCAAAAAGGGCGTTATGATATGCTCCAAAATACCGCCGGCGAAATATTAATTATTATCGAATATTGCGAAGGTGGTCCTGAAAATCCGCGTATTTTATACGATGGAGGTAATACCGCATTGCTTTATCGTAGCCGTGAAAGTGCTTTTATACTTGATAACATTGACGAAGAAGCGCACCTTCCGCTAAAATCGGTTAGCGAAGTTATAATTGCCGAGATAGAAAATGACGATGTCGCCCGCGAATACAAAGTTCCGATGCGTATTGTTAGCAGCCTTGAGGGTTTGAGATAATGAACTGAAAGTAAGCAACAAAACAAGGGCTGTTAATGCCCTTGTTTTTGCTTATAACAATAAATTGGGTTGCAAATGTTGATAAATTTTATGTTTCTATTGGTTGCAGTCGGATTTTTGTCTTTGCTCCTGCCGGCAAAGCGAATAAAAACTTTTTGGTCTGTCGCATTGTTCTGCACCATGGGATATAGCATATTTTCCATTCTTCAGCCATATTCCGGTGACACTGTTTCTTTTGTGTGGCAGGCAATACCAAATCTTCCCGTTTCAATAGAGCTAAATCCTTGGCAAGCCGGTGTTTACGGTATTTTGGGAGTTTTAATCCTGCATACCATTGCTATATATTATAATACCATATCTCAACAAGAGCAAAATCCTAATATTATCAGCGGATTGTTGTTATTAAATTGCGTTTTTATAATCACGGCATTTTGCTCGGTAAATTATATCCAACTTTTGGCGGCACTCGGCATGGCGGATGTTATAGTATATGGGCTTATCAATAATCTTGAAGCCAAAAGATACTATATTTACGGCAATTTTATTGCTGACTTCGTTTTGCTTAATATATTAGCGATAATCCTTGGTCAACAGGGAAAAATCGATATAACTCATTTGGAAGAATACACGAAAAGCTGGCATCATAGAGATTTTATTGCCATAATGCTTTTGATTGCCATTTTCATCAAATCCGGCATGGCATTTTTCCATGTAACATACCAAAAAATGACTTCAATAAATTTTAATCGCCTCAATTTTATTCTTTTTGCCAGCACACCGCTGATAGGGTTGGTATCTCTGCTGTTGTTGGATAATATTTTGACGATTTCCCGCTATTCTGAATCATTATTGCAAATTTTTTCCAGCCTCAGTATTGCATGGGGATTTTTGGGCTATATCGTATCGGACAGCTTGAAGCGCAAAGCCTCATATAATGCAATGCTTGTCTGGGGATTGGTTTTTGCCGGATATATATGGTTGCCGGAGTTTCCGCTCAATAAGTTCTTTATTTTTCTGACTTCCGCATATCTTTTCAATGTTTCTTTGAACATAATCAGCAAGGATGCCGGAGGAGAAACACATATTTCAAAAATGACCGGCAATATCTGCAGCACAAAGATATTGTTTTTGGTATATTTGGCGGCAATATGCCTATATGGCATTAACTGGCTGATTTTCTCAAAAGAAAATATTACTCTTTCATTTGGCGGATTGGCGCTTATTATGCTGATGACATCACAGACAATGTCTGAAATATACTTCAATCAAGGCAATAAAAGCGCCTCAATTAGTGCCGGACGATTGTTTTTTATCAGCTTGCCGATTTTGTTGTTTTTGATGGCATTTATATTGCATAACAAGCAGTTTACGACGGTTTATATATATATTTTAGGCATTATAATGTCTTGGCTGATGTTGTTTTTGGTATTTCCTTTGCACTATTTCTGCAAAGCCCACGACATAAAATTTATACAGTCGGGAGACGTTACAACGGCAGTCTATTCGGCCATTATTTTGAAACCGATACAACTGATTGGCAGAAGTTTGCGCATAGCAATAGATTTTCTATTTGTAGAAAGAACAATAATATCCTCCATAAAGAATTCGATTCGTTTTTTTATTTTCACCTTCAAATCGCTACACAACGACAAAATATGGGGGAAAATATTGCTCATAATTTTCGGTATAGCACTTTTTGCGGCAACTTATTATAACGGAGTTGCAAAATGATGGAACAAACAAACGTTTTATTGCCACTGATAATGTCAATTCCATTGTTGGGAGTGCTGTTTGCCTTGATATCAAAAGACAATTCCACTATAAAAGGCAATAATATTTTATCATTAGGTATTTTGGTAACTTTAACAAACTTGGCAGTCATATTTTTAGCCCTTCGCAGTATTGCTCAAGGTGATGATGACATTCACTTTGTCAGCAATGTTAATTGGTTGAGCATTCCGAAAATAGAGTTTGTTTTCGGAGCCGACCTATTCTCACTGCTTTTGATAGCGGCAGTGCACTGTGCGATATTGCTCGGATTGATAGGAATACGCAACAACACCCACCGACAAAAGGCCCTGATTATATTTGCCATGCTTTTTTTAAGTATGATAACCAACTATCTTTTAGCTTATGACTTGTTCTCGTTTTACATCTTTTTTGAGGCTATGTTACTGCCGTTGTTTATGCTTGTGGGAATATTCGGCAACATCAAAAAACAAGACATTTTATACAGATTTTTCTTATACAATCTGTTGGGTGCGGTTTTTCTGTTTATTGCCTTATGCATATTATTCAATCAACAAAACTCAAATATTCAGAGCATCGGAGACCTCCACCTCAACAATAAATTGCAAATATTTGTCTGGGGTGCAATTTTTGTGGCCTTTTTATCACGCATACCGATTTGGCCGTTTCACTACTGGATTTCTTCCATAAATGCGGGGCTGTCAAACCCCTTGGTATTTATCATTGCCAACATACTACCTCTGACCGGAGTCTATGGTCTGATACGCTTTTTCCCGCTGACCGCCCCGAGCATAATGGAGCCATACCTTTTGGCGCTGGAAATAATCAGTATAATCACCATGCTTGTTATCGCCTTAATCGGCTTTAGCCACAAAGACGTAAGGTATAAAATATTTTCTTACACGACGGTCTATTATATTTTTTATCTTTTGGGCGCGCTTCTTCCGACGGATACTTTGCTTGAAAATATTGGCTTTTCGCTCTTTTCGTGGATAATAATTGTTGCGGCGATAGAGATTATTTTATCCCATATCGAAAAAGAAAAGCAATGCAACGGGATGATGGAATGCGGAATTTTGTGCAACATAAAGCGCACATCTTTTGCCTTATCATTCTTTATATTGGCCGCGGTAGGTTTGCCTTTATCTTCAATATTCTTGAATAATATGCTCATATTTGCCGGCTTGCTCAAATTCAACCTTAAAATGTCAATATTCATTTTGTTAGCAATAGTTTTGAGCTCGTTGAGCCTTTTGCAACATTTATTCTACCTGCGCTATCCGCAAACCGAACATCAGGAAAATAACTTATGTGCGCAAGACATTTCAATTTGGGTGTTTGGCTTTTTATCGCTCATTATGATATTGCTTTTTGCCGCTTTCATCAATCCTCTTTGGTATATGGGATAAGAACATGCTTCAGGAATACATAGCTTTACTGCCGGAAATATTGTTGCTTTTAGGAATTTTAGCCATGTTGGCGGTGCGCTTGCTTCGTCACCGTAATACCCCGAAAACATTTTATACTTTAAGCCGCTTTTTTATTGTTTTGGCCATTATATTCAGTGCTATTTTTTATAACCAAAACATTACCGGATATTTGCAGAACAACAGTTTTACAAATCTTTTCAAGTTTTTGATGTATACATTCATCCTCATCTGGAACCATTTGTCTGTAAAACGGTTTATCAGCAAAAATACTCCCAGTTTTATGTTTTATACCATAATTATGGTTGATCTTTTGTGTATGTCATTGGCAATATCGGCAATAAATCTGTGGGTTTTATGTGCAAGTTTATCTTTGGGCTTTTTATGCAATTATCCGTTGCTCACAATCGAAGAAACCCCGCAAGAGAAAAAACTTTCAGCCAAATATTTTATATTCAGTTTGCTTTTTGTCGCAGCATTTGCGTTCGGAGTATTTTTAATTCGCAATTACATATCTGATTTGAGCTATGCAAATATTTTGCGCAACATTGAAACCGAAGAAATACCTTATTCCGTAGCAATATTGTCTGCATCATTAATTTTGGCGGCATTGCTTTTTATGATGGGAATTGCCCCGTTTCATTTTTGGTTTGCGGAGGCGGTATCGATTTCGGTTCTGCCGGTTGCAGGCTATCTCACCATAATACCCATTTTTGCTTATTATGCTTGCTTTATCAATATTTCTGCCAATGTTTTTGTTGCCGTTTTGCCGTGCTTTTATAAAACATTTATCATCTGCGGTGTTTTATCTGTGCTAGCCGGAGCAATAGGGGCAAACAGTGAAGATAATTTGCGTAAAATCTTTGCATATAGCGGTTTATATTGCATGGGTGTTATCTTGCTCGGTCTGTTTCCTTTGAACGGTTATAGCCTTATTTCATCATTTATATATCTGCTTGCCTATATAATAGCCGTAAGCGGGATTTATACGGTATTATATGGATATCGCAGCAAGGGAAAATATCTTTCCTGCCTTGAAGACATTAAAGGTGTCTATTCTCAACGTCCATACATTTCTGCAGCCTTATTGTTGTTTATGATATCTTTAATCGGCATTCCTCCGATGCTCGGTTTTTTAGGCAAACTCTCAATTATCAATAATATGGTTATAGACGGCAAATTTACCATAATCGGCATAATTCTTTTTGCCATGATAATATTGGTCTATGCCTATCTCAAAATCATCACGGCCGTATATTTTGAAGTCAGAAACAATGGCTTTGATATAGTAGATAAAGGAGTATATATCTGTATGGTTATATGCATATTGGTGATGGTTGCAATTATCATCGATCCTCAATATCTGATGTATGAAATAGAAAACAATTTAATGGTGGTACTTAAATGACTTTTATTGCTGTAAACAATTGGCAATGGGTAGATTATGACATTCTTAACAGCACTAATGACGAGGCAAAAAAACTCATAAACGCAAGTTCGCGAATTGTTGTCACCGCAAAAAAACAAACTGCAGGAAGAGGACGCTTTGGACATACATGGATCGGACTGGAGGGTAATTTATTTATGAGTCTGGGATTTGGTTGGGATGCAAAAAATACCAACATTTTATCACTTATATCTTCTCTCGCTGTCCTAAATTCCGTCAAAAACTATGCTCCGAACCTTGATATAATGCTTAAATGGCCAAATGATGTCTTGGTCAACAATTGTAAAATATCCGGCATTTTACTTGAAATAGTTGCCCCCTCAAAGGTGGTGGTCGGCATAGGCATAAATATATCTGCCGCGCCAAATCTGGAAGACAATACTGCTTACAAAGCAGCTTGCCTGAAAGAGCATGGAATTATCGTTGAAAGAGCGGAGTTTATGCGAACATTTCTGCAAAAGTTTGATGAAATAACGGGTATATATCAAAAATCCGGAGCTCAAAAAATTATTGATATGTGGCTTGGTTGTGCACATAAAATCGGGAAAGAAATAACCGTCAGAAGCGGAAAAACACAAATCTGCGGAGAATTTATGGGGCTTGACAAACATGGTCTGTTACTGCTAAAAACCTCTGATAAGGATATAAAAACAATCAGTGCCGGTGATATATATTTTTAAGGCAGAATAATGAATAACGATAAAAAAGAAATACATTTTACAGCATTGGGCGGAGCCGACGAAATAGGCATGAACATGTATGTCTATGAGAACAACGGCAGATATATTATGGTTGATACCGGTTATGGTTTTCTCAACGATAACTACCCCGGTATGGATCTTTGTTTTGCCGATGCTTCTTTTTTTGCTGACAAGGCCAAAGATTTTGAAGGTATTTTTATAACACATGCTCACGAAGACCACTTTGGCGCAATTTCTCATGTTTGGCCGTTAATAAAATGTCCGGTATATGCTTCGGATTTCACACTCGGGCTGATAAAAAATCGTCTCAATGAATATAATTTGGAAAATGACGTTCCTCTGCATTCCATACAAGAAAATCCCGTCATAAAACTGCCGAACTTTGAGGTTGAATTTGTCTCGATGGTTCACTCTGTTCCCGAAACATCAGCTTTGGCCATCACCGTTGGCGATATCAGAGTTATACATGCTACCGATTGGCGCTTTGATGACGGAAAAATCAGCAATTTGCATACTGACTATAAACGTCTGCAAGAATTGGGTGATTCCGGAGTTGATATGTTTGTATGTGATTCAACCAATATAATGGTAGATGAAAAACTTCCGAGTGAATCCGAAGTCAGAGAATGTTTGCTAAACCTAATACCCAGACTTCCCAACACTATTGTTGCAACTTGTTTTGCCTCAAATCTTACGCGAATGGAAAGTTTGATTTTAGCTGCGCACAAAGCCGGCAGAACCCCGATATTATTCGGACATAGTATGCTTTATAATGTCAAAATTGCCAAAGAACTCGGTTATTTCAAAGATGTTCCCTACTTTTGCGACATCAAGGAAGGGGTAGACATACCGTCTGATAAGGCTTTGTATATATGCACCGGCTCGCAGGCCAATTATCGTAGTGTGTTAAGTTCGGTCGTAAACGGGCAAAATCCCTATATAAAATTAAGTCAGGGTGACAGTGTTATATTTTCTTCCAAAATCATTCCCGGCAACGAAGAAAAAATAAACAATATGCAAGAAAAATTGATCGCGCAGGGAATTAACGTAATAACCGACAGTGATGCGCTTGTTCATACTTCCGGACACTGCAGCAAGGAAGAAATTAAATCAATGTATCAAATCTTGCGTCCCAGAGTGGTTTTGCCGGTTCATGGTGACAAAAAATTTATCCGCGAACACAAATATTTTGCCGAAACCTGCGGCATCAAAGATGTTATAAGCCTTGAAAACGGTGGCTCGATAGCATTGAGCAAAGATAAAGTTATATCTCTGCCAAATGTGCCGACAGATGTTCTGGCGGTTGACCGCAATGTTATAATATCTCTAAAATCCGAGGTAGTTCGTCGCCGCAAACAGATAGCATATAACGGCAGTATTTTTATCAGTGTAATTTTTGGTGAAAATTGGGAATTGATAGCCTTGCGTATTTCTTCGAAAGATATTTGGAATCCTGAAGAATTCTCCGCTTTGCGCGATAAAATAGTTGAAGAAATGACTCCTTTATTACCGAAAATAATTACATCATCAAATTATAGGGAACCGGTCATACTTGATAATATTCGTTCGCAAATTCGTCGCCGGATTGAAAAAGAAACCGGCATGAAACCGGTAACGTTTGTTCATTTTTATAAACTTCCTTTGCATGAAGCCATTAACCAAGCCGATGATATTGACCCCAACCAACCGTTGATAATTTATCCTTCGAGCGAATTGGACTAATCTTTGCTTAATTCAACCGGCAAATAAAAGCTGAACGTTGTGCCGTCTTCTTCCGAAGATGTAACCTTGAGATTGCCCTTGTGCCTTATCAGTATATGCTTAACAATCGCCAATCCTAAACCTGTTCCGTTGATATTTTGTGCTTTGTGGGTTTTCATTCGATAAAAACGCTCTGTCAGCCTTTCCATTTCTTCCGGAGCAATAACCGAACCGCGATTATTTACCGAAATCTCAACCGCCGGACCGTTTGCAACCTGATAAGATTTTGCCGGAGGGATTTTTGAGCATTTTTTTGCGCTTATAATTATTTTTCCGTTTTCTTCGCCATATTTTATTGCATTGTCGCACAAATTTTGCAAAAGCTGTCTAATCTGTCCGTAATCCGCAGTAACCGATGGTAGCTGAGAGGATATTTTCTTTTCAAAAACAATATTTCTTTCTTTTGCTTTTGACTGCGAAGCTTCAATAGTATCATCAATGAGCGGCGACAAAACAATCTGGTCCTCTGGCAGCTTATCCTGATTGAGTTCGATTCTTGAAAGAGAAAGTAGATTTTCAATCAAAACCGTCATATATCTTGCTTGTTCACCCATAATTTTCAAAAAGGCATTTCTTGCTTTTTCGTCATCTTTGGCGGTGGTTTGCAAAGTTTCGATAAAACCGGAAATAACTGATAGAGGTGTTCTCAATTCATGACTTGCGTTGGCCACAAAATCGGATTGCATTTTTTCGATTTTAATGGTTTTGCTAAAATCATAAAGAGAAATCACGGCAACAGTTTTTCCTTTAGAAATCCAAGGCAAACGTTTTATATGGGCATAAAGTTTTTTTTGCGGAAGGTTGGCATCTTTTTGCGAATTAACATAAAAAATAATGTTTTCGGCATTGCTTTCTTGTCGCAAAACTCTTGCCACTGCATTAACAAAATTGTTTGAATTAAAGATTTTATCGACTGAATTTTCTTTTATATCGTTTCCAAAGAGTTTATATGCAGCATCATTGGCTCCCAATATAATTCCGACTTTATCAATCATCAAAATAGGGTCGGGCAGGGTATCAAGAACTGCGGTGTCAGACATTGTTTGTGCCTGCAAGGTTTCGGCCTTATTCGTCCAAAAGTGGTGCATTTCATTAATGGCATTAACAATATCTTGAGTATCTTTTTCGTTTATTCTCAAAGCTTCGATTTGTTCGGGATTTTCCTTTGAAAGATTGAAAATATATTTTCTTAATTGCTGCAATTCAAAAGTTATCGGCAAAAGCCAAAACAAATTAAAAACAATTACCGCGGAATAGGCCATAATGGCAATATTCGGCGACAACAGTTTTAATGCAACCAGAATAACAAAAACCAAAGATGATGGAATGGATAAAACCAAAACCCTTATGGCCAAATTCTGATCTTTTTCAATTCCAAAAACCGTATTTCGAGCTTTAAACATTGTATAAATCCCATAAAACAATGGACTGAAAACAATTCTAGTATATAATACGTTTAAATTTGATAAACAAAGAGCAAGAATTTAAAATGGCCGAAAAAAATAATATAACCCCACTTTTACAACAATATTTTGACATCAGAAAATCCTATCCGGACTACCTTTTATTTTTCCGGCTCGGCGACTTTTATGAAATGTTTTTTGATGATGCTGTTGTTGCCTCAAAAGCCTTGGACCTGACACTCACCAAAAGAGGCTATTATAATGACAAACCGATTCCCATGTGCGGTGTTCCTTTTCATGCCTACGAAAACTACTTGTCAAGGCTGATTAAACAAGGCTACAAAGTCGCAATTTGCGAACAAATGGAAGACCCTGCCGAAGCCAAAAAAAGAGGCTATAAAGCCGTTGTCAAAAGAGATGTCATACGCCTTGTCACCGCGGGAACTTTGACCGAAGACAACCTTTTGGACAGCCGTAAGAACAATTTTTTGCTCGGCATAGTAAGAACTACCGGCATTTTGGGAGCCTCTTGGCTTGACATTTCTACCGGAGATTTTTATACCGAAGAAATTCCATTTTTGGGCAACAAAGAAGAGCAGTCAAAACTCGGCTCATTACTGTCAAGGCTCTCTCCCGTCGAGATTCTAATTTCTGACAACTATTTGCAAAACCCGCATATTTTTGAAATTTTTGCCGATTATCGTCCGCAACTGTCGGTGTTGCCGCAGGCCAGATTTAATGCTGAAAATGCTTTGCACAATTTGTTGGAATATTTCAAAGTCTCAAGTATGGAGGTTTACGGCTCTTTTTCCAAAGAAGAAATCACTGCCGCCGGTATTCTGCTGGACTATGTTAAAAATACGCAAAAAAGTCAAAATGTTCGCATAGAAAAACCGACCAAAATTCAAAATCGTGATATTATGGAAATTGATGCCTCAACTAGGCGCAGTTTGGAGATTATCAGTTCGGCATCATCCGTGCGCAACAGTTCTTTGCTGGATGTAATGGATAATACTGCTACAGCTGTCGGTGCGCGCATGCTGGCATCGAGATTATCAAATCCGTTACTGAATATAGAAGAAATTAACAATCGCCTCAATGCCATAGATTTTTTTGTAGAAAATGCCAATCCTCGCAACCGCTTGCAAGCAATTCTCAAAGGCACTTCCGATGCCGAGCGGGCTTTATATCGTCTGATTGTCGGACGCGGCGGTCCGCGTGATATGGCCTCTATCGGTGAAACTTTGTCTTTGTTACCAAAGATAAAAAATATTTTGGCCTCACCGCAAGAAAACATATTTCAAGAACTTCCGCCCGCAATCCAAAAAATAACCCAAAAATTCGGTGAACACCAAAATTTGGTGATGGAGCTGAAAAAAGCATTAGCCGAAGACTTGCCCCTTTTGGCGCGTGACGGCGGATTTGTGGCTCAAGGATACTATCCTCCCTTGGACAATCTGCGCGAGCTGCAAAAAAATACCGCCGGTTGTATAGAAAAAATGCAAGAAAAATACCAAGAAGAAACAGGTATTACCGCGCTGAAAATCAAAAACAATACTTTGATCGGACACTTTATAGAAGTTCCCAGCAAATATGCCGTTCAGCTAATGGAAAATCAGCAGTTTATCCATCGCCAATCGGTATTAAATGCCGTCAGATATACTACCGTTGAGTTGAACGAGTTTGAAAACGAAATTCGCAATGCGGCCGAAAAAGCTCTGAATATAGAGCTGGAGATATTTAATAACTTGCTTAACCTCATCAAAATATCGTCAGATGACATTTCCCGCAGTTTGAAGGCTATCGGCGAGTTGGATATTGCCTCAAGTTTTGCCAACCTCTCGATAGAGCGTAAATATTGCCGTCCGCAAGTCGATAACAGCCTATTGTTTGAAATAAAAGAAGGACGCCATCCGGTGGTAGAAGTTTCGCTTTCCGCCGAGGGGCAAAATGCCTTTGTCTGCAATGATTGCGTTTTGGGCGAAAAAAACAGCAATATTTGGCTGATTACCGGTCCGAATATGGCCGGAAAATCGACCTTTTTGCGTCAAAATGCGCTAATTGCCATAATGGCTCAAGCCGGTTTTTATGTTCCGGCAACATCAGCGCACATAGGGGTTGTCAATAAAGTATTTTCTCGTGTCGGAGCCTCTGATGACTTGGCACGCGGACGCTCAACTTTTATGGTTGAAATGGTCGAAACTTCGGCAATCCTAAACCAAGCCGACGAGCGCTCACTTGTTATTCTGGATGAAATCGGGCGCGGAACCGCAACCTTTGACGGACTTTCCATTGCTTGGGCTGTGGTTGAACACTTGCACGAAATAAATCATTGTCGTGCGCTTTTTGCCACTCATTACCACGAGTTGACATCTCTGTCACAAAAACTAAACAAAATGTCGCTTCACTGCATGAAGATTAAAGAATATCAAGGTGATGTTGTCTTTATGCACGAAGTAATCGACGGCGCGGCAGACAGGTCCTATGGTATCCATGTTGCCAAACTTGCAGGACTTCCGCCTTTGGCCGTAAAGAGAGCAGAGCAGGTTTTGGCATCACTTGAAAACGACAAGAAAAATACCAGCATCAAAGAACAAACTGACGAGTTACCGCTTTTTTCTGCGATAAAAATAGAAAAAGAAATACCCCAAAAATCGCCGGTGCTTGAGGCTTTGGAACAGATAAATCCCGATGTTTTGAGCCCGCGTGAAGCTTTGGAAGAATTGTATAAACTAAAGGAGATATCAAAATGTTAAAATTCTTAAAATTATTCACTATTTTTTTTGCCATCACTTGTGTAAGTGCAAATGCTTATGAGGTCAACGATCCTGAAAATACATTGCTTTTGAAACTTAAAGATGGCGATGTATTGATTCAAATGTACCCCGATGTTGCTCCCAATCACGTTGCCCGCATAAAAGAGCTTGTCCGTCAAGGTTTTTATGATGGGCTGAAATTTCACCGCGTGATAGAAGGTTTTATGGCACAAACCGGCGACCCTCTCGGTAACGGTACGGGAGGTAGCGGCAAAAAGCTTGATGCAGAGTTCAACAACAAACCTCATGTTCGCGGTACTGTTTCCATGGCCAGAGCCTCCGACCCGAACTCTGCCGACAGCCAATTTTTTATCTGCTTTAAGGATTCACATTTCTTAGACGGACAATACACCGTTTGGGGACAAGTAATTGCCGGAATGCAATATGTTGACAACATTAAACGCGGTGACGAATATAATAATGGTGCCGTTACCAATCCTGACAAAATTGTTTCTATGAAAGTTGTTGCTGACCTCAAGAAATAATCGGTAACAAGAACTAAAAAAAATAAGGCGGTCTAATCAACTGCCTTTTTTGTTTTTGAATACAAGAAAAAATACTTGACTTTTTGTCTAATTTGTGATAAAAAGGCGACAGAGAATTAATTATTAACATAGTATTGAGAGAACATTCTGTTCTTTGTTTTTTTCAGGGGGAAACTTAACTCAATACATTACCCGGTGATTTTTATATGAAAAAAATATTATTTATGATTGCCGTTATGGCTCTCTTAGCCTCTTGTGAGGAAAAAGAAGTAAAAAGAAGTAAGATTGAAGGTACCAACCTTACGGTAGTGCACGAAGTCGTTACATACCACGATCAATACACCGGTACCGAAAGGGATGACTATTGGACCCTAGTGGATGACAAAGGTGATACCATCTCTCCCAAAGAGATGCTAAATTGGGGCAACCCTTTCAAAAACTCACGAGGGGTTGTTCTTATTTCCAGCATGGGGGTTTGTGATTGTCGAGACGGCAAAATTGAAGTGATTCAGCTCCCTCCAATGCAAGGATGGCAGACAACCACAGTTGAGCCGTCTGAAAAATCAAAGGACATTGTCCTAATTTTCAGAAAGCAAGGGGGACTAGATGGCACAAGTGGAAATCACTATTACGAGTACAATCTCTGCACAAAAGCCTTATCTGAATTGAAGGAATGTGTAGATGAATAGCCAAAACTTGATTTTCTACAATCTGCACCTTAATTATAAAATTAGGTGCAGATTTTTTTATAGGAAAAACATGGAAGAAGAAACTATACCCGGCAAGTCCTTGCGCAAATTAAACAGTTTGTTTTTGCATAATAAAGAATTGCTCAAAAACAAGAAATTACAACAAGAAATAATTGCTTGGGCAAAAGAAATGCAAGCCGAAAGCTGGGCAGAGTGGTGTGAAATGCGGGCAACAAGCACTGATGCAGCCATAAAAATAGATAGAAAGCAACAAGCAATAAATCGCGGCAAACAGCGCGATAGAAAATATGCTCCGTTTAGGGATTATTTTAAGAGTTTACAAAGGCAACATTTTAAGGAACATAAAAAATTAAATATCCCTCTTATTGCCAGCCAATTTGTTGAGTGGTTCTTAAAAAATAAACCATCAGAAATTGAGATTCCCTATAAAAAAAGCAATCAATATCATAAACTTCTCAATTTAGCCCGAGAGAACAATCGCGAGTTCAAAAACTACCCATAGAATGCAAAAGGTCATTGTTGCAAACTATGAGCACTTGTTTGGGTATCATTTTTCTGCTAATATACATTACATTGAATAATCTTTAATTTAGGAATAAGCAAAATGTATATAGATAATAAATATATTTCACCATTGGGCTATCAAACAGGAAAAGGCAACATAGACACCTATGGGGTTGATCATTCTGGATTCACAACAAGAGATGAGTTAGCTTATCAAACGGCAAGAATTAATCGAGAGAATGACCTGATAACGAAAATGAATAATCAGGGCATAACGACCTATCCGCAGTATACAACCAACTTTTGGGGAACTAATGCGGATAATAACTACGGCTTTGGAACTTCTAATATCGGAAGCAATATTAAGAATATGCAGACGATGGCACCTGTTCCGCAACAACCTCAACCTGTTCAACCTCAGGTTTCTCAACAACCGGAAAGCAGTGCTTGGAATACGGTTAAACAGTGGGGAAATACCGCTGTAAATGGTATAATGTCTATACCGGAACAAATTAGGAAAGCTGGAGAAAATTTAGGAGAACTAGCGGCTGATACAAAAATAGCATATGATTATTGGAAAAAAATGAAACAAACAGGAAACCAACTCGTAAAAACTTTTGGCTCCGGTCAAGGTGCGGATATAGATAATTATTATCATCCTCTTTTGCAGTGTGAACTTGCCAAAATTAGTCCTAAGAGCAGAAGAAATGGTATAGCACTTGGCTATGCTAAAGAATACCTTATGGATTATCCAGTTAAAAGAATTACAGGACAGAGCCATGATGAAATCATGGAAGATAGTCAAAAAGATTTGCAAAATAATCTTTATGGTAGTAATCTAGGATATTATAATCCGAATACAAGTTGCGAGGATTTACTTGATGATAGAAGAACGCCAAATATGCGAAAGCTAGGCATTAAATAAATTGATATTGATATGATGAGCATTTATTTATATAATGCTCGTCATATCTTAATATTTGAGGGACGCATGAAAAAGAAAATTTTTAAGAGCTTACTTGTCGTATTAGCAATACCTGTAATTTATTTAGTATTACTGTTTCTATTTGAAGTCTATCTAAAACATGAATATGTTAATGAATGTATATTATCAGGAAAAACGAAAGATTGGTGTAAACAAACGTGGGTTGAACTGCGAATGATGGAATGACAAACTATCCACAGTATACAACCAACTTCTGGGGAACAAATGCGGATAATAACTATGGATTTGGGAGTTCTAATATAGGAAGCAATATTGAGAATATGCAACAAACGTCAGGGCAACAATTAACATCTAATGCCCCTAATTGTTATATGAATTTTAATGGGCAAAATTTGGAATTGTATAATAACAATAAACAAGTGGATAATTTAGATGCAATGTCCGGACAGCCAGATTTTCAAAGTGCTAAATATCAAAATGTTGCCAACAAAGGACCAATACCAGAAGGAACTTATTGGGCAAATCAGAACCAGAGACAAAGCTTAACTCTTAAAAATATTGCTCTTAAATTGGGTGAAAAATTAGGAATAAATAGCAATGAAAAAAGTAGTTGGAGTGGAGATCCAATTTCCTGGGGAACAAAAAGAGTTTGGTTACAACCAGATACGGAGACAAATACCTATGGACGTTCTGGTTTTTCTATTCATGGAGGTATAACTAAAGGTTCTGCTGGATGTATTGATATTCCATGGCAAACACAGCAATTAAGCGATTATTTGGACAATTGTCAAGATTCAGTGCCAGTATATGTAAAATATCCGAAGAATTGGTGAATTAAAAGAAGGTAAGGATAAAATCCTTGCCTTCTTTATTTTTTTGTATATATTCTATCAAATATAGTTTTAAGGATCTGTAAGTTGATGAATAATATAAAAAAATCATTTAATGAAACATTTAAGCTTCTTTGGAAATTTAAATGGTATATAACTCCATACTTATTGTTCTATTCTCTTCTGCTAATGAATTATTTTATACCTTCAAAAAAAAGCTATTGTATATGGGAAGACGAAGTATGGTATAATTTCGATTTAAGAATTTATGTAAAAATAACGGAACTTATGCTCATTATTTTTTTACTTCTATTTTTAATCGGAACAAGTAATATGCGGAATCATCCATTGATTGCGAAATGTATTTTTTTATCCTCACTATGGTTTCTAGCTGTTTTTTTGCAAATAATATAAATTTATAAGCTGTGTCATAGTAAAAGCTAATAGACCCGCGCTACAAAAACGATGATGAACGCGGTAAAATAGATGTGGCTAGCGAAAACTCAATAAATCCGCGGCTCAAAGGGATTTTGTCGGATGATATGCAGCAAAATCCGGAGGATTATTACATTTGGCGCACCAAAGGCGACGACAAA
>JAZNXK010000026.1:0-49701 GCA_045593845.1 Alphaproteobacteria bacterium
TAAAAGCATTTACGAACAATTGATTGCTCGCACCAAGCCAAAGATGGTAGCTATTACCGCTATTATGCGCAAGTTAATTACTTGTATTAACGCTAAATCTAAATCAATTTGTGCATAACTTTGTCAACTGGATTGATGACAATTGGACTAATTTGTAAATTCCTTGATCAAAGCTTGCAGTTGGGAGAAATTAGTTCTTTTGTGCTTGTTCGCTTTGTTTGCGGGCATTGTAGAGTGCGGCAAAATCAATAGGATTGAGCATAAACGGAGGCAATCCGCCCTCGCACAAGCATTGAGTTATGACATTGCGGGCAAAAGGAAAGATCAATCGCGGCAACTCGATCAAGAGCACTGGTTCCAAGTGCTCGGCAGGAACTTTTACTTCGGCAAAAGCCATATATGACAGCTCTAAAATGAAAAGAGTTTTATCTTCGACTTTGCCGTTGATTACAACATGCAACGTTGCGGCATAACGATCGTTCCCCTTGTTATCGGCTTTGACATCAACATTAACATCAATTTTCGGGGCAGATTTTATTTCGCTAAAAATCTCCGGTGCATAGGGAATTTCCAGTGATAAATCTTTGATAAATTGTCCTAAAATAGAAATAGAATTTGTTTGCTGTGTTTCACTCATTATATGTTCTCCTTTTTTGTTTTGCTTAAAGATATACCAAATATTTTTGCTAGGTCAAATAATTAGGTTGATAATATCAACATTTTAGCTATATTATAATCAATGTGTTTTAATTTTTTAGAGGAAAAAATGGCTTTTGATATTATTGTTTTGCTGATTGTTGTTGTTTTGATTTTTCAAAAACTGTGGAGTGTTTTGGGAACCAAACCGGAAAAAGTTACCCGTCCCATAAGCAAAGAAAGTGCTGCAAAAATTTTTGATATTTTGATGAAAGAGACAATGAAACAATCGGACAAGGAAGAAGTTGTTGACGGCGGCGAGTTGAACTCAAAGCCGAAAGAAATGTCGGAAATGGAGTTGGTTTTGACCAGAATTCCAAATTTTGATACGGATAAGTTTTTGGCGGGAGCACAAAGAGCTTTTGAGATGATTGTAACTTCTTTTGCCAAAGGCGAAATTGAAATATTAAAGCCGTTATTGAACTCAAAAATGTTTAAGAGCTTTGAAAAAATTATCAAACAGCGCAAAGAAGAAAATATTACCGCAGAAACCGATTTTGTCGGCTTTAGTTCGGTGGAGATTTTGAGCGCAAATATTGATGAAAAGAACAATGCGACAATTTCTGTGCGTTTTGTCAGCGAACAAGCAAATGTTTTGCGTAATTCCGACGGAGAAATTATTGAGGGAGATGAAAACTTTATTCAATCGGTTACCGATGTTTGGACTTTTGAACGCAATATTGAATCGAAAAGTCCTAACTGGTTGTTGGTTTCTACAAAAAAATGAAAATACTTGTTTTTATATTGATTTTTTTGCTGACGGCTTGTCCTCAAAAAGAAGAGCAAAAGCAACAGGAACAACCTGAAAAAATTGAAGCTCCGATTACAAATGTGGAGTTGCAACCGGCTAATTTTGATGAGCTTACCGGTTGGAAAAATGACAATATTTCAGAGATGGTGCAAAGTATCAAGAGTAACTGTCAGAGAGTTATGAAAGTTGACGGTGAGTGGTTAGGTAACAGTGTTGTTAAGGTTGATGCAAAATTATATAAAAATATATGTAATGATTTTTTGAGCCGAAAATTTAATAATGCGCAGGAATTGAGAAGTTTTATGGAGGAAAATTTTGTGCCGTTTTTGGTGCTCGATGACGGCGAATCGCAAGGCAAATTTACTTCTTATTATGAATCGCAGATAAATGCTTCTTTTCAAAAAAATGAAAAATATCGTTTTCCGGTCTATGGAAAACCTAATGATATGTTTGAAATAAATTTGAAAGATTTTGATGAAAATCTGCCGCAAAAAAGATTGGTCGGTAGAATCGACGGCAAAAAAATGGTACCGTATTTTGAGAGAGCTTATATCGAAAATGAAGGAATTGATGCGCCGGTTTTGATGTGGGCTGACAGTTTGGTTGATGTTCATATTATGCAAATTCAGGGTTCGGCTGTTGCACAAATGGATGATGGGGCAAAAATCAGAGTTGGTTATGCCGAAAATAACGGATTACCGTTCAAGGGAATAGGAAGTGTTTTGCTTGCAAAAAAAGTTTTGCAGCCGGGAAAAGCAAATATGGTTGAAATTAAAAAATGGCTGAAAGAGAATCCGGAAAAAGCAAAAGAATTTATGCAGGAAAACAGACGCTATATCTTTCATCGTATTGTCAACGAATCCGGACCGATAGGTGCTTGGGGGCTGCCTTTGCAAGCAGGCAGAAGTATGGCGGTTGATAGAGAGTTTATTCCGCTGGGCAGTATGTTGTGGCTGGAAACTTCGGCACCGGACGGGACTCCGATTAACAAACTGGTGCTGGCTCAAGATATTGGCGGTGCAATAAAGGGCGCAGTCAGAGGTGACTATTTTTGGGGCAGTGGCGGTGATGATGTTTTGGCAATGGCCGGCAGTATGAATTCAGCCGGAAAATATTATATTTTGCTGCCAAAAGGACAAAGTGATGGCCTCGATTGATGATGAAGATTGGCAAGAGCTGGTCAAAAATGTTCAACCTTTGCGTAAAGACGAAAAAGACCTTTCCAAGCCGAATAAAAAAATTGTCGTGAAAGAAAAAATAACACCGAATCGAGTTTATGCAGGAGACAAACTTGACGGTTTGGAGATAGGCTGTTCGGATAATATTGATGCAAATACTTTTAAGCGTTTTAAGAACGGTGAAATTCGCGTTGAAAGAGAATTGGATTTGCACGGACAAACAGAAAATGAGGCTTATGAAAAAGTGATTAACTTTGTAAAAAGTTCATATATCAGCGGTTTGCGTTGTATTGATATTATTACCGGAAAAGGATTGCATGCAGAAGACGTTCCATTTTTTGAGGTGCGAGGAGTGTTAAAAGACAGGGTGCCGCAGTGGTTGAATTTGCCGGAAATAAGACCTTTGATTCTGACAATGATTCATCCCGAACCGAAAGACGGTGGCAGTGGGGTTTTGAGAATTTTATTAAGAAGAAAAAGAGGATGATTTTTTAGGATAATTTTTCGGACAGAGCTTTGTAGGCTGCGCTTAATTGTTTGAATTTTTCTTCGGCATTTTTATCGTTGCGATTTACGTCAGGGTGATATTTTTTTACGAGTTTTTTGTATTGTTTCTTCAGTGTGGCTAAAGTTACATCTTCTTCGGAGAGTTCCATCAATTTTATATATTCACGTTCTTGTGCGCTGAAATATATGTTTTCGGTTGAGGAAAAAGGAGATGTAAATTCGCCTAAATATCCGAGTTCATCTCTAAAATCGTAACCGAATTGATATTTTATTTTGGAACGAAAACTACCAAAATGAAGATGAGCTTTTGCGTTATCGGCTTTTGGGGAATCGGAATCATCTTCGGAATCGTAATAGTTCCATTTTGCATTATAGGCCTGAACATGCTCCAAACAAAACCAATAATATTCTTTTAGCGAGCGGTCTTTGGGTGCACGATATTCTCCGGCTTTTGTGCAGCCGGGAAAGTCACATTGGCATCCGTGAGTTTCGCGTTGCGGGGCGAAATATTTTTTGCTCTGTTTTTTTCTTGGCATGTTAGTACATCAAAAAATTGGACCATGTGGCGCAATTTAATCCAAAGTGATTATAATGGCAATAAAATTATTCTGTGTGTTTTTTTGTATTGCAAAAATGCTCCGAACTTTTATAATTTTTTTGTTTTGTTGAAAGGAATATAAATGCCGGAATTGCCAGAGGTAGAAACAGTTAAAAGTGAAATTGCCCGATTTCTGGGTAAAGCAAAAATTCTTGATATGAAGATTTACAATCGTTCTTTGCGAGAGAAAATTCCCGAAGGAATAGAATCGAAAATTATCGGTAATACGATTTTGAATTATGTGCGTCGCGGAAAATATATTGTTATGAATTTAAGCAATAATTGTTCGATTGTGTGGCATTTGGGAATGAGCGGGAGAATAAAACTTTTTTGTGATAAAAATTTCGAATCGGTCAAGCATGATCATATAGTAGTGACAACGGATAAGGGAGTGTTGGTTTATAATGATCCGCGCCGTTTCGGAATGTTTGATTATGTCAATACGGATAATCTTGGTAAAACCAAATATTTTCGAAAAATGGGAATCGACCCGTTTGATAAAAATTTTGATGCAGATTTTTTGTTTGCTCATTTTGCCAAGAAAAAAGTTCCGATAAAAGTTGCTCTGTTGGACCAGAGTATCGTAAACGGAATCGGCAATATTTATGCTTCGGAAATATTGTATGATGCAAGAATATCTCCTTTGAGATGTGCTGCGGATATAAAAATTGAGGAATGCAAAAAAATTGTGATTTCAACAATAAAAATTTTGAACAAAGCAATTGAAAATGGCGGATCGACTCTGCGTGATTATCATAAAACAGACGGAAGCGTTGGACATTTTCAAAATTTACATTGCGTATATAATAAAACTGGGCAAAAATGTCCTATGTGCAGATGTAATTTTTTGAACGGCGGCGGCATTAAAAAGATTATGCAGGCAGGACGTTCTACTTTTTATTGTGATACTCTGCAAAAGTGAGGAAAAATGAAAATTTTTTATAAGATATTTTTGGCTCTGATGTGTTTTTTGCCGATTGAGGCAAATGCGGAATTTGTGGAAGGAATGTCAGATATTCCGTTGATGGATGGAATGAAGCAAATTCACAGTGCCAATATTTCTTTCGGTAATGATGAAAGCAGATTTGACGAGGCTTATATTACCTCGAATAAAATTGTGTTTGATAAGGTTTGTGATTTTTATAAAAATACTTTGCCGCAACTCGGATGGAAATTTTTATCTCATGACAGCACCGCTGTCCATTTTGAACGAGAAGCGGAGGTTTTAGATATTGCTTTGGAAAAAAATAAACCTACTTTGGTAAGAATTACACTCAAGAGTAAGGATTGATGTGATGACAGATGTTAAGGTTGAAAAAAATGGTGCGGTCGGTATTGTGACCCTGAACAGCAAAGGCGGAATGAATTATATTGATGAAGCTGTTTTGCGTGTTTTGGCAAAAGAAGTTGAACAGCTTGATACCAATGACGATACAAAAGTTATTGTTTTGCGCGGAGGAGAAAAAGCATTTTCGTCGGGAATCGATCCTACATACTTTGTCAAGAACGTTAATGAAGAAGTTTTGGATGAAATGTTTGCAAATTTTGATGGAATTGCGAACGTCAAAAAAACAATTATTGCAGAAGTGAGCGGATATGCTATTGGAATCGGTTTGGAAATTGCATTGGCCTGTGATATGATTTTTTGCTCGGACAATACTTGGTTTTCAATTCCTGATTTATCATTGGGAACAGTTGCCGGATTTGGGGCAACACAAAGATTGCCAAAGGCAATCGGCAAGGCAAAAACTATGGAAATGCTATTGACCGGCAGAGCAATGGGAGCGGAAGAAGCAGAGAGAATCGGCCTGATAAGCAGAATTATTCCTTTATCTTATTTGCATAAAGAAGTTTTGAAAGTTGCGGATTTGGTTGCTTCTATGCCGCCTATGGCACTTATGACTTCTAAAGAATTGATAAAAACTGCCATAGGAAATGTAGGTCTGGCCGAAGGATTGGAGATTGAAAAACAAGTCTATAAAAATAATTTTGACTCTGATGAATATCGCATAAATTTAGAAAATATGGTCAAAAAATAGAAAGAATCTAAAAAAATTGTAAAAATTGTGTTGACTTAAACACTTTTGAGAGTTTATAAAACATATCAGAAAAAATAAAATGTAATAACTTTAGTTTATAGAAAGTGAGTAGAAATGGCCAATCATAAATCGGCAAAGACAAGAATTAACAGAAATAATAAGCGCAGCATCATCAATGGTGCTCGCAAGAGCAGAGTACGTACTTTTGTTAAGAAAGTAGAGGCCGCTATTGTTGCTAAAGATAAGGATTTGGCACAAAGCACATTCCTTGTTGCAGAATCTGAATTGATGAAAGCAGTAAACAAGGGTGTTATGCATCGTAATACTGTTGCAAGAAAAATTTCTCGTTTGTCTGCTAAAATTAAAAATATTTAGTATTTTTATTTATCCCTAAATTTTAAAAAAATGCTATTCTTGTTGTCATACAAGAATGGCATTTTTTTGGCTTTTTTTCTTGTATATCTAGGCGAATCTGAACGACTCACCAAGAATCTTATGTCAAGAAAATTAATTACAATGTTCTATAAATGTTCTATTGTTTTTTATTTTTTAACATTTATTATCCGTCTTATCAATTTAATTTATTGTATCAATTTAATTGAATTATTTTTTGGTTTAATGACTTTATAAGGATATATGACAATGGCTGGTGAAGCACTACAAAATAACTATGATGAAGTCCAAAACGAATGGGGACAGATTTGTTCTCAATTGAGACAAGAAGTTGGTGAAAAAGCTTTTGACAGTTGGTTAAAACCTTTAAGTATAAGTTCTTTTTCAAGCGGTGTTATGAATATATGTGTACCGACACGTTTTATGCGTAATTGGGTAATTACTAATTATTCTGACAGAATCCATAAAATTTGGGAGAAGAAGAATCCTAATATTAAGAGTATTAACTTTGTTGTTCAAGCGGCTGACGAAGAAATTATTCACGGTGTTCACAGTGCGACATGTCGTTCTTTATTAAAGAAAATTTCAAGCAGTCCGGCTCCGCAAAATGTTTATATGTCCGGCACTCCTAATATGCCGGTGGATACAAGTGCAATGGTTTCTGACAGCAATCAATCACTTTCCGTTCCGCTAAATCCGCAATATACTTTTGAGAATTTTGTTGTCGGTAAGACTAATGAATTTGCTTATGCTGCGGCCAGAAAAGTTGCCGAATCCGACGACGTTCCGTTTAATCCTTTGTTTTTATATTCCGGTGTCGGACTTGGAAAAACTCACTTAATGCATGCGATTGCATGGCGCATTAAACAAAGAAATCCGGAAAAGAATATTGTTTATTTGTCAGCAGAAAAGTTTATGTATAAATTTGTTCGTGCTTTGAGATATAAAGATACGGCAGCTTTCAAAGAACAGTTTCGTTCGGTTGATGTTTTGATGGTTGATGATGTTCAATTTATGGGCGGAAAAGATACTACTCAAGAAGAATTTTTCTATACATTTAATTCTCTTATTGATGAAGGAAGACAGATAATTATTTCTGCCGATAAATCTCCGTCTGATTTGGAAGGAATTGAGAATAGATTGCGTTCAAGATTGGGGTGCGGTTTGGTTGCCGATATTCATCCTACGGATTTTGATTTGCGTATCGGTATTTTGCAATCAAAAGCAAAACAATTAAATTGTGAATTGCCGCAAAAAGTTGCCGAGTTCTTGGCTCAAAAGATTACTACCAATATTCGTGAACTTGAAGGAGCTTTGCGCAGGATAGTTGCTCATGCACAGCTTTTGCCGGGCAAAGAAATTACTATCGAAAATACGCAAGATGTTTTGAAAGATATGCTCCGTTCTTATGACAGACGCACAACTATTGATGAGATTCAAAAGAAAGTTGCGGAATACTTTAATATATCGGTTAAGGAAATGCAATCTTCACGCCGAGCAAGAACGGTTGCAAGACCAAGACAAATTGCAATGTATTTGGCAAAATTGTTAACTTTGCGTTCCTTACCTGAAATAGGTCGTAAGTTCGATCGTGACCACACAACGGTTATGCATGCAGTCAGAAAGATCGAGGAATTGATAAAAAAAGATCAAAATGTTGCAGAAAGCGTAGATCAGTTACGTCGAGCATTGGAAGCATAAAAGCGAGATAAAAGCCGGATTTGTTCCGGCTTTTATTATGGAGAAAATTATGGTAGAAAAAATAATTAAAGTCGGTGTCGGAGTTTTAATTTTTGATGAGGGGCAAAAATTATTATTGGGACTGCGAAAGTCATCTCACGGAAACGGAACATGGTGCCCGCCCGGCGGTCATGTTGAATATGGTGAAAGTTTTGAAGTTGCGGCGGTGCGCGAGACAAAAGAAGAAACAGGTATGGTTTTGGATGTAAATGATTTGCAGATTGCCGGAGTTACCAATGATTTTTTTGAGGAAAGCGGAAAACATTATGTGACTGTAATGTTGCGAGCTTCAAAATTATGCAATAATCCTATGGTAAAGGAACCGGAAAAATGCGATGAGTGGCGATGGTTTGAAAAAAATGCTTTGCCGGAAAATTTGTTTCTGCCGATGAAGAATTTTTTGAAAAAATATCGTTTGTGAAATAATTGATAAAAACTTGTTGAAGACTCCTTTTTTAAAGTTTTGAAATAAGCACAATGTGATATTATCACCGTAGAATTTTTTATGTTTAATATTTGTTTGGATGTAGTGTTATGAAATTTGTTATTGAACGTGCAGTTTTGTTGAAAACATTGAGCCATATTCAGAGTATTGTTGAAAAGCGCAATACCATTCCGGTTCTTTCTAATGTCAGAATCGAGGCAATGGGTGACGGTGTCAGCTTTAAGGCAACGGATATGGATACGGAAATTACAGAAATTGTTGATGCAAAAATTGCTGAGACCGGTGCCACAACTGCTCCGGCTCACATGATGTATGATATTGTTCGTAAGCTTTCTGACGGTGCCGAAGTTGAGATAGTTTTTCCTGATGAAAAAGGTCAATTGAGTATTGCTTCCGGACGTTCAAAGTTTGCGCTCTCAACAATAGGTGCTGAAGATTTTCCGGTAATCTCCGCCGAAAAATTGCCGATAATGTTTAATGTTGCAAGAGAAGAATTGAAAGACATTATCGACAGAACGCAATTTGCAGTTTCTACCGAAGAGACAAGATATAACCTGAACGGTATTTATATGCATGCCAAAAATGAAGGTTCAACAAAAGTTTTGCGCATTGTGGCAACAGACGGACACAGACTTGCTTGTGTGGAGACTCCGTTGGCTGAAGGTGCCGAAAAAGTTTCGGGAATTATTATTCCGAGAAAGACAGTTGCCGAGGTTAGAAAACTGCTTGATGATACAAAAGCAGAAAATATTGAAATTTCAGTTTCGGATAACAAAGTTCGTTTTGTGTTGGAAGAAGTTATTTTGACATCTAAATTAATTGACGGAACTTATCCTGACTATGAAAGAGTTATTCCGACAGATACTGATAAGATGTTGGAAGTTTCCGTAAAAGGTTTGGCAAATGCGGTTGATCGTGTTTCGGTTGTGGCCGAGAGAACCAGAGCTATTAAGATGATTGTGGAAAAAGGTAAGGTTATTATCACTACCACAAGTCCTGATTTGGGTTCTGCTTTGGAAGAAGTTGATGCAAAATATGAAAGCGAATCTTTGGAAATCGGCTATAATTTCCGTTATTTGCTGGATATTTTGACCGAGATTAAGGGTGAAAATGTTCAGTTTGGTTTTTCTGATGCATCATCTCCTTCGGTTATTCACGATATTTCGGATACAAGTGCAATTTATGTGCTGATGCCGATGAGAGTATAAGTTGAATAATTTGGCTCGCAATATTGAATTTGTAACTCAGAAAAAGTCAGGTGTCTTGCGCCTGACTTTAACTGATTTCAGAAATTATGCTCATTTAAGAATTTCTCCCGAACTTTGCCCGATTGTGATTACGGGAGAGAACGGAAGCGGAAAAACAAATATTTTGGAAGCCGTGTCTTTTTTGACTCCCGGCAGAGGTTTGCGTGGAGCCAAACTTTCCGATATAAAAAGAATTTCTCCGGCGGTGATTGATGAAAACTATATGCCGTCAAATGCCTCGTGGGCAGTTTCGGCAACTGTCAGCAAGAACGGAGAGGAATTTGAGATTGGAACTGCAGTTGAAAACTTTTTGAAAGAAGATACTGACGAATCAGGAATTTATAATAAGCGAATCGTCAAAATTGACGGGCAAAAAAGTTCTGTGCAGGCTGAATTGGGTAATTATTTTTCGGCAATTTGGCTCACACCGCAAATGGACAGATTATTTAGGGGCGGAGCACAGCCGAGAAGAAGTTTTTTGGACAGGTTGGTTTATACTTTTGATAATGACCATGCCAAAAGAACAGCTGTTTTTGAGGGTTTGTATAAACAATGGTATCAGCTGATAAGAAATTCTAACGGCAAAGTTGATAAGCTGTGGCTTGAGGGAATCGAGGAAAATATGGCGACCATGGGAGTTGCTATTGCTGCAGCCAGAAGAGAGCAAATCGCCAGACTTAATGCTTTTATCGAAAATGAACCTGATGATGTTTTTCCTAATGTGGAACTTGAACTCGACGGAACAATTGAAAAAATGTTGGCAACTTTGCCCGCGGTTGATGTTGAAGATTTTTATATGCAAAAACTTGCTTCCGAGCGCAGCAAAGTTTTGTATAATGAAAATATTGACGGAGTGAATCGTGCTGATTTTAAGGTGTTTTACAAAAAGAAGAATATGCCGGCAGAGTTGTGTTCGACAGGTGAGCAAAAGTCATTGTTAATCAGTATTATATTGGCACAAACAAAATGCCAGATTTTGTATCAAGGCTTTGCTCCGGTGTTACTCTTGGATGAAGTTGCGGCACATTTGGATGATGTTAAAAGAGAAGCTTTACTGTCCAAAATTGCGGATTTGAAATTGCAGGCTTGGATAACATCTACAAATTCGGATTTGTTTGCCAGTTTGAAAAATAAGGCTCAATTTTTTGAAATAAAAAATAATTCATTATTACAAAAATAAGCCCGAGTTTTAATCGGGCTTATTTATTATTTATGTTCAGAACCTTTGTTGCCGCCGCAACCGCATCCGCCGCATCCGCAACCGCTGTGAGTGGTTTCGTTTTCTTTGGTAGGTTTGTTTTTGGTATTGTAAAAAATCATGTTAAACTCCTAAAAAAAATGAACCTAAAGTCACTATTTGATTTAGGTTCAAAAAGTTTTTTTGCAAGAGTATATAAACGATATGACTACTCTTCACCGAATTTATTATCAATCAATTTGGTTATTTCCTTCATGGCTTGATTTTCATCAGGACCTGAAACGGTTACCTTGACCGTTGTTCCTTTAGAAGCAGAAAGCATCATCAATCCCATGATTGACAATCCGCTGACAACCATACCGATGCGCTCGACTTCAACATTTGAAGAAAACGTTTCCGCCAATTTTACAAATGCAGCGGCGGCTCGAGCATGAATGCCTTTGATATTTTTGATTTCAAGTTCTTTAGTTATAGACATTTTTATACGCCGAGAATTTGGGATGCAATATTGATATATTTTTTGCCGGCCTCTTGTGCGCCCAAAACGGTTTCTTTCAAAGATTTGTTTTTGCGAAGAGTTGCAATTTTTATCAGCATGGGCAGATTGACTCCGGCTAAAATCTCAACTTTTGCTTTGTCCATTATTGAAATTGCCAAGTTGGAAGGTGTGCCGCCGAACAAGTCGGTCAAAACAATGGTGCCTTCACCGCTGTTTACTTGTTCAACCTTTTGCAATATTTCTTCTCGACGAGATTCCATATTATCATCAGGACCGATGCAAACAGTATCAATTTGTTCCTGTTTGCCGGCAACATGTTGCATTGCCGACACAAATTCTTTGGCCAAATTGCCATGTGTAACTAAAACCAAACCTAACATTTTTTACCTTATTTCTTTTTTGTACTTCCGCCAACCCAAGAGTGGATTGCACCAAAGTTTTTGATGACGTCTTCTTTGCTTTTTGACATGATCAATTCATCAGCTCTGGTTTGTTTTCCTTTTATAGAAATTTCTTCAACATTATCGACTTCAACGGCATATACGCGTTCTACCATTTTGCCTTGAAGCTCGACTATCATGACAAATTCTGCTTCGGCGAGAGGAGCTTTGGTTTCTTCGTCAATGTTATCGAGACGGACGGCAATTCTGTCATCACGTTTTAAAAGGGCAGTTTTTTTGCCGTCAAACATCAAGACAGGATTTTTTGGAGAACCATCACGTGCGTCAATAAATATTGCCAATTCGCCGTATTTATTTTCTATAATTTCGAAAAAGTCTTGTTTTTCAACAACTGTATAATATTGTGTTTCCATTTTTTGAAATCCTATAAAGTTTCACTGCATGCATGATAATATATTAAGCGAAAACTGTCAATGAGTGTAATAATTTTAATGCGAAAAAAAAATGCCGGCTGAAAAGCCGGCGTAAAAAAGCGGAAAGAAAATTACTTCATTTTCTTTTCTACAAACTCTTCATGCTTTTTACTTTTTTTATCGTATTTTTTCAAAGTAAGCTTTTCCGGATGAGTTCTGGGATTTTTTTCTGCAAGATAAAAAGTTCCGGTTCCGGCGGTGCTTTCCAATTTTACTTTTACTTTTATTGCTTTCTTTGCCATTTTTATTCTCTTTAAATTTAAAGTTAATCACATTGTTTTGCGTGTAATATAGCCTTTTTTCCTTCCTTGTCAATAGCTTTTTTTGAAAAGGGAGGAGGAGGTTATTATGCGCTGATTTTTATCAAACCGAATTTCTTTTTACCTTGGGCAATTTTTATTTGGTTGTCACAGATATCAACCGAAGAAAAACGGTAGTTTTCATCAGTAACTGTTTGGTCGTTTATCTTGATTCCACCTTGCTTGATAAGTCTGCGAACTTCGCCTTTGCTTGCGCACCAACCTATCTCGACAACGGCATCCAAAATGCTGAAATTGTCAATTGATTGTTTGTTGATAAACGGCAAATCGGAGCCCAGTTGACCTTGTTCAAAAGTCTTGATTGCGGTCTCACGGGCATTGGCGGCCTCTTGTTCGCCGCGGCAAATTTTGGTGGCCTCATAAGCTAAAATCTTTTTGGCTTCGTTTAGTTCTTTGTCTTGCAAAACTTCCAAGCGCCTGATTTCATCAATAGGCAAATCGGTATAGATGCGCAGGCATTTGCCGATTTCCGAATCGTCGATATTGCGAAAGTATTGGAAATAGTCGTAGCTTGGTAATTTTTCGTCGTTAACCCATACGGCATTACCTTCGGATTTGCCCATTTTTTTACCGGAAGAATCGGTAATAATCGGACTGGTAAAACCAAAAAGTTCAATATCATATTTGCGGCGTCCGAGTTCGGTTCCTGAAGTGATGTTTCCCCATTGGTCAGAGCCGGCAATTTGGGCGCGACAACCGTATTTTTGGTATAGTTCGCAAAAGTCATAACCTTGCAGTAACATATAGTTAAATTCTAAAAATGACATGGGTTGTTCACGGTCAAGACGAGATTTTACACTGTCCATGGTCAACATACGATTGACGGAATAGCAGGTTCCGATGTCACGCAAAAATGCGAGATAGTTTATATCTTTGAACCAATCCCAGTTATCAACCATAAAAGCATCTGTTGCTCCGGTGCCGAATTTTAAAAATTTGGAAAAGGATTTTTTCAGTCCGACAATATTGCTTTTGAGTGTTTCTTCATCCAAAAACGGGCGAAGTTTGTCTTTGCCGGAAGGGTCGCCGATGCGTGCGGTCGCTCCGCCAACCAAGGTGATTGGTTTGTGTCCGCATTTTTGAAACCAACGTAACATCATCAGCGGAACAATGTGTCCCACGTGCAAACTGTCACCTGTCGGATCAGAGCCGAGATAGCCGACGGCAGGAGTTCCTTTTTGTTCACATTCGTATAAATACTGGTCAAATCCGTTTTCGTTGGTGCATTGATTATAGAAGCCGCGTTCGACCATTATATTTAAAAATTGTGATTTAAAGTTACTCATTTTTCCTATCCTTAAGTTTTTTGTTTTTCGCTATATAATAACAAATAATTTGTTAAGTGCAAGTAGGTAATATATTTTTAATACTGTTAGTGGTATAAAGGTCGCGATGTTTAGGAAAACAAATAATGAATAATATAAAAACATTTTCAACTTTAGGGATTATGAGCTCCACTTCTTTTGAGGGAGTCAGTTTGGCACAACTGGAAACGGACGGTGTCGATATTAAATCTTTCGGTAGTGCCTATATGGTGCCTTTTGATGAAGGGCTTTTGGAAAAAATTGTAAAAATTGACGGACATCGCGCTGATGAATCTCCGGATTATGCAAATTTGATAAGAAAAGCAGAAATTGAATTTACGGAATTTTGCGCAAATTTGGTGCGAAATTTTTTGCAGGATAATGATTTACAAGTTGAACTTTTGGGTTTTGCCGGTCATACAATTTGTCACCGACCGATGGAAAAATATACCCACCAAATCGGCGACGGAAAATTGTTGGCGGAACTTCTTAAAATTGATACGGTCAGCAATTTTAGAAAAGCCGATATTTTGAACGGTGGACAGGGTGCGCCTTTCTCACCTGTATATTATGAGGCACTGACGGCAAAAGAACTAAGACCGAGAGTAGTGATTGATATCGGGGGAACAACAGACATATCGTGGTTCGGTAATAACGGTGAAATGTTGGCTTTTGTTTGCGGGCCGGGAAATGCAATTATCAATAATTGGGTAGCAAAACACGGAGCCATGCAAATTGACTATAACGGTCGTTTGGCAATTTTGGGAAAAGTCAATGAACAAATTTTGCAAAAACTGATGCAACATAAATACTTGTCTTTAACTCCACCGAAAGCTTGTGATAGAAATATGTTCAATGATAAAACGGAGCATTTGGAAGGTTTGAGTTTGGAAGACGGAGCTGCTACGGCAACGGCTTTTGTGGCCGAAGCTATTGTGGCTTCAATGTCAAAATTTTTACCGGAAATGCCTGCCGAAATTGTGGTCTGTGGCGGTGGTGCGAAAAACCCGACCTTGATGCGATTTTTGCGACAAAGACTCAAAGGAATCGAAGTCAAAACCATTGCGGAAAAAGGAATAAACGTTGATGCGGTTGATGCGCAGGCGGCAGCTTTTTGGGCGGCAAGAAGAATGAATAGAATGCCATTGAGTTTTCCGTTTACAACCGGAGTTGCGGTACCTTGTATTTGCGGAGAATTTTTTGCAAAACCTTAACTGTATTTTTCGTGTTTGATTTTTACACGATAATCACAATATACTTCGTCTTTTTCTTGGTCAGCCTCGATAACTATTGCTTCAGTGGCTTTTCGAAGATAAGGAATAACTTTCGAATCGAGGTAATCTAACAACAGAACGTGTCTGGGATGACGATACAAAAAAGCATGATCGCTGCCATCATAAACAATATAAGGATTTAATGGCTCTCCTTCTTGCGGTTTTATGAGAAAAAGAACTTTATTATCAGTTGATATCATAACTTGGTAAGAACGTGCGTGTTTCATTTTTTTCTAGCGAGAAAGAGGTGGATGAACGACGGCGTGAACAGCGGCAGGAACAGCCTGTGCCAATGCTCCGCAAGCAACAACAATGGCAAGGCAGGCAATGCCATATTCAGCAATTTTTAATGCAATATTAGAGCCTTTATCCATAGATTATCTTCCGGCTACTTTTTGTGCGATCAAGTCCGTAGCGGAGATTGTCCACTCGGTAGCTTTTTCGGCTCCTTTTTCACTGGCAGTCTGTGTCCAGTTCACAAGCGTATCACCAATAGGGGTGCTTATATCCATTCCGGAAAATTGTGAGGCAAGATTTTTTGCCTCTTTGAGAGGAAGCTTTGCAACTTCAAAGCCGCAGTGAACAAACTCTTTTATGCCAAGAGGTAAATATTTTTTCATTGTGCCAATCAAATTCTTTCCGAAATTCGGATTAGCACCGCCGGCGGAAGAAACTGTTAATGTTCTCATAGCAACCTCCTTTGTTAATTTATATAGACAAAATGTAGCATATTAGGGGGTGAAAGTCAATATAATATTTTGAATTGTTATTTTTTTTGTATAAAAACTTGACTTGCTACATAAATTGTATTATTTTTCCATTCAGTCTTTTATAAGGAAAGAAAGCAAATGTTCATGTTTTACATAAATCCTATTTTCATTATTATCCCCTAGGGGATAGGGTATTGCTTTCATATATATTTTTTCTTAACAAATTTCTTTTTAACAAATCAATTTTATACAGGAACTTAAAATGACCAGATATTATCCTGAAGTTAAGGCAAAGCCTGACTTTGTAGAATTAGAAAAAAACGTTCTCAAATTTTGGGACGAGGACAAGACATTTGAAAAATCTGTTCACAATCGTGACGGCGCGGCAGAGTTTGTTTTTTATGACGGCCCTCCTTTTGCCAACGGAACACCGCACTATGGACATATTATGGTGTCTTATGTGAAAGATGTTGTGGCGCGTTTTCAGACTATGATCGGCAAAAAAGTTGATCGCCGCTTGGGTTGGGACTGTCACGGATTGCCGGCAGAAATGTCTGCGGAAAAACAGTTAGGCGTTTCGGGACGTAAACAAATTGAAGAATTCGGTATTGAAAAGTTTAATAATTTTTGCCGTTCCGACGTTTTGAAATATTCAGGTATCTGGGTTGAAATGTTCAAGAGAATCGGTCGTTGGGTAGATTTTTCTCGCGATTACAAAACTATGGATTTGCCGTTTATGGAAAGTGTTATCAATAACTTTAAACGTCTTTATGATAAGGGTTTGATTTATGAAGACTTTAGAGTTTTGCCATATTCTTGGGCGGCGGAAACGCCATTGTCCAACTTTGAAGTTAATCTCGGTTATCAGGAAAAAACCGATAATGCGATTACGGTTTTGTTCAAGTTGGAAAACGGTATGAAAATTTTGGTTTGGACAACAACACCATGGACTTTGCCTTCCAATTTGATGTTGGCCGTAGGTAATGATATTGATTATGCGGTTATGGAAGAAGACGGGCAAAAATATATTTTGGCCGAAGCACTGCTGGGGCGTTATAAGAAGCAACTTGAAAAAGCTGTTAAGGTCGGCTCCATGAAGGGATCTGAATTGGTCGGCATGAGCTATGAACCGATGTTTCCTTATTTTAATAACTTGAAAGAAAAAGGTTGCTTCAAGGTTTTGAGCGGTGAGTTTGTTTCGGTTGAAGACGGAACCGGTGTCGTTCATATTGCACCGGGATTTGGCGCTGACGACTTTGATGTTTGCCGTGCTTATGACAGCAATTTCCCGATTGTTTGTCCGGTTGATGAGGCAGGAAAGTTTACTGCGGAAGTTTCTGATTATGCCGGTAAGCAAGTTTTTGAGACTAATGAGCCGATTATGCAATGGCTGAAAGAAAACGGATTGTTGGTTAAAAAAGAGCAATATACTCACTCTTATCCTTTCTGCTGGAGAACCGATACTCCGCTTATATATAAAGCGATGTCGTCTTGGTTTGTTAAAGTTACGGATTTTCGTGATGATATGGTTAAGAATAATCAGGAAATTAACTGGGTTCCGGATCACATTAGAGACGGTCGTTTCGGAAAGTGGCTTGAAGGTGCGAGAGACTGGTCGATTTCGCGCAATCGTTTTTGGGGAACACCAATTCCGGTTTGGAAATCGGATAATCCCAAGTTTCCGAGAGTTGATGTTTTGGGCTCGGTCGAAGAAATCAGAGAAAAAACCGGTATAGAAGTGAAAGATTTGCATAAGCCATATATTGATGATGTGGTTTATCCGAATCCAGATGATCCTTCCGGTCAAACAATGATGCGCAGGGTCGGTGATGTGTTTGACTGTTGGTTTGAATCCGGTTCAATGCCCTATGCGCAAGTACACTATCCGTTTGAAAACAAACAATGGTTTGAAGAGCATTTTCCGGCAGATTTTATTGTCGAGGCAATAGATCAAACCCGCGGTTGGTTCTATACTCTGACAGTATTATCAACAGCTTTGCATAACAAACCGGCATTTAAGAATTGTATTTGCACTGGTTTGTTGATGGCAGAAGGCGGACAAAAGTTATCCAAGCGCTTGAAAAACTATCCTGATCCGAATGAAGTATTGGAAAATATCGGTTCGGATACTTTGCGCTGGTTCTTGGTTTCTTCTCCGGTTTTGAAGGGCGGAAATTTGGCGGTTGATAAAGAAGGAAAAGAAATTGTAAAGGCAGCTCGTGTAGCGCAAATACCGTTATGGAATGCTTTTTATTTCTTTACTCTATATGCAAATGCCGAGGGATATAAAGCAAAAGAAGTTTATGAATCAAGTGAATCTTTGGATAGATACATCTTGGCAAAATTGAAAAATTTAGCTTCAATTGTTAAAAAAGGTATTGAGACATATGATGTCAGTGTTGCTTGTAACGAAATTGCTTTGTTTATGGGAATTCTGAACAATTGGTATATTCGCCGCACTCGCGAACGTTTTTGGAATGGCGACAAATTGGCATTTGATGTGCTTTATACAGTGCTTGTAAATTTGAGCAAAATTATGGCGCCGTTGATGCCGTTTGTGTGTGAGCATGTTTATAAGAATTTGACCGGTGAAGAATCGGTTCACTTGGCGGATTATCCGAATTTGAATGCAATTTCCGATAATAAGGAATTGATGGAAGAGATGGACTTTTTGCAAGATTTGTGCTCTGCCGGCAAATTTATTCGCGAAGAGAAAAATTTGCGCAATCGTTTGCCGCTTGCAAGTATGACTTTGGTCGGACGTCATTTGAAAGAAGAATATCAGGAAATTGTTAAAGACGAGCTTAATGTTAAACAAGTTTTGTTTGACGATAACCTGGATAACTATGCTTCAAAACGAGTTTATCTTTATACCCCGCTGCTCGGCAAAGCTTTGGGCAAAGATATGGGCGCGGTTATGGCCGCATATAAGCAAGGTCAATGGCAGCTTAATACGGACGGAACACTGAATATTGCCGGAAAGAATTTGACAAGTGATTTGTTTGAAATTCGTTTGGAAATGAAAGAGGGAGTTGCCGGTCAGGCCTTTGCGGAAAATAAGGCTTTGGCAATGCTCGATACAAATGTTACCGAAGAGTTATCGCGCGAGGGTATGGCTCGCGACTTTGTGAGATTGGTTCAAACTTTGCGCAAAGATAAAAACTTTGATATTTCTGACAGAATTGAACTCAGCTGGCAGACGGCAGATGAAAATTTGGCTAAAGCACTGACAGAGAATGAGGCTTATATTTCCGAACAAGTTCTCGCCGTAAAGACAAATAATGTTTGTCAGCAGGGTGTTATGGCAGATATTGAAGGTATTAAAATCTGCTTTGACGCAAAAGTTATTGCTTCAATGTCAAAAGGTGCATAAATGCGTTTGGCATTGTTCCAACCTGATATGCCGCAAAACACAGGCACCATGCTCCGACTTGGTGCCTGTGTCGGTGTTGAAGTTGATATAATCGAGCCTTGCGGTTTTGTTTTCAGTGAGCATGCTCTGCGGCGTTATGGTATGGATTATTTGGAGTTGGTAAAATATCGTCGCCATAATTCGTGGGAAGATTTTTTGCAATATACCAAAGAACATTCGGATGAGTATGGCAGAATCGTGTTGCTGACGACAAAATCGTCAATGCCGTATACAGAGTTTGAGTTTAGACCTAATGATGTGCTTCTTTTGGGACGAGAGAGTGCTGGAGTGCCGCAAATTGTGCATGATACAGTTGATGCAAGATTGGTTATTCCGATGGAAGAATGTGCGCGTTCCATAAATGTTGCGGTATCGGCGACAATGGTTTTGGGCGAGGCTTTGCGACAAACAAATTTGTTCCCGAAAAAATAGTTATCTGTGGAAAAATTGAGGATAAAGAGAAATTTGTTGCATAAATTTTTAATTAGTGTATTAAATTGACATCAAATGGGACAATGTCCTTGAATATATTGTTATTTTAAATAAGGAAATAAAAATGGTATCACTTGCAGAGAAAATGGCTGCCAATCTTGATATGTCTGCTTTTGGCAAAGCCGAAGAACTCAAAAAAAGACTATGGTTTACAATTTTAGCATTGATAGTTTTTCGTTTGGGAACATTTATCCCTCTTCCGGGAATTGATCCTCATATTTTGGCGGATATTTTTTCGAGAAATTCCAACGGAATATTGGGTATGTTCAATATGTTTGCCGGTGGTGCGTTGGCGCGTATGACTATTTTTGCTCTCAATATTATGCCATATATCTCGGCTTCTATTATATTGCAGTTGGGACAATCTATTGTTCCGTCTTTGGCTGCACTCAAAAAAGAAGGTGAAGCCGGACATCGCAAAATGGTTCATTATACCAAAGTTTTGACAGTGTTTATTACAATTATTCAAGGTTATGGTATTGCTGTCGGTTTGGAAGGTATGACCGGTGGTACGGGCTCTTCTGCTGTTTTGATGCCTGGTTTTGTATTCAGATTTACAACGGTTGTTTCTTTGGTCGGCGGTACAATGTTTATTGTTTGGTTGGGCGACCAAATTACTTCTCGAGGTGTAGGTAACGGTTCTTCTCTCATTATTACCGTAGGTATTATTGCCAATATTCCCAGTGCTTTGGCTCAAACTTTTGAATTGGGAAGGGTTGGCTCAATGTCTATTTGGCTCATTTTGATGCTGATGGTTATGGTTTTGGCTTTGGTTTATATTATTGTATTGGTTGAAAGAGCGCAAAGAAAAGTTATTATTCAATATCCAAAGCGTCAGATGGGAATGAAAATGACCTCTGCGGAAAGTTCTCACTTGCCACTCAAAATTAACCCGACAGGCGTTATTCCTCCGATTTTTGCAAGCTCCTTATTGTTGTTGCCGATTACAATTGCTAATTTCTCGGCAAATAATGGTCCGAGCTGGGTTAGAACTTTGAGTTCTTTGTTGGGACACGGACAGCCATTATATTTGATTTTGTATGCATCTTTGATTGTTTTCTTTGCATTTTTCTATACAGCGGTTGTTTTCAATCCAGAAGAGACAGCTGATAATTTGAAGAAGCACGGTGGCTTTATTGCCGGTATTAGACCGGGAAAAAATACGGCCGAGTATTTGGATTATGTCATCACAAGATTGACTGTTTTGGGTGCTTTTTATCTGACGGCTTTGTGTATTTTGCCCGAAGTTTTGATTTCTAAACTTTCTGTTCCGTTTGTACTGGGCGGCACAACTTTGTTGATCGTGGTTCAAGTTACGATGGACTTTGTCGGTCAAGTGCAAACACATCTTATTGCTTATCAATATGAAGGTTTGCTCAAAAAAGCTGCTTTAGTTAATAAAAAAGGCAAAAGAAAATAATGTTTATTGATAAAAAAACGGGAGTGCATTTGGTTTTGACCGGCGCTCCCGGAACCGGCAAGGGAACCCAAGCCGGTGTATTGAAACGTGAGCTCGGTTTGTGTCATCTTTCAGCAGGAGAGATGTTGCGTGAGGAGATACGCAAGGGAACGGAAATCGGAAAAAAATTGGAACCTTTGTTGGCGGCAGGAAATTTTGCGCCGGATGAGTTGATTGTTGAGATGGTATCAAAACGAATCGAAGAAAAAGATTGTGACAGAGGTTTTATTTTGGACGGTTTTCCAAGAAATGTTGCACAAGCAGAGGTCTTGAGTAAGATGCTTATCGGTCATGGAATAAAGCTTGATGCCGTTATTGAGATTGTTGTTCCCGATGATGTGATTATTGAACGTATCTTGGGCAGATATTCTTGTATTAAGTGCGGGGAAAATTACAGCGATAAGTTTTATAAACCTCGTGTGCATGGTGTTTGCGATATTTGCGGAGGAACTGAATTTTCAAAACGAATCGACGACACAGAAGAAACTGTAAAGAAACGCTTGGAAAAATATAAAGAAGTTACTTATCCGACAATTAAATATTATGAAGACAAAGATTTATTGGAGAGAATTGACGGTAACGGAAATGTCGGTGTTGTTGCCGAGAGAATCGCCAAAGTTATAGGTCAAAGAAACGCAGAAATTTGCTGATTGTAAATTTTTTTAATAAATCATTAAGTTAAGTCTTGACACAATTAAATATTGTCATATAATCCGCCTTAATTTTGAAAAGTGGTGATCAACTTTTTAAGTTTAATTTTTTTATGGAGATGAAATTTGGCTCGTATAGCTGGTGTAAATATTCCGACTGCCAAAAAGATTGAGATTGCTTTGACTTATATATTTGGTATCGGTAGAAAAAATGCTCAAGATATTTGTGCAAAATCGGGGGTTAATCCTGACGCACGCGTTGCCGATATGTCTGAAGAAGACATTGCAAAAGTGCGTGAAGTTATTGATCGTGACTATTTGGTTGAAGGTGAACTGCGTCGCGAAGTTGGTGTTAATATTAAGAGACTGATGGACCTTGGATGTTATAGAGGTTTGAGACATCGTAAGGGCTTGCCGGTACGTGGACAAAGCACAAAACAGAATGCAAGAACACGTAAAGGTAAACGTAAAACAGTTGCTAACAAGAAGAAATAGTAGGTAGGTCCCCAAATGGCAAAAGTAACACAAAAGAAAAAAGAGAAAAAGAATATCACTGCCGGTGTGGCCCATGTGAATTCTACTTTTAATAATACTCGTATTACAATAACCGATGCTCAAGGAAATACTGTTTCTTGGGCTACGGCAGGAGCTCAGGGTTTTAAAGGATCTCGTAAATCTACCCCTTATGCTGCTCAAGTTGCTGCAGAAGATGCAGGCAAAAAGGCTATGGAGTGCGGCATGAAGACTTTGGAAGTTGAAGTTAAAGGTCCGGGGTCAGGCAGAGAATCTGCAATAAGAGCTTTGCAAGTTGTTGGTTTTACAATCACCACAATTCGTGATGTAACGCCAATTCCACATAACGGCTGTCGTTTGCGCAAACGCCGCCGCGTATAATATATTTTGGTAGTGAGACCGGTGTATTCCGGTCTTGCTATCTGTTTTTTATAACATAGCATATGCACTAATAATGAGGATATCCAAGTGATTCAAAAGAATTGGCAAGAACTTATTAAACCAACTAATTTGGAGGTTGTTCCTAGCGATGGCGGAAACAAATCCAAAATAGTGGTAGAGCCTTTGGAAAGAGGCTTTGGGCTTACTTTGGGTAATGCTTTGAGAAGAATTTTGTTGTCTTCTCTGCAAGGCGGTGCTGTTACCGCAATCAAAATTGACGGTGTTTTGCATGAGTTTTCGGTTATTCCGGGCGTTAGAGAGGATGTAACTGATATTGTGCTCAACGTTAAGTGTTTGGCGGTTGCTGTTCACAGCGAAGGCACCAAGCGTATGACTTTGAAAGCAGAAGGTCCTTGCGTTGTTACTGCAGCAATGATTGAAACAGGTCATGATGTTGAAATTATGAACCCTGATTTGGTTATTTGTAATCTTGATGCAGGCGCAAAGATAAATATGGAATTGACCGTCGGTACAGGTAAAGGTTATGTTCCGGCAAGTCAGAATAAGCCTTCTGATGCTCCTATCGGATTGATTCCGGTTGATGCAATTTATTCTCCGGTTAAGAGAGTTTCTTATCGCGTTGATAATACCCGTGTCGGACAAGTTACCGACTATGATAAATTGACAATGGTTGTTGAGACAAACGGTGTCGTAACTCCAGAAGATGCAGTTGCATTCGCTGCTCGTATTTTGCAAGACCAATTGAAACCGTTTATCAACTTTGATGAGCCGGAGCATGAGGTTGAGGCAGAAAAAGAAGAGCTTCCGTTCAACAAGAATTTGTTGAAGAAAGTTGAAGAGCTTGAACTTTCTGTTCGTTCTGCAAACTGCTTGAAGAATGATAATATTGTTTATATCGGCGATTTGGTTCAAAAGACCGAAGCAGAAATGTTACGTACCCCGAACTTTGGCCGCAAGTCTTTGAACGAAATCAAAGAAGTTTTGGCGAAGATGGGCATTCACCTTGGTATGGATGTTCCAGGATGGCCGCCGGAGAACATTGAAGATTTGATTAAGCGTGTTGACGAACATTTTTAATGCGAATCGATAAAAATTTAAGGCCTCTCCCAAACGAGAGGTCTTTTTTTTGTGACCTATGCTATTGAAAAACTTGTTCAATGATTGACTGTCGTTGACAGCTATTAAATATTTTGTATAATATTAAATAGATCGTTGAAGGGGTAAATTTGATGGAAAAGCTACCAAAAATTCCGGAAAATGTAAATAAACTGACAGAACGTGCCTCGGTTGAAGTAATGTGTTCAGCTTTGCCCGATTTTGATATGATTTCATTCTTCAATCAAAATGGATATAATGTCGTTTCGAGTGATGATAAAAGGTCTGCTAATCCGGAAACTTTTGTATATGACAAAAGTAAAAGTATACTTTGTACACCTTTTTTAAATCCGGAAGATGTTTTGCCCTTAATGTTGGACTTGTCACAAAAATTTGAACAAAATAAGATTGGATATGCTCCATTTAGAACAAAATATAAAGATCAATTTTTAACCCCAAAATCGGAAAATCAACCCGAAATATGCTCAGACGAGGAAGTTTTGAAATATATTCTCAAGCATAAATTGGAAAAAAGAAATATGGAATATTTTTTGGGACATGACGGCTTGGATGAGAATATTGGAGAAAATGGCCCTATAAGACTTTATCGCGGTACATCAATGGGCGATGCTGCGCATACCACGATTTCGGATGGAAATCGTGCTTTTGTATATGCTTCACCAAAGATGAGCACCGCTTTAAGTTATGCTAATATGGATACGGCATCACGTTTTGGTTTTGTGGAAGAATATCAAGCGTCAAAAAATCAAATATATTCAAGTGATGGCGGATTGGAATATAACGGATATAATCCGAATATTGATTGGAAGGATTTGCGTAAAGCATCATATGAAGCCAATGAGACATTTGTTGAGAAAGAAACAAATCCGCATCTGAAGACCTATCTTTATGATAGGAAAACTAATATGATGTTTACTATTTATGAAAATGGAAAATATGTAGATAAATTTATGCAGCAATATGCAGAAAGCCGCAGACCGCAGAAAGATTATTGGAATGATAATATTTCGAAGAGAGTTGAAAATATTATATACTCAGAAAAGGGTTCTGAAAAAAATCGAAACAGAGGAAGTTTTTTTGATAGTGTGTCGAAATTATTTACAAGGGAGAAGCAAGAAGTAAAACCCAAGGTAAAAAACGAAAGAGTTGCCCATAAGTTGGCCTATCTGCGAGGCTCATCTTCTCAAACAGAATCAGACACGAGTACACAAAAAACAGATGTATTACGAACTATGATTTGGGAAAGATTGAATCGTTTTAAATAAATTTTACAATTTATTGAGTGAGAGCATCTTTTAATCATAAATATAGATGCTGAAAGGTATTATTTTTTTACGGTAGACAAATTTTTTTTAAAAAAACTCTAGATTTTTGCTTTAAAATGTGATATATTCCGTTCTGTCTTGCTAAAAACAAGGCTTTTGGTAATTTTTTATTTGCAAGGAATTTAATATGGTAAAAAAAGCAGCTTCGAAAATTACTTTTAATTCTGGCGAGTATGTGGTTTATCCGGCACAGGGCGTTGGCAAAGTTTCGGATATTTATACCCAAAAGATCGCCGGCTCGGATATGGAGTTGATTGTTGTTAACTTTGACAGAGACAAAATGACTCTGCGCGTGCCTTTGGCAAAAGCCGGATTGAACGGTTTGCGCAAAATCTCTGAAAACTCGGTTATGGACAGTGCTTTAGAGATTTTGAAAGGCAAAGCCAAAGTAAAAAAAGTTATGTGGTCACGCCGTGCGCAGGAGTATGAAAATAAAATCAATTCCGGTAACCCGAGTGCAATTGCCGAAGTTATCAGGGATTTGCACAGAAGAGAAAATTTGGCCGATCAGTCTTATAGTGAACGTCAGATTTATGAGCATGCTTTAGACCGCTTATCCAGTGAATATGCGGTTTGCAATAATATTTCTAATGAAGAGGCTACCAAAAAATTGTTAGATATTTTGGCAGCGGCGAATCCGGCTGCGAATCCGATAGCCCAAAATTAGATCTATGAATTATTTTTTTGAGCGCAGACTTGTATTACGCTCCAAAAATATTCCGTTAGAATAGCCTTGAATTTGCGGTTTTTCATCCGCGAGTTCAAGGCGTTTTTCTGCCCAGATGCAGTATTGGGGATTTTGTTCTATCCCGACATATTTTCTTTTTAACTTTTTGGCGGTAACAGAAGTTGTGCCTGAACCCAAAAATGGGTCAAAAACAACATCATTTTTATTGGAACTTGCCAATATCAGCTTGGCAATAAGTTTTTCGGGTTTTTGAGTGGGATGAGCGGTGTTTTCGGGCATAGACCAATATGGTATGGAAATGTCGTCCCAAAAATTTGAGGGACAGGTATTGCGAAAACGTCCGTCAGATGTCTCTTCCCAATCTTTAGGTTGCCCGTCTTTTTTGTAGGGAGCAAGAACCTTGCGTCTGATTTTGACGGCATTAAGGTTGAAAGTGTGTTCCTTTCCGTTGGTTGCAAACCAAATATCTTCCATGCCGTTTTTCCAATTTTTGGTAGAACCGCGTCCTTTTTCTCTTTGCCAGGTAATGCGGTTTAGGATATTGAAATTTTGCTCTAAAATTGGGGCAATTATCATGCTTGAAAGCCAATCACAACAAACGTATATAGAAGCATTGGGTTTTAGGAGAGGAATAACTTTTGCTATCCAATTTTGCGTATATTTTTGATATTCTGCAGTGCTGGTTTTGCTGAATTTGTTGCCGTGGAAATTTTTGTTCAAATTGTAGGGAGGGTCAACAATCAGCAAGTCAACAAAAGAGGCGGGAAGTTTTGACATAACCTTTAGGGAATCGCCGACTATGGTTTTATTGATAATTTGGTTGAGTGTGGTTTTGGAGCTTATGCGAAGGCAACGTTCAAGATATTCTTTTCCTTCGTTGAGGCTGATGTCTATGGTTTTGTTTTTTTCTGATTTCATTTTTTCCTCTCTAAAGCGGTAATGATAACAACAAAATAATAAAAAGCCAATTGCAAAATAAAATATAAACGTTAATATTGCCGAAGAGGTGTCAAATGTATTACAGCTTATTTGAAATTTTTACTTTGGGAATCGGTCCGTCAAGTTCGCATACTTTGGGGCCGATGCGAGCGGCAAAACGTTATATCGAAAATTTGTTGTCTCAAAAAAAATATAAGGATGTTAAAAATCTTAAGGTGACACTTTACGGTTCTTTGGCTTTGACAGGAGAAGGACACGGCACATTGAAGGCCATTGTTTTCGGTTTGTTGGGCCTTGATGTCGCGACAATGGACTTGGATTACGATTATATTGCGGATTGCAAAAAATCAAAAAAACTTTGTTTGGGCGGAAAGCATGATGTCAGCTTTGATTATGATAAAGATTTAATTTTGGAAAAGAAAATCTTTTTACCGCAACATTCCAACGGGATGAAGTTTTCTGCTTATGATAAGAGTGGAAAAGTTATTTTGGAAGAAACATATTTTTCCGTAGGCGGAGGAACTATTGCCCGCAGTGATGAAATGGATAGAAGAATCGAGCGCAAACCGTATAAGGTTCCTTATCAATTTGACAGTTGCCAGCAATTGATTGATATATGCAGAAATCAAAAACTTACAATATCTGAATTGGTTTTGAAAAATGAAAAATATTTGTACCCCGAAATGGGAGTGCAAAAAGAGATTTTGAACTTGGCACAGATTATGCAAAATACCATTGACAGAGGAATTATCAAGGACGGAATTTTACCCGGCGGTTTGAACCTTAAGCGCAGGGCTCCGGTTATGTATGCGGATTTGGCCTCTCGTTTTGTGGAAAATGATGTTGATGCGTTGACAATTGTTGATTGGATAAATTTGTGGGCATTTGCGGTGGCAGAAGAAAATGCCTCGGGAGGCAGAATCATAACTGCACCGACAATGGGTTCGGCCGGTGTTTTGCCTTCGGTAATGAGATATTATCAAAGATTTGCAATCAGACGTTCGCCTTATACGGTTGAAAAAGCTAATGTAGTATTTTTGACTACGGCTTCGGCAATTTGCAGCCTGTATAGAGCAAATGCCTCTATTTCAGGGGCGGAAGTCGGTTGTCAGGGAGAAATAGGTGTGGCTTGTTCAATGGCAGCCGGTGCGCTGGTGGCTGTTTTGGGCGGCACTTTGCAACAGATAGAAAATGCCGCAGAAATTGCAATGGAGCATAATTTGGGTTTGACTTGCGATCCGATAAAGGGATTGGTTCAGGCGCCTTGTATTGAACGTAATGCCATGGGTGCGGTAAAAGCTGTTAATGCGGCAAGATTGGCATTGAGAAATACCAACAGTTTTCATTTGGTCAGTTTGGACAGTATTATAAAAACCATGTATGAAACCGGCTTGAGTTTGAGCTCAAGATATAAAGAAACTTCTTTGGCCGGTTTGGCAAAAAATGTAAAGTGTTAAAAGATGAATGCAGAATTTTTGATAGATATTTTTGTTGACAGTTTGAGGGATTGTGCGGGTCTCTTTTCGTTTTTATTTTTTACCTATTTGCTTTTGGAATATATGGAGAGATATTCTTCGGAAAAAACACTCAATATGATTGCAAAAGCCAGAAAAACCGGCCCCGTTATCGGGGCAGTATGCGGTTTGTTGCCGCAGTGCGGATTTGCGGCGGCTGCGGCGAACCTTTTTGCTGCAAAAGTGATTTCTCTTGGAACACTGATGGCAGTGTTTTTGACTACATCAGACGAGTTGCTGCCTATTTTATTATCAAATTCCGTCCCGCTCGCAACTATTGCAAAAATTATCGGAATTAAATTTATAATAGGCTTGTTTTTTGGATATTTGTGTATGTTTTTGGTGCCTAAGAAGCAACAAGCGATAGATATTGAGAGTTTGTGCGAGAAAGAAGATTGTCATTGCGCCGGAAACGGAATTGTAAGGCCGGCCTTGTATCATGCCGTAAAGATTACGATTTTTGTTTGGCTTATAAGTTTGATAATAAATTTAATTTGGCAAGTGGCGGGTAATAATTGGCAACATAACACACTTTTACAGCACCAAATATTCGGCCCTTTAATTGCAGGAATAATCGGACTTTTGCCCAACTGTTCGGTATCGGTGGCTTTGTCGCAGATGTGGGTTGAAGGAGTTATGAATTTGGGAGCCCTGATTGCAGGTCTTTCATCGGGAGCCGGTATGGGGCTTTTGGTTTTGTTCAGAGTTAATGCGAATCGTCGTGAGAATATAAAAATAACGGCAATGCTGTATAGTTTTGCAGTAATTGCCGGTATAGTTGCAGATTTTTTTAATAATATGTAATTATTGTGCCGCTTTGCAGGCGTATAAACCATGGCATCCGCCGCCGGAGGCTACCATGCCTTGTTGCGAGCATTGTTCAGGAGTATATTTATTCTCGTTCGGACAGCAATATCTGTAATAATTTCCGTTTTCAGGACAGGGTTGAAGTCCATATTGTCCCGAAGGACAGCCATCTCTGTTGTAGCCGCGGCTACGGCAAACTGTTTCAGGAGATTGTGTCACCATGCTCGGAGGATTGTAGCCTGAAGAGTTTCCCTGATTGCGAGTTGAGTGTTGAGGAGAATCAACAATAAATGTAACACCGGCCAAGCATTCAGCGGACATAAAGATAAGAGCAAGTGCCGTAAATAAGGTGATCTTTTTCATTTTTATATTCCTTTGCAATAAACTTATTCTCTAATAATAGCGCAAAATAAATTTTTTAGCAATAATAAAAAAAATATTTGACAAAAATGTTTTCAGATAGGATATTGAGGGCAACGAAAATCATTAAAAAATTATTATATATGGAAAAAACACAGGATCTAAACAGCCAAGTAACATTGGTTGTAAATGCTAGCAAACGTGCTTTCGGGCACTATGTTGAAAAATACGGCTTGAAGAGTCATGCAGTTTTGAGGCTCTTTAAACTCCATGTTTTTCAGGGTCAGGAGAAATTTGAGCTATATGTAAAGCTTCGCGGCCAACTTAAGTTGGAGGAAGAACGAAGACTGTTGGAAACCAGGCGGCGTGATTTGCAAGAAATTTATTTCAAATATTGTTCTTGCCACGAAGCTAATGAGAGACTGATAGTCCGAAATCCGGAAATCGCTGCTCTTTATTACAAACAGCATTGTCCGTCTCCGTTGGCGCAAAAAGAGCTTTTGTATGCCAAGCCTAAGAGCATCTACATGTTCATTAGAGAATATCCTTTTTGCCCAAAAGTGAAAAAGGCATTTATGGAAAAGGCAGATACTCGGCTGAAGAACTATTATCTGCTCAAATATCCGGCTTAAAATCTCAACGCGACACTTTAGTTAAAGTGCCGCGTTTTTTTGTTATTTAAAAATATTTTGAATGACGTTTTTAATATTTTGTGCGCTTTCTTGCAAAAGAATGTGTTCATTGTCTGAAAGTTTGGGATATAATTGGTTGTGAATGCCTCTTTTTCCGATAATACAGGGCAAAGAAATACAAATATTTTCAATGCCTTCCACTTTTTGATGCAGAGATGAAGTGTTGAGAATTGCGTATTCGTTGGCGCTGATGGCTTGGCAAATGCGGGCAAGTGCACCGGCAATTCCGAAAGTGGTGGAGCCTTTACCTTCGATAATTCTGTAAGCGGCATTGCGAACCATATCGTCAATTTGTGTTTTGTTTATGGGTTTGTTTATATTTTTTGCAAGCTCTTCTATTTGGATAGAGCCGGCGAGAGCATTAGACCAACATAAAACTTCCGTATCTCCGTGTTCTCCCAAAACATTGGCATGAATTGATGTCGGTGATACTCCGAGGTGATAACCTAGCAGTGTGCGAAAACGGGCTGTATCCAAAACTGTTCCGCTACCGATAACTCTGTTGGGCTGAAAGCCAGAAAGTTTTAATGCGGCAAAAGTCATGACATCAACCGGATTGGTGGCAATAAGCAAGATACATTCCGGCGCATGAAGAACTATTTGGGGGATAATTTGGGTAAAAATTTTATAGTTGGACCTTGTTAAGTCGTTGCGGGTTTGTCCTTCTTGTTGATTGATTCCTGCGGTTATAATAATGATGTTTGAACCCTGTAAATCAGGATAATCTCCGGACTTTATTTTGTTTGAAAAAGCAAACGGAGCGGCATGCGCAATATCTTCGGCTTCGGCCTCGGCGCGTTTTTTATTTTGGTCAATAAGAACGATTTTACGGGCTATTCCTTTCATTATGAGAGCAAAGGCGGTTGCGCTGCCGACACCGCCGGCTCCGATGATTCCAATTTTCATTTTTTCTCCTTTTAGGCGATAATTTTAAAAATTTAAGTCATTTTTATACACTTTTTTATTAAGTATAAAATTTAGAAAAAACAACACTGTAATATAGTTCTAGATAATTATTTTTGAGATAAAACTAAAATAATACTTGTCAAATAGGATAAAATTGTGTAACAAGACAGAACGGGAGCAAAATGCCCGAGAATTTTATGTGTTTAACATTTTAGAGGTTTATCAAATGACTGATACAGCTAATCGCGTTAAGAAAATTGTGGCAGAACATCTTGGCGTTGAAGAATCAAAAGTAGTAGAATCTGCCAGTTTTATTGACGATTTGGGTGCAGACAGCTTGGATACAGTAGAGTTGGTTATGGCATTTGAAGAAGAGTTCGGATGTGAAATTCCTGATGAAGCTGCCGAGAAAATTCTTACCGTTAAAGATGCGATTGATTATTTGAATAAGAACGCTTAATCTTGGTCTCTGGAATATGTGATGAAACTCGCTTGACATAAAGCGAGTTTTTTCATATAAAAAAGGCTTGTATGATGTATTTTTAAAAAGGATTTTTGATGAGAAGAGTAGTTGTAACCGGTATGGGTATGTTGTCGCCTTTCGGACGCGGTGTTGACTATAACTGGAAAAATATTGTAGCAGGAAAATCAGCTATCAGAAAAATTGAGAATATTGAATTGTATGATACTCCGGTTAAAATTGCCGGACAGGTTCCTTGGGGAAAAGAAGCTCATCAATTTGATCCGGATACGGTTATGGATCCAAAAGAACAAAGACGCGTTGATAAGTTTATTTTATTCGGTTTGGCTGCCGGTATGGATGCTATGAATGACAGCGGTTGGACCGCTCTTGATGAAGAAGATAGCTATCGCGCGGGCGTTATGTTCGGCTCGGGTATCGGCGGTTTGAACACAATTTATGAATGCTCTACCATTATCAACGATAATAAGAGTATTCATAGAGTGTCACCGTTTTTTATTCCTTCTTGTCTTATTAATATGATTGCCGGTCATTTATCAATTAAGTTCAATCTTAAAGGCCCTAATCATGCTTGTGTTACCGCTTGTTCAACCGGAACGCATGCAATCGGTGACGCGGCATCAATGATAGTGCGTGGTGATGCTGATTTGATGTTGGCAGGCGGTGCCGAATCTGCCGTAAATATTTTGGGACTTTCCGGTTTTGCGAGAATGAAAGCAATTACCGCAGATTTTAATGATGAGCCGGAAAAGGCTTCTCGTCCTTGGGATCAAAATCGCAGTGGTTTTGTTATGGGCGAGGGTTCAGGTGCTTTGGTTTTGGAAGAACTCGAACATGCAAAAAAACGCGGCGCAAAAATTTATGCTGAAGTTGTCGGTTATGGCATGAGCGGTGATGCTTACCATATTACGGCACCTTCGGGAGACGGGGCATATCGTGCTATGAAAATGGCAGTAAAGCATGCCGAAGAACACGGAGTTAAGCTTGAGGATATAAACTATGTAAATGCCCACGGAACCTCTACTCCGGCCGGAGATGTCGGCGAAGCAATGGCGGTGGCTCGTTTGTTCGGTGACAATATGAAAAATGTTTCAATGTCCTCTACAAAATCTGCAATAGGGCATTTGTTGGGTGCGGCAGGTGCTGTCGAATCTGTTTTGACTATTAAAGCTATAAATGAGCAAATGTGCCCTCCGACACTCAATTTGGATAATCCTGCACCTGAAGTTGAGGGTATGGATTTGGTGCCGTTGAAGGCTAAGAAAAAAGCAATTACCGCGGCTATGTCAAATTCTTTTGGCTTCGGTGGGACGAATTCTTCTATCGTTTACAGAAAGTTTGAAAATTGAAAAAAGCGATAATTTTAATATTATTGTTAATTTTCTCTTTGCTGTTGATTGGCGGTTTTTGTTTTTATCAGCTCAAAAAACCGAATAATTTATCTCAAGAAGTGAGTTTTGTGGTTGAAAAAGGGGCTTCGGTCAGACAGATAGCCGTTGCTTTGGAGCAGGCAAATATCATAAATTCTCCGTTACTTTTTAGGATTGTTTGCAGAACATTGGGGGTTGATAAGAAATTGCGTGCAGGCGAATATTTGTTTGCGCCCAAAGTTAATATGCTACAAATTGCCGATAAGTTGTTGAAGGGGGATGTCTTTTATCGAAAGATTACTTTTCCCGAAGGTTTAACCTGTGCGCAAATCAGAGAAATTTTGGAAAGTGAGGAAAATCTTTCCGGAGAAATTACCGTCGATATGCCGGAGGGCTCATTATTGCCGGAGACTTATACTTTTTCTAAAGGTGATTCCAGAAACAGTGTTGTGTTGCAGGCTCAAAATGCAATGAAAAAAATTTTGGATGAACTTTGGCAACCGCAAAAAACTAATTTTTTGGCTGATAAAAATCAGTTGTTGGTTTTGGCATCAATTATAGAAAAAGAGACTGGGGTGCCGGAAGAGCGATTTGATGTGGCAGCGGTTTTTGTGAACAGATTAAAAAAAGGTATGATGTTGCAGACTGATCCAACGGTTATTTATGCGATTACTAAAGGAGAGAGGGAGCTTGGTCGTCCGCTCTTGAAAAAAGATTTGGAGTTTGACAGCCCGTATAATACCTATCGCAATTACGGTCTGCCGCCGGCACCGATTTGTAATCCGGGAAAAGCGGCAATTCAAGCGGCAGTCAGTCCGAGCAGTGTTGATTATTTATATTTTGTGGCCAGCGGATACGGAGGACATAAATTTGCCAACAGTTTGAACAAACATAATGAGAATGTTGCGGCTTACAGAAAAATCATAAGAAAATAAATCAGTTGATATTGTTTTTTATTCTGATATAATCTTTCTGTTTTAAAAATTATTAACATATGGAAGATAAAAAATTACTATTATTGGCAACATTAGAGGCACAAGGCTTGGCAAAAAGATACGAGCTTGAGGTGCCGGTGCTTGATGCCTTTGATAATGATGCACAAAAAAGCGATATTCATTTTCAAAGTGAACGTTCAGCCAACAGGGGCGCTTCGTATTATCGCACCACAAAAAAATAGAGCACTTAAAAGTGCTCTATTTTTTTATAAAAGTTCAAGTCGAATATAAGCTAAATATCCAAATTGATTACATTCAAAGCATTTTCTTGAATGAACTCTTTTCTCGGTTCAACAACGTCGCCCATCAGGGTTGAAAATACTTGATCGGCGTCGTCAAGCATATCGACTTTAACTTGTAATAAAGAACGTGCTTCGGGGTCAAGAGTTGTTTCCCAAAGCTGTTCGGGGTTCATTTCTCCCAAACCTTTGTATCGTTGGATGGTAATTCCTTTTTTACCCAACTGCATAATAGCATCAACAAAAGAAACAGGACCGTGAATTTTTCTTTCTTCGCCAAGTTTCGGAGAAGAAAGTTTTTGTTCACAAGCATAGTTTTCGGCAAGAAAATCACGCATATCGTTTAAGGCTTTTGCTTCAGGAGAATCGAGAACAGATGCTCCGATAACGTGTTTTTCTTCTACACCGCGCAGAGTTCTGTGAAAACTCAAGCTGCCGTCCGATAAAACTTCTGATTTCCAACCTTTGTCATATTCAGCTTCTTGAGAATCTAACTTAATGGCTACTTGCTCTGCTTTGCTGCGCAAAACGTCAAGATTGTCAATTATATCTCTGGCGAAGAGGCCGTCGATTGCCATTTGTTCTACAATCTTCTCCGGAGCTTTTTTGTTTAAGGCAGCGATAAGATTGCGGGCTTTACGAGTGCTTTCTACCATAGATACCAAATCTTGTCCGGCAACTTGTTCGCCGCTGTTTTTATATAAAACAGCATCTTCGCAACCGCCGCGAATGAGATAATCTTCCATTTCTCTGTCATCTTTAAGATAGAGAATTGAGTTACCTCTCTTTGCTTTATAAAGAGGAGGTTGAGCAATATATACATAGCCCTTTTCAATAATTTCGGGCATTTGACGATAGAAAAATGTCAGTAATAAGGTGCGAATGTGACTACCATCGACATCAGCATCGGTCATAATCACAATCTTGTGATAGCGGCATTTGGTTATGTCAAAATCTTCGCGTCCGATACCGGTACCAAAAGCAGTAACCATGGTGCCGATTTCCGCAGAGTTGAGCATGCGGTCAAAACGTGCGCGCTCAACATTCAAAATTTTTCCGCGCAAAGGCAAAATGGCTTGAGTGCGGCGATCGCGACCTTGTTTTGCGGAACCGCCTGCGGAATCTCCCTCAACGATAAAGATTTCGGATAAGGCAGGATCTTTTTCTTGGCAATCGGCAAGTTTTCCCGGCAAGGAGGCAATATCCAATACACCTTTACGGCGAGTTAATTCACGAGCCTTACGAGCGGCTTCACGCGCAGTTGCGGCTTCGACAATTTTGCCGACGATAATCTTGGCCTCATTCGGATGCTCTTCCAGCCATTCCTGAAGTTTTTCACTTATTACACTTTCAACGGCAGGGCGAACTTCGGAAGAAACAAGTTTATCCTTGGTTTGGGAAGAAAATTTCGGATCCGGAACTTTTACCGACAGAACACAACTTAAGCCTTCGCGCATATCTTCACCGGTAATCATATCTTTGTCTTTGCTTTTGATAAGTCCGTTTTCATTGATATAATTATTGATTGTTCTGGTTAAAGCTGCTCTAAAACCGGCCAAGTGTGTGCCACCGTCTTTTTGAGGAATGTTATTGGTAAAACATAACATGCTTTCGTTGTAGGCATTAGTCCACTGCATGGCGACATCTACTTGAATATCTTTATCTTCGGCTCCGAAAGAGATGATACTTTCGTGTAATGGTGCTTTTGATTTGTTGATATGATTTACAAAAGCTTTAAGACCGCCCTCGTAGTGCATAACGACTTCGCGCGGCTCGGCTCCGCGGTTATCGATGAGTTTGAGATACACACCGGAATTTAAGAAAGCTTTTTCTCTGATTGCGCGTTCCAAAACATCAAAGTTAAATTCGGTCATGGTAAATGTTTCGGGTGAAGGCAAAAATGTAACTTCGGTTCCATGACGACCATTGGCATCACCAACGACTTTTAAGTGTTCGGTGACTTCACCATGAGAGAACATGGCAACATGTTCGTGACCTTCGCGCCAAATACGCAGTTTGAGCCAGATTGAAAGGGCATTAACCACGGAAACACCAACACCATGCAAACCGCCGGAAACTTTGTAGGAATTATTATCAAATTTTCCGCCGGAGTGAAGTTGGGTCATAATAACTTCGGCAGCAGAAACACCTTCTTCTTTGTGAAGTCCGACAGGAATACCGCGTCCGTTATCGCGAATTGTGGCCGAACCATCAGGATTGAGGATAATTTCGGTCTTATCGCAATAGCCGGCCAAAGCTTCATCAATGGCATTATCCAGCACCTCGTAAATCATGTGATGAAGACCGGTTCCATCGTCAGTATCACCGATATACATACCCGGACGTTTGCGGACAGCTTCAAGGCCGTGCAAAACCTTTATTGAATCGGCATTATATGATTGTTCTTCTTGGGCGATTTCTTCCTGTGTTAATTCTACCATAATTTATTTTTCCTCAATAGTTTAAGATAATCAAAACGAATTGCTGAAAATATACAACGTTTTGTTTGCAAATCCTAGCAAAAAGTCATAAAAATTAACTGTTTTTGTGTATAAATTTTTATGTGTAAAAAAGTTTTTCAGTGTGCTTCCGCCCAGTTGTCACCGATGCCGACTTCGGCGACAAATTTAACGTCATAATTGACGGCATTTTCCATGGTTTCTTTAAGCAAAATACTTACTTTTTCCACTTCTTCAAGCGGGGATTCAATAACCATTTCGTCGTGAACTTGTAATAATATGCGCGATTTGAAATCACCGTCGATTAAATTTTTGTGCATATTGTTCATGGCACGTTTCATAATATCTGCGGCTCCTCCCTGTAAAGGAGCATTCATGGCAGCTCTTTCGGCAAATGATGATATTCTTTTGTTTTGGTCATTAATGCCGAAAACGGAGCATTTGCGTCCGAATGGTGTTACTACAAAGCCGTTTTGGCGGGCAAATTCAATTGTTTTGTTCATAAAAATTTTTATTTCGGGCATTTTAGCAAAATAGGCATCAATATAGTCTTTTGCCTCTGCCGGACTTACACCGATTTGTTTGGCAAGTCCGTATTGGGAAATACCATAAACAATGCCAAAATTTATGGCCTTGGCATGGCGACGAATCTCCGGTGTTACCTGTTCTTTATTAAGACCAAAAACGTGCATGGCGGTTGCGGAGTGAATGTCTATATTTTGCTTAAAGGCCTCTTTTAGGGCTTTTACATCGGCCAAAACAGCCAACAGGCGCAACTCTACCTGTGAGTAGTCGGCAGAAATGAGTTTGCACCCTTTGGAAGCAATAAAACACTGGCGAATTTTTTTGCCGTTTTCACTACGGATGGGAATGTTTTGCAGGTTGGGAGAATTGGATGATAACCGTCCGGTGTTGACATTGGTTTGACCATAGGTGGTGTGAATGCGTCGGTTGCGATCTAGTTGTTGCAACAAGGCTTGGGTGTATGTGCTCTTGAGTTTACTAATAGCACGCCATTCCAAAATTTTGGCGGGAAGGGGGTGTTCTTCGGCCATTTGCTCCAAAACATCGGCACCGGTTTGAAAACCTCCGCTGCTGTTTTTTTTGCCGGAGAGATTCAGTTTGGTATATAAAATTTCGCCGATTTGTTTGGGTGAGGCAATATTAAATTCTTCGCCTGCCATGGAATATATTTCAGTTTCGAGTTTCTTTTGCTCTTGGGAAAATTCTTCATCCAAGGAGCCCAGTTGCGCCGCATCTACCATTACACCGTTTTTTTCCATGTGATAGAGTGTTTGTGCCAACGGACGGTCATAGTGTTCATAAACGGTTACCATGTGTTCTGCCAGCAAACGGGGGCGGAATATTTTGTGTAGTTGGCATATTGCTGAAACTTGTTCGCACATATAAGTTGCGGCAATATTCAAATCGGTGATGCTTTTTTGCTTGCCGGTTCCGAATACCGAATCGAAAGTTTGCAATTTGCGGTCCAGATAAAGTTCTGCAAGCTCTGATATGCTGTGTCCGTGAAAATTGGAATCTAAAACATAGGACATAATTTCAGTGTCATCATAGGGTAGAAGTTCTGTTTTATTGTCGCAGATGATATTTAGAAAGTGCATATCAAGTTTGATATTATGTCCGATTTTCAAGATATTTTGAGTATTGAGTATTGGCAATAAACGTGGTGCCAACTCGGAAAAAGTAATTTGTTTTGGTTTATCAAAGCTGAATAAATCAGCAGGAGAATCTTGACTTTGCAAAGGAATAAATACGGCATTACATTCATCAGTTGCAAGGGCAACACCAACGGGCTTATCAAATATCGGGTTGTTTCCAAAACTCAAAGTCTTTACGGCTAAAGTTTGTTTGAGATTTTCATCGATCCATTTTTGCAAATCTCGACAATCGGTTATTGTCTTGAAAGAATAAGATTTGACCGCTTGAGTTGAGGTTGTTTTTCCGGCTTTTTGACATTGTTCTTCCGCCCAGTGTAGCAGTCTGTTTTTGAGGCTGTTAAAGGCATATTGGGTTGTAAAATTTTCTATGGTTGCAATATCCGGACAGTGAAAAGTGTAATAGTCGACCGGATGAGGAACCGGAACATCAGGCTTTAGGGTTACGAGTTTTAGGGATATTTGCGCATTTTCAATATTAGCGAGAAGAGTTTCGCGACGTTTGTTTTGTTTTATCTCGGAAGCATGTGTAAGCACTTGTTCCAGAGAGCCATAAGTATTTACAAGTTCGGCTGCGGTTTTCGGCCCAATGCCGGGAACACCGGGGACGTTGTCGGTGCTGTCACCGGAAAGAGCTTGCGCGTCGGGAATTTTTTCAGGGTAAACACCGAATTTTTCCTTGGCATCTTCGGGAGATATAAACTTGTCTTTCATGGGGTCGTAGAAAGTTACGCCATCTCTAATCAGTTGCATGAGATCTTTATCGGCAGAAACAATAACAACTTCCATGCCGGCAGAAAGTGCTTGTTCGGTATAGGTGGCGATAAGGTCATCTGCTTCATAGCCCTCTATCTCCAAATGGTTAAGGCTCAATACGTCAACGGTCTGGCGGATTATGGAAAATTGGGGAACTAAATCAGCCGGAGGTTCGGCGCGATTGGCTTTGTATTCGGGAAATATGTCGTTGCGAAAATTTTGTCGTTTGGCATCAAACAAAACAAGATTGTAGTCACAATCTATTTTGGAGGTTAATTTCATAATCATATTGGTAAAGCCATATACGGCATTTACCGGTGTGCCGTCCGGCGCAGTCATGGGAGGCAAGCCGTAAAAAGCGCGAAATATATAACCTGATCCGTCAACTAAACAAATTTTTTTCGACATAGAAATACTCCGTTTGTTTGATGCTGTAATATATAATATATTTGTTGATTAGCCAAGTTTTTTTGCATAGTTTTACCAAGAGCGCCAAGCATCGCTTATGTGTTCAAAACAAAAGGCCGAGCAGTATAAAAAGGCATCAAAGCGAATGTCAAATTCGGCAAATTCAGGATGGTCCTGAATAAAATTTTCGGCGGCCTTCCAAATTCGTTGTTGTTGAGCCGGTAAAATGGCATAAGCGGCTTTTTCAAGGTTTTGCCTTTTTTTGACTTCAACAAAAACGAGTAAATTATTTTTTTTGACAATAAGGTCAATTTCTCCGGCTCCTGTGCCCCTGCCGGTTATATAATTGTGCTTTACCACCGAATATCCGTGTAATAAAAAATATCCCATGGCGGCAATTTCTGCCAATTTTCCGCTTTTGTTATGATTCATTTTTTATTTTTATCGCCAAGCGATATACCTCGTTTTTGTTGAGATTATACTCTGAAACAACTTGAGAAACAGCTGTTTTTAGGGGTAAATTTTGCATTTTTTGTTTTAGTATTTCGTTTAAATCTATTGCACAAACCTCTTTTTTGTCGGGTGGTGCAACCATAAAAACAATTTCTCCTTTTGGAGGATTTTGAGTATAATATTCAATGAGTTCTGATGAAAATCCGGTTTTGCATTCTTCATAAATTTTAGAAATTTCGCGAGCAACGGAAAATTCACGATTTGCAAAGATATTTTCGGCGGCTTGAAGTGTTTTTAATAAACGCGGTGCCGTTTCATAAAAAATGAGTGTGGCATCAATATCTTTCAGTTCCGTAAACAAGTCTGTGCGAGCCTTATCTTTGTTGGGAATAAATCCGGCAAACATAAAACGATTTGACGGCAGGCCGGAAAGTTGTAAAGCACATATCAAGGCGCAACAGCCGGGTATTATGCTAAAGGGGATGTTTTGTTCGCGACAAGCTCGAACCAACTTGTATCCGGGGTCTGAAATCAGAGGAGAGCCGGCATCGCTGACTTGGGCAACAGTGTGGTTTCCTTGTTGCAAAAGTTCAATAATTTCCTGAACCTTTTGTTGTTCGTTATGGTCGTGAAAAGTCAAAAATTTTTTTTGTGAAAAATTTATGTTTAAGAGGCTGAGTAATTTTTTTGTAACTCTGGTATCTTCACAGGCAATTATGTCTGCTTTTTGCAGAACAAATTTTGCTCTTTCCGTTATATCGCCTATATTGCCGATAGGGGTTGCTACAACATATAAACCGCTCATTTTTCTTTGCTTTACATTAACTATTTTTTAAACTATTCTTTAGGCATTGTTTTACATTTTGGGATAAAAATCAAGTGTTTAAAAAAATTTGTATCTTATTATTGATGTTCGTTTTGGTTTCTTGCAAGACATCCAGAATTGAGCGTAAAGAAATTTTTTTCAAACCGGCTTCTCCGTTTGATGAATCGGAGTTGGTGACGAAAGAAAGTTTTCGTGTTGGTATGTTGCTGCCTTTGAGCGGTGAAGCATCTGCTATCGGTAACGGTTTGAAAAATGCGGCCATGCTTGCCTTGGAGGATATGAATAATCCTCATCTTATTTTGCAGTTTTATGATACAAAAAGCACTCCGGATGGAGCAAGAGAAGCGGCAGAAACAGCTATCAGTCAGGATGTAAAAATGATTATCGGACCGTTGATGGCAAGTGAAGTTGAGGCGGTGTCACAAGTAACAAAAAGCAGCAGAGTTCCTGTGGTGGCTTTTTCTACCAATGAAAATGTTTTGCAAAATCAAGTATATACATTGGGACTGTTGGTCGGAGAGCAAGTCGATCGCATAGTCGAATATGCATATTCGCAGGGAAGAGAAAAGTTTGCATTGTTGGTGCCGGATAATTCTACCGGTATTGTCGTTGCCAGAGAAACTTTGAAGGCGGTCAGAAAATATGGCGGCAATGTCGTAAAAATAGCTTTCTATCCGCCGAATACAAATGATTTTTCTGAAATTGTTAAAGAGTTGACAAATTACGGAAACAGAGCCAGCTATGCAAATGCGGAAAAAGAAAGGTTGGAGCGTTTGGCCAGAACCGGTGATGAAGATGCAATCGAGGAGTTGAGAAAATTTGAAACCAAAGGTGCCTCACGAGGAATCGATTTTGATGCTATAATTATTCCCGAATCCGGAAGCAGATTAAAGTCGGCAACAGCTATGTTCGGTTATTATGACGTGTTTGCACCGGATGTTTTGTTTATGGGAACTTCGGTTTGGGAAAATACGAATTTGACCAAAGAAACAGCCTTAAATAAGGCAGTATATCCGGTTTTATCAAGAAATTACAGTGCTTATTTTAACAGAAAATATCATTCTTTGTTCGGAGTTTATCCCAATGCATTGTTGACTTTCGGATATGATGCGGTGGCTTTGGCTTCATCATTGGCAAAGAAGAACAGTTCGGATTTGAACGCAGCAATCACAAGTCCGGACGGATTTTCCGGTATCAGCGGAGCTTTTCGTATTTTGCCTAACGGAAAGAATCAGCACAGTTTGGATATTATGCAAATTACTTCCAGAGGAGATGTCGTTGTTGATGCCGCCGAGCATAATTTTGCGGACTCGATGTCGATTGGTAATGAACGCGTAATTCTTTTCGGTTCCGGTACCCCAACAATATTGGGAAAAGATCCTGAACAATTCAGAAATGAAGTATCGGGAAATTGATTGTTAGAGGATAGAGCAGATTTTTTGCTTGAATTTAAGTCTAAAATCTGCGCATATATATTTGTTTTTATTGGAGAGCATCGGGTCATGCTTGCGCCAACCCGGTCAGGTTCGGAAGAAAGCAGCCGTAACGATTTAGGATGAGGTCGATGTTTCTCCGCCTTAAAAAAAGTTGATGAGATATGGCAGAAGAAGATAAACAAGAACAATATGTGGTTTTGGCCAGAAAGTATCGTCCGCAAAATTTTGAAGATTTGTTGGGGCAAGATGCTTTGGTGCAAACTCTTACCAATGCGATAAAATCGAATCGGTTGCACCATGCTTATATTCTGACAGGAATCCGTGGTGTAGGAAAAACTACAACCGCGAGATTGATTGCCAAAGCTCTTAATTGTATCGGACCTGACGGAAAAGGTGAGCCGACGACTCATCCTTGCGGAATTTGTGAAAATTGTAAATCTATTGCCGGTGGCTATAATATTGATGTTTTGGAGTTGGATGCGGCCTCCAGAACGGGTGTTGAAGACATTAGAGATATATTGGAGGGAGTGCGTTACAAACCGACAAATTGCCGTTATAAAATCTATATAATCGACGAAGTTCACATGCTTTCAAAAAGTGCGTTTAATGCGCTTTTGAAAACTTTGGAAGAGCCGCCAGCTCATGTTAAGTTTATTTTTGCGACTACGGAAATCAGAAAAGTTCCGGTTACGGTGCTCTCAAGATGTCAAAGATTTGATTTGCAGAGATTGCAAATTGAAGATTTGATGAAGTTGTTTAACAGAATCGTCGAACAAGAAAATCTTAAGGTTGACGAAGAAGCTTTGCATATGATTGCGGCAGCGGCAGACGGTTCGGCGCGTGACGGGTTGTCTTTGTTGGATCAAGCAATTTCACTCGGCGGAGGAAAAGTTAGAGCCGATATTGTCAAAGAAATGCTCGGAATGGCTGACAGAGGTCAGGCTTTTGAAATTTTTGATATGCTTTTGAGCGGCAATATGAACGATTTGATTGTAAAACTGCAAGAAGTATATAAAAACGGTGCGAATCCGACGGCGATTATCAATGACTTGATAAATATAACCCACCAGCTGACCAAATTATTATTGCTTCCCGCTTTTATAAAAGATGAAAAGTTGAGCGAGACGGACAGAAAATATCTGCAAGAATTTGCCGCCAAGACAAATGTGGCAATACTCTCAAGAATTTGGCAAATGCTGATAAAAGGCTTGGGAGAGATTCAGTTTGCTCCGGTGCCGATTGATGCCTTGGAAATGGTTTTGGTCCGAATTGCTTATTCAGCGCATCTTCCAACTCCGGCAGAGTTGCTTGAGAGTGTAAAAAAAAAATCTGAATTAGATACGGAAGAAAAAAACTTTATCGAAAATAAAAAAGTTGAAGTTGTTGTTGATGCTTTGCCGACAACAGCCAAAGAAACAAAATCTTTTGCTAAAATAAGTGAGTTTTTGGCTTTTTTGGATGACAAACGACAGGCACGAATCGCCCATATTTTGAAGCATGATGTTGAAGTGGTAGAATTTGCGGACGGGATTATGCGTTTTAAGGCAAATGAAAGAGTAACGCAGGATTTTATGTTGTCTTTGGGCCATTTATTGGAACAAGCCAGCGGAAAAAAATGGGTGTTGGATGTTGTTCCCGGAGAAGTTATTTGCAGTATTGCCAATATTGAAGAGGCCCAAAAAGAAGCAGACCAAAAAAATGTGGCCGACAACCCTTTAGTAAAAGCAATATTGCAAGAGTTTAAGGGAGCAAAAATTGATACTCTGGTGAGAAAAGTTTTGTCAGAGAATGATGACGAAGAAAATGATATGAACGATTTTTATAATGAGGATTTTAACTGATGATGAATATTCAAGGTATTATGAAACAAGCGCAAATGATGCAGAAAAAAATGCAGGAAGCGCAAGAAAAATTAGCACAAACCGAGGTTGCCGGCGAAAGCGGAGCGGGTATGGTAAAAGTGCTGATGAACGGAAAATCAATTATTAAAAAAGTTGAGATTGATAAATCTTTGTTGGTGCCGGAAGATGTCGAAATGTTAGAAGATTTGATTGTTGCTGCATGCAATGATGCACAGTCAAAAGTTGAAAAAATGATGAGCGAAGGCTTGCAAGATGTTACCGGCGGGCTTAATCTTGGCGGCATAAAACTTCCTTTTTAGCGGGGGATAAAAGTGGCCGGTCAGGATATTGAGAATTTGATAAAAATAATTTCCAAATTGCCGTCGTTGGGCACAAGATCGGCAAGGCGAATCGTATTACAATTTATAAAAAAGAAAGAAACGGTTATGTTGCCTTTGATTGAGGCAATGCAAAATGTGTCGGATAATATCAAAACCTGTGAAATATGCGGAAATTTCGATACAACCTCTCCTTGCATGATTTGTTCTTCTGAAAAAAGAGAGAACGGAACGATTTGTGTAGTGCAGGATGTTGCTGATTTGTGGGCAATGGAGAGAGCCGGTTTTTACAAGGGTAAATATCATGTTTTGGGCGGAATTTTATCGGCATTGGACGGAGTTACTCCCGAAGATTTGAGTATTGAATCTTTGATTGAGCGGGTCAGAAACGGAAATGTAAGCGAGATTATATTGGCTTTGCCGGCAACAATCGATGGACAAATAACATCGCACTATTTGGTCTCAAAACTGAAAGATTTTGAGGTAAAAATCAGCACTTTGGCACAAGGAATTCCCATGGGCGCAGAGCTTGATTATATGGATGAGGGAACAATACAGTTGGCATTGACTTCGCGCAAAGAGGTATAGAAAAAAAGGATTTTTGAGAGTGGTTAAGAGACGTAGAGTAATTTTTTTGCATTTGAGCCATTTGCGCCGGACAATAAAAAAGTCGGCAATAGTTTTGCTGTTTATGGTAGTTTTTGTCTTGATGCTGTTGAATAAAACAGATAATGCATTGATGGAAAAAACATCAGTTACGGTAGAAGAGTTTGTTGCTCCGATTACAAAAATTTTGGTTTTTCCGGCAACTTCGATTTTGAATTTGTATGATTATTTGCGCAGTTTGCAAAAAATTGATAATGAAAACCAAGAGTTGCGTGACGAGAACAGGCGGTTGATTATTGCAAATGCTCAAAACAAAGCATTAGCTCTCGAGAATAAGTTGCTTTCGGATATGCTTAATTATGTCGGTTTGCCGGAAGCTGATTTTGTGACCGTAAAAGTTGTTTCGCAAGAGGGAAATCCCTTTGCTCACTCACTTACCGTTTATTTGGGAGATTGCGATAAGGTAAAAAAAGGTCAAGTTGCTTTGAGTGATAAAGGTGTTATCGGTAGAGTTGTAGCGGTGGGTAAGAAATATGCAAAAATTGCATTGCTGAACAATATTAACTCAAAAATTTCGGTTATGACGGAAGGTTCAAGAATCAGAGGTATGTTGGTCGGTAAAAATGATATTTTGCCGGAATTGAAATTTTTGCCTTTGGAAACAGAAATAAAGGCCGGTGATAAAATTATTACTTCGGGAATCGGCGGAGTTTTTCCGGTTGGATTGCCAATAGGTGAGGTTGCTGCGGCTGAAGGAAGTGTTATAAAAGTTCGTCCGGCACATGACCTCTCAAGACTTGAGTATGTAATGATTGTCAACTACGGATTGCCAGATCCTGCAGACGTTTTTTATGAGGAGTAGATTTGATGCAGGAGAATTGGAAAGAAATTTTTTCCGGCTGGGCAGTAAAATTTTTGCCGCTTATATTTTCTTTGCTGTGGGGAATTGTTTCTCTTATCCCTTTGAAATCTGACTTAAATCTTATGGCAAGGCCGATGATAGGTATTATGTGTGTGTATTTTTGGTTAATGTACAGACCTGATTTGTTCGGAGTTTTTTCGGTTTTTATTTTGGGAATGTTTTTTGATATTTTATCGATAGCGCCGTTCGGAATATATATGTTGTTATATTTGATAATGTATGTTGCAGTGACAAATGTGTCCAAATATATAACCGAGAAAAATTTTGAAATATTGTGGGCCGGATTTGCATTGTTGCTGGCGGGAATAATGTTGGCGGGATGGATTGTTTCTTCGCTTTATTATATGCAATTTTTGCCGGTAAAAAGTTTTGTTTTTTCATATTTGCTAAGCGTGGCAGTATATCCGATTGTTGCCGGTATAAATGCTTGGGTGATAAATATTTTTCTGCAGGAAGATGATATATGAATCGTGACAACAGCAAGGGTAAAGTGTTGATATATAGGACAATGGCTTGGGGAATTATCCAGTTGTTGTTGTTTGTTGTTGTGTTTGCGCGCTTATATTTTTTGCAGGTTTTTGAGGCCGACAAATACAAAACAATGTCTGATGAAAACAGAATTTCCGCTCGTATTTTGGTGCCGCCGAGAGGTTTTATTTTTGATAGAAACGGATATATTTTGGCCGGCAATAAACAAAACTTTCAAGCGATGATTGTTGCCGAACAAGCAACAAATGTTCAGGATACCTTAAATCGTTTTAAGAAAATTATGCCGTTGTCGGAAACAGAAGAAAATCGAATTCTGCGTGATTTGAAAAAATATCGCCGTTTTGTGCCGATTAAGTTGAAAGATGATTTGTCTTGGGAAGATGTTTCGAGAATTTTGCTGGCAACACCGGAGATGCCGGGAGTTATTGTGGAGGACGGTTTGAGCAGAAATTATCCCTTTGGTAAACAGATGGCGCATCTGCTGGGATATGTGGCATCTGTTTCGGAAGAAGATTTGCAAAATAATACCGATCCGTTGTTGGCAACACCCGATTTTAAGATTGGCAGAATAGGGCTTGAAAAAAGATATGAAAAAAAGTTGAGAGGTAAGGGGGGAAACTTAAAACTTGAGGTTAATGCCGTCGGCAGAATTATGAAAGAAATAGAAAGAATTGACGGCAAACCGGGGAAAAATTTGCAGTTGGCCTTGGATGCCAGATTGCAACAAAAAGCTTATGAGTTGTTTGGCGAACAAAGTGGCGCCGCGGTTTTGATGGATGTTAATACCGGTGAAATATTGACCTTTATATCAATGCCTTCGTATGATTCAAATGATTTTGTTTTGGGGGTTAATCAGGCAACATATAATCAACTCTTGTTTGATGAAAAACAGCCTTTGATAAACAAACCGATTGCGGGAAGATATTCTCCGGGCTCGACTTTTAAGATGATAGTTGCATTAGCGGCCTTGGAAGCAGGAGTTATTACACCGGAAACAAGGTTTAATTGCGCGGGAAAAATGGAATTGGGGAGCCATTTGTTCCACTGTTGGAAAAAGCAGGGCCACGGACCTTTGAATGTGGTAGAAGCTTTGCAGCATTCTTGCGATATTTTCTTTTATGAAACAGCCCAAAAAGTGGGAATTGATAAAATTGCGGCAATGGCAAGACGTTTCGGTTTGGGAAGTCAGACGGCTTTGCATTTTGATGACGAAAAATCAGGTATTATTCCTGACAGAGCGTGGAAAATGGCGACTTTAGGCTCGTCTTGGCAAGGAGGAGAAACATTGATTGCCGGAATCGGGCAAGGATATGTTTTGACAACTCCCGTTCAGTTGGCGGTTATGACGGCAAGAATTGCCAGCGGCGGAAAAATGGTTGAGCCAAGGTTGTTGAAGGTTAGGGAAAATGAGACAATAAAATTTAAGGATATGAAAATCAATCCGCAATATATGAATTTGGTAAAAGAGGGGATGTGCAGTGTTGTAAATCGTCCCGGCGGAACAGCCTTTATGTCGCAATTTGATTATAAAGGGCAAAGAATGTGCGGAAAAACCGGAACAACCCAAGTGCGCAGAATTACGATGCAAGAGCGTCAGACAGGTATTGTCAGACAAGAAGATTTGCCTTGGAAATATCGCAATCATGCTTTGTTTGTCGGATTTGCTCCGCAGGATAATCCGCGATATGCGGTGGCAGTTTTGGTTGAACATGGAGGCGGTGGTTCAAGTGTGGCGGCGCCGATTGCTTCAAAATTGTTGAAAGAAGCTTTGCTTTTGGAAGAGAGTAATTAGAATGTATAAGTTTTATAAAACAGGCTTTCATAATACGAATTTGTCGTTCAGAGAAAAAATGTATAATATAAATTTTACATATTTTTTCTTTATATTTTTGCTGGCTTTTGTCGGAGTTATGATGTTATATTCCGCCGCAAACGGAGATTGGAAAGTTTGGGCTTTGAGCCATGCAGTGCGCGTCGGTATGGGCGCAGCCATAATGTTTGGCTTGGTATTTGTTGATATAAAACGTTTTTTGCATTATGCGTATTATTTTTATGCTTTTACTCTGATTTTGCTGATTGTGGTTGAGGTTGCAGGTCATACGGGTATGGGCGCAACACGTTGGATAAATTTGGGTTTTATGAAGTTGCAGCCTTCGGAATTGATGAAAATTGCTCTTGTTTTGGCCTTGGCTAAATATTTTCATTCTACGACTTTGCAAAATATTGAAACAATCGGCGGGATAATTCCTCCGGTGTTGATGGGAGTTGTGCCGGCGGTGCTGATTATGTTGCAGCCGGATTTGGGAACAGCCATGATGCTTTTGTTTACTACCGGAATAATTTTGTTTGTGGTCGGTGTGCAATTATTTAAGTTTGTGATTGTGGCTTTGGGCGGAGCGGCAATGTTGCCTTTGGCCTGGCATTTTTTGCATGATTATCAAAAGCAGAGAGTTTTAACTTTTCTCAATCCGGAGAGAGATCCTTTGGGGGCAGGGTATCATATTATGCAATCGAAAATTGCCCTTGGTTCAGGTGGTTTTTGGGGCAAAGGATTTATGAACGGAACGCAAAGCCACTTGAATTTTTTGCCGGAGAAACATACCGATTTTATTTTTACCATGCTTTCGGAAGAGTTTGGTTTTGCCGGAGCTTTTTTGATTGTGTTTCTTAATATTTTGATTTTGATTTATACTTATTCGTTTGCCATGAAAACAACAAGTTATTTTGCAAAAGTGACTATTATAGGCTTGGCGATAAATTATTTTTTGTATGTATTTATCAATACTGCGATGGTTTTAGGTTTGATACCGGTTGTGGGGGTTCCTTTGCCTATGATTTCTTATGGCGGAACGGTAATGCTTTCGGTTATGGCGAGTTTTGGAATTATTATGGCGATGTATGTGAATCGCGATACTAATTTGGGCAAAGACTAATTTTTTGAAAAAAATTGTAAATTTTGCTTGCAAAAAAAAATAAAAGAATGTATTAGTCATGTCAAATGCATGATAAATGCGCTCGTAGCTCAATTGGATAGAGCATCTGACTACGGATCAGAAGGTTGTGAGTTCGAATCCCGCCGAGCGCGCCATTAAAAAAGCCACCGCTGGGTGGTTTTTTTAATGGCAGGCAAACAAGGAGATTTGAACTCACAAGAAGTGAGTTCGACTACAAGCGAAAGGCGGGCGAGAGAATGCCGGTCAGCTTTGCTGATGAGCGTAGTGAATGGAGCGAAGCGGAATAATCCCGCCGAGCGCGCCATTATAACCCCCCTCCCAAGCGGAGGGTTTTGTGTTTTAAAACAGGCGGGCTTCGAACTCTGTGAGTTCGTTCAATTCCGACTAAATCTTTTGTTGCGCTT
>JAZNXK010000027.1:0-2708 GCA_045593845.1 Alphaproteobacteria bacterium
ACAAGCAATCCATCAAGTATCCATGTTAATTGGGCGGAGAACCTGATGACAACGAACTTTATGTTCTATCCCTCGTCGTTCTTCCGCCCTTTTTCTTTTTTACACCTCTTTTTTATAACATAACTTTAACTAACAATCCCTACTTTTTGCGATTAGCAAAAAATCCACGGGATCTACAAATTATCATCAAAGTCATCCCTCCAAAAACGTCAGTTTTTGGTCAAGGGATCTACGAATTAACCAATAAAAACTCGAAGATCGCTTGACCTCGAATATTCTATTCTCGGAGCGATGACATAAAAAACAATAACACCCTCTCGTCTCACGACGAAAGGGTGTTATTTTTTATCCTCTTACTTTCGGGGATTCCAAAAAAGTCTGCACTTTTTCATCTGAAAGATCCCATGTTCCATTATGGAAATAGAAACTTTCTTTCAAATCATACAGTCCTCCTATATTAAGACCTCGAAGATCATCGAGCTTAATTTTCCCCGTGAATAACGCGGACTCAAGCCAACGTCTTTTAGTAAGTCCTCCCCACCCCTTTCTGAGTTTTTTTACACACTCTTCAGGGGGCATTCCGGCATTAATAGCTTTGACAAATTCTGATCTGCCAAAACCGCCATTTCCGGTGGAATAAGCAATCATGCAGCATGCTACATATTGCTCTGGTGTTAACTGAACCCTTATAGAGTCATTAATAACTTTATAGACTCCCTTCAAGTATTCACGCATTTCGGCTTTCGCCTCGCTACGTGAAATCTTGGATTCAGAATTAACTTTATGGCCGTAAATGCGGCTTTGGCCAAAACCAACAAGCCATTGGCCTGCACATTGGTAGGCCGTTGGCTTAAAGGCCTCGACGCTACTAATACAAAGAACAATGTCATCCTCCACCTCACGGCAAGGACAAACAAAATCGTTCTTTACCGTTTTTCTAACACACTGTTTGACAGGTGTAGATGGCCTTGGCGTGGGAGACACAATCTCCTTTGCTTTTGTTGCCACCTTTTTTACTTTAATGATGACAACCTTCGGCAAAGGCATTGCCTTAGCGGGCAAGACTACCAGACGTCCAACCTGACCAGCCTTTTGTTCACTCGTGAGATAGGCAGGCAACTCACGGTAGCAGTATATAATTATAAATACTACTGCTACAATTCTAAAAATCCTTTTCATAATAATATATATTTTTAATTATAATTCTTTTAACAGCCAGAATTGTACCACTTTTTAGCTTTTTTGTCAAGTCGCTAAATAGTTAATAATTGGTTGAAATTAGGTAATTTTTGCGATTATTCACAACTAAAAATATTTTTTAATTGTTTTTTAAACTAAATATTTTATTATGCCGTTTGTTAATGAGAGGAAAAGCATGATAAACAAGCGATATATGCAAGACATAAATGCCATGATGTTGCTTCTTGCTGTTGACAAATATCAAAGCAAACGCAAAGTTGCCGAATACACAAATACTTCCATCGACACCGTCAACAAATATCTCCGCAATCTTGAACACAATCTTGGTTCTCAATTATTGATAAACAACACAACCGGATGTCACCTCACCAAACAAGGACATCAAATTGTCCAAAAACTATACGAGGTTGCCGGCATTTTGGAACAAATTTATGATCAACGCACCGAAAACAACCAATTTAAGGGCAATGTTTCCGTCGCTATTCCGAGTTTTGCTTATGCGCTTTTTCATACTTCTGCAGAAAATGATTTTTGGGAAAAATACCCCGAGATTAAAATGACGGTATTAACCAACCTCCCCTCCGGCGGCTATAATGATATTGCCGCTGATTTACTTTTATCTTTTAATTTTGATACCAAATGGAGCCAAAATTATTCCCTGCTCACCAAAAAAGAAATGAAAATGAACATATTTGCCTCTCCCAAATATGTCGAAAAATATGGTCTTCCAAAAGATATGACCGACCTCTTAAAAAATCATCATCTTATTGATTATGAAGAAAATTCGAGTCTCCCGCAGGAATGGAAAAATTTGGCCAATCAGGCAAAACATTGCGTATTTGTATCAAACTCCATGTATGCGGTCAGAAAAGCGGTTGAAAACGGTTGGGGAATAGGATATTTGCCTACCGACAAAGAAAATCGGCTCATTTCACTGAACAATTTTAATTTTGACAGCAAAATAACTTTTTATCTTTTGGTAAACGAAAAAGCCAAAAATATGCCCAGAGTCAAAGCCGCCGCAAACTATTATAAAAACTATCTTGAAATGTTGGCTTGATATTTACTAAAAAACACTTGCAAATTTAGGGATTTAATTTTAATAGATGTATTCATCAGATTTATCTGCGAATGAGTGGCAGAGTAGCTGGAATCGTAGCTTGCAAAGATCTGCGAGAAGCTTTTATAAAGCGACGAAGCTAATTCGCGCAAAAAAACTGAAAGTTTTTTTAATCGCGCGCAAGGTATTGGTGAGAGCTAAAAATTATTTACGGATGAGTGGCGGAGTGGCTGAACGCGCGCGATTCGAAATCGTGTTTACGGTAACACCGTAACGGGGGTTCAAATCCCTCCTCATCCGCCAATCTAACAAATCCGCCTTTGGGTGGATTTTCTTTGCGTATGAGCCTTCTCAAACCGCGCTATTGCTTGTTTTCGTCGGACGGGATTTTCTCTTTGGCATCTAGTTTCGCCGCGGCTTTTTCATGCCTCGCTCAACAAGATGTTAC
>JAZNXK010000028.1:0-9977 GCA_045593845.1 Alphaproteobacteria bacterium
CCGCTTGGCCTCCGACTTCAATGGAAGAAGGCTTGCGCTTCGCTATCGGTGAAGGTGGACACACCGTTGGCGCCGGCGTTGTATCAAAGATTTTGAAATAATTTTTGACAACGACAAAGTTAATAAAAAAAACGCTCTTAACCGAGCGGGTTTTTTTATTTTATCGCTATAATCAAAAACACATGTCCTTGGCTGTTGAAATTTTTTATAGACAAAAATAAAATGTCATGTTATGAATCATTTGCTTTAAGAGAATTATTCACCAATTTTTATAAGTTATGAAAAAGTATTCAGGAACACTGCTCGTCGCCTGTCCCCAGTATGCTAACGGGACTTACACCCAAATTGCAGCATATAAAGGCAAAGAAATTAAGAGCGTCGAAGTAGTTGCAATTGATTGCAACTGGTCCCAAATGATCAAAATCAAAATCAATGACCTCATCAAACATTTCCGTTTTGAGGCCAAGTTTTCGCCCGAAGAAGGACAAAAGGCTGACTATCTTGCCACCTTGGCGCAAAAAATCGCCGACGGAAAATCCAAATCTGCACCGAGAAAGTTAGTATCGCTAGTGAGAAGGAATTTTCCGGTGGTAACAGAAGAAAAATGCCTCTACATTCCTGAGAAAAATTCTGAAGAGTAAAAAAAGTCCTTGCAAGTTGTTTCTTGCAGGGATTTTTTAATGAAAAAATATTTATGTAGACAAAATAATTTTGTTATGATACTATTTGTCTATAAACATATTATTGTTCACTAAAAAAAATAAAAATGAAAAGAATTATTATTGAATCCACTTTATTGGTGGCAAACAAAAACCTTGCAAATGGCGGTTACAACTGGATTTCAACCTATTCTAGAGATGGAATCTGTAATGATGGTGCAGCAACCAAAGAAACAGTCAATGTCATTGCAATTGACTGTGAAAAAGCAGAAAATATTCCTGCTAAAATTAAAGAGTTTATCTCCGAAATTGAGGCAACTCATCCCGGAGACAAATCACTCTTGGCTCTCAAAGAGTATGAAAGAATGCTCTCAGAACCACTCTACAAAAAGGATTTGCCGGACGACCTCCTCAAGGTTGTCCGGGAGAACTTCCCGATGATCAAAAGGGAAGATTGCATCCTGATTAGCGGAGTGTCGGAGGCCTACTAACAAAAACCCCTGCAAAATAATTTGCAGGGGCTTTTGCTTTATTATACAGGGGCTAAAATCCCATGCCGCCTGGCATTGCGCCGGCTCCGTGGTCACCGCAACCGCATCCGCAGTTACATTCTTTCTTTGGAGCCTCGGTCACCATCGATTCGGTCGTAATCAACAAACCTCCGACCGAAGCCGCATCTTGCAAAGCAGTGCGAACAACTTTGGTCGGATCAATAATTCCCGATTTTACCATATCGACATATTCGCCGCTTTGTGCATTATAACCATAGTTGGTATCTTTGCTCTCCAAAACTTTTCCGGTAACAACCGCACCATCAACTCCGGCATTTTCGGCAATTTGACGGATTGGAGCCTGAATTGCCTTACGAACAATATCAACACCGACTCTCTGATCCTGATTTTCCGGCTCAACTTTATCCAATGCTCTGACAGCATACAACAAAGCTACACCACCGCCGGCAACGACACCTTCTTTAACAGCGGCACGGGTTGCATGCAAAGCATCATCAATACGGTCTTTCTTTTCTTTAACCTCAACTTCGGAAGAACCGCCAACCTTAATCACAGCAACACCGCCGGAAAGCTTTGCCAAGCGTTCTTGCAATTTTTCTCTGTCATAGTCAGAAGTTGTATCTTCAATTTGCTTCTTAATTTGCTCAACACGAGCCTTAATCATATCTTTAACTCCGTCACCATCAATGATTGTGGTATCATCTTTGGTAATTTCGACTTTTTTAGCTGTTCCCAACATATCAAGAGTAACATTTTCGAGCTTCATACCCAAATCTTCGGAAACAACTTGTCCTCCGGTCAAAATGGCAATATCTTCAAGCATTGCTTTTCTTCTGTCACCAAAACCAGGAGCCTTAACTGCACAAACTTTCAAACCACCGCGAATACGATTGACAACCAAAGTAGCCAAAGCCTCGCCTTCAATATCTTCTGCCACAATCAATAACGGACGAGAAGATTGAACAACGGCCTCCAAAACCGGCAATAACGGCTGCAAATTGCTCAATTTTTTATCATAAAGCAAAATATACGGGCTGTCATATTCGCAATTCATCTTTTCCGGATTGGTTACAAAATACGGGGACAAATAACCTCTGTCAAACTGCATACCTTCAACAACCTCCAACTCGGTTTCCAAACCTTTGGCATCTTCAACGGTAATCACACCTTCATTACCGACTTTTTCCATAGCCTGTGCCAAATATTCACCGATTGATCGATCGCCGTTGGCAGAAATTGTGCCGACCTGTGCGATTTCTTCAGAAGTTTTAATCGGCTTTGAACGTGATTTAACATCCTCAACCACCGCTGCAACCGCCAAATCTATACCGCGCTTCAAATCCATCGGATTCATACCGGCGGCAACAGCCTTGCAACCCTCGGTAATAATGGCTTCGGCCAAAACTGTAGCTGTTGTTGTTCCATCACCTGCTTTATCTGCTGTTTTTTGCGCAACTTCCTTAACCAACTGCGCACCCATATTTTCAAACTTATCGGCCAATTCAATTTCTTTTGCAACCGAAACACCGTCTTTGGTAATCTTCGGAGCACCGTAAGACTTGTCCAAAACAACATTGCGTCCTTTCGGACCCAAGGTAACTTTTACCGTCTTTGCCAATATTGACACACCGGCAAGCATTCTGCTGCGCGCATCATTACCAAATTTTATATCTTTAACTGCCATAGTTTTATCCTCTCCAATTATTCTATAATACCTAACAAATCAGATTCTTTTACAATCAGTCTTTCTTCGCCGTTGAGCTTTACTTCTGTTCCGCCCCATTTAGCAAACAAAACATGGTCGCCGACTTTTACCGTCATCGGAATAATTTTTCCGTCTTCGGTGCGAGCGCCGGTACCGACAGCTTCGACAATTCCCTCAGAGGGTTTTTCTTTTGCCGTATCGGGAATAATAATTCCACCTGCGGTTTTATTAACTTCTTCAAGTCTTTTGACCAAAACACGGTCATATAACGGTCTGATATTCATAGCCTTAAACTCCTATATTTTTTAACTATACTTTAGTTAGTGATTGTTTTATTCAAAGTCAAGTTATTGAACAATTTTTTTAAAAATAAAAAAGGAGAGTTTTTATTTTCTCTCCTTTTTTGCAATTTTTTATTTGCTTCGCGCTTTTGAATCTCGTTTTGTTACAAGTGATATGGCACTCAAAACAAAACTTACCGCCAAAAGGAAAGAAATCATCACAAAGCTGTAAAAATATATCCATGAATAGGGATAAATTCGCATTATCGGGCGCGCGATTGTTGATGCCCAGCCGTCAAAAGTAAATACCTGAATCAACGTAAAGACAGATGAACTCAAATCAGAAAATGCCACCACATTATCACCGAATATTGACACTCCCATAATACCGAAAACATAAACGAACACCGCTAAAACAACAGACATTGAAGCAAAACACGGCAATATAAGTAACATGGTGCTTATAATATTTTTCAGCGGTTTAAATCGGTTTATATATTCCAACATTCTGAACAAACGGAATGTCCGCAATATTATCAAATAACTTGCTACCGGAATGGCCGCTATCGTTATCACAATAAGATCAAAAATATTCCACCCCGAAGAAAAGAAACTTTTCCCGTAAGCATACATCTTTATCAGCATTTCAAAGATAAATATAGCCATGCACAATCTATCAAGCAAAAACAACATTTTTCTGAATTGCAAATCACCGAAACCTATTGTCAACAGACCTAAAACCACAGCATCCATGCAGATTAAAAACATAATCATGCAATCAAAATTGCTGCTTTCAACAACCTTAGTGGCTTTTTTACGTTCTTCAATAATTTCCATTTTTTCCCCTTAAATTAAAAACAACAAAACCATTATTCCCGCCAATGACAAAGCCGGACCGAATGCACCTGCTTTAATGCCTTTTACAAAAGCAAAAATTCCAAACAAAACACAAGCCGAAATTGTGGTATATAACAATCCGTTTACCCCAAGCCAAGCTCCCAGCGCCGCCATCAATTTAATATCGCCGCCGCCGAATGCATCCTTGCTGTATGCCAACATTAACAATGCTGCAATAACCGGCATAAAATAACCGAACATCGCACCTATTGAACTGTCCAAAGGACCAACGCAGGTATTAAAACTTGCCGCAAACAAAAAACCGAAAACCAAAAGCGGAACCGTCAATATGTCCGGCAATAAATGTATTTTTATATCAATTTCCGACAACAACATCAATGTCCACAAAAATATCAGCCAAAACCAAACCTGAACACCTTCAAACTTTAAGCCGACAAAATAAGAAAGCATTGCCGTCAGCAAAGCACAGATTAGACTTCTCATTTTATAGGCTTTGAACAACTGCTCATATTTTTTGCAACTTTTTTGAGTTCTTTTTACCGGCTTAAAAATTCGATAAAGCGCATAAGCAGGAGTCGCCGGCATAAACTTGGAAAAACGCCTTGCCATATACGGAACCAAACTTCCAAAAAACAAACCGGCAACAAAATAAATCATCTTGAATACATCCGAAAATAACTTTAGGTAATTTTAAAAAACAATCCCTAAAAAATGTTTAAAATTATGCAAACAACGATAAAAACTCATCAAGTGACGCGGCTTTCAAATATGGATTGCACTGCTTTTCTTCGCCCAAAGTCATCGGTGATGCTGGTTTTCCCTGTTGCAACCGCTTAAGAGCTTTTTCTTTATACTTTTCTCCCGCCTCACCGTACAAACTTTTCAAACCGTAAATTGTATATTCATGTCCGGGATAAAAAAGCACATCATCGGGAAGTTGTTTTATCTTTTGCAATGTCTGCCACATTTGCTCCGGTGTTCCCTCAAAAAGACCGCCTATACACAAATTAAACAACGTATCTCCGCTAAACAAAACTTTTTCTTCCGGAAAATACCACAATATATGCCCCAAAGTGTGTCCATCAGCCGCCATAATTTTAGCCCTCGCACTCCCTAAATAAAATTCATCGCCATCTTTCAAACCGATGTCCATCCCCTCGATTCTGTTTTCATCCGTTTTTGCTCCGACAATTTCGGCACCATATTTTTGTTTCAGCAAAGCATTACCTTCAACATGGTCAAAATGGTGATGCGTAACCAACAAAAATTCCGGATTTACATTTTGTTTTTCACATTCCGCAATTATCGGCAGAGCCTCTGAAGCATCTAATATCGCCGACACATTTTCTTTTTCGTCCGTCAACAAATATGCATAATTATCCATCTCTCTCGGACGACACAAAATCGGGGTAACTTTCAGCACTTACTTTTTCTCCATAGTTTCTGCAACATTAGACAGCTCGGACATATCAACATTTATCAAATCATAAAAGGTCAAAATATAGCATAACAGGCCGGCATAATTTTCCAACGGAGAACCGACTACCATATTATAAACAGTCATCCGACCTTTCAAGATACTGTTGTGTTTTCGCAATTGGCTGCGCGAAATCCACAAATGCCTGAAATTTATATCACTGTTAAGTTTTAGGGCATATCCTCTCACCGCGGACAACAAATCGGGATAAATTTTGATTCGGTAACTGTCGTCAGTTTCATCTTTTGGCTTTATTCCTTCGGTTGTAAACCAATCTTTCAACTTATATAACGCATTACCTTCTTTCACTTCAACGGCGGTTCCCCAGTTACTCTCGGCAGCAGCCACGGCAATCAACAAAGAAGGCGGAATTTCATCAACTTTATCCAAAAGTTTATGCAACAGCAAATCGTATCGCTCATTATCTTTCATCCGTGTAAATATGTCATATTTAGTCGCGAGGTCTTCAATTTTTTGCTTTTGTTCATCAGTCAGATTTTTTTCTTCATCAAGAACTTTTTTTAGCTGCTCGATTTCATCTCTCTCCAAAATAATTTCTTCATTAACTTTCAGGGCAAGCGGTGACATTATCATAATAAAAAGTCTGTTTCTTTCGCTTTTCGGTTCAACCTTATCAAAATCGATCGGCATAGTTTCCAATATTATTGAAGGAATTTTTTTATCTTCTTTAATAAAATTGTCATAACCGAAATCGGCAAAGATTCTTTGCAACAATCCAGTATTGAGATTATTAAGATACAAACCGTCCGGCTGCAAATCCATCTTAAAATCATCACCGGCGGCATAACTGCATTGTAACATGCAACTGAAAGCAAACAAGAAAAATAAAAAAAATCTAGCCTTCATATTTCTCCACCGATTTAATTTCAGGAATATAAGTTTTTAAGAGCTTTTCGATACCGTCTTTCAATGTTCTGTTGGCATACGGGCAACCGACACATTTGCCTTTCAACTCCACATAAACAACCCCGTCTTCAAACAAGCGCAAATCAATATCTCCGCCGTCCTTTTTTATTGCCGGTCTGATTCTCGCCTCAAGCAACGCATTTATATTAGCCAATATTTCTTCTTGAGTTCTCTCATTTTTTTCAATAACCGGAGCTGCTCCCGAAGCCGCAAAATCCATAATTTCCGCCATAATTTGCGGTTTTAAAATTTGCCAATTTCCCGTTTCATCTTTCACAACCGAAATACAATCAGAGGTCAGCACAACCGATTTTATGTTCCCCAAATCAAAAATCTTTTCGGCCAAAGGAGATTGACGCAAGGTCTTAAAATCAAAACACTCGCAATTCTGCTTAATTTTCAAACCGCCTTGCGGATAAAAATGCATAATATTTTCATCAGGCGAAATTTCAAATTCAATTTTCATATCAATCAATTCTCCGGATTATTTCCATCAATATATATTTTGCTTTAGCAATATAATAGCCCAAATAAACTAAATGATTAGCTTTTGCGGCATCATTCAATTTTGCGTTTATGACCGACTTTGGAGCAATTTCAAAAGCCTTTCTCAAATTATCAAACAAAATATTCCAGTCTTGATCTATATTTTTACTCTCCAAAACTTTTTGATAATCAATGCCGAATTTTTTCAAAACCAAAGCATAAGCATAAATTCTTCCGACATTAAAATAAAAAACATTATCAACTTTTGTATTCATCCAACTATCGGATTCTTTTTCAATATATTCATCCAAATTCGCAACCGATTCACCCAAAGCTTTTTCGATAACGACCAGCAATTCCGATAAAGATTTTTCATCACCGTGGAACAAACATTTCTTTTGCTTCAAATCATCATTCAAATTATGCAACCTCTTCAAAGCTTTTCGATATTGGCGCGAAGAAGACGGGGCAATTTTCAAATTATCTCTATTGGCAAAAATCCACACATCTGCCGGATAATCAAGCAAAGCGGCAATATTATTCATCGATTGTTCATCTCTTTGCTCAAAACATTTTATCTGCTTCGGCAAAGTTTTTGCAATCCCCGCAATCGCCTGCATCACCCCGATTTGAAAATTCGGCATATTATCCAAATATGACGAAGGAAAAAAAGCCGGCAAATTGGCAACCCACAAATTTTGATTTACCTCTCGGTCAATCAAAAGCGCCATCATCTCAACACCGGAAGACTGTTCAACCGACAAGTTATCAAAATCATAATCGATAGTCCTGTCTATATCCTCGCGCAAAATCGCCGACAACGGGTACCAAACAAGCAACAAAACAAAAATCGACAGCAAAACTTTTGGCCACGCATATAAAATTTTATGTAAAAATTTTGCCACCATATTTTTTCCTATATTCTTTTACAAAATCTTTTTACAAAAGCAAAAACATCAATAATACCGGCAAAGTTTATCGCCAAGAAGAATATAACACCGGCAATCATTCCCATCGCCATCAAAGTCAGCAATTTGAGTATCATTGCCCAATCAAGCCATCTGCCGCAGAAATAATTTAACAGCCAATTTTCCGTAAACAAAACTATTCCCATCAATACCGCACAGGCAAAAATCTTTGCCAACCTGATTTTAAGCTCTTTTGAAAACTGCCAAAAACCACGTTTTTTAAGCCCGTGAATATATTGATAAACCGAAACAAAAGCCGCCAAAGTTGTCGCCGTTGCAATCCCCACATGCCCGAAAGGTTTCATCAATATCACCGAAAAAATTACATTTGCCAGCAAAACAACCGCACTATATTTTACCGGTGTTTTGGTATCACATCTGGCAAAAAAGTTCGGTGTCAAAGCCTTGACCATAACATAGGCCGGCAACCCGATTGCATAAGCCATCACCGCACGCGAGGTCATTTCCGTTTGTAACAAACCGAACTTTCCGTGTTGGAACAGCACATTAACAATCGGTCTTGCCAAAACTACCAAGGCAACCGCCGCCGGCAATGCCAAAATAAAACCGTATTCCACAGCCTTATCTTGTGTTCTTGTCGCTTCCGCAATATTTTCTTCTTTGAGTTGGCGCGACAAAATCGGCAACAAAGCAACTCCGATAGCCGCACCGACCACCCCAAGCGGCAATTGTTGCAAACGATTCGCATAATACAGCCACGAGATTGCGCCTGTTCCGACCAATGATACCAAAATAGTATCGACCACCATATTTATCTGATAAATTCCGGCACCAAAAATCCCCGGCGCAATACGACGGAAAAGCGTCTTAATCTCGTCGGTTTTTGCCAACTCTATCACGTTGCGTTGCGGCAATATAACCACATCTTGTTTTTTGAGGTAATAACGCAACCACAAAATTTCAAACACTCCGGCAAGAGGAATACCCAAAGCCACTCTGTATGCCGGTGTTTCCATAAAAGGCATAAACACAAAAACCGAAGCAATCATCGTTAAATTCAAAATTATCGGAGTCGCCGCGGTTGCTGCAAATTTTCCCAAAGAATTTAGGATTCCCGACTGAAAAGAAACAATAGAAATCAACAACAAAAACGGAAAAGTAATTCTCGATAAAAATACCGCCAATTCAATTTTTCCGGCATCATTAGCAAACCCCGGAGCCAAAAACACAACAACTGCCGGCATAATAACTTCCATTATCAGTACAAAAAGCGCTATAAAAACCGCCAAGACCGAAACCGCCTGAGCCGCAAATTTTATAGCATTATTTTTGCCCTCACCCACCAGTTTTTGAGAAAATATCGGCACAAATGCGGATGTAAACGCACCTTCGGCAAAAAAACTTCTGAACAGATTCGGCAATTTGAAAGAAACAAAAAAAGCATCGGCAACCATGCCGGCACCCAAAAAATTTGCCAAGACCACATCACGGCAAAAACCGGTTATTCTACTAATCAAAGTCCAGCCGCCAAACGTTGTTATAGATTTCAACAAAGACATTTTTTACTCTTAATCCTATATAAAAACAGATGCATTATAATTTATAAAAAAGGATAATTACAACCGATTTTTTAACATAGTGCATTTTTATATTGACAAAACTAAAAAATATTGAGATAATAGACAAAAATAACACATTAAAGGAGAATTAAAATGAAAACTGCAAGTGATGTTCGAAAACAAATTCAAAATAAGGAACACAAAGAAGCCGTAATGGATTTGGTTAAAAGACGTGAAATCGGAAAAAACCAGGAATACACACAACTCGCCTCCGCTGATTCCAGAAGACCTGTAAATGTTCCTGAAATTCTTTCCTATGAAGAAGGTCTTAATCTTGAAAATTCGAACAATTATAACAAGATTTCAACCGGAATGAAAACCCTTTTAGATAAGGTAAAAGGAAAAGATTTACACTGATAACAAAGCATTTACAAATGCTTTATCATACCAAATAGGTACGTTTTTGGTGTACCTATTTTTTTTTGCAACAAGAAAAAAATAATTCTTGCCAAGTAGATTAAAACAATATAAAAAAAGTATCACCTTGGATAGATGGCCGAGTGGTCGAAGGCGCACGATTGGAA
>JAZNXK010000029.1:0-62908 GCA_045593845.1 Alphaproteobacteria bacterium
GATGATACTTTGACCAGATTAGAGATTGGCGGCCGCTACAACTTTACCGACGAATTATACGGATATGCTTGGGCTAACTACACCTATGGCAAAGAATATAACGCATTCTCTCTCGGTTCCGGTCTTAACTATTCTTGGTAAAAATAATTTGAAAACATAGTAAGGTTGTTCAGAAGAACTTTTCCGTTTTCGTGCTAAAATCGTTAATATTCCAAATTATCCACGTTATACACAGCCATGTGTTTTAAATATACTTTGAAAAAATTTTTTTATTTGCTAAAAAGAAAAAAATAAAATTTTGACTGAAAGTAAAAAAATGGAAAAACCTGATCTATCCGCAATGCCGCAAAACCTAGAAGCTGAACAAGCTCTTTTAGGCGCGATTTTGGCCAATAATAAGGCATTTGAAAATATTTCTGACTACTTGAAAGCTAATCATTTTGCAGACGCAACTCACGCAAAAATATATGAAGTTATATCAAAACTCATTTCACGCGGTCACGTTGCCGATACTATTACGCTGAAAAATTATTTTGAGCAGGAGGGGACGCTCAATGATGTCGGTGGCTATAAGTACCTTATAAAATTGGTCGAAAGTTCTTCTCCGCTGACAAATCCGGAATTCTATGCCCAATATATATATGAGCAATATTTGCGTCGCGAATTGATTTCTACCGGTTATGATATTGTTAACAAAGCAATGGTAGAAGACATAGACAACAACGCAGTGCAACAGATTGAAGAAGCCGAAAAAAGGCTTTATGATTTGTCCGACAAAGGTGAAGCCTCAAGAGGTTTTATAGACTTTTCCGCGGCATTAGATTCCTCTTTAGGGTACATTGACAGAGCATATCAACACGTTGGTAAAATATCGGGAATATCAACAGGTTTGGACGATTTAGATAAAGGAACAGGTGGCTTGAACGATTCGGATCTCATTGTTTTAGCGGGGCGTCCGGCAATGGGAAAAACTGCACTTGCCACAAATATTGCATATAATGTTGCAGAGATAATGAGTCGCGATAAGAGCATAGATGAAAAATCACGCGGAGTTGCATTTTTTTCACTGGAAATGTCTGCAGACCAGCTTGCAACCAGAATTTTGTCCTCCACCGCGGGAATATCATCACAAAGAATGAGAAATGGCAACATTGATAACGGTGAATATGAAAGAATTACAGAGGTCGTCCGCTCTCTGGAGAATATGCCCTTATATATTGATGACACCCCCGGTTTGACAATCAATGCCATTCGCAATCGATCCAGAAGACTAAAAAGAACCAAAGGTTTAGGATTAATTGTTATAGACTATATTCAATTGATAACCGGTAACTCTAAACGTGGTGAAGCCAACAGAGTTCAAGAATTATCAGAAATTTCGCGCGGACTAAAAATTTTAGCAAAAGAGCTTAATGTGCCGGTTATCGCTCTTTCACAACTTAATCGCGGTGTTGAACAACGAGAAGACAAACGCCCGGTTATGTCCGACTTGCGTGAGTCGGGGTCTATTGAGCAAGATGCAGATATTGTTTTATTTGTTTATCGCGAAAATTACTATATAGAACGTGAAAAACCAAAAGAAACCGACAAAAACTATACTCCCGAAAAATACCAAAAATGGGAACAAAAAATGAAGGCAACAAAATATGTGGCAGAGGTAATCGTCGGAAAGCACAGACACGCGCCGACAGGAACGGTAACGTTATCATGGAATGGTGAGTTTGCCCAATTCGGCAACTATATACGTGATGAACAACTGCCTGATCAGATAGGATAAAATGGCAGAATATAAAATTGTAATTACCAACACATATCGCAAAGACCAATCAAAAGTCGCTCCTGACTTTTGGAAAAAGAAAAAATTGGAAGAAATGAGCCCTCAAGAGTGGGAACTTTTGTGTGATGGCTGTGGCAAATGTTGTTTGAACAAACTTGACTGGGGCGGTAAAATCAGTTTTACTCGTGTAAAATGCCGATTTTTGGATAGCAAAAGTTGTCTCTGCCGAATTTATGAAAATAGATTTGCCAAAGTTCCGGATTGCCGTAGTGTTGACATGAAGGCATTAAGCGAAAGGCCACGCTGGTTGCCGAAAACTTGTGCATATTGGTTGCTTGCAAACGGAGAGGACTTGCCCGATTGGCATCCCTTGGTCAGCGGAGACAAGGATAGTGTGCATAAAGCCGGAAAATCAGTGCGCGACAGATTGCTTATATCTGAAACAGAAATAAAAGATGACGAATATGAAGATTACATTGTTGACTGGAAAGACATTTGATATTGCCAAGGAAGTCGGATTCTCGATTGAAGTAGTTCTATCCCCGAGAGCAAAAATGCTGGGGTTGCGAATTGATGCCAAAAAGAGACTTCCTGTTTTGACCATCCCGAAATATTGTTCAAAAAAACAAGCAATAAATTTTGTTATCAATCAAAAACAATGGATAGATGAACATTTGCAAAAATTGCAAATACGAAAGCCTTTTGAAGAGGGAGAAAAAATTTGCCTGAACGGTCAGGATTTGGAACTGAAGCATTGCGCAACTCTGCGCGCGGGAGTGCAAATTGAAAACGGATATATGCTTGTTTCCGGAGAAAAGTGCTTTTTTTCGCGCCGCGTGAGAGATTTTATTAAAGAGCAAGCGCAAAAAATATTATATCAAATGTCTGTCGAAAAGGCGACAAAATTGCAATGCAAAATAAACCGCATAATTATAAAAGACACAAAATCCCGTTGGGGGAGCTGTTCATCATTGAATAACATCAATTATAATTGGAGGATAATGTTGGCTCCTCCTCTGGTAATAGATTATTTAACAGCGCATGAAGTGGCACACTTAAAATACCAAAACCATTCAGCAGATTTTTGGAAATGCGTAGATGAGCTTGCCGAGAATGCAGGCTATGGCAGACAATGGTTGAAAAAAAACGCCGAAAGCCTCAATAAATATATTTAATCAGCCTTTTTTGAGTTTTTTTCTCGTGTAATTTCTTAAATTTTTGCTTATGCCAACTATTAAATAAACATTTTTGACTTGACATATGGTGATAAAAGGCATATATACACAACATATTTATCGCGGGGTGGAGCAGCCCGGTAGCTCGTCAGGCTCATAACCTGAAGGTCGGAAGTTCAAATCTTCCCCCCGCAACCATTATCAAAAGCGGAAGTTTATACTTCCGCTTTTTTTGTGTTTTAAATATTCCTCAAAGTCCGAGAAATAGCGCACTTTGGAAATTTTTCCGATGGGCGTACCATATAATATTTTATATCAAATTTTTGCACCAAATTATCATCAGAATCGCAAAAAAATATACTTTTTCTGATGACATTATTGCAGTTACCTCAGACCATTAACTGGCAATAAAAAAGTATCAATTTCCACTTTTTGCAGCCTTTGCCTATGCGGGGATAATGATACTTTTTATTGAATATTATAAAAAAAACTGTTACGAAATACTGTAGATGTTTGGTAGATAAAGTATTAGATAATGCCACAAGAGAGTAAAAAATACATAGCTGATGATGAGCGTTTGATGAGAGAATGGGATTGGGAAGCCAATGCTGGCTTAGACCCCAATAAAATTACTTATGGTAGTCATAAAAAGGTTTGCTGGAGGTGTCCTAAATGTGGTTATAAATGGCAGCAAGCCATAATGGAAAGAACTAGAAAAATTAAACCGGCACATTGCCCATGTTGTACAAGCAGAGTCGTGGTAAAAGGAATAAATGATTTTGCTACATTTCATCCTGAAGATGCAAAAGAATGGCATCCGACAAAAAATGGTTCTCTTAAACCGTATATGATAACAAAAGCCTCTTCTAAACGTATTTGGTGGAAGTGTCATAAATGTGGTCATGAATGGCAAACCACAGCAAGTAGCAAAAGAAGTTGCCCTCATTGTCTACATAAACCAACAGTAGGAAAAAATGATCTAGCTACCTTATATCCAGAAATAGCAAAAGAATGGCATCCTACGAAAAATGGAAATTTAACACCTAAAGATGTAAAACGTAGAAGCAATAAAAAGGTTTGGTGGTTATGTCCCAATAATCATGAATATCAAGCAGTAATTTCTGAAAGAACATCCCATAGTAAAACAAATTGTCCTATTTGCTATAAACAAAATAGGACATCATTTCCTGAGCAAGCAATTTTCTATTATGTGAAACAATTATATCCAGATGCGATAAATGGTTATCGTGAAGATTTTTTAAAAAATATGGAGTTGGATATTTATATACCATCAATTAAATTAGCAATTGAATATGATGGTGAGCCGTGGCACGGAAGAGATAAACTCAAAAGAGAACAACAAAAATATCAAAAATGTCACAAACAGGGTATTAGACTGCTTAGAATCAGAGAAAAAATAGCGGACTTGGGTTCAGATATAGCAGATGAGCAAATGAAAATAGCTGAAAAAGGAAAAATAAATTTAGAGGAAACAATCAAATTAATTATAAAACGAATTAATTTTTCCTCTATGTCTGTAGATGTTAATCTTGCCAGGGATGAAATAAAAATAAGAGAAAATTACCAGACAAAGGTAAAGGATTCTATAGCAAAAATTCATCCTGAACTTATAAAAGAGTGGCATCCTACGAAAAATGGATATTTAACACCATATGACTGTAAAGTTGGCTCTACATACAAGGTATGGTGGAAATGTCCAATATGCGGATATGAATGGCAAGCGTCAGCAGAAAAAAGATGTTCAAGAGGACATGGATGCTTGAACTGCTCTAAACAAGCCCCTCTGGTGGGTATTAACGATTTAGCTACTCTATATCCTGAAGTGGCAAAAGAGTGGCATCCTACGAAAAATGGAAATATTAAACCAACCGATGTACGCCCTAGAAGCAATAGAAAGTATTGGTGGAAATGCCAAATATGCGGATATGAATGGCAAGCATCCGGAAATAATCGCATCGGGCATAAATCAGGATGTCCTGCTTGTGCTGGTCGTGTTCCAAGAATAGGAACTGATGATATTTTTACAGTACGTCCGGAATTACAAAAAGAATGGGATAATAAGTTAAATAGTGGTATAGATGCAAAATCTTTACCTTTGGGTTCTCATACCAAAGTTTGGTGGAAATGTTCAATATGCGGACATCAGTGGCAAACAGAAGTAAGACAGAGAGTAAAAGGTTTTGGTAAATGTCCTTGTTGCTCTAAAAAAAGCAATCAACTTGATTTTGATTTTACATCCGAGATAACAAATTAAAGGAACTTAATCAAAGCCATTTTTTATTAAAATTTTTAATGTTCTGAGGTTGACAAAAACATACTTTTTTGGAAAATTGCAAAAAATATGATTTAATTACAATATGTTACAAACAAAGTATATGGTTCCATATTTTAGAGCTTATGACTAACCATTGAGAAAAAAGCACCTGTTAAGGTGCTTTTTTATTTTGAGGCTCTTGGAAAGGATTTTAGGCGATAGATTTGCTGGGTAACAAATCGCTTAAACCACGTTTTCAAATCATTTTATATAATCTCTTGATATTTTCATAATTAAATCCTAAATTGAGAACAAGAGGAAAAATTATGAACGATAATCTGCCGGAATTAAGAGATATACATTTGCCTGAAACTGCCACTTTTCTATGGCCGGTAGCTTATGGCTGGTGGCTGATTGCCGGAATTATCATTGGTGCGACAATTTTATATTATGTGCTTTCCTATTACAAACGCAAAAGCAAGAAGCGCTATGCTCTCAAAATGCTCTCCAAACTTGATGTAAACAATTTCTCTTCTGCCGCAAAAATGTCAGAAATCCTGCGCCGTATCTGCGTTTATAAATATCCGCAAGCTGCTGCGTTGTTCAATGATAAATGGCTGGAATTCTTGAATTCCCATTCCAATTCCAAGCTTGAGGGTACAACGGCAAAGCTATTACTTAATGCCCCCTATATGGCGCCGCAAAAAACAAAAACAAATCTCCAAGAAATGCAAAAATTGCTTGATTTTTGCCGCAAATGGATAGGAGAAAATTTATGATAATTTTTCAATTTCCGCTTGCCTTAACTCTATTGATTTTACCGTTTTTTATCTATTTTCTTTTGCCTCCGTTAAAAGGACTGCACGGCGATGCCTTGCGAGTTCCGTTTTTGAATGATATTGCGCAAATAAATCTTCTTGCCGGCTCGCTTTGGGGGCAAAAAAGTCAAGGAAAATCAAGCAAATTATTATATGCAATATTATATACAAGCTGGATTTTTTTATCTCTAGCCGTTGCACGTCCTCAATGGGTGGGAGAACCATTAAGAACAAACAATTACGGACGCGACATCTTATTGGTAACAGATATTTCCACCTCCATGTTGGAGCCTGATTTTACTTATAATAACCGCAGAATAGACAGGCTTACGGCTGTCAAGCTGGCGGCGGATTCTTTTATCAAACAAAGAACATCTGACCGTATCGGCTTAATATTATTTGGCACAAGGGCTTATCTGCAATCTCCCATAACGTTTGATAAACAATCCGTTTTAGATATTTTATGGTCAACAGATGCAGGAATGGCCGGAAACTCTACCGCAATCGGCGATGCCGTAGGGCTTGCGCTCAAAACCCTTTCTTCAAGCCCGACAGCCGACAAAGATAAAACAATAATTCTCTTAACCGACGGCGAAAATAATGATGGCAGTTTGAGTATGCCCGAAGTATTAAAATTGGCCAAAGATGAAAATATCAAAATTTATACAATCGGTGTCAGCGGTGAGAATCAGATTCTTAATTCTTTTTTTGGTGTAAAATTGCCGCAAATTAAAGGATTGGATGAAGAAACCTTAAAACTTTTGGCAGCAGAAACCAAGGGGAACTACTATCGAGCATCCGATACAAACTCTCTTCAGCAAATATATAAAGAAATCGACAGCTTGGAGCCGAGCCTTGACAAAGACCAATATATTCAGGAACGAAAAGACTTATTTTATTATCCACTGGCAATTTCTTTGATGATGGTTTTGTTCTTGTTGATGATAAAAAGGAGAACAATCTGATGTTGACAGATTTTCATTTTTTGCGCCCTTTATGGTTGTTATTGCTGATTATTCCCGTTTTGGGATATTATTTCTTTTTTTCCGGCAATCGCAATGTTTCTGCCTGGGAAAATGTTTGCGATAAAAAATTGCTCAAGTTCTTGTTGGTAAAAGGCAACTCTAAACAAAGAAGCATACTTGGTTACCTTGCACTGGTCGGTATTATTGGCTCAATAATTTCATTATCCGGCCCCAGTTGGCAAAAAAAAGAAGCTCCCGCATTTTCTCCGGTCAATCCGGTAATGATTCTGCTAAACTTATCATCAGATATGGATAACAACGATTTGCGTCCCAACAGATTGGCCAGAGCAAAGTTTGCTATTGATGATTTGCTAAAAGAAATACAAGCACAAGTTGCCATGATAGTTTATACAAATGAGCCTTACGTTATAAGCCCGTCAACCGAAGATAAAAAAATTATCAGTAATCTGTTGCCGTCTGTAAGTCCGGATATAATACCCGAAAACGGCGATAAACTCTATCGAGCAATAGATATGGCCGTGTCTCGTATGATAGAGGAGGGGAACACTTTTGGCAATATTATAGTTTTTGCTCCTGATATCGGGCAAGATTTTAATAAGGCCCTCACATCAGCAGCAAATGCAGTTACTAAAGGATATAACATAGATGTTGTGGCAGTTCGCGCCGATAAAAATGAAAAATTATCAATGTTGGCTGACAAGGGAAAAGGTATATTTGTTACAATCAACGAAATATCTTTACTGGCAAACAAAATTAATACTAAAATATCAAGCGATATGAAGCAAAGCAAAAATCTCCAAGAAACTTGGGAAGACTACGGTTATTGGTTTTTAATTATTCCTCTTGTATGTTTTTTGAGCTTTTTCCGCCGCGGTGCGCTGGTTATTTTGTTTTTGCTCCATAGTTTTTCTGCTCAAGCCGGATTTTTCACTAATGCTAATCAAGATGGAATAAAAGCCTTTACTAAAGAAGATTATGCAACAGCTGCAAACTATTTCAATCATCCGCAGTGGAAAGCTTCGGCCCTTTATAAACAGGAAAAATATGAAGAATCGCTAAAATATTTTTCGCAGGGCAATGATGTTGAAAGTTTGTATAATCAGGGAAATGCGTTGGCAAAATCGGGCAATATCGAAGAAGCAATTAAAAAATATGAAGAGGTTTTGAAAACCAACCCCCAACACGAAGATGCCAAGTTTAATCTTGAATATTTAAAAAAACAGCAGGAGCAACAGCAACAACAGCAAAGCCAAGGCGATGGAAACGACGAAAATAATAATGATAGTCAGCAATCAAGCGAAGATGAAGAACAGCAAAATAACGAAAACAGCCAAGGCAACAACTCCGAACAGCAACAAGAGGATAATGAAAATCAGGAAAACAACAATCAAGACAGCAATTCTCAAAATAACCAAAGTGCTTCAACGGAAAATTCTGATGAGCAACAACAAAATTCTGATGAAAACCAAAATCTACAACAATCCTCTGGAACCGACCAAAAAGAAACAGACCAATCGAGTATGCAATCAACTCCTTCAGATAGCCAACCCCAAGAAAAAAGTGATAAGGATGCAGAAGCGCAAGCTACCAAAAGTGATGACAAACAAGATGAGTTTGATGAACAAACCCAAGCCCGCGAAATGACCTATCGCAACATTCCCGAAGATGCCGGCGGGTTGCTGCGGGCCTTTATATATAAAGAATACAACAAAAACCGATATGGAGATAATTGATTATGAGAAAATTTTTTGCAGCATTCATATTGACGTTTACGATTACTTTTTCTGTTCAGGCCGGCAATTTTACGGCCAAGGTTGATAATAACCGAGTTCCTTTGGGAGAAACATTCGTTTTAACTCTTCAATATGATGATGCACCGGGAACATCAGAGCCCGATCTCACTCCGTTACAAAAAGATTTTAATATATATTCCGTAGGCAGAAATTATCAAACTACGATAATAAACGGAGAAACAAGCCAAACATATCAATGGAACGTCGTATTATCACCAAAAGTAGAAAATGTGGCAGTTATTCCCTCTATCAGTTTTAAGAATTTATCGTCATCACCCATCCAAATTACCGTAGCTACGGCTCCCGATTCTGCCCAGCAGCAAAATATATCAATGTCCTATTACATAAACAATCCGGAACCATATCTTCAAGAACAAATACTTTATACCCTAACGATAAAAACAAGCGAAAATTTACAAGGCTCGTTGCCGCAATTTATTGATGACGGCGGTCAAAATTGGATAATCAAGCAAATATCCGAACCGATTGTTGATACGGAACTGGATAACGGAATTGAAAGCAAAATTGTAACAATTCGTTATGCTCTCTTTCCTCAAAAAAGCGGAGTTTTATCAATTCCTCAAATGCGCTTGCATGCTTATTATCCGGATAAAAATAAAGGACGTGCTCCAAGCAATTTATTTAGTGCATTTTTCAATGATAATTTCTTAAATAGCTTTGGTTTTGATAATAATATGAAAAAAGTAGATTTGGCAACGCAACCGAAATCTGTTGAAGTAAAACCTGTTCCGGCCGATAATAACGGTTATTGGTGGTTGCCGTCATCACAAGTTGAAATATCCTCCGATTGGGAAAATAATCTTCCGACATTTAAGGCCGGCGAACCGGTAAACAGGAGTATAAATGTAACTGCCGATGGTATTATTGATACTCAATTACCGAAAATATCATTCAAAGAAGTGCCCGGTCTTAAGCAATATCCCGAAAAGCCTGAAATCAGCAGTTATGCCACTCCAAACGGCATTGTTTCACAGATGACGGTTAATGTTGTTTATATACCGGAAAAAGATGGAGTTATGGATGTTCCGGCAATAAGTATCCCATGGTATAACATAAATACACACCAAATGGAAAAAGCAACATTGTCTTCATTGCAGATACAGGTAGAAAACAATCCCTTGCTGGTCAATAGCGACAATGATCAGGTAAATACCAATAATAATATCGTGACGCAAACAAATGAAAATTTATCTGTTTCAGAGCCCGAAGAGACAGATAAGCAAAACATTTCTACCACTCAAATTTATGCGCTTTTTGCTTTATCTTTTGTTTTGGGATTGATATTCAGTTGGATGCTACTTCGAGGAAAAGAGAAAAAAGCCATCTCTAAAACAAAAACAGAACCTTCCTACAAAAAAGATATACCGTCAGCGATAGGTAAAAATGCTAAAGATGTTCGTGATATAGTCATAAATTGGGCAAGAGCCAATTATCCAGGAGCTAATATCCTAAATCTTGATGATGTAGAAAACTTGGTTGACGATAAAAGGTTTAGCGATATTATGGCACAACTGAAAAAGGATTTATACTCCGGCAAACAACAAGGTTTTAATTCTCAAGAATTGGAAAAATTAATGCGAGAACATTCCTCCAAAAAGAGTAAACTGCTCAAAAAAGAACAGTCACCTCTTCCTGAACTGTATAAATAAATTACTTCTTAAATTGCGCATTATACAAAAGCCGATAAGCCCCATTTTCGTTTGCTAACAGGGTTTCGTGGTTGCCCTTTTCTATAATTTCTCCGCTGTTTAATACAACAATGGTATCAGCATTCATAATCGTTGACAAACGGTGCGCAATTATAAACACGGTCCTGTTTTTCATCAAATTCTCTATAGCTTTTTGAACAACGGCCTCAGATTTATTATCAAGAGCAGATGTGGCTTCATCCAAAATAACGATTGGTGCATTTTTTATAAGTGCACGAGCAATAGCCAAACGTTGTCGCTGTCCTCCGGATAACGAAGATCCTCTTTCCCCGATATAAGTATCCAACCCTTTTTCTTGCTCCTTAACAAAATCATCCAAATATGCCATCTTTAACGCATTATATATTTCTTCTTCTGACGCATCCGGATTACCAAGCAAAATGTTCTCTCTGATAGTGCCCGAAAACAAAAAATTATCCTGAAAAACAACGGCTATATTATCGCGCAAAGACTTCAAAGTATAATCTTTAATATTCACACCATCAATCATAATAGCCCCATTACATACGTCATAAAACCTTGGTAAGAGGTTAACAATGGTTGTTTTGCCGCCGCCTGAATTTCCAACCAAGGCAATTGTCTCGCCGGCTTTAACCGTAAGATTAATATTTTTAAGAACCTTAATTTCAGGCAAATAGCTGAAATCAACATCCTTAAATACAATATCTTTTTTTATCTCAACCAAAGTTTTTGCATCAGGTTTATCCAAAATTTTCGGCTCTGTTTTGAGAATTTCCATAATTCTTTCGATTGCCAAGAAAGACACTTGAACATTATTAAAATTTTTGCCGATACCTTTAATAGGTGTATAGAGTAAAATAAGTGCAGTTATGAAAGAAACAAAGTTTCCTGACGTAATATCCCCTTGCACAATCAAATAACTTCCATAACCGATAACCGCACCGACACCAACAGAAACAACCACATGCATAAGAGGTGTCATCCAACCTGTTTTTTGCACCATTTTGATTGTCAGCTTAAATAAGGAGCGCAAAATATTGTCAAAACGACCATACATTTTCTCTTGCAAATTATATGAGGCAATAGTTTTACTTCCGGCATAAGTTTCATTATAATGAGTAACGACGGTTGCAGATTCCTCAATAGTTTTTTTAATAATCCCCTTAATTCTTCTTTTTACCTGTGATAGTGGCAGTAATGCACACAAAAGAACAACTACGGCAATAATGGCCAACTGCCATGAATTATATATAAGCACCGCTATAAGCGATACAGAAGAAAAAAACCTGGAAACAAACAATTTAAGATTATCCAAAAGTCCGGTGCAGGATGTATCAGCATCGGTCGTAAAACGTTGGATAACATAACCTGAAGCATTTTGGTCGTAAAAAGAAGAATCAAAAGTCAAAAGTTTCTTAAACAAAGCTCTTTTCAAATCGTGGTTGATTTTTGTTCCTACCCAAGTATTCAAATAAGTAGCGGCATAGTTCAAAAATCCCTGCACTGTGGTAAAAGCCACAATCAAAAGCGGAATATATAAAGGAGAAGATTCTGTTTTATCCACCAAAACATTATCCATATACGGTTTCAAAGCCAAAGCTATAACTGAATCCAAAGCTCCGACGGGAATACAAATCAATATGGCAAGCATAGCTCTGAACCAATATGGTTTTATGAACGGCCACATTTCTTTATAATGTTGGCTGAATTTCCATTTATCTTCGCTTAATTCCAATGTTTTCATAAAAGTATCCTACATAAATTTTAAATGTTTTAAGATGATATAAATAACCAAAACTTCCATAATGAGCATAGCCCAAAAGAAAGATTGATAACTTGTCTTTTTGGTTTTGTGATTAAACACTTTTTGCCCGATAATAGCTCCTATCCAGCCTCCTAAAAACTCCAGTGCGTGCAAATGAGCTTCCGGAATTCGGCGGTTTTTTCTGATGGCAGCTTTTTTGTCTGCGCCATAAGCCAAAAAAGTAACAATATTTATGGAAATCAAATGCAAAAAGAGCACATAAATTGCTGCCAACTGCCATTTTGCCACCCAAAAAGCGGCTGTAGCCCGCGGAAAATATCTGTTTTCGACAAACCATGCGGCTGCCATCATGATAATCAAATGCACGGAATAAAAACTGTTTCTGCGCAAAGGCGCAAAAAGAAACATCAAACCCAAAAAAATACAAATCGCCATAATCAGCATAACAAAAGTTCCCGATAAAAATTATTGAAACTATAGAATATAAAATTATTTTTTGCAAGAATAGTAAAAATATGTTTGATAACTGGTAAAAAATAGATGAGAAAAAGACAAAACAAAATTATCATAAATAAAAAACTGATGACACAGGAGAAAACCATGAGATATTTATATATACTTTCTTTAGCAATAATTTTATCCGCTTGCCGTTCTGGAACAATCGTAGAGGCAGAAAAAAACGATACCACGAAAACGGAACAGACATATTGGGCAGATGAAGACTATAAAACATCATCTCAATCCGAGGCAGCAACTCCGAAAGTTGTTAAGCTTAACCCCAATATTGTAATTGAACCTGATTATGAGGAACAACCGAACATTACGATTACGACCGAGAAGTCGAATATTTCCGTTACCCAAGATCAATATGCTCCGGCGCCTTCTCTCACACTGTCCGATGAAACTTCGCGCCAGTTGTACACTGTTTTAGGTTCTCGTGCCATCAATAAAATGCTTACGGAAACTGCAAATTTATACAAAGATGAAAAACCGAATTTGTTTTTATCTTATCCCAACGTTGATAACAGAAATATGATTTTTTCATCTCCGGAATACGCAGAAGTTGTTGCCGAAGATATAATTGTAGGCTCGGAGAGCTATAATGTTGTCCATGCTTCCGATGCCGCCGACTATGTGTTGGATACATATATTAGCGGAGCAACGGTTGCCGGTCGTGGAACACCGGTTGTAGCATACAGAATTATTCTCAAAGACCGTCAAAACAAGCAGATTGGCACATGGAGCGAAAGTGTTAGCCAAATTGCTAATGATGACAAGAGTTGGTGGTAATGTTTTGTAAAAAATATTTTCTTCTCTTGCTTGGTTTTATTACGTTTTCAGCCAAAGCAAGTGATGACATGATAAAAATATCCGGCACGGCTTGTGAAATTTTTGACAGCAGTCAACCGATTTCGAGTGTTCGTGTAAGAGTTACGGATAAGGCCAGCTATAATGCGGTCAGCCAAATTCCTTCTCTTACCGAACTTCGTGCCAATATGCTTGAACATGACTTTAATGTTGTTGTTTATGATTTGGTCGATAATCGCGTTCAGGACATGGTTGTAAAAACTACGAGCCAAGATGCCAACGAGATTTGCGTTGAAGTAACCGGAGGTATTTTATCACAAGATATTATTACGACAATTGCCAACAATTCTCCATCACAAGCCGCCAAAGAATACAATTTTGCCAAGGCCAACGACATTATCCAAGAACAAAATACTCCTTATGAAGATCCGACACCTTCAAAAGCAGAGGTTATGTATGACGGAGAAAAAGATTTTGATAAAATAGAAGAACCTACAACAGCACCTGTTGCCTATCAAGATACAACGGATGATGAAACATTAGAAAATTCGCCAATAGAAAATATTTCTCCCTCGATTAAAATTGACCAAGATGAAGATACGGCAACGTTGAAAGCCCTTGTATATGTCGGACCGGTAGAGTTTTCAAACAATACGCACTCATATAAACCTATATCGGTATTAAAAGACTTCTTCAAAAATGAAGACGTTTATACGATAATCGATTCTCCTGACGGAGCCGATTATATTATTACACCCAAGGTCTTAAAAGCCAAAATAGATCCGATAGATCAACAAAACAGCCGTTTACAAATGGTTGTTTCTACCGAACTCAAAATCAACAATACCGACGGTTCAATAAGCGACCATCAAAATCGTTTTGTTTTATTTCCAAGCAATCAAAATGAGCAGGAAGTTGCAATGAATCTTCTTAAAAAACTTTTGAAAAAATCGGGAGAAAAGTTGGTTCAACGTATCGAGCAAAACGAAAAGAAAATTTATCGTGGTCCCTTTCTAAAGCCCAAACCTATGGGTGATCTTTGATATTAAGGCACTTAAAGCTCAAATTAAAAATACGTTTACCGGCACAGCTTAAGAAATAACTTTGAATTTTGCTCTCAATCAGCATTTGATACTTTTTTACATTCATATCATAATTGCTGAAATAAAGTTTTATCTCCACATCGGTAAAACCTCTGTCGGTATAATAATCAAAGTCATAACCGCAAATCATATCCGAAACATTATTAAGGACAATTTTTTGCATATTGGCAAAATGATACTCATATCCCAAACGAATATACGTATCGGCAAAATGTAACAAGGCCTTGCACAAAGGATTGGTCCGATTCTTACTGACCACTTTTTTCAGCAGTTGCGCATTACCTATCATCAGCGCAAAAACAATCATCTCGAGCGGAAAAATAGCAATATTTTCATCCAAATTTTCCAATCTCGGGCGCAAAAGGATGCCAGCCATATCAATCATTCCGAGATTAAGCAAATCCCTTAAATACATCTTTTCAAACAACAAACTGATATTGCCGCCCAGTTCCCAAACTCTGTTTGCCAAAGCTCTCGCGCGCTGCTCTTGAGAATTCATAATCTGTAAATGTGTGAGCAAAATAAGCAGTTCGGTATTGTCGCGGTTTTGTGATGAAAGTCTTTCAACTTCGCCGACATTCTGCAAAATTGCGCTGGTGTTCTTAAAACTAATTTTCAAAATTCTGTTATATAAAGCATCAATTTGTTGTTTGGCAATCATCAAAATTCTCCGCAAAAATAATATATGACAACAACTTATAACCTAATTCTAAATTTTTCCATAAAAAAACGCTCGGAGAATTTTTTTAATTCTCTGAGCGTTAAGGGGGAGGAAGAGTCTTACTCCGAAAAAATGTTCATATCACATTCCATCGTGGCAATGACATCTTTAATTGCTCTAAGTTCTACTAAATCTGAACCGACGGTTCTTTCCAGTTCATCTCTTCTTTCTACAAGAGAAGCAAGGGAGTCTCCTTGATATTGTTCATAGAACTCTTCATACCGAATTTCTTCCTGTTCAATAATTTCTGCTTTAGTCATTTTTTTAAATTTTTAAGTTAATGATTTATTTCTTTTTTAATAATATGCATAATATAAATAGTAATTACAACATACACTATAAAAATAATTTTGTCTAGAAAAAAGTTGCAAAGGTAAAAAAATGCTCAAAAAAATATTGATCACAATAACCGTATATGCCTTATCTACCGCCGCTTCTAATGCCGGTGAGTGGAGTTATGATTTTTTTGGCAAGGGGCGTTTATTTTATGGCTATTCTGATTACGACTCGAATCATATAAAAGGCGAGTCGCAACACAATGTTCCTGCACGTTTGAATGCGGAAAGCATGCTGCAATATAGCTTTAATGATGATTATCAGCTAGGTTTGCACCTCGATTTAGCTTATGGAATCGATCAAAAGCTGAAAGATTATAATCAAGGCTCATGGGGTGAACAGGTTTATGGAATTTTCGATTCTCCTCACGGCAAATTTATTTTCGGACAAAGTTATAATGCCGCCTATCAGTTAAGTGTAGGGGCTCCATCAATCGGAGTTTTGGGGATAAACCAAAGCGACATAGTCAATTTTATCTCCAATCCGAATTGGCAGCGCAATCACAGAGCCACAGGTTATCGCACACTCAATTCCACGGATATTAACACTGACGGCACTGCGCCAAAAATAACCTATATTTCTCCTGAAGTGTTTGAAAGCACAATGATAGGTTTATCTTATATTCCGCGCAGTTACAGCCGCGATGGCCTCATCAATTCTCATGCTTCATACAAAAACAAATCCGGTTATGTTGCCTCTCTTGCACATTCTGCAGATATTTACGGATTCGCAATTTCAAGCTATTTAGGTCTGGCATATTTTGACGATAATGATACCGAAGGCTCACTTGGTTTGAGTATCTACCGCAAAGGCTGGACATTGGGCGGAAGTCTGCGCCGCACTTGGGCAGATTCAAAAATCAATCGCCCGATTCGTAAATCTATTGCCGACTACGATGCCTATCGCGATTCTTGGGCAAGCAATGCCGGTGTGAGCTACGAGTTTGGTCCGTTCAAAACAGCGCTTAACTATTTTTATGCCAAAGCCGACGGCAAAGATTATTCAAGCCAAATCTACCAATGGGAAAACTCTTATCAATATAATAAACATCTCTTATTCAATGCTACCATTGCCAGAGGTAACTTTAAGAGTGATGTTGATAATGCCGGCTATGCATATATTGTGGGCGCAGAAATTAAATTCTAGGAGATATTTATGCCTAATCTGCTGTTTTTATCCTCATCAGAGCTGTTTGCCGAAGATTTCAAGGAACAATTGGATCTTGTTGCCCCTGATTTTGATTTTTATACTCAATATCAAGATGATGTCGTTTTTGACGTTGCCATTATTGACAAATCACAAGTTGTCCCGCCTCTTTTGGCAGAAACAAATAATATTCCCCTAATCTTTCTCGGAAACGAAACGGATGAAATTCCCGATTCTGCTCTTGTCATCAATAAACCGTGCAAACTTGAAAATTTGTTGGATTCGGTCTTGTCCTGCATCAATTTTTCCAGTCGTGGCGCCAATGCGCAAATAAATTTCGGAAATTATACTTTGGATTCCTTTCACAAACAGCTGATTAACAATCAAACCGATTCTGCAACCAAACTCACCGAAAGAGAAATTGCTATAATAAACTATTTATATAAGACTAAAGGTAAGACCGTCAGTAAGGCGGAACTGCTTTCCGAGGTTTGGGAATATAATCCCGAAGCAACAACACATACCGTTGAAACACACATTTACCGTCTTCGCCAAAAAATAGATGCTGATAATCAGGGTGAAAATCCCATTTTGACCGAAGAAAACGGCTATAGCCTACAATTTTAGTGTTATAATAACCGGAGCATGGTCAGAAGGCCTTTCCATTGCGCGAAAATCCTTCCTGATTTTTATGCCATTGACAGCTTTTTGCAAATTTTTCGAAACCCAAATATGGTCTAGTCTCCGCCCTTTGTCATTTGTTTGCCAATTCGGATTGCGATAACTCCACCATGAATAAATTTTTTGCGGCTCACTATATATATGTCGCACCGCATCTTCAAAATTCCCCTTTTTAAAGAAATTTTGCAACTTTTCTACTTCTACCGGTGTATGAGAAACCGTTTGCAATAATGCTTTATGACTCCACACATCATTTTCAGATGGCGCAATATTGAAATCACCGCACAACAGCAATTTTTTATCCGATTCGCAACTAAAAAAATCTGCCATTTCATCAACAAAATTAAGTTTGTGCAGAAAAGATGGATTCTCTTTTATGTCGGGAACATCTCCACCCGCCGGAATATATATATTGTGAATCTCCACTCCATCCACGCAAGCAGAAATATGGCGAGCATCACTTTTTCCGACATGGTCATGTCTTTGCGCATTTTCCAAAGGCAGTTTTGATAATATTGCGACTCCGTTATAGCCGGTCATTCCATACAATCCGATATTATTAAATCCGATTCGCTTAATCTCATCAAAAGGAAAATCGCTTTCTTTGGCTTTTACTTCTTGCAAGCACACAACATCCGGCGACTCTTCTTTTGCGAGTCTTTCCAATAATCCCAAGCGAATCCTTATGGAATTTACGTTCCACGTTGCCAGTTTTAGCATTAACGTCCTTTTTTCAGCTTAAATTTGCCGGAGTCTTTCTTAAACTTGAACAATGAGTGATTGATAGCCTTATCAATCTGCGCTCCGTATAAAGAAAGTGTAATTTCAACACTTTGCGGATCAACAACAGTCCATTGTCTCAACTCGAAAGGTGAGTTATTAAAAGTGAGAGTAATAACTCCTATATCGCCGCGCCCCTTATAATCCAAACCTATAACGGTTGTGCCGGCATCTTTATAAAAAGAGGCAACTTTAATGTTTTGTCCGTCAATTTTTACATCATTACCCAAGATAACCGAAGCCGGAATATCATCATAATCAATATTGCTGACTTGATCCAAATCCTTGTCATTATAAACAATATAATCGCCGTTACCGACAATCAAAACATTGGTCGGCTCATAATATTCCATCCTGATTTTGTTGGGTTTTTCAATATATATTTTTCCCTCGCTCACACTCCCGTTGCTGGCATTTTGAACAAAGCGGGCTTGCAAAGTTTTGACCGAATTAAGATAATTTTCAATTTTTTCGACATCGCTTTTGGTTTGAGCTCTCACCCCAAAAGCAAATAATAAAGAGCATAATAAAGAAGGAATAAATATATTTCTCATTTTTCTTGTCCTCATTAACGATAAATAGAATATACCGACAAATATTTCAAAATGCAAATCATTGTTTTTTTTATTGCATAAACAAAGCATTTTTGCTTTTTGCACAATATAAAAAAGGTCAACTTACTGATTCTTCCCGAAATTTATTTTATCTACAATTTTATACACCGATTTTATATCCGTAAAAAAGGATTTTTATTATATCCCGTCTATGTCAAGGTAAAAATTTTAAAAAAAATCTTATTTGTTCCTTTGAAAAAAAATATTTTTACCCCACAATCACGGCAGAAAATCTCATAAATTATAAATGCAAAAAAAATCTGTGCATACAATATATAGTCTATTTACTTTTTTTTAACACTATATGTAGTATATCGGAAAACAATTTAGCAACAACTTAACTAGAAGGAATAAAACTTAAAATGTCTGACCACGAATACAATGCCTCCAAAATCAAAAACAATACAAAGATTGAAAGTGTAATCAAAAGAGATGGCACAATGGTTCCGTTTGACAGCGATAAAATTTTTAACGCTATATTCAAAGCAGGAGAGAGTACAAAAGAATTTGGTGAACAAGAAAGCTATCTTCTTACAGGTCAGGTTCTTAAAGTGTTGGATCATAAATTTTCCGATACGATTCCTTCAATTGAGAGCATACAAGATATAGTTGAGCAGGTTCTCATTTCTGCTAACTACTTTGCAACTGCCAAATCTTATATATTGTATCGTGATCAGCGCAGTCGTAACAGAGGCGACCAAAAGGTGGTTGTTGATGTGGAAAGTTCTATCAATGAATATTTGGAAAGACTCGACTGGCGCGTTAATGCAAATGCCAACCAGGGATATTCTAACGGCGGTCTTATTCTTAATGTATCCGGAAAAGTTACAGCCAATTATTGGTTGAGCCATGTATATCCTGCTAATGTCGGCGAAGCTCACCGTAATGGTGATATTCATATTCATGATCTTGATATGTTGGCTGCATATTGTGCCGGATGGTCATTGAAAAATCTTCTTCACGAAGGTTTTAACGGTGTCCCCGGTAAGGCCGAAGCTGGTCCTGCAAAGCATTTATCTGCAGCAATCGGTCAGATGGTAAACTTTATGGGTACGCTGCAAAATGAGTGGGCGGGAGCGCAAGCATTTTCTTCGGTAGATACATATTTGGCACCATATATTCGTGCTGACAATATGTCTTATCATCAAGTTGAACAATGCTTCCAAGAACTTATTTATAATTTGAATGTTCCTTCTCGTTGGGGTTCACAGACACCATTTACCAATTTTACTTTTGATTGGGTTTGCCCTGAAGATTTGCGTGATAAACACCCGATTATTGCCGGTGTTGAACAACCGTTTACCTACGGAGAACTCAAACCTGAAATGGATATGATAAACAAAGCATATATTTCAATCATGATGCAAGGAGACATCAAAGGGCGTCCGTTTACTTTCCCGATTCCTACATATAACATAACCCCCGATTTTCCATGGGAAGATGAAAATACGGAACTTCTGTTTGAGATGACTGCAAAATACGGCTTGCCCTATTTTCAAAACTTTATCAATTCAGTCTTAAAACCGGGACAAATCCGTTCAATGTGCTGCCGCTTGCAACTCGACTTGCGCGAGCTCTTGGCAAAAGGTAACGGCTTGTTCGGTTCTGCAGAACAAACAGGTTCCATCGGTGTTGTAACCTTTAACTGCGCTCGTCTCGGCTATGTTTATAAAAATAACGAAACCGGACTTTTTGCTCGTGTTGATGAATTGATGAACATCGCCCGCACTTCTCTTGAAATAAAGCGCAAACTGATTCAACGTCTGATAGATAATGGTCTTTTCCCATTCACAAAACGTTATCTCGGCACGTTGCGTAACCACTTTTCTACCATTGGTGTAAACGGCATCAACGAAATGATTTTGAATTACACTGATGGCAAGCATAATATTGCAGATGAATGGGGATTAGCTTTTGCAGAAAAGTTCCTTGATTACATTCGTGCAAAAATGGTAAAAATTCAAGAAGAGACCGGACATATGTATAATTTGGAAGCAACTCCGGCAGAAAGTGCTACCTATCGTTTTGCCCGTGAAGACAAAAAGCGCTTTCCTGGCATTATTCAAGCAGGAACATCAGAGAATCCTTATTATACAAACTCTTCTCAATTGCCGGTTAATTACACCGACGATCCGTTTGAAGCATTGGAACTGCAGGCAAATCTGCAATCGAAATATACCGGAGGCACAGTGTTGCACCTTTATATGGGCCAACGCATTTCTTCGGCAAAAGTATGTCGCGATATAGTAAGACGCGTTCTGACCAACTATCGCTTGCCATACATTACCATCACTCCGACGTTCTCCGTATGTCCTAAACATGGCTACATTTCAGGAGAGCACAAATACTGCCCGATTTGTGATGAAGAACTGAGGGTAGAAAAAAGAAAGAACGCTACTTCAGAAGAAGTTGCATAATTAACCAAAATATGATAAACTTTAACTTAGGAGATAAAAATATGAACGTAGTAAATATTGAAGATGTAAAATTGGCAGATTCAGAGAGACAACCTTGCGAAGTATGGACTCGCGTAATGGGCTATCTTCGTCCTGTATCTGAATTTAACAAAGGCAAAAAGTCTGAGTTTTATTCTCGCCAATATTTTACAGAACAAAAAGCTGTTTTGGGTTGCTGCTGCGATCATATGGGTATCGCCGCAGAATAATCCATGTCGGATAATATCATAAGAGTCGGCGGTGTTGAAACATTCAGCACCGTCGATTTTCCGGATAAAATCAGCGCAGTTATTTTTATGCAAGGATGCCCGTGGCGGTGTCCTTTTTGTCACAATGCATTTTTGCAAGATGTTGATTATGACAGCGGTTTTATATGGGAGAAATTTGTAGATTTTCTTAAAAGCCGTCGAAAATTATTAGATGGCGTAGTTTTTAGTGGTGGTGAACCTCTCATTCAAAAAGGCTTGGCACAAGCGATTAAGCAGGTAAAAGATATGGGGTATGCCATAGGGCTACATACCGGAGGATATAATCCTGAACACTTAAGCCAAGTTTTACCGCTTCTGGATTGGGTAGGTATGGATATAAAATCACCGTTTGATACAGATAAATATTCGCGTATAATAGGTATTCCCGCAGAAAAGCAACTGCCAAAGATCAAACAATCTCTAGACTTATTGATAAAAAGCGGTATTGATTTTGAATGCCGAACCACTTGTGATCCTCGCTTTTTGGACATAGAAGATATAAAAAATATTGCTGAGGAACTGTCTTCAAAAGGGGTGCAAAAATACTTTCTGCAAAAATACCGCCCGATTGAAAGCGATAGAACGACCACCGATTCGGAATGTGAAAAATTTTTCCTCAATCAAGAACTTTTACAGGATTTACAAAAAAAGTTCAAAGTTTTTGATATTCGTAAATAATTAACCTTTCAAAGCTTAAAATATAGCAAAAATATTTTTGTCGAATTTTTTTGACAAAACAATTATCCTATGTTACAATGAGTAAAAAATAACGATACTGAGGAGAGAAAAAATGTCTAGAATCTTAACACCGGAAGAAAAAGCATGGGTAGAAAAAAATATGCCTAGTGTCGGAGATACCGTTGAAGATGAGGTTTATAAAAAAATTGTAGAGGGTATGAAAAAAGAATCAAACACATCTTTGATTGTTTCTGAAAGCGGTTATAATACAGAACAGCAAAATGATAAAAATCAAGAGACTCCAACATCCGGAACATCTCCTCTTGCTCAAAACAATAACAGAGAAAATACGGCTGTTGCTCTCTATGATGTTGATTGGGCTTTAGGCTTTTTCAGGCACTATGCTAAAGAAAAAGGATTAACATTTAACCGGGATATGGATGATTCCACCAAAGTTTCCGGAGACTTTACCGATTCGAATGGAGAAGAATGCGGACGAGTCAGTGTAAAAGATAATAAAGCGACGTCAGATATCAAAGGAATCGAGGCATTGGTTAAATATGCTAAAGAGCGTGGCTATGAAAGCATAACACTTGGTAGTTGCAGTGATGAATATGCCGAGGAAATGGCAAAAGTTTGCGAGGCTCTTGGCATGAAACTTATTGGTAAAGATGGGGAGAATCTTGAGCAGAAAAGAGAGCAAAATGTAGATAATGGGACTCCGGGTGAAATTTCAGTTTCCTCTGCTAATCAAGACGAGACAAAAAATAATGATGAATTATCCAAACAGCCGCAACTGGCTTTACCTCCGGCACCTGAAGATGTCTCTAAAAAAGATAAATTACCGCCGGAAACACAGGAAGTAATCCCATTGGGCGGCGAAATTGAGGTAAAGGAGCAACCGAAACCTGAGCAACAAAACACAAATGATGCTGATAATAGGTATGTGCCGGATATGTCTATTACGGAGCAAAGACTGAAAGGCTATAAAGTAAATGATGAATTTATAGAAGAAACCAAAAAAATGAGAGAGAATCTGGCAAATCAGAGCGAAGAGAATAAACCAAAGGAAGAATTTAGAGTTTTACTTCGCGAATATGCCATAGCTGCAAAAGGAGAAGATAAGAATAAAGATGCAATAGCAAAAGCATTGCAATATTATAATATCGACTCCATAACTTTCAGCCCTAACGGTGATGTCAGTATTACCCAAAAAACATTCTCAGAAAGGACGGATGAGGAAAAGAATGAGATAAAATCATGCCATGACAAACTGCTAAACAAAGAAACAAAAGACAAGCAGGAAGAAAAACAAAAATCCCCCAAAGAACAGAATAATGAAGAGTTACAAGAATTGAGAGCAGAAAGTTTCAAAATGGCCCCAAAAGTTGCAAAATCACTGCTTTCAATGTATTTGCGTTCGGCTGCAGAAAATATGGATGACTTCATTACAGATACCAAGAAAAATGAAGAAATTCTGAGAAAGAATAATAATGGAGAAGTCGAAGTATCGCCCAGCCAAATCTTGATGAGAAAATATGCCATCGGGGTTGTCAAAGAAGATGCCGAAATGACTTCAAAAGCTCTAAAAGCCCTCCAATTATATGGTTTTGACAATATTCAGTACAATATTAAAACAAAACGAGAATATAATGATGAATTGGAGCTTGTAGAAAGTAAAGAATATGAATGTGTTGACATTTCAACCAAATTATATTCTGACAGAACAATTGAAGAGAAAAGAGAAATACATAAAGCAAACAAAGATTTGCTACTGACCAAAACTGGTAGCAACAAAAAAGGTAATCAAAAACAATCTGTTAGAGGCAATAAGCAAGAAAGATAATAATTATTATCTGGCCTAAACAAAAAAAATTACAAAAATTGACAAAAAAATACTTGCCAAATGATTAAATTTGTGTTATAGTGCGCACAAATTAAGATTTATTGAGGAGACAAAACAATGGACGTAAACAAAATTAAATCTGCACTTTCACTAGGGATTGTGTATGACGGAATGGATAGAGAGTTGCAAGATCTTCGTGATGCAAACGTTATTACATCAGAAGAATACTACTCTTTGTTGGGTAAATTGACCAGAATTGAAAACGACAACAACAAAGAAGAAAATACTCTTACTATCAGCCAATATTCTTCCGAGCGTGAAGAAAATACCAAACCCAAAGAAGATAATACTGACACAAACTTAAACGATGTTTCAGGTAACCCGTTCACATCCACCTATACAAACGAATCCGCAGAAGATGAAGCAGCCGAAGAAAGAACTAATGAAGAACCGGTATCATCTGCTTCGACTCCGAATGAAGAAAATAGCACCCAAGAAACAGGTGGAACAAAAACAGAAGAGTGGGTTTCTGACTATCACAACTATATGATGGAATGGTCAGCCCGCAATCCAGAACGCAGACTCGAAAAATTTGAAGCTGAAGAAACATCTTTCAAAGCAGAATTCAAAGACGGTGTAGCCCTCAATTTCTCCTCTCCTTCCAATGTTGCAGTGAAGGCAGCCGATCCCGATTCGCCTAAAGCCAGCGACTTTGATGCTTTGATTGAAATCGCCAAAAAGAGCAATCAAAACATTCGTCTCTCCGATAATATGTCTCCGGAGTTCCGCAAAGCTCTGATAGAAGCATGCGCAACTTCAGATGTTAAAATTGTTAATTTGTCAAAAGAAGATGCAGAGCTTTATTTGAGCTTTGTAGCCAAAGACAATGAAGAAACAACAGAACAGCAAGACGTTGTAGATAACAGCAACGTAAGAGACGAAGCTCCGGCAGTTGAAAACGAGGAACCAGCCCAAGAAGAAACAGAAACCCCGGTTGTTGAAGACGAAGCCCCTGCTCAAGAAGAAGCCGAGACTCCGCTCGTTGAAGACGAAGCACCTGCTCAAGAAGAAAATGCTCCAATTCCAATGCCGGCATCTTTCGAAAATGAAGCAACAGATGAAAATGATGAAGTTGACCATCTTTTTGACGGACTTGAATTAAATGATGTTGCCGAAGAAGATGAGGCTGATCATCTTTTTGACGGACTTGAATTAAATGGTTCAGCCGGAGAAACTGCAAATTACTCTGATTATGTTTTTGATGAAAGTTCGGATCAACCTTCCAAAGAAACTCCTGCACCAACTGACGAAATCTCTGCAGAGGAAGCTCCTAATGAAGGTTGGCTTCATAGAGCTTACAATAAGGCAAAAGACAAGGCTCGTGAAATAAAGGGCAAGGGCAAAGAAGTAAAAAAAGATGTATCCCAATTTATGGTAGGGCTTGGAACTATGGCAGTTGTAGCATCCAGTTGCGCTAATCCTAAACAAAAGCAAGTAACTCAAGATGTTATACCTGATACAATCCCTGAAAACAATTATGAAGAACGCACAACCCCAACGGATGAAAATACAATAACTTGGGAACAAGCTTGCGATACCGTTCCGGCAAAGTGGAATGATTCTATGGATATAAGCGAGAGAGAGTTCAATAAGCTACAAAAATTACCGAATTGGAGAGAGATATATACGAATGCACACTTATTAAAAGATACTCTCAAAATGAGTGAACTCAAGATTATTCGCTCTTGGTATAATGTTGTTGCTTGGACAACATCTCCAAATTCTAAAGGAGATGCCGATTATAACAGCGGAATTTTAGCTCCCTATGGACTTGAAAATTTAAGTAGAGCCTTGAATTGCGGTGATACTCTGATTGTTGAAAATATCGAGAATTACAGGATAATGTTGAATGCCGGTAATAATGACCTTGGCAAGGTAAATGCCTATACCCTGTCTGGTATAAGAGCGGGATTTGCAAATCTTCCGCATGATGCTGAAGGCTATATAATTGGTAGTACTTGCAACAGTGTGGCATTTATTTATGATTGCGGTAGTGAAAAAGATGTACACTACAATATGCGCGCTTGTGATTGCCAAAATATAACATCTCGCGTTGAAGTTGTTCTTCAACAAGACACAACCGAAGTTCAAACACCTGTTGTTGATACCGTTGCCGCACCGGTTGTTGAAGTAGTTGATACTGTTCAAACTCCTCCTCCGGCACCAAAACTCAAAAAGGTAAAGCCACAACCGCAGGAAGAATCGGTAATGGTATATTCCACTACAAGTCTTGGTAAAGCTCCTATCCACAAATTCATAAGTAGCTATACTGAAAATGAAAGTAGTATCAGCCAAGGTTCAAGAGCATCTACCAGAAGCTTTGTAAGAAAAAATAAGCGCCATGGTGTTTATGATGAAAGAACTGCCGAAGCTCTTCAAGAGGAGGTTACCAGTCCAGGAACTTCAAAAGCGAAGCTTGAAGAAAAGAGAAGACAAGCCGAGCAACAACAGGATGATTATACCTACGAAGAAAATGGAAATACCTATAACTGGACCATTAACCAATCTGAAGGCAGATAAAATTTCTCCTCCGAAAAAAGTTAGCCCGATTCGTCGGGCTTTCTTTTTTTTATCTATTTATATATTCTCACAAATCTTGGATTTTTTCCGATTCGCGAAAGCACCTCATAACCTATTGTCCCGCTGTCGCGCCCGATATCATCGAGAGTATAGCATTCTCCGATAACTGTTGCCATATCGCCGATTTTCAGTTTCTCTACATTGGTAACATCACAAATAATATTATCCATGGAAATTCTGCCGATAATCCTTGCTTCTTGCACAACATTTCCTTTGGTAAAAAACACTTTTCCCACATTAGAAAGAGACCTTGGCACACCATCTCCGTATCCGATTGATACAATTGCAATCTTTCTGTTTGTTGCCGCTCGATACGTTGCGGAATAACCAACAAAATCACCCTTTTCCAATTCGGCAATTTCCAATACCGGAGCCAAAATTTTTATACAAGGCAACATCTGATTTTCTCGATACGGAGCAGTATTAATGCCATAAAGTGCCGCCCCCAGACGGACAACATCCTTCTGATATTTTTTACCCAAAAAAGTGCCGTCCGAAGCCGAAAGAGAGGCCTTTGTATTCGGAAAATAAGCCTTTTTCAGCCTATCGAATTGCAAAAGCTGATGCTCATTCATAAAATGGTCTTTTTCGTCACCGCATGCCAAATGCGACATAATCAATCCAAATTCTTTTTTATCGCTGTCACTTAATTGCTTCAAACTGCATTCTCTGAAACCCAAACGATTTAATCCCGTTTCCACTTGAATTGCAGGTTTAATCCCTTTAATTTTATGTTTTTTCCAAAAATCGAACTGTTCCGGCGAAGATATAACTGGTGTTAAATTGGCTTTTTCAAACGATCCCAAACTGTCTTCTCCGATTCCCTGCAAAACAAAAATTTGTGATTTCCCGACAAATGGTCTGATTTTTTCACCTTCAATCCCGTGAGCAACAAAAAAGCACTTACAACCGGCTTTCTTATATAGTGTCTTTGCCACAATTTCGGCACCCACTCCGTAAGCATCATCTTTAACAACGGCAGCCGGCTCTGAAACGGAAGCAATTTTTCGTAAAGTTTCAAAGTTTTTGATAATATTTTTCAAGTTAATTTCTAAAATTGGTCTTGTCAAAATGCTCATAACTGCTTATCATCCTTCCATAATCAACAAAAATCCGAATTTTGCATGCAATATATCGATTCACATATACATCTTCAAGATTATAATCAGGATGCTATCCCCGAAATGGTTAAAAAAGCCATAAATATCGGTATAAAAAGAATGGTTTGCGCGGGAACATCACCGCAAGACTGGCAAAAGGTTGCCGATTATGCACACAAATATCCCGACTTGATAATTCCGGCATTTGGTGTTCATCCTTGGCATTTTTTATCTGCGCAAAACGATTGGAAAGAGCTCTTGCAGTATTATTTATCAAAGTTTTCCAGTGCGCTTGTCGGTGAAATCGGAATGGATAAACTCAAACCGGATATAGAATTGCAACAAACAATTTTTGCCGAACAATTACAAATTGCCAAAGCAAATAATCGCCCCGTTGTTATCCATGCCGTAAAGGCAATTTCATTACTTGCAAATTATTGGCATTTAATGCCGAAAAATTTTTTGATTCATTCTTTTTCCTCCTCACTTGAACAGTTACGCGAAGTCATCAATCACGGCGGCTATGTTTCCTTTAATCAATCAATTGAAAAAAATCGCGATTTTGAAAAAATTGTTCAAGCTGTTCCGCAAAATAGAATTTTACTTGAAAGTGACGGACCATACCAATCTCTAAACAAATCGGAGACTTCAACACCTCTTTATATCCCGGAGCTTGCAAAAAAAATTGCATCTGTACGCGGAGAAAATTTTGAGGATTTTGCAAAAATTATCTATAACAATTCAATGGAGTTTATCAATGTCTGACAGTCGTTTTATGCGCACAAAAGCTCTGCTGGGAGAAAAAAACTTTGCCAAACTTCAACACTCGTCAGTAATGATTATCGGGCTCGGTGCTGTTGGAGGCTATGCCTTGGAAGCTTTGGCCAGAGCAGGGATTGGTAAGCTTGTTTTGGTCGATTTTGATAAAGTTGATATTACAAATATCAATCGCCAAATTTTAGCACTTGATTCTACCATAGGACAAGCTAAAACAGCCATTGCAGCCCAAAGAGTTCATGACATAAATCCTGATTGCAAAATTATAACAAAGGAAATGTTTGTAAACTCCCAAAATATTGATGAACTTCTGTCCGAAAAAGTTGATTTTGTCGTTGATGCTATTGACGCTCTAAATCCCAAATGTGACTTAATTCAAGCGCTTTATCAAAAAAATATTCCTTTTATTTCTTCTATGGGTGCAGCCTTAAAAACAGATGCTTCACATATCAAACTGCAAACCCTGAACAAAACAAAAAATTGCCATTTGGCAAGGTTTATTCGCAAACGCCTGAAAAGGCGCGGGGTTGATATTGGTAAAATTCTTTGTGTATCATCCGATGAACAAACAAATTTGCCGGAGACGGCTCTCTTTTTGGAGAATAATGAGAATTGTTCCAACAATACCAGACAGCGTCATACAATGGGTTCTCTACCGACAATAACTGCCATTTTCGGTCTTACGATAGCCAATGCTGTGATTCTTTCTTTGTCAAAGCTTGCAAAATAAAATAAATCAACTACAATTTTTTCATATTTGATAATTTTGACGGCAATAAAAAAATGAAAATGATAAAACCGATAGTTAATGTATCTAAAATAATAGACAATTTTGATGTTGTATTGTGTGGTCTCAACGGGGTTTTGTATGATGGCAACTCATTTAAGACCGAGGCCGTAAATGCCCTTATCAGACTAAAGAAAAGTGGTAAAAAAATTGTTTTGCTCAGCAATACCGCAATGAGACTGGAGCAGTTAATAAAGTTGATGTATGAAAATCAAGTTTCACCTCTTCTTTTTGATAATATTGTAACTATGGGTGAAGTATTGCACTACAAATTACAATCAACAGACCCGAAATATACATCACTTGGTAAAGTTTACTATAACATGAGTGATGAAGAAGAAGCTGAAGTATTTTCCGGATTAGATTTCTTGATTACCGAAAATTATTCTCAAGCAGACTTTTTGTATGTTGCCCATTCTTCCCAATTAAATGAAGTCGATAATTATATTGAAGTATTGAGCCATTGTGCCGGATTAGATATTCCTATGTTATGTGTTGGTGCTGAAAATTCCGCATTCATAAATGGCGAGATTTCTCCTTCTGCAGGGGCTCTTGCCGAGCAATATGCAGCCTTGGGAGGAAAAATCATTCTTTTAGGAAAACCCGACACAAATATTGCAAAATACACTCTTGAAAATATCCCGTATAGCGAAAGCAACAGAGTTTTGATGATAGGCGACAGTGTGCAAGTGGATATTAAACTGGCAGATGCTTGCGGTTTTTCGAGTTTGTTAATCAGTAAGGGAATTCATAAAAATTACCTTGGCGAAGGATATATCCCCGATGTCAGCAAAGCCCGCGAGCTATCGAGCAACTTTGATATATTCCCCGATTACATAATCTCAAATTTGCGCTGGTAGTTTTTTAAGATATTTCCTCTGCCAATAATGAAATTTCTAGCCATTGATCTTCAGCTTCAGATTTTTGATTCTGAATTTCTTTCAACTCATCCGTAAGAGCAAAAAACTCTTCTCTGTTGTTTTGATACAAATCTGCATCCGAAAGTCTTTGGGAAATATCAATAATCTTATTTTCAAGTTCCGTAATTTTATCCGGTAAAATTTGCAACAATCGCTGCTGATTATAAGTCAGTTTTTTCTGCGGAATAACTTTTGGTCGCTCCTGTTTTTGTGTCTGTTTATTCTTATCGCTTTTTATAGCAACCGGTTTTTGCTTTTCCAAAAAATCGGAATAACTTCCGACATATTCTTCAACACTCCCGTCACCCTTCATATATATAATGGATGTAACCAACTTGTCCAAAAAATCTCTGTCATGGCTGACAACAATCATTGTTCCATCATATTCACTCAATATTTCTTGTAACAAGTCGAGAGTGTCCATATCCAAATCGTTCGTCGGCTCATCAAGCAGCAAAAAATTTGATGGTTGTGACAATATTTTTGCCAGCATAAGTCGATTCTTTTCCCCGCCGGACAGGGTTGCAACAGGCGATTTAGCTTGTTCCGGAGTAAAAAGAAAATCTTTAAGATAAGCAACAACATGGCGATATGATCCTCTAACCCAAAGATGGTCTCCTTCATCACAAAGTGTTTGCCACAAAGTTTTTTGAGGATTTAAGCTGAAGCGATTCTGATCAAAATAAGCTTCTTGCAAATTTTTACCGATTCTTACAAACCCCTCATCAGGTTGCAATTTTTTAGTCAGCAATTTAATCAAAGTAGTTTTTCCGGCACCGTTAGGTCCGACGATTCCGATTCTATTTCCTCTGATGACCTTAATGGAAAAATCTTTTACGATAGGTCTGTTCTCAAAGCTTTTGGATATATGTTTTGCCTCAAGCACAATTTTAGATTTCCATAAAGTATTCTCCACATCAATATTGACATTTCCGATTTGTTTAATTTGTTCTCGTCTTTCTTGTCTTAATTGCAATAACCTTCTCAAACGCCCTTGATTGCGACGCCTTCTTGCCGTAACTCCCTTGTGCAACCACTCGGTTTCTTCAGCCAATTTCTTATCCAAATATTTTTGGGCGATAATTTCTTGTTCAATAACTTGCTCTTGCCATTCCTCAAAAAACTCAAACCCCTTGTTATTTCTGCGCATAATTCCTCTATCGAGCCAGAAAGTAGTTTTTGAAATTTTGCGTAAAAAATATCTGTCGTGGCTAATCAAAACAACTGCCCCTGGAAAATTAGCAATAATCTTCTCAAGTATTTCGATAGTCGGCATATCCAAATGGTTTGTCGGTTCATCCAACAGCAAAATGTCCGGCTCCGAAACCAAAGCTTTTGCAAGAGTTGCTTTCCGTCTTTCTCCTCCGGATGCTTTTTCCGGAGATTGTTCTCCGGCAATACCTAGTTGCTCAATCAATATTTGTGCTTTGTATTCCGAAGACAAATCATTTTTTTCCAATCCCGATAACACAACATCACGCAAAGTTTTATATTCCGCAAGGTCTGCATCTTGAGGCATATAACCTATTTTTGTTGCCGGCTGAATAAAAATTTCTCCGTCATCAACATCTTGCAATCCGGCAATAATTTTTAATAGCGTAGATTTTCCCGAGCCGTTTCTTCCAATCAAAGAAATTTTATCTCCGCGATTTATATAAAGCTCAATACTGCGAAAAAGTTGATTAGTACCAAAACGTAATTTTACATCTTTTAATGTATATATAGGCGGCTCAAAGTTACTCATATTTTCCTCAAATTCTTGTTGAATAAAACTTATAACGCAAACATTATCAAAAATAAAGATAATTCACAAATAAAGTTTGAATATCGCTGATTTTTGTATATTATAAAAATAGCTTTTATCATTATTAGGATTTATCATGAAGAAAATTTTAGTTTTTTTGGCCTGTTCGCTAATTGCGTCCAATGCCTTTGCTGAAAAAGATTTGTCACTCATAGACCTTTTTGGCGAAGAAGATACAAAAAAAGAAGAAACATCAAAAGGCGATAAGGCTATTCAAAAAGAAACAAATGATGCTTCATCCGCAAAAGAGGAGCAAATAACTGAAGAAGAGCAAAAATCTAAATTTTCAGAATTTTTCTCCTTTTTGAATATTCCGTTTTTTAGGAACAAAGATACACTAAATCAACCGGAACTGGTCAGACAAAAGAATGAACCCCAAGAAAGCTATGAGCAACGTGTGGAAAAAACGGCCGAAACAGGTGATGTTGATACATTCCTCACATTGGGATATATGTATTTGTTTGGTGAAAACGGGGTAGAAAAGGACGAGAAAAAAGCCTTTAAATACTATGAGATGGCTGCCAAAAAAGATGATGTTATAGCGCTGAACAACTTGGGAAGTTTGTATTACAGCGGCATAGGAACGGAAAAAAATGTCGCTGAAGCTACAAAGTTGTTTGAAAAAGCAACACAACTCGGTAACTATGAATCAGGTGTAAATCTTGCCTTTATATATTTGACACAGAACTCAAATCCCGATGCAAAAATGCGCAGCACAATTGTTCGCTTATTCAATCAGGCCGCCGAAGCCGATAATATCGTTGCGCAATACATGATGGGAATGATATACTACAAAGGTTATGCTATAGCTAAAAATGATGTAAAAGCATTTAATTATATAAGACAGGCAGCCAGATCATATGATGAAGCGCAATATAAATTGGCAGAAATGTATATAAATGCCGAAGGAACAACCCTAAATTATAAAAAAGCCGTCATTAATTTTACAAAAGCTGCAAAGCAGGGAAATATAAAAGCAATGATAACTTTGGCTGATATATTATCGGAAGGCAAAAATTATCCGAAAAACGACTATGATGCCTATATTTGGTATAATATTGCATCCGTTTCCAATCCAGATGAAGCAATTGAAAAAAGAGATGAGACAGAGAAAAAACTTCAGATAGAAGTAATATTGCAAGCTCAAGAGACTGCTGAAAATTTCAAACCGGAGCCAAGCGAAATAACAACCTATGTCCGTAAAACATTTGGCGAAAATATTGCTGATTATTTAAAAACAACAAAGGCGCAAAACTAAAAATTTTGCGCCTCTATCAATTAAAAAGAATTTAGGGTTAGAAAGAATGAGGCATTCTCGCTTCTTCTTTCAGTGATTTTACAAACTCATCAACACTCATAACCATTTGTTTGTCAACACCGAGACGGCGAACCGTAACCGTGCCGGTTTCTTTTTCTTTTGCTCCGACAACGGCAATAACAGGAATTTTTGCCATAGAATGTTCACGAACTTTATAGTTAATTTTCTCATTACGCAAATCAGTTTTTGCAGACAATCCGGCTGCTTTCAGCTTATTTGCAACTTCGGTTGCATAACCGTCAAATTCACTCACAATAGGAGCAACGACAACTTGTTCCGGAGACAACCACAAAGGCAACTTTCCGGCATGATGTTCAATTAAAATACCCAAAAATCTTTCAATAGAACCAAACAATGCGCGGTGCAACATAACCGGTTGATGTTTTTCGCCATCTTCACCGATATATGAAATATCAAAGCGCTGCGGCAAGTTCATATCCACCTGAATTGTTCCGCATTGCCATTCGCGACCGATGGCATCACGCAAAATAAATTCTAATTTCGGACCATAAAAAGCACCTTCACCGGCATTGATTTCAAATTTATACCCATGCGAGGTTAGAGCATTAGCCAAAGCATTTTCGCACAAATCCCAAATTTCATCTGAACCAATTCTATAAATACTGTCCGGTCTGGTAGAAAGATAAATTTTAACATCCTCAAATCCAAAATCTTTATAAATATCCAAAATAAGTTTTAAGGTTGTAATACACTCTTCTTCCATTTGTTCAGGTGTGCAGAAAATATGAGCATCATCTTGTGTAAACTCTCTAACTCTCATCAATCCCATCAAAGAGCCGGAAGCCTCATAACGATTAACCATGCCAAACTCGGCCATACGCAAGGGCAAATCACGATAAGATTTAATTCCCTGTTTATACACCAAAAGTCCGCCCGGGCAATTCATCGGCTTAACACAGAATACCTTTCCGTCTTCCGTTTTACCGGAATAGTTATGAGCACCGTATTTGTCCCAGTGCCCTGAGGTTTCCCACAAAACTCTATCCATAATACGCGGTGTCGCAATTTCAATATATCCGTTTTGCTCCTGACGACTGCGCATATATTCAATCAATCTGCGATAAATGCGATATCCCTTATCGTGCCAAAAGACAGCACCTGGGGCATATTCAGGCTCAAAATGGAATAAATCCATCTCTTTTCCCAATTTGCGGTGGTCTCTTTTTGCTGCTTCTTCAAGCATGGTCAAATAAGCATCCAAATCCTTCTTATTAGCCCAAGCAGTTGCATAAATACGTTGTAACATTTCCTTTGAGGAGTCGCCGCGCCAATATGCTCCGGCAACTTTCATCAGCTTAAAAGCGTCACCGATTTTTCCTGTTGAAGGAACGTGCGGACCGCGGCACAAATCTGTAAAATTGCCCTGCGAATAAAGAGATATAATCTCATCTTCCGGCAAGTCCTCAATCAACTCAACTTTATAATGTTCTCCGATAGACTTAAAATAAGCAATAGCCTCATTTCTCGGTAAGACTTTACGCGTAACTTTTTCATCGCGTTTAACAATTTCATGCATTTTAGCTTCAATTTTTTCAAAATCCTCGGTCGTAAAAGGCTCTTTACGCGAAAAGTCATAATAAAAACCGTTTTCAATAGCAGGACCAATCGTAACTTGAACATCGGGCCACAATTCCTTAACTGCTTCTGCCATAACGTGCGAGCAAGAGTGGCGCAAAACATCCAGTCCCTCTTTATCTTTGGTTGTAATTATAGTCACGGTTGCATCAGTGTTAATTGTTGTGTTCAAATCTTGTAATTTATCATTAACCTTAACCGCTAAAGCATTTTTTGCTAGACCGGCACTAATCTTTTCAGCAACATCCATTCCCGAAACATTGCCTTCAAAATTGATAACACTACCATCTGGTAATTTTATAGCAACCATATTTATATTCCTTTGTTTAAATTAAATTTTTAATACTTCTTCATACACATCGATAGTTTTACTACACATAATCTGCTTGGTAAAATTATCGTTTACATTTTTAATCGCTGCCGCTGACATAGCTTTTCTCTCTGTCAAAGGCATATCAAGCGCCCAATCAATGGCATCTGCCAAAGATTTTGCATTATTGCTTTGGAACAACTTTCCGCTGACTCCGTCAATCAAATTTTCCAAAGATCCTCCGATATTGGAAGCCAGAACAATTTTGCCCATTGCTTGCCCCTCAATCGCAGCCCTTCCGAAAGCCTCGGGTTCGGTAGCGGTTGATAGCACAATATCCGAAACCATTAACAGTGCCGGAATATCAAAACTTTCTCCGATAAATTGGATTCTGTCATCCACTTTCAATTTTTTTGCCAGTTCTTTTAATTCATTGGTATATTTTACTCTTCCTTGGTCAGAACCGACAATTATGGCATAAGCCTCCTTATGTTTAATCAAAGACATCGCTTCGACCAATAAGTGTTGACCTTTCCAACGCGTAATTCTTCCGACAAGAGCAATAATAGGCCTGTCTTCAGGCAAATTGTTATCGGAAATAGTGCGAATAATTCTTTCTTGAGAAACAGATTTAGGTGAAAACTTTTCGATATCAACACATCTCGGAATAAGACGAATTTTTTCCGGATTTACCTGATAGTTAAGGAGTATATGCTTTTTTATATGCTCGGAAATCGCAATAATCAATTCTCCGAAAGTCATAACCTTATTATAAACCTTTTTAATTCCTTTAGGTCCCAATCCGTAAGTTCCATGAAAAGTCGTCATATATTTTACACCTGCTCTTTTTGCCGCCCAATATGCGCTCCATGCAGGGGCGCGTGAGCGTGCATGCACAATATTTACGCCGTTTTCTTTGATAAACTTTTCAAGTTTCAATGAGTTCAAATACATCCTAATGGGATTTTTCGTTTTTAAGGGCAAAGTAAAATGCGGCACCCCCAACTTATTGAGTTCGTACACTAAACGACCGCCTTTAGATGCGACAAAATTAACATACCCACGTTGTTTTAATGCTTCTGCCACCTGAATAGTGCCCCACTCGACACCGCCATGCTCAAGTTCCGGCAAAATCTGCAAAACAACAGGTTTTTCTTCTTTACTTTTAGCCATTTTAACAGTATAGTCCCAAATATATTAACAAAACTTTCTTCTAAAATAGGTAACAATATGCAAAAATACACTTTTAATTCTCACTTTGCAACAGATTTTGAATATATTAAACCCAAAAATAATTTACCAACGATTTTATATCTTCACGGATTTTGTTCAAATGCTTGGGGGCAAAAACCCGAAACGGTAAAACAAGAATGCATAAAACATGGTATTGGCATTGTCCGCTTTGACTTTGCCGGACACGGTAGTGACAATGATAATTTTATGCGGGTTGACTTTAATATTTGGCTTGAACAAGCTTCAGAGATTGTGGAAAAAGTGATTAAAGGCGATATTGTTCTTATCGGCTCGTCAATGGGTGGATGGATAGCAATGTTGCTTGCTATAAAATATCCCGACAGGGTAAAAGGCTTGATTGGCTTGGCGGCAGCGCCCAATTTTATAAAATCATTTGAAAAAGTCATAAGCGAACAGCAAAAATTCGATTTGCAGACTAAAGGATATTTTAATTTTGTTAATAACGATTTTACCTATACAATTACAGACAAATTCATAGAAACAGCACTTAAAGCATGTTTGCCGGAAGAAGAAAATTGGCCGATATATTGCCCCGTTCATCTGATTCAAGGTATGAGAGATGCAAGTTTGCATTGGCAAAAGGTTTTACAACTTGCGCAACAAATAATCTCTGACAAGGTAGAAATAAAGCTTCTGAAAAACTCAAATCACCGATTGAATGACGAAACGGCACTTCAAGAGCTGCGGCAATCGATAGTAAATATTGTGAATATCTGATAATAAGTATTTCTCTATAATTTAAAAATCAGTTAACATGCCATCGTAAGAAATTGTAGAGAGAAAAAAGTGAGTGCTTGTCATAAAATAGATAAAAGCATGGTTTTTACGGCTTTCTTTTGTGCCATAGCTGCATTTGTTTGCGGTTTTGTGTTCTGTTTGGCATTGTTGAGCGGTAATGAAAGCTGCTATTTCCTTGTCCAAAATTTTTGGGTTTCAACGCGCGCATACAAGATAATTCAATACATAAGCCAACAAAGTGCCGATACATTGTTTAATTATTCCATTGTCGGTCTAATCGGCTTGTTGTGCCTGATCATTATATGGCAAGGGTTCAAAAAGCTGTTTTCCAAAGAGTGTAATGATAATGTGACGCAAGATAGCAGTTCCGAAGAAAACGAAGAAGAAATCGGCACAACAGAAGAAGAAAGTTCGGATTCCAAGATTGAAAATCTCTATGAAAATTGGTCTTCGCTAAACTCTGTTCAGCCCGAGGTTTTAGCCTCATATCTCCAAAATGAATATCCGCAAATTTCCGCTATTGCAATTTCTCAACTCAGTGCAGAGCAGGGGGCTGCAGTATTATCAAGAATGAATTCTAGTTTTGCTGCAGTTACCATAACCCAAATGATTACGGCTCATCCTCTCGATTCTCAAATAATTTCCAGACTTGGCAAAGCAATAGCCAAAGATATTCTCCATGGTGCAAAAAATAACGGACTTTTGCAAGTTTCATCAATTTGGAATCTCCTTGATGACGACACGGCAGAACAAATAATGTCATTCCTTATTGGATATGCTCCGGATGTGGCTGAATTGATAGCTAAAAGACCTATCGTCTTTGAAGATTTGTGTCGTCTGCCTATATCTCAAATTCAGGAAATTATTTCAAAAACAGAAGAAGCCAAACTTGTAATTGCCCTTTTGGGAGCATCTGACAACGTTCGTGAGCGCTTTTATCAGGCAATGAACGACCGTCAAAGCAAAATTGTTCGTGAAGCTTTGCAACGTTTGGATTCGGTCAATCTGAACGAAATTCAGAAAGCACAAAAAAATATAGTATTGCAAAGCAAAAAAATCTTTTCTGCAAAAAATATGGATGCACCCGATAACTTATTTTAGCAAAAGATTGAGAGTATGACAAATATTCAGCGCAATTATCCTCGAACAGAAATCGGCAATATTTTTCCTTCTCACGATAATATGACAGCAATTGTTTCCGGCAAAGGTGGTGTCGGAAAAACTTGGTTTGCCATAACATTGGCTCACGCATTGAGTTATTTAAAAAATAAAATTCTTTTTTTTGACGGCGATTTAGGACTATCAAATATCGATAATCAGCTCGGGCTTGGAATATCTCACGACATAGGCTGCGCCGTTACCGGTGTGATTACCCTAAACCAAATAATTACCAACAGTGACAAAGGGCATTTTGATGTAATCGCAGGACGTTCAGGCTCCGCAAAACTGACATCCATGCCTGTGGGACGGCTCCAAATTTTGGCTGAAGATTTGCTGTTATTGTCCCCAAATTATGACCAGGTTTTGTTGGATATGGATAACGGTAATGACCGCTCTGTGCGCATTCTTGCGGGAAAATCAGGCAATATAATTGTTGTCTGTACTGATGAACCCAGTTCACTGACCGAGGCTTACGGTATTATAAAGGCGATGTCATCCCAATATCCTCAAAGCGGTATTTCCGTAGTAGTTAATCAGGCAGAAACACTGCAAGCTGGACAAATGACCTATGAAATCCTGCGCAAAGCATGTCATTCTTATTTAGATATTACACCGCCGTTGCTCGGAATTGTGCGTAGAGATGCAAGAGTTCGTGATGCAATACGCAACCAAATGCCCATAATAACCCGTTATCCAACTTCAGAAGCGGCAAAAGACGTCATGGAAATAGCAAGAAAGTTACAACAATGAAAGATGCTTTAGGATATTATAAAATATTGGAAATAAATACCCCGCAGGATATGGCGGAATTGAAAAACAAATATCACAGCCTTGCCAAAATGTGGCACCCAGATTCTAATCAGGATCCGTCGGCAATGGAACATTTCCAGAAATTGTCAACGGCATACGATATTTTAAAAGATGATGAAAAACGTCTTGAATATGATTTGTTGAGCGAGATTTATACCGAGCAAAACTTTCCGGATATAAATAATTTAAATATTATCAAAGACCAAAATCAAACGGAAAGCCCGCTGGTAAGAGTTGTTGTGTTACAAAAAGTTATAGGAAAGATACTTTCTTATACCAATCATACAGACAAACTTGTTTGCACATATTCCCAAGCCAAACAGGAAGTGTTACGTTATTCTCTCATCAATTGGTTCTGCGGTTGGTGGCACCTTAAAGCATTTATTGCAAATATAAAAGCAATAATTCATAATATAAGTAATATAGGGAGCAATAAAACTGATAATTTGATATTGCTTATACATAACGCTATTGCTTATAAAAAGGCGCAAAAAAAATCACAATCAATCATCTCTGCTACACAAGCTTTGCAATATTGCACTCCGTCACAAAGTATTTTAGTTAAACAATTTATCGCTAGCGAAAATCCTAAAAAAATGCCAAAAAATGTTTGTTGGCATACCGGAATATTAAAGATATATCAGCTGATAATCCCGCTAGTTTTAATATTGCTTATCAGCTATCCCTACATACAAAAAAAATCATTATGGAAATATATGCAAAAAAATAACGAAATAACATTTTTCCAAAAAGTAAAACTTAATAACGGCAAAGAAATTATGGATGACGTGGTTGTTTCAAAAATATTTTCCATTCCCGTAAATTTAAATGACAACAGCAAATTATACCATCTCAAAGAAGAGACAAATATAATGTACGGACCGAGCGAAAGATTTGACGTTATAAGCAAGGGTAAAGCAAATCAAACAGTTCGTTTAACCGGATTAACTGCCGATAAAAAATGGTATAGAATTATGATAGATAGCGGTGAAATGGGATTTGTATCCAAGCAATTTTTGCAATTTGGAGTCGGAACTCCCCCGCCTTACGGCAGCAAAATAGTGCCTCAAAACTAGCTTATACATATTTATACAATATATATATCCGAAAGATGTAAGATTTTTTCATAACACGAATACTAGTTTTCACCACTAGTAACGACACCTGTTTTATGATTACATTTAACAGAATTAAACAGGTGAAAGGAAACAAAAAATGGCGCAGTCTGACAAAACCAAAACACAGCAAAACGAATGTGCGCGAGAACTTTTATTGATTGATAAAATATACCAAAGTTTTGAGGCATTGGAATATACACTCGGACAGTTAAAACTGGAAGAGCCTTTGTTCATAACCTATATGGCAAAGAAATCATTTGCAGATAAAGTATTTCATCAAGTTCGACATTATCAGGAAAAAATAAAATCCAAAAAATATCTCAATTAACTAAACTCTTTTCCAAGAAGTTCCGTTGGGTGTATCTTCCAAAAGAATACCGCTTTCCTTCAGTTGATTACGGATTTCGTCGGCTCTTGCCCAATTTTTTTCCTTTTTGGCATTTGCTCTTTCTTCAATCAAAGAATTTATCTGTTCAGCACCAATCTCTGCATTTGAAACCGGATTCTTAAACCAGCTTTCCGGATCTTGATACAGCAACCCCAAAACTTTTGCACTGGCTAACAGAACTGACTTATATTTTTTCTTTTCCGCAGCCTCCGTAGCCTTATTGAGATTATTAACAATTTCGTGCAAATAAGCAATAGCCAACGGAGTATTTATATCATCAGTCAAAGCATCCATCACTTTTTGATCCGGAGCAACGGGAGAAATTGCAATATCTTTTACTTTTAACAAAGCATTATAAAACTTATCCAAAACTTGTTTTGCCTGTTTCAGACCCTCAAACGTAAAATTAAAGGGTTGATGATAATGTGAACTGATAAAGAGCAAACGCAAAGCTTCAGCAGGATATTGTGCTACAATTTCTTTTACGGTATGAAAATTGCCCAAAGATTTTGACATCTTCACACCGTCAACCATCAACATTCCTGCATGAACCCAATAATTTGCAAAACTATCATTAGGGTGGGCACACAAAGACTGTGCACACTCATTTTCATGATGCGGAAAAATAAGATCCGAACCTCCGCCATGAATATCAAAAGAATTGCCCAAATATTTAGAACTCATTGCCGAGCATTCCAAATGCCACCCTGGTCGACCGTATCCCCAAGGGCTATCCCAACCAGGCTGTCCGTTTTCGGAAGGTTTCCATAAAATGAAGTCAGCCGGATTTTTCTTATATTCAGCCACTTCAATTCTAGCTCCGGCCAACATTTCTTTCATGCTTCTTCCTGATAAAAAGCCGTATTTCGGCATTGAATCGACATCAAACAAAACATGCCCGTTTGCAATATATGCATGTCCGTTATCAATCAACATCTGGACCAACTCTATCATCTCTTGCACAAATTCGGTAGCTTTTGGTCTGAAGTCGGGATCCTTAACATTTAGGGCATGCATATCTTCAAGATACCAATTATATGTCTCTGTCGTAATTTCAGCGATAGGTTTGCCAGTTTCCTTATGTTTATTTAGTATTTTGTCGTCAATATCAGTGATATTGGAAACATAAGTAACATTTTTTTGCCCATAAACTTCGCGCAAGATTCTGTTTAATACATCAAAAACCACGGCAGATTTGGCATTTCCCAAATGTGCACGATCATAAACCGTAGGCCCGCAAACATACATACGAACATTTTTTTCATCTATCGGAACAAACTTTTCTTTTCTTTTAGTCAGTGTGTTGTGCAAAAACATATATATAAACTCCGCTACGCTTTAATACCTTTAAGTCTTTTATAAACCCTGTCATAGCCGATTAAAGGCAATAAAATTTTCAATTCGGGACCGTTATCTTGGGCAGTAATCGCCTTGCGCAAAGGATGAAATAAATCCTTTCCCTTAAGTCCGGTTGCCGATTTGACATCATTGACCCATTTGTTGAAAGTATCATCATTCCAAGGCTCGGGAGGTAATAATTCCGATGCTTTTTCCAACAAATTTTCATTTTCAACAATCGGCTCAACTTCTTTGCAACAAATGTCAATCCACTGTTGACAATCGCTGACTATGTTCAAATTTCCGCGCACTACTTCCCAAAATCTCTCCTCAATATTGACTCTGCCGGCAATATATTTATAAGGCATATTTCTTACTAAATGAGTATTAAAACGCTCCAAATCATCTTCCGAAAACTTTGGTTGAGCACGGCCAATCTTATTAAAATCAAGTGTTTGAGCCAAACTAATCAAATCATAAAACGGCTCAACTCCTTCAGATGTTCCGAGTTTTGCCAAATATGAAGAAATAGCCATAGCTTCTATTCCTCTTGCTCTCAAATCCAAAACTCCGATGCTTCCCAAACGTTTTGACAATTTTCCCTCTTGTCCTGTCAACAACGGTAAGTGTGCAAAAGTAGGCGCTACACCTCCGATTGCTTCAAACATCTGAATTTGTGCGGCAGTATTTGTAACATGATCTTCTCCACGCACAATATGGGTAATTCCGAAATCGCAATCATCAATAACCGACGGTAGATGATAAAGATAACTTCCGTCCGCCCTGATAATAACGGGGTCACTCAAATTTTTTGCATTATAACGACATTCGCTACGTATCATATCCTGCCAAACAATATCACCATCAAGCAGCCTAAAACGGTAATGGGGTTTGCGACCTTCTGCCTTATAAGCAGCAATTTGCTCGTCTGTTAATTTTAAAGCACTTCTGTCATAAATCGGCGGTAAACCCTTGGTCATCAGCTTTTTGCGCATCATATCCAATTCTTCTGCCGTTTCATAACATGGATAAACTCTGCCGCTTTCAATAAGTTTTGCAGTAACCTCGCGGTATCTGTCAAAGCGCTCTGATTGCTTTGCTTCACTGTCCCAATTAAGTCCGAGCCAAATAAGGCTCTCTCTAATAGCTGTCTCATATTCCGGCTTTGAACGTTCACCGTCAGTATCATCAATGCGCAACATAAAATGCCCGCCAGACTTCTTCGCTAAAAGCCAGTTAAAAATTGCCGTGCGGGTATTGCCGATATGCATATAACCGGTAGGCGATGGTGCAAATCTTACTTTTATAGACGTCATAGTAAATCCTCTCATTTTATAAGTTCCGAATTCTACAAATATATTGTATTTATTTCAAGTTTTTTTAGCAGATTCGCTGTATATTTTTTCCATATGCTTGAATGAAAGACAAAAATAAGAGATTATGTAATTAAAAACATCTACAAAAAACAATGGTAATAATCGGCAATAACAAAGAAAATCAACTATGAAATTTTTGTTACAGAATAATTTTATATAGTAAAAACAAAATGTTAACACTGATTTTGGGAGAGTCTGAAACACTGGATTTTTCTCTCAAAATGAGCTACAATAAAAATGTAAGAAGTACAACAACTTAAATTTAAGGAGAAAAATCATGCGATTTATTAAGAAAAACTTCTGGACAATGTTAGCGATGATTTTCGTTATTTCATTGTCATTTGTCAGCGACGCTTCTGCACAAACCTTCTTTGTTACAACACAAGGTAAGTTGATTCAACTTTTCCAAAACGTAAAGTTAGTTGTGTTCATCATTGGCGGTTTCGGCTTGGTTGCAGTTGCTTTTGCTGCTATTTTTGGCAAAATTAACTGGAAATGGTTTGCAGGTTTAGCAGCAGGTCTTGCTATCTTGGCTGCAGCTGCAATGGCTATTGAATACGTTACCGGTACTGCTGGTTGGGAATCATCTAATAACCAAACAGTTGTTGATACATTTGGTAACATTTAGTATTGTAGCCAAACTCAACCCAACAAAGGAGAGCTGCCGAAAGCTCTCAGCCGACAGCGGCTCTCCTTTTTTCTTCAACCGATATTTATGAAAGGAGACCTAAAATGCTGTGTATAAAACTAAAGAAACAGATATTTATGTTTTTGGCTGTATTTGTGATTTCTTCAGTTTTATTTGCAGCCGAAAGCTATGCCGCCGACAGCGGATTGTTTAGTGATCTCATTTCTAAAGGTGCCGAAATATTCAACGGTATGCGTGATATTATATATGCCGTATCCGGTTTTGGTATTATCGCCGTTGCTATTGGCGGTATATTCGGTAACTTCAACTGGAAATGGCTCGGAGCTATCATAATCGGATTGATGGTTATTGCCGTAACCTCAGGAATAATAGAATATCTGACTGGCACAAAAATACAAGACATAACAGATACTTTAAAATAAAAGGAGGCGGCCATGAAAAAAATAATCAACATATATGTAACCGCAGCTATTCTGATACTATTAAGTGCCGGCACATCTTTTGCAGCAGATAACATATTTGCTACCATTGTCAGCAAAGTAAATACCACATTACTCGACTTACAAAAAGTTGTATATATTATAGGTGGTTTGGGCATGGTTGCGTTCGCTTTTGCTGCCGTATTTGGAAAAATCAGCTTCAGACATCTTTCATACCTGTCTTTTAGTCTGTTTTTGGTCGCCATGATGGGGCCTTTCGTTCGTTATTTTAGCGGTGATGATAGTGCAATGACTCAATTGGAATATCAAGATTATTGTCAAGTTCAAGATTGTTCATTTGGCTATTTTCCTGAAGATTGCGAGGGGAACGACTGCGATACACCTGATGATGTTGATTGTGATTCACTGTATAATGCTGCCCTTGGAGGTGATCCAGACGCAAATAGTCAACTGGCTGATACCGATTGCCAAGACCAACTTTTCAATGGTCTTAATATTCCCAATAGCAACAATAACAACAATAACAATAATAACAATAGCAACAATAACAACAATAACAATAATAACAATAATAACAGCTCTTCGTGTGACGAATGGGGCAATATAATGAACAACTCAAATTATCCTCTTTCACAACAATTAGTGGCTCAACATAACTATATAGCGAACGGTTGCAGTAACTAGAGGTAATTTTCATGAGAAAAATAGCAAAATTTTTAACTTTCGTTATATTAATACAAACAGTGTTTTCCGTCGATCCGTGGCGCAGAACTCAAAAATTTTTTGATAGTTACGGCAATACCGCAAAATCATCATCAAGCGCAAATACTAAAATGCAAAGTAATGATTCAGATGAAAATTATCAGTATGTCTTATCTGTGCTTAAAAATGTTGATAAAAGAACAAATAACTACGATAAGAATGTTTCCGAAATATTAAATTCATGGAGCAAAAGCCCCAATTCATTGAATACTTTTAGCAATGTTGTTTCTGTTATCAATAATGCACAAAAGTATTAAAATATTAAGCTAAAATTAATAAAATATGTTCATAATGACTGCAAACGTAATAACTGTAATGCGGGAAATTATACTATGCTTAAAAGAAAACTATCAGAAAATTCAGGACGTTCAACTCTTGAAATGATTGGTGTCTTAACCATAATGGCAGTTTTGACTATAGGTGGTATTGCCGGATATTCTAAAGCTATGCCAAAATATAGAATGTCAAAAATGGCAGAGCAAACTTCTTTAATCATAACTAATATTCGAGCTGCCTATGCTATAAAAGATGATTATGCAGGACTAACCACAACTGCTGCAATTCAGATGGGAGCAATAGCTAAAGAAATGACCAAAATTGCAAGCGGAACTAATACACTTGCAGCATTTAATCCCTTTGGAGGCCGAATATTTCTTTCCCCTGCCGAGGATCATAAAAGTGTATTTATAACTATAGCTGGCCTTCCAACCAATGCTTGTGTGTACCTTGGTTCTGCTGACTGGGGCGGAAGAGTTGGCAATGGTATTGCTTCCGTAGCAACTGTTGCTCAATCAACGCAGGCTCCAGTTTCTGAACGTCTTACAGAGAATATTGGTACTGCTGAAGATAATACCTTACCACTTGGAGTCATCGAAGCCAGTAATGGTTGCAACGGGGAAGAATCAAATAATGCCGTAGTTATTGAGTATAGATAATTACCTGTCAAAATAACGGTTCTGCAGAAATTAGTCTGCAAAGATTTCAGATTGTAGCCGATTTATCTATTTTTAAGCTTTTTAACATATACTGTTGATTGCTGGGTTTTTTGTTGCATTCCAAAAACTTTTTTTGTAGAATCAAAAAACAGGGAGAACAAACAATGAGAGAACCGATATTAAAAGCCGTTGCCGCACCGCCTAAGATATTGTGGGCGCCGTTTTTGCCCGTGCTCTTAAATATCGGTGTTCAGTTTCCGTTTATGTTTGCATCTATAGGCACTTTTGATGTTAATCCCTTGGTTTTTGTAATATCTATCGTTATTGTTCACCTCATCATTATTATTTTTGCAAACAGAGAGCCTCACATTTCAAACATGATTCAGGCATTCGGTCAATGTTATCGCGTAACCAACAATCTATATAAAACGAAGGGGAAGAAATTTGCACCCTGATTTTGATTTTTTCAGCGTCTTTGTGCAGGGTTTAAGCAGCAAAGAGGTTATTGTCGCAATTATCGGTTTTATTTCAGCAATGTCTTTTGCCGGGCTTTGGGCAACGAAGTTTGGTCGTATTTTTTTACCTCAACCCAATGAGTCGAGGGTATCTGACTTTTTGCCTTTTGATAAACTGCTCGAAGACGGCATGACAATTCGTTGTCACAATAAATCTCTTGCCCGAGTTTTCAAAATTGAAGGATTAGATTTGGCTTTTTCTTCGGAAGAAACCAATATATCAATGGCCGAAGCGAGAAAATCGTGGATTGACAGCATGTCTGATTTACAGATTACTTCACGAGTCATAACTTTGCGTGAAAGGATTCCCGCGGATAAAATTGAAAATACTTTTGATAATAAAATATTGGAGAAGGTTGCTTATGCTTGGCAGGCAACGCTTAATCGTGTTTACGAAAACAGCCACTATATAATTATTTCCGTTCCCGACAGAGATGATGCCTTAAAAGATTTGAATTATGCATCTCAATCATTGATGGCAATATTGAGTGAATATGGCGTCCGCCCGATGTATGAAAATGCTGAAAGTTCACCGAAAGACAGCCCCTTCTATGTATTTAGTCGCATGTGCAGTCCTCTTTCCAAACCGGATCCCAAAGTCGGTTCCACGGAAGGGCACCAATTAAGGGAATTATTGACGGCAGACCATATACATTTTACCGGAGAAGAAGGTATAATTCGCTTCTTTGCCGGCGAAAGAGAAAAATATGCAATAGTTATGGGTATCAGATCCTCCGGTGATTATATGGACGAGTCTATGATAATGTCTCTAATGGCACTTGATTGCGAAATTAATATTATCCATAATGTAAAGGCCCTATATCGCCCGAAAGCTCGTGCAATTTTGATGCAACAACGCAGTATGGCCAGAATGACAAGTTTTTCGGCAGATGTTGTTGACCAATATAGTTATGCAATGAGTTCAATCGAGGACAGTGATGCCAATTATCAATCGCTTTCCGAATATGCCTTATCTATGGTAATATACGGAGAAAGCAAAGAAGAAATAGATTTTGCCGAAAGTGAAGTTCAAAGAATATGTCGTTTATTCGGTGTAACGCCGGTTCGTGAAGGCTGGGTTGCCCAAGCAACATTCTTCAGCCAATTTCCGACTTACGAGGTTTATCCCAGAACTTATCTTTATTTATCCAGAGTTATTACCGCTGCAATCTGTTTTGACAAGCCGTCCGAAGGATTTAATAAATGTGACTGGGGGCCGGGAGCAATTACAACATTTCGCACGGTTAACGGCTCCGGGTACAGGTTCCAATTTCACGTCTCTCCCGAAGAAGCTGCCGTTGCTCACTGCTGCATAATCGGACCGACCGGACAAGGTAAAACAACCTTGCTTACGTTTTTAGCCGGACAAGCCATGCGACACAAAGACTTGAAGGTATTTTTCTTTGATCGTCACCGAGGTGCAGAGATTTTTACCCGTTCCATCGGCGGTGCATACATAGGTTTTGACGGAGATGAAAAGAATGTTTCTCTAAATCCTTTTGATACATCCCCGACCCCGAATAACAGAGCCTTTTTGCGTCGTTGGATAAAATCCATTACCATGGTAGATGATGCTTTATCCGAGCACGAAATTGCCCGCGCTGTCACTACGGCTTTTGACTACCTGAAACCCGAAGAACGAATAATGGCAAACTTGCACAAAAGCTGTTTTTCTCCGACAGGTAATGTCCGACGTGAATTGTACCGCTGGATAAATCCCGACCAATACGGTAATATTTTTAATGCCCAAAATGATAGTTTGGATTTGCATACCAAAAGATTTATGGCTTTTGACTTTACACATATTTTTGAAGATGAAACTTTGGCTCCTGCCGTTATCAGTTATATCATGCACCGTATTCAGTCCGAAACCGGCGAGACCGGTGTTCCTTCACTAATTATGATTGATGAAACGGCGCCGATGTTAAAACACCCTATGTTCCGTGATTATTTCATTATTGGCTTGCAAGAAGGACGTAAAAAACGTCAGGCATATTTGTGCGCATTTCAACAACCGAATATTATCGATTCTCTGGGTGTCGGAGAGGCGATTCGCGGTCAATGCCAAACCGTAATTTTCTTTCGTAACCCGCAAGCGAGAGCAGAAGATTATGTCAATTGGAACCTCAATCAGCGAGAAATGGATTTTATTTTCGGTAAATCATACAGAGAATTTCCTTATGCAATTTTACTTTCACGTCCGGCAACGGGAGAATCTGTAATTTTGGATGTGGATTTAAGCGGACTTGGACCATATTTAAAAATTTACAACTCAAGCCGCAAAAATGTATTATTAGTTGAAGATTTAATAAAACAATACGGAGAGGAGAATTTTGTTACAAAATATTTAAATTTTTCGTAACTGATCAAAAATTTATTTTATCGTAGAGCATTTTGTGATAAAATGACTCTTATGGTGGGAACCAAACTGCGGAGAGGGAACATGACAAAAAAAAGTAGTATTGCCATTATTATCGGTATGTTAATGTTATTTAACAATCATTCAGCCAAAGCACAGCTTCCAACAGTTGATTTTGGAAATATTGCCGGCACGATAGGTATTGTAACCCAAGGAATAACAAACGTTAAGCAAGGTTTAGAGGTTATAACTAACGGAAGTAACCTGAATGCCATTATCGGAGATGCCGTCGGCACAATTTCAAAATTTGCCAGCACCATAAAGGGTTATGTTCAAGACGCACAACAAGCCATAGAAAAAGCAAAACAGAGGATTGCGGAAGGAAAAGAACTATACGAAAAGTATAAGAACGAAATAGAAGAAAGAAAAGCAAAATACCAAGCTTTGCTCCAAAGTATTCCTAATTACACAAATCCCAATTCTTATAATGATGAAGATGATAATACTTCTTCTTCAGGCAGGAATAATAATCAATCATCTGATGATAATAGCGGTTCCTCTAATAATAACTCCGGCAGGACACCAAATTCTCAAAATTCTGGCAATCAAATAAACAATGGTCGTAACCCATCATACAATACCGGCAACACCAGTTTAAGTTCCGGCAAAACTCCCGCCAACAACAGCAGTCTAAATACGGGTTCCGGTAAAACTCCCGCCAATAACAGCAGTGTAAATACCGGTTCCGTAAAAACTCCTCTTGACAACAGCGGCAAAATAAATACGGGATATAGAAGTTCTCCGACATTGAATACATCTGACCAAAAGGGAGATGATTCTTCATATCTGAAAGACAATACCTTAACAGACAGTGATACCCTGGCCACCGAAGAAGAAGTTTTAACTCTGGATGAAAAAGATCAAAAGGATAATAAGGATAAAGAGCAAGAAAAGAGTAAGCTTCCGCAAAAGGATGATAGGTCATCTTTGTCAATAGGACGCCAAGCCTTCGGTACACCAGCGGATGAAAAAACTTCGTCAACAAAAGATTCAGCCTCAAAGGCGACGGAAACAATAACCAAGACCGTAACCCCGAATACAAATGAATCAGATAAATCGGCAGCCGCAAAAAACCCAGCATCTGAAACAATTTCAAAGACAGACACATCTGCGGCGACCTCAAAATCAGGCGGAAAGGAGGCTACTTCCATAAATACCGGAAATCAGTTTAGAGTATCTCCGAGTGCCACAAAAGATAAACAATCTCATAATACTATAATATTCAGTTCTCGCCTCGCTTTTGCTGCAGAAACCAGCAATTCCAATAAAGGAACAGGTTATGATAAAAATGGTGTTTTCATTTTTAACACAAAATATTGCGACAAAAGTGTTGATGACCTTTTAACGGAAAACGGAACCAGAGAATGCTTTGTAAATATAGTTAATAAAATTAACAACAAAAACTCATATTATGCAATGCAGAACAAAGAAGATTGCAAAAAAATGGTAACCGACACATCAGTTGCTCTGTTGGCAGAAGCAATCAAAATGAAATATGAGGCATCAAACTACCAAGATACATTGGATGAACAAGAATCATTGGGTGGCAACAGTAACAATACCAGAGACGACACACAAGTATTGGCAATGAATTATGAACAAACACAAAAGCTGTTAAATAAATTGATAACACTTCTTTCCGGAGAAACAATATACAGCATTACAAAAGAAATATGTGATGTTACGGAAAAAGTGCTCGAAGACAACGAAGTGGATGTAGACAATGGAGGTAAATAATGAAAATACGTTTACTAACATTGGTCGTAGTATTTAGCCTTTGTTTTGTGCAACAGGCAAGGGCCGACTTTGAGGCCATACAAACAGTTTTTACGGTGATTGAAAACGTTACCAAAAAGATAGATAATGTATTTTCTAAAATACAAGAAGTAACGACAGAAATTCATAGAATTCGCACCGGTATAGAGGGAAAGATAGAAAAAATCAAAAACCTTGTAGAAGAGGGAAAAGATTTGCTGACCGGTGGCGGATTAAAAGATAAGATTTTGGCCAGATTTAAGATCGGTAACATTCTTAACGGACTTGAAAATAATAACATAAGAGATATTGAGCGAGGTATTCTTGAAGAAACTGTAGCTCTCTATACTAATGAAAAACAAACAGAAACATATATGAAAATAAAAGATACAAATGCCAAAATCTTGAAAGAGGACTTATCAAGAATGTATGCTTATGCATTCACTCTCAGAACCAATTTGGCAAAAGAACGTAAAGAAAACGACGATACCCCGGTAGTGGCAACGGATTCAAGAGAAATATATGCATTGGCCAATAAAGAAGCATTGGAAAGCGCCAGAAGATTAAATCGAATTTTGGATATGCAGGCATCAAAAGCTTCTATAGAAATGCGTATAAAATTGAGAACTGACACCCGTTCGGAAGAAGATTAGGAGAACAAGCAATGAGAAAAATATTGAACATAATTTTACTGCTTGCCTTAATTGCCTTTGCGACAGAAGCAAAAGCTTTTATGTTGCCTCCTTTCAAAACGGATATTGCCGGAACTTTGCAAAAATATTATACTATCATTAACACGAAGGTACAAACCATAAAAGATAAAATCAAAGAAGCAACCGATATTCAAAGCATAATTCAAAAAGGTCAGGATGCAATAAACGAAGTAAAAGAATATACGGCCAAAGTCCGCAATGTAATTGATAAAGTTCAGGGATTTGCTAATAACATTTCCAATATTTCATCACAATTCAGCAAAATCAATGAAAATATGAGCAGTTTGAAAGAGGCTGCGGGAATAGACCAACTTAACATTTCGGAAAGAGTTAATACTCAAATCTTTGATATAGAAAAGAACATCAGAGAGCTTGAAACTGATACGCTGAATAATGCCGGTGATGAAAATAAAATTGCCAGCAACATGAACAAAATAAAACAGCTAAATCAGCAAAAAGCACAGTTGCGAGATGAAGCAACAACCGAGTTGAAAAACATAAAATCAAGGCTTGCTACATCACTCTCATCTTTACAAGGTTTAAGAGACCAAGCACTTGAAAGTTTGAAATCAATGTCGTTTGAAAACCTACAGATTTTGCCCGGCAACTATGATTCTTCAAAAGACTTGAAAGAGGCATATAATATATTAACGCCCTCAAAAGATACAAAAATTACACCCGAGGTTGTCTATGCATATAAGGAAAGCTACGGAAAGCTTTGGTTTAATGATGTAGTAGCGGTAGATAACAGAATCAACAATATCCGCACGGAATTATTTGATGATGACCAAGATTCCGGCAAACTAACGGAACAGGTCGGCACAATGGAAGGCGGAAATTCGGCAAAAATTACGGCGATGGTTGAAGGACGGAAAAAGAATATGCATGCTCTCATTACCTATACGGAAACAGTGTTGTTAAAACTCAAAGTTGAAGTTGCCGAAGATCTTAAAAACGGAAATTTTGAGCCGATTGATCCGTCAGCAATGGATGACTTTGACTTTAACAATTATCGTCTGACAGAAGAAGATTTGAAATAAAGGAGAATAAAAATGAAAAAAAATAATTTAAAATTTTGCATTCTGTTTATTCTTCTTTTAAGTGTTATGTTGCCGCATAATTCGATGGCGCAACTGCCTTTTGCCGCATCTTTTGATTTTGGCGCTGAAATAAAAGGGGTAATACAGGATATTCAAGCATCATTGAAATCGGTAGAAACAAATATTGTAGGTGTGTGGAAAGGTAATTTGAGCAAACTTCAAGCCGCATTTGACCAATATTCAGGCAAGATTACTAAAGTTTTTAATAAAATACCGGGAACCAAAGACTTTAAGATAGGTTCAACCATAGGAATAAATTCCGGCTCTAATTCTGGTTCTATTTTTGGCTCCATACTTGGGGCAAATTCGGCGATAGCATCTGGAGGAAGCATGCAAAGTGTTGACATATACAATGCGGCTTCTGTGAAAGAAGCATTTGAAGAGCTATTCCTCACATATCCGTCCACAGAAAAAAGAGCGCAAATTGCATATGACAATATGTCAAACAAATTTTATTATGACACTCTGATAGAAGTTAGAGCCGCGATAACCGGACTTGAAGAACAACTCGATAAATTGAGAAAAGAAGTAGAAGACTTTAGTGAGCAAGCAATGTCTGCACCGGAGGGCGGAGCCGAAAGCGGTGACAGTGACGGAGCTACCAGTGCTGAAGATGAGAGCGGTGTTATTTATAATGCATATTTATCCAATCGAAAATTTAATGACATATTGAAAGTAACCGAAGAAGTCGTTGCTTTGCAAAATCAGTATTATGCAGCCAAGCTCATGCGTCGTCCGCGCAAAGTTGTTCCCAGCATACCAAATAACAGGTCAGGGCAACAATCTTTTATAATTTTCAGCCAATCACTTGCTTATGCTCAATATGTAAAAAATGAAAGCACTAATAAGTCTTATTATCAAAATAATGCATCCGATTTGGATTCAAAAATGGGAATATCTTCAACAGAAAAATCAGCAATCAAACAGAACGATGGCGGCATTGTTGTAAAAGAGATAACTTTTACCGAAAAATCTGACGGACAAGCCAAACTTTCTCCGGTTGAGCAAAAAATAACAAGCTCTGAAGATAAAACAATATCTGCAAAACAATCCCAAGAAGAAAGCATATTGAGCAAAAAAGATGCTTTAGATGAAAAGTCCGATGTCAAATCAACGGCAAAAGAAGATACCGTTATTTCGACGGACCTGCAAAAAACGAGCATCACTTCAAGGCAATATGTATCGGAAAAACAGCCCCAAAATGACAAAGAAATTGCAGATACTTCTGTGAAGAAAATATCTTCATCATCAAAAATTACGGAAGCTTCCGATCCTATATCAAATTCGCCCAAAATAATCAATTCCGGCAAAGATGATACATATATTCAACAAAAGGACGAAAGTGGTGTAAATGCGGAAAACAAACTTTCCGGTTCATCAAGAACAAATTATTATGATGATGACGACTTTTTTGCTGTTCCTGCGGCACCTGAAACTTCTTCTCCGCTAAAATACAGTGTGGCAGAATTAGAGGCCTTAAATAAAATTGCCGAAGCAAATACTTTGGTAGATAAAGCTAAGGATGTTCATAACCTTTTGCAACAATTACCGAGTTATCAAGATACTTTTAAGCAATTCGGTTTGATAAAGAGAATACACGAAAAAGCTAAAGCAGCCTTGGAACGAGCTGACGGTTGCGTTACAAGATATTTGGGGTACTATTATAACAATCCGAACAATATATGGTACGGGCAAAGTACAATACCGACAAATCGTTTCGATTATGACAGTCGCAAAGGGTTATCAGGTGTGGCCATAGAAGCATATCAGCTGGCAAACGCATCTTCAGGCAACAATATCGATATAAGTGAATTAACCAATCCTGTCCCCGGTGCTGAAGATGGTGATCCCGAGCTGATAGAATTTGATACCGACAAATTATCGAAAAAAACGGAAGGTTTTGTTACCCCGGCAATAGATATAAGTGATTCGGATAACGGATACAGCGATTCTGTCAGAGATTTAGATCCTGAAAAAATGGCAGAAGAAAGGGATGGTGAAACTGAAAGTTTAGAAGATAATTTTACCGATTCCAATAAAGCTAAAGAGTTTACAACTACTTCAAGAGAAGTATCACTGATTAACTGGCAGGTAGGTAAAGCCATAACACAATATCTTGCTCAAGATCAAAACAAGCAAAATCCAGAATATGGCAAACCATACAGACCTTATGAATTATGGAATGACGAGCGCAGTTATTATGACCAATACATAAGCGGAAAATACGGCAATATGAAAGCCTATATAAATCAACTAAATGTGGGAGAAAGCGCACTCGGAATAGTTGAGCTGTTTAACAGTGTTACCGAAAATGAAGAAGAAAAACAATCAATTGCTAATGGTATCAGTGCCATAGCAAATGCCTTGAATAACAATGTCGGTGTGTCTGATCCTTTGGCATCTATCATGCAGGCGAGAAATTCGGCGATAGCTACGTTAAAACAGCAACAAAAATCAAAACTTGAGAATAAACAGGAGAAACTGGATAAAGCCAACAACAACTTACAGGCTGTAACTCAACAGATTAGTAAGATAAATGAAGAAATAAATGAAAGCAGCAACGATGTGACAAGCAATGATTCTACTGCAAATTCTTCACAGCAATTCCTTGATATCCTAAACAGACGAGGCACAAACCCTCTTTCTTCTCTATTTAGCCAAGCTCGCGAGAAATTGCAAGAAGCAATAGGTAATTTAAGTATTGAGGGCACCAGATTAAACCTTTTGAAGGTAGAGCTGAAAACACTTGAAGTTACAAGAAAAGCCCTCAAAGAAAGAGTAAATAAACTTAGCGAAGACATTGAAGAGCTTATTCAAGAGCAACAAATGGAACTCGAAACGGCGGAAAGCGATTGGGATGCAATGATCGTGACAGCACAAGAGAATATTCAATCTCCCAAACTTTCGGATGTGCTTTCGGCAATTTCTCTTTCTGATACAAATTTGGAAGAGCTGATTAATAAAGCTGATGTTTTAGTGGACAAGGCCAGAGAATGTGCCGCCCAGCTGATTGATGAGCACTTGCAAGAGCTGCAAGCCAGCGCGGCAGGGGATATGCTTTATAAAAGTTCAAATCACCAAAATGTAGTAAACAAGCATAACCAGCTCATAAATAAACTGAAAAATTTGCCTTCAGCATGTCTGCTTAACACCGTCCAAAGTCAAATAGGAATTCTTGAAATCAGTGAACAAATCATAATGGGGCAACTGCAAAATATTTTCCAGTCCGCGCTGACATCAGATATATGTTCTGAATATGATTGCAACACTCCTGACAGTGATTATTTTGTCGGACAAGTGGCAAAGAAACGCGATTTCACGGCACCACGTTCCCTGTCGGTTGAAGCCCACCCAACGGTCCGCGATATCGTCCACCTTGACACAACGGATTATAAAAATATCAAAATGTCGAAACACGGCAGAATAACCAGAGATGCATTCTTGGAATATGGTGCGGAAATGCCGTCAATATGGACACGCCTGTTATCTGATAACTCTTATGTGGAAAGAAGAGCCAACCTATCGCCAATTCTCAATAAAGGAGGCGAGGATAAAGCATTTTTGCGCGGAATGATGCTGCCGTGCAAACTCGGACGATATGTAATTGATGCAAATGAAAACAACGGAAAATATAAAGTGCTCGATACCGTCGAAGATGCAACCTACGCAGAAACGTTAGAATTCAACAAACTTGCGGATTGTCAGGAATTGGAGGTAGTTATCCATGTGATTGACAGTTATACTCTGAAAGACACGGATGTAAAAGACAACATTCATGGTACCGGCACCAATGAAATAGAAGATCCTGTGAGCAGTGAACTTGGAATGTTCTTAAAATATGAAAACGGACATCTTTCCATAAACGACAGACCTTTCGATGGAATAGGCACTCTCGTTGAAAAAGAGAAAAAAGCCGAGAAAAAAGGCAAGCTTAATTTAAAAGCCGAAGACAATGTATATGAGAGAGCATTGTTTGCAAAAAATCAAATCGGCGAATTTTTACACTTTATGAACAAAGAAAAAGAAGCCAGAGAAAAACTCGAGCAGGCCGAAGAAGATATTGCCGAATTGAGAGAAACATTAAAGCAAGCCGTATCTGAATTGGGCTTTGAATTAAGCGATGATGTAAATTTGGCCAATCAGGAAGACTATGATGAGGTTGTGCAAAAACTTAAAACCAGTAAAAATACAATCATGGGCCAAGCTATCGTAAAACTGAATAATACGAAAGATTTGGCTCAAAGTAATGCAGATGTATATGAACGTTACTATAAGGCAAAAAACACCTATGATGCCTTGGTTCAAGATAACAAAGCATTAGTGAATATAAGTGCAAATACAGAGGCCGGTAACGACTTAAAAGAAAGTATAAAATCTGAAGAGGCAAATAAGAAAGTTGTTGAAAAATCACGCAATGATGGTTATAAAGCCCTGCAGGATGAAATTGACAACTATGAGCAACCAATTTGTATTCCTAACGGAGTAATAGTTCCTACATCACAAGTAAATAACTGATTATGTAACAATGCTTATAAAGAAAGCCGTTAAATAATGGATATAAAGAATAACCTTCTCAATAACACCAAAATAAAAGCCATAACTGATGGCAAACAGATTTTTCCGCACTTTTTGGAAAAAGAAGAAAAAAACAAAAGAGGCCTCAAGCTATATTACTATATGTGGCTTTCTCGGTTATTTATATTTTCTGCCACAATTTTTCTACTGCTGTTTTTAGCCGCATCTCTTTCACTATTCAAACTTGCGCCCCAGGTAACGGTTGAACCGTTTTTAATCATAAATCAAAATTCTTCCGCAGAAATGGTGATAGCTGAACCTATAGCCACAAATATGGCCTCAAAAGAAAAATTGATGGAAACTTTTGTAAAACAATACGTCATATATCGCAATTCTATTGTCAGTGATACCAAAGAAATGCAAACCAGATGGTATCCCGGCGGCTTGATACACTTTCTTTCCAGTGAAGCGGTATTTAAGAATTTTTACGAACCGATAGAAAGAGATTTGCCTCAAATGGTATCAAACGGACAAAATCGTGAAGTCGAAATTTTATCGGTCGGAAAAGTTGGCGGGCAAAAAAGTCCTGTGTGGAAAGTTGACTTTAAAACGTATGAAACATCAAACAGCAGCAGAGATTCTGCCACCGGTGTAATAGTTCCGAAAATACGCTATTGGACAGCCTCAGTTACACCGTTTTTTGTTCCTGAAAGAATTTTTACCGGACGCAGGCTGATAAACCATCTTGGCTTTACCGTTTACAGATACAATCAAAGCGAAGTCAGTTTTTAAAAATAAGCATTCTGTGGCTATCTTGAGAAATGTGTTAGACTTTTGTAAAAAAAGAGTTTAAATTCTAACCAACTATAGTTAGAAAAGGAAAAACTCATGAGCAAAAAGTTAATATTGCTGTTCTTCGTATGTTTATTGGCGGGGTGCGGCATCTTTGGTTCGTATTATGAGCCGGAGCCTGTTGAAATAGGTAAAGCAACGGATGAATTAAAAATGTCTCCTTGCGCCTGTCTTCAAGTTGAATTGCCTCAAACATTACCGGACTGGTTTGTCGAAACAATCTAAAAGTATAGATGAGGCAAAATGGTTAAAACAATAGGAAATAACAACAATCAAAAATTGCTTACCGGCACAACATCAACGAGCCACAAAAGCTCTGATGGGGATGTTTTTGTTGCAAACACCGAAGAAAAAAGATATTTGTGGACGGCAAGAGCTTTTGCGATTGTAACGGCAATCAGTTTTTGTTGTAACATAATTTTGTTATTGGCAATATCCCAAGTTATTCCCTTATACAGAGTAGAACCATTCTTGTTGACTTTTCAAAATAAAGAAGAGCAAATTTATAATCTGAAACCTATGGGCAGAAGCTTTTCCGATTCAAAATCGGTTACAGAGATTTTTGTTCGCCAATACGTTTTAATGCGCAGCTCTTTTGATAGAGATATCGAAGACGTAGAAGCCAGATGGTTACCGGGCGGTAGCATTCAAGAAATGTCCTCTCCTTCTGTTTATGACGATTTTTTGAAAAATACAGCTAATCGCGCTCTGGAAATTATGAGGAGTCGTCACTTAATAAGAGATGTGCGCATCCTTACTGTGAACGAACTGGGCTCTAATATATGGCAGGTAGAATATGAAACCAGAGATATGTATCCTGATTCCAGAAAACCTGATGTCAACTACTGGACGGCATCCTTAAAAGTTACATACCGCCACAAAACGGTAAAATACAAAGAGCGTCTGAAAAATCCCGTAGGATTTACGGTAATAAATTATTCTTTAAGCCATAACACAGTGAAATAGGTGGTAATAATATGTTGTTAAAGCTAGTAAAAATAAATATATTCGTTTTAATTTCCGTTTTGTTTTCTGCAGATGTTTATGCGCAAACAACCATAGACAGTTTGAACCAAAATGCAGAACAATCCCAAGGGCAATACCAGCCTATGGATATGAGTTATGCAGGATTTAATTCTCTGGGCATGATGCAAAGTGCATGGCTTGATCCTTTGCAAAATCTTGGTGAGGGACAGAGCCGACCGGCTTATTCCAAATATTACTGGTCACCGGATTTGGTTTTGCCTTTGCGCTTGCGTGAGGGAATGATTACCATGGTTAATTTTCCTGAATGGGAAATGATAGAAGATATATATCTCGGTGACAGTTCAACATTTGACGGACAAATATCCGGTCCTAATACTTTGCTGTTATATCCCCGTAAAGGCGCAAACGTTGGTGTTGATACAAACATCATCGTTTTTGGACGTTCAGGCAATCGCTACGTTTTCTATGCAAGAAGCGAGGGTGTCAACACCGAAAGATTGACGAATTCTATAGTTGATATAGAAGTTATTGGGGCAGAGAGTGCAAACGGTGGAGTAAGTTCTTTAACCGGAGGAGGACATGCCAATGCTTCAAAATACTATGCCGGTGGAGGAAAATCCGTTGATTCCACATTTACAAAGAGAAATCAAAAAAATAATTGGGTAGAAAGCATTCCTTTAGACCCGACAAAATTTCGTTTTGATATAGAAGTATATGTTCCCAATCCCGATGATGTTGTTATTGCGCCGGAGCGGGTATGGCGTGACGATATTTTTACCTATATTGATTTAGGTGCAAAATCTCTCAATATGACACAGCGCCCCATAGTGACCTTAATTGTTGAGCGTATGGAAGTTCCTGTTGGGTTCAGAACCAAAGGTCCGAATAATCGTTTGATTATTGTTGAGGCAATAGGCGATATGGTTTTGCGTAACGGAAAAAGAATTGTCTGCTTAAAAATGCGCAGATCTGATGATAACGGTTTGGAAGATTCAACAAAGGCTGACGATATTGTTGGTAATGAGTGGGATAGAGGCGATAAAATACCGAATATGAATTCCAAAGCGGGAGGTGCTGAATATCCTGATGTTACCAGACCGGCAACAGGTAATTCCGCTAATTATCCTGTCGGACAAACGGATGTTCACGTCGGAAACGGTGAAATTATTGTCCCCGGATACGGAAATCTTGGAGGACAAGGCGCAAATTCCGGTGATTTTGATTATTCAAAGATGCACCGCATTCAAAACACACAGCAATTTAACCCTGCGGTAAGCAATTTTGCAAATCAATATCGCAACGGAGCCGGCTTTGGAGATGAAAACGGATCAAATATATCCATAGAACTCGGCACTGATGCCAATGTCGATAATTTGGAAAATCTATGGGATAATATATTAAGCAAACACGGAAAAACCTTGAAAAATTATGATCCTTTCTTTTCCGTAGATGCTCCGGCTGACGGCCAAGGCAAAGAATTATTCCATTTGAGAATAGGTCCCGTAAAAACATTGGATGAGGGCGATAAAGTCTGCAGCCAGCTTGGCAGAAGTGGTGTATTTTGTAGTGTGGTCAGAACTCAATGAGCAAAGAAGCATTAACACATTCTGAAAATTACATCAAAAAAACCAACCGCATAATCCTTGCGGTTGGTATAACTTCTTTTATAATATTCATTTTAGGCTTATATTTGCTGTTTGCAAGCAACGGCAATTCCGATGAATATGCAGAACCTACATTTTCAGATAATGATGATGCTTTGAATATCTCAAATCAAACGGCAGAAGATGCAAGTATAGAATTCAGTACCATAACTGATGGTGAAGTTCCGATAACAACAACCCCGAACCCTGTTTCTTTGGGGCAGGTAATTATAGGTTCGGATGCTAAAAATGTGTTGACAATAGGCACTAACGGCAAATCATCGGTTGTAGTCATATCGGTTCACTTGGCCGAAGCTGCCTTTGACGGATTTGAATATAACGACCAGTGCAGCGGAAAAATATTACGAGGGAAAGAAACTTGCGATATCACAATGAGTTGGACCCCGGTCGTTACCGGAAACGTTCAAAATAATTTTATTATCTCATGGCATGAAAGTAATGTTTCTCAATCAAGTGCAAAATCAGAAAAAGTTACAGTGTTTGGCAATGCCGTAACCAAGGAAGATTGTAACTTTTGTGATGCATCTTCGGTAGAAAATTCCGTCGGAGGCAAAACAAAGTCAGATAAAGAAAAATCTAACAAAACGCGCGCAATAATAGGCCCTGAAGGCAATATCATAGGCTATGCCAATGATGAAGGATATGTTTATAATGAAAAAGGTGAAGTTATCGGCCGCGTAAATGAAAACGGTTTGGCTGTAGATGCCGAAGGCAATATTATCGGTGTTGCCAATAATAAAAAGTTGGTTTTTGACGACAATGGCAATGTTATCGGTTATGTAAATTCAGATGGAACGGTTGTCGATTTGAATAGTAATGTAATCGGCAAAATGCTGCCAGACAATACGGTGGTTGATTTTAAAGGCAATGTCATCGGCAAAGCTGTGGACATGGGATATGTATATGACGACAATGGCAATACCATCGGTCAGGTAATGTCAGACGGCACCGTTGTTGACAGTAACGGTAACGTCGTCGGCCGCCTTAATGAAAAGGGCGAAGTTGTGGATGCTTCCGGTAATGTTTTAGGTCGTGTAAACAAAACAGGTCAAGTTGCAATAGATGAAAACGGCAATATTTTAGGTGTTGTAATGCCCGACGGAACCGTTGTTGACGCAAACGGTGAGGTTGTAGGGCGCATAGATAAAGACGGCAATGTAATAGCCAACAAAATTATACCCAATAACAGCATAAATCGTCGTGCCGTATATGACGATAGCGGAAAGATGGTCGGATATGTCGATAATGACGGTCTTGTTCGCGATTTTAACGGTAATATTATAGGCAGAACACGTCCTGATGGAACCATTGTAGATAATCAGGGAAAGGAACTGACGGCATCAGGTGTGCGTTTGGCATATGATAATGACGGAAAAGTCATAGGTTACGTTGATAAAAACGGCAATGTAATAGGTGCCGAAGGAAAAGTAATCGGCGTAATGACAGAAAATGGTATGATTATTGATAAAGAAGGAAAAGTTATCGGTCGTGCGGCTCCTGAAAATGATGAAGAGTCGCAATATAGTGTTTTGGCTTATGATAAAGACGGCAAAGCCATCGGTTACGTTGACGGCAAAGGCAATGTTCATGACTTTAACGGCAATGTAATCGGCAAAGTTTCGGAAAGTGGTAATATAGTTGATAAAGACGGCAATGTAATCGGTAAAATAGATCAAAAACGATTGGCCTATGACGAGAACGGTAACGTAATCGGTTATGCAGATGGAAAAGGCGACGTCTATAACTTCAAAGGCGAGAAAATAGGTAGAATTAAAGCTGATGGAACAGTAGTTACAAACGCGGAAAGAACAATCGGCAAAGTCTCACCCAATGAGCGCATAGCATACGATAAAAACGGCAAAGCCATCGGCTATGTAGACGAGAGCGGCACGGTCCGTGACTTTAGCGGCAAGGTAATCGGCAAAGCCCGCGAAGATGGAACAATAGTCGATAATTCCGGTAACGTAATC
>JAZNXK010000030.1:0-14875 GCA_045593845.1 Alphaproteobacteria bacterium
GATCTCCTATTAAAGTATATCTTTAATTGGACACTCTTCTCTCCCAATACAGAAATTAAAATGCTGTCACTTCCGTTAGAAATGGCAAAAGAAGTTCTGGCAAAATATCTTGAAAATCATTTGCTTTCTGATGAAGCTCAACTCAAAATCTTTGACTTTCCGACAGAAACAGCAAGAGAACTTCTGCGTGTATACATCGAAAGTGACTGCCTTTCCGACGAAGCAGATCTTAAAATTTTTGACTTTCCTCCAGAAATTGCTAAAGAAATTCTGCTCGAATACATCAAGGGGTACTGTCTTTGCGATAAAGCGGAAATTAAAATCTTTGACCTTCCTCCGGAAATTGCTAAAGAAGTCTTACTTTGCTACATCGACACCAGTTATCTGTGTGATGATTCGCAACTAAAAATCTTCGACCTACCTGAAGATGATGCAAAAGAAGTATTTCTTGCATACAAGAAAAAATGGCGTTTGTCAGAGAAAGGAAAAGAAAAAGCAAAATCCCTCGGCTGGATGTAAAAACTTTCAAAGAGATTGTCGTCAAACACGCGGCAGTCTCTTTTTTGTTGACTTTTTTTCAATATCTATTATAAAGAAAGAACGAATTTCATTATTAATAAAAACATATAATTATGACCAAACAAGAATTATCAAAAAGAATTGAGCGAGAGATTCTTCTTTCCTATGATGAGCAACTCTCAATTTTCAACCTTCAAACAAAAGATGCCAAAGAGCTACTTCTAAAATATATGAAATATAGTTATCTTTGCCACGAAGCACAGTTGAAAATTTTCAGCTTGCCAGCCGAAATTGCCAAAGAACTCTGGAAAGAATACACCAGAAGTCATACCGCCATTTCCAGTGTTGCAAAAGCAAAAGCCAAAAAACTAGGTTTTTAGTAAAGTCTTAAAGCGATTGATACTCCCTGTATCAGTCGCTTTTTTTGTGCGCTAATTTTCTCAAAAATTCTTGATTTTCTTCAAATAACTGTTATAAAAAAAGCTGCAAATTTTATTATTAACCAAATTATAGATTATGAATAAAAAAGAATTATTAGAAAAAATCGAGCAAGGCGATGACCTCGCTAGCTACGAGGAGTTGGAAATTTTTGAACTTCCGCCCGAAGAAGCTAAAGATCTCCTATTAAAGTATATCTTTAATTGGACACTCTCTCCCAAAGCAGAAATTAAAATGCTGTCGCTTCCTATAGATATGGCAAAAAAACTTCTGACAAAATATCTTGAAGACCATTGGTTGTCTGATGAAGCAGAACTCAAAATCTTTGATTTGCCGCAGAAAACGGCAAGAGAACTTCTGCTGGAATATATCAAAAGCGCTCCTCTTTGCAGCAAAGGACAACTCAAAATCTTTGACTTTCCACTGGAAATGGCAAAAGAAATCATACTTGAATACTCAAAACAGTACCATCTTTGTGACAAAGCGGAACTCAAACTTTTTGATCTTCCTCTAGATATTGCAAAAGAAATTCTATTGATATATATTAAAAAATACTATCTTTGCGCTAAAGCGGAACTCAAACTTTTTGATTTACCGATAGAAACAGCAAGAGAACTTTTGCTTGAATATATTCAAAGACACATCCTCCGTGACAAAGCAGAAGTTAAAATATTTAATTTACCACCAAAAACGGCGAAAGAAATTTTGCTTAAATACACTCAAAAACATAAACTGTGTATCGAAGCAGAAATTAAAATATTTGATTTACCGCCTCACTTTGCTAAGGAGATTATTACTGAATATCGCAAAAGGTACCAACTTTACCACAATGCAAGCTTAAAAGCCCGTTTTCTGGGATATATTTCATAAATCATCAGCGACCGACATTCTCCATAGTGTCGGTCGTTTTTTTTGCACCAATCTGTTCCCAAAAACTCTTGCTTTTTATAGAAATATTGCTATATAAAGAATAATCAAATTTATTATTCATTAAAAAATATAATTATGACAAAAGAACAATTATTAAAATTAATCAAATCAGGGTATACCCTTCACAGAGACGAGGAAGCGGCAATTTTCAGACTTCCACCGGAAGATGCTAAAGAACTCTTGCTAATGTACACCCTCAACTATCGACACTTTCTTTGGGACGAAGCACAACTTAAAATTTTTGATTTTCCTGTTGAAATTGCAAAAGAAATTTTGATTAGGTATTTCGAGCATGCGTGGCTTTGCAAAGATGCGGAGTTGAAAATTTTTGAACTTCCGACAGAAACAGCAAGAGAAATTTTGTTAAAATATATCCAAGACTATGCTCTTCACGATGAGGCAGTGGTCAAAAATTTTGATATGCCGACAGAAACAGCAAAAGAAATCATTCTTGCTTATATCCGTCGTTATCCCCTTCAGCCCAATGCGCAAGCGAAGATATTTGATCTTCCTACCGAAACGGCAAAGGAAATCTTGATTAAATACACCTATCGACTGCAGCTTTGCGATGCAGTAAAAGAAAAAGCAAAACAGCTGGGTTATATAGATTAATTTCAAAGCGATTGACATATTAGAAATGTCAGTCGCTTTTTTAAATTCTCAAATATTAGAAATATTTTTTCTTGACAATAAAATATATATTTTGTAAAAACTTCTCATCTTGTGGCGAAAGTAGCTCAGTTGGTTAGAGTGTCGGTTTGTGGTACCGAATGTCGTGAGTTCGAGTCTCATCTTTCGCCCCAGATTATAAAACCGCCGTTTCTGGCGGTTTTTTTTGTTTTTGCTTGGGGATTTCGGATATTTTCAATTTTGCTTTTCAATAAACAGATTATATACTCAAGGCAAATTTTGGGGAGTTTTTTAAACTGATGATTTTAGGGGTTTTGTTACCGCTGCCTTTTGATGCGCCTTTTGACTATGCAAGCGACGAAAATCTGCCGCTTGGCACCATTGTCTGCGTTCCGTGGGGAAAAACTCAAATCACCGGCGTTGTATGGTCACACACACAGTCCTCGGATTGTCCTCCAGAAAAAATCAAAAAAATCACCAAAACCTATAATTTTCCTCCTCTAAGTAAAGAAATAATCGAACTTATTAAATTTGTAGCCAAATATAATATGGCACCGCTCGGTATGGTTTTGAAAATGGTAATCTCCGTTAAACAGGTCTTTAATCCCGAACCGACCGAAAATTATTATCTCTTAACCGGAAAAACTTTGGCCGAGGCCAAACTCAAAAACTCTGATACTCGCTGGCACATAATCGACTTATTAAAACATGGCTCCTATACCAAAAAAGAAATCTGTCAAGGAGCAGGGTGCGGACCTTCCGCAATCGATACACTCTTAAAAGCCGGTGTGCTGAAAACCGAAACTAAAACAGTCAATAAAGAAATTCCCGTTAAAAAAGCTGAATTTGTGCCGATAAAACTCACCGACGAACAAAAAATTGCCGCAGAGCATATAATTGCCAAAATAAATAACGGCTTTTCCGTAACTCTGATTGACGGAGTTACCGGTAGCGGAAAAACTGAAGTATATTTTGAAGCAGCCAATAAAATTTTAGCCCAGAATCGCCAAGTTTTGATTTTAGTTCCAGAAATTTCTCTTACTACTCAATGGTTGGAAAGATTTGAACAACGTTTCGGCATCAAACCCGCATGTTGGCACTCCGGTCTGTCCGAAAAAGAAAGAACAAATACTTGGATATCTGTCACCAAAGGTAACTCTCAAGTTATCGTCGGTGCCCGTTCGGCGCTTTTTCTCCCATACAAAAACTTGGGGCTTATTGTCGTTGACGAAAGCCACGACCATTCTTTCAAACAAGAAGACTTTGTCAATTATCAATGTCGCGATATGGCCGTTGTCCGCGCAAAACTGGAAAAAATTCCTCTGATATTATCAACCGCCACACCGGATTTGGAAACAATCATCAATATAGAAAAAGGCAAATATGACAAGGTTTGTTTGACTAAACGTTTTGCCGGAGCGGTTATGCCGACGATTAAAATTATTGATATAAAAAAAGACAAACCGCAAAAAGGCTCATGGGGACCATCTTGGCTATCACCGACATTAGTTACAGCTTTAGAAAACAATTTGGCAAAAGGCGAGCAGTCAATGTTGTTCTTAAATAGGCGAGGCTACGCACCTTTAATGATTTGCCGTGATTGCGGGCACAAAATTCAATGCCCGCATTGTACATCTTGGCTTGCCGAACACAAATCAAACGGAAAATTGATATGTCATCATTGCGGATATATGATGAATCGGCCAAAGACTTGCCCTGATTGCCAATCTGAAGATGGACTGGTAGCCTGCGGTCCGGGAGTGGAAAGAATTGCCGAAGAGGTTGCTGCACGTTTTCCCGATGCCAGAATAAAAATTCTCTCCAGCGATACAACTGCCAATCTGCAAGATTTATCATCAGCCTTTACACAAATAGAGGAGGGCAAAGTAGATATCATTGTCGGAACACAAATTTTGGCAAAAGGACATCATTTTCCCGAACTGACATTGGTTGGAATCGTTGATGCCGACCTGAGTTTAATGGGAAGCGATCTGCGTGCATCGGAACAGACATATCAGCTTCTATCCCAAGTTTCGGGACGAGCGGGAAGGGGGCAAAAAAACGGCGAAGTTTATATTCAAACCCTAAATCCGCAAAATTTGGTTTTGCAATCTCTGGTCAACAATAATCGCCAACAATTTCTTGAATTGGAAAAACAAGCTCGAAAAATGTTGAGAATGCCGCCTTATGGCAAATTGGCAGCCTTGATTGTCAGCTCCGAAAGTCAATCCCAAGCCTCACAAATTGCATCTGCTTTAGGCCAAACAGCTCCAAATAATCAATATATCACAACACTCGGGCCGGCTCCGGCGCCAATTTTTATGTTGAGGAATAAATATCGTTTTCGCTTGCTATTAAAAACAACCAGAGATATAAACATTCAAAACATTTTAAAAATATGGCTCGATAAACTCAATATTCCTAAACAGGTTAGGGTAGAAGTTGATATTGATCCTTATTCTTTTATGTAAAATTAATAAAATATAAACATTTTGGATATAACCTTACTGCACTTTTATAAATTTGAGTAGAATAATGAAAGAAATAAATACATCTAAATTGATAAACTATTACGCTGAAGCACTTTTTGATGTCGCTAACCAAGAAAAAGAAACTGAACAGGTTTTTGAACAAGCTTCTTTTTTATCGGCTGAATTGGCTAAAGATCCCAAAAATATACAGCGATTAAGCAATCCTATATGGAGTAATGAGAGCAAAAAGCAGGTTTTGACCGATTTTGCAACTCAAAAGGGTTTTAAATCCTCCTTGATAAAGACCATCCAGCTTATAGCTGAAAACGGCAGAGGAAACCTTTTATTCCCCATAATGAAAAAATTTTCTGACGTTTATTATCGTAAAAACAATATATTACAAGTAAATGTTCAAAGTGCGATAAAGTTAACTTCAGAGCAAGAAAATCATTTAATAAAAGCTCTGGAAAAATATTTTAATAACAAAGTTGTGGTTAACTGCAAAATAAATCCCGAAATACTCGGAGGTTTGATTATAGAATGTGACTCTAAAATGATAGACGATTCTATAAAAGGAAAACTTGACAGAATAAAAACATTGATGAAAGGTGCAAAATAATATGTCTGGTGCAAGCGAAATTACATCTATTCTAGAGAGTAAAATCTCTGAAGCCGAAGCCGGTATCGATATTGCCGAAGTAGGACGCGTTTTGTCCGTCGGCGACGGTATTGTTCGTGTATACGGCTTAAATAATGTAAAATATAACGAAATGGTAGAGTTTCCGAACGGTATAAAAGGAATGGCTCTAAATCTGGAAGAAGACAATGTTGGTGTTGTTCTTTTTGGTGACGATACCGGTATTAAAGAAGGTGATATTGTAAAACGCACCGACAAAATCGTCAGCGTTCCCGTTGGTAAAACATTGTTAGGCAGAGTTGTTAATGCTCTGGGAGAGCCTATTGACGGTCTCGGACAAATAAAAGCCGAAAAATACAGCAACTCCGAAATTAAAGCTCCCGGTATTATTGCTCGCAGAAGTGTTTGCGAACCTGTTCAAACCGGATTAAAAATTGTTGATGCACTCATTCCTATCGGCCGCGGACAACGTGAACTTATCATTGGTGACCGCCAAACCGGAAAAACCTCTATTATCGTTGATACAATTATCAATCAAAAACATATTAACGACCAAGCAAAATCAGAAAAAGACAAATTATATTGCATTTATGTTGCGGTCGGACAAAAACGTTCTACCGTTGCTCAAGTTGTTCAAACATTAAAAGAGCATGGTGCAATGGATTATACCATTGTTGTAGCTGCAACCGCTTCCGATTCTGCACCGATGCAATTTATTGCACCTTATTCCGGTTGCGCAATGGGTGAATATTTCAGAGATAATGGCATGCATGCCGTAATTTTCTACGATGACTTATCCAAACAAGCTACGGCATATCGTCAAATGTCATTATTACTTCGTCGTCCGCCAGGGCGTGAAGCTTATCCGGGTGATGTTTTCTATTTGCACTCACGTTTACTTGAAAGAGCCGCAAAAATGAGCGACGAGAATGGTTCTGGCTCATTGACTGCTCTTCCGGTTATCGAAACCCAAGCCGGTGACGTGTCTGCATATATTCCGACGAACGTAATTTCTATTACCGACGGACAAATCTTTTTGGAAACATCATTATTCTATCAAGGTATCAGACCGGCAGTAAATGTTGGTATTTCCGTAAGTCGTGTTGGTTCAGCCGCACAAATTAAAGCCATGAAACAAGTGGCAGGAAAGATCAAACTCGACTTGGCACAATATCGCGAAATGGCAGCATTCTCAAAATTTGCTTCTGATTTGGATATTTCAACCAAACAATTACTGGCTCGCGGTGAAAGACTTACGGTCTTGCTAGAACAACCCGTAAACTCTCCTTTGCCGGTGGCAGAAGAAGTAGTGGCAATTTTTGCCGGTGTTCGCGGATTTTTGGATAAAATTCCTGTTGATGATGTAAAAGCTTTTGAGGCTGCAGCAAGACAGCAAATTTTAACACGTCATCCGGAATTTTATGCCGAGATTAACGAAAAGAAAATAATTTCCGAAGATTTGGATAAAAGACTAATGGAATTTTATGCCGACTTTACGGAAAAATATTTAAACAAGAGCAAGGCGGCATAATATGGCAGGCTTAAAAGAGTTACGCGGACGTATTGCGGCAATCAAATCAACAGAAAAAATCACTTCTGCAATGAAGATGGTTGCCGCATCTCGTTTGCGCAGAGCTCAAGATATATTAATCAAAAGCGAAAAATATCGCAGTTCGATATATGACACTATCAGCCGCATACAAATTGCCATGCAAAAGGAAACCACCGAGCAGATAGAGCTTAAACCAACATTTTTGTGTCAAGAAAAAGAAAAGCAAGAGCGCTATCTTTTGGTTGTTTTGACTTCTGACAAAGGCTTGTGCGGAAGTTATAACAATTCAATCGGAAAAGTAGCTCTCAATCGCTTGCAAGAATTGTTGTCACAAGGCAAAGATGTCAAAGTTATTACTCTCGGTCGCAGAGGATATAATATTTTGCGCCGTCATAATCAACAATATATATTCAGAAATGATGAATCGGTTGTTAATAAGGGTGTAGAATATTCCGAAGCAATAGCGTTAGCAGATGAAGTAACATCAATGTTTAAAAATGATGAAATTGATGTCTGCGAGGTTGTTTACAGTCGTTTCAAATCCGCTTTGAGCAGAGATGTCAAAAGCGAACAAATTCTGCCTTTGGATTTGAAAAAAGTAATGACCGATGCTAGCGATATGCACAATGATTCGGGCTATGATTTTGAGCCTGGATACGATGTTTTGCTTGAAACACTTGTTCCTATGGCTTTCAAAGAATATATCTTTGATATAATGATAAATTCTCAAGCCTCAGAGCAGGGCGCACGCATGGCCTCTATGGACAATGCCACCCGCAATGCCGGAGATATGATAAACAAACTGACCTTGCGCTATAACAGATTACGCCAAGGTGCAATTACAACAGAATTAACGGAAATAATTGCCGGAGCTGAAGCTATTTAACTTAAGGAGTTTTTTATATGGATAATAATGACGGATATATATTTCAAGTTTTGGGCGCGGTTGTTGACGTAAAGTTTGACAATCTTGAAAGTCTGCCGGATATTTACACTGCGCTGAAATGCGACAACAACGGCAAAGAGTTGGTTTTGGAGGTTGAACAACAACTCGGTGACGGTGTTGTAAGAACAATCGCAATGGATACTACCGACGGATTGACCAGAGGTATAAAAGTTATAAATACTCAAAAACCGATAGAAGTTCCGGTCGGACCGGAGCTTTTGGGACGTATTATCAATGTTACCGGTGAACCTGTTGATGGCAGAGGTGAAGTAAAAACAAAAGATAAATTTTCCATTCATCGTCCGGCTCCGAGTTTTACCGAGCAATCAACCGAAACAGAAATTTTAACTACGGGTATTAAGGTTATTGACTTACTTGAACCCTATGCCAAAGGCGGAAAAATCGGTTTATTCGGCGGTGCCGGTGTTGGTAAAACCGTTTTGATTCAAGAATTAATCAATAATATTGCGAAAGGACACGGCGGATACTCCGTATTTGCAGGTGTTGGCGAACGTACCCGCGAAGGTAATGACTTATACCATGAAATGATTGAATCCGGTGTTATTGATATTAACGGCGATAACTCAAAGACCGTATTGGTTTACGGACAAATGAACGAGCCTCCAGGAGCTCGTGCCCGCGTTGCTTTGACCGGATTAACACAAGCAGAATACTTCAGAGATGTTGAACATCGTGATGTTTTGTTCTTTGTTGATAATATCTTCCGTTTTACTCAAGCAGGTTCAGAAATTTCTGCGTTATTGGGACGTATTCCGTCTGCTGTTGGTTATCAACCGACTTTGGGTACAGATATGGGTGCCATGCAGGAACGCATTACATCAACTAAAAACGGCTCAATTACCTCTGTTCAAGCAGTATATGTTCCGGCCGATGACTTGACCGACCCGGCTCCGGCAACAACGTTTGCTCACTTGGATGCTACAACGGTTTTGAATCGTAGTATTGCCGAACTAGGTATTTTCCCTGCGGTTGACCCTCTTGACTCAACCAGCCGCGTTCTCGCTCCTTCTGTTGTTGGAGAAGAACACTACCGCGTTGCCCGTGAAGTGCAAGAAATTCTGCAAAAATACAAATCACTGCAAGATATTATTGCCATCTTGGGTATGGATGAACTTTCCGATGAGGACAGACTTACGGTTTCCAGAGCCAGAAAGATACAACGTTTCTTGTCACAACCATTCTTTGTTGCCGAAGTATTTACCGGCGTAAAAGGACAGTTTGTAGATTTGAAAGACACCATCAAAGGCTTTAAGGGAATATTGGAAGGTTTATATGATGATATTCCGGAACAAGCATTTTATATGGTAGGAACCATTGAGCAGGTTTTGGAAAAAGCCGAAAAAATGAAAAAAGAAGAGGCTGCTTAATGGCAAATATAAAATATAAATTAGTCCAACCGGACAAAACCGTAAAATCAGGAGAAGCTTGGGGTATTGTTCTGCCGACAGGTGAGATTAACCAAACCGTTATTTCAGGACAAACTCCGAGCATTCTCAAAACTGACAACGGACTTGTAAAAGTTTTGAGTGAGGGCGGACAAATCGTTGAGCAATTTTTTATTAGCAGCGGGGTAGCGACGGTTGTTGATGACTTGTGTGTTGTTGCCGGCGAGCATATTATTTCCGTCAATGATATAGATATTGCAACCGCAAGCTCTTATGATGACGAATTTCACCAAATGGTAGCAGAAGGACTAAAAGCAATAAAATAATTTTATCAAGGAGAAATAAAAATGAGATTGATGTCGGCACTTGCAATATTTTTAAGCATGGCTTCAAATTCACTTGCAACTGAAATTGTGGTAAAAGATACCGACACCAAAAACCTTGATATAACCATCTATAACAAAAATCTTGCTCTGGTAAAAGATGTCAGAAATGTTACCCTCCAAAAAGGCGAAAACGATATTGCCTTTGAGGGCGTATCATCTGCAATCAAACCCGAAACTGCAATATTATATGCACAAGGTATAAAAGTCTTGGAACAAAATTATGATTATGACATTTTAGACTTGAATAATATAATCGAAAAATCTGTAGGTAAAACCGTAAGAACGTTAAAAATAAATCCGGCTAACGGTGAAAAAATCTTTGATAATGCAAAAATTATAAGCTTTGCCAATGGCACACCTATTCTTGAATTTAGCTACGGAATTGATGCTGATTTCGACGGACAACTGCTTTTTAAGGATCTACCGGCCGGATTACGCAGCAAACCGACACTGGTTGCCAAAATTCAAAGTAATAACAGCAACTCTGGTAACATATCCCTTGCATATTTAACCAACGGTATAAGCTGGAAGACTAACTACGTCGCAAATGTTGTCGATAATACCAAACTCAATTTGACCGCATGGGTAACCATAAACAATGAATCCGGCATTGATTATAACAATGCAAATGTCCAATTGGTTGCCGGAGAGGTTAACCAAGCATACAATTATTCGGCTCCACGCAGAAATGAAATGCTTATGATGGCAGCAGGCACTCCCAAAGTGGCAATGGCAGATAGTGTTGTTCAAGAAGATATAAGTGCATATCATTTATATACTCTCCCTAACAAAACCAGCATCAAAGACAAGCAGACCAAACAAATCAGCCTAATGGAAAAGAACTCGGTAAAATATCTAAAAGAAGCTGAACTAAATTCATCATTATATTTTTATCCCGACAGTAATTCAGAATTCAAAAATCAGCATTTAACAATGTATTACACCATAAACAATGATACAAATTCCAATCTCGGAGTGCAACTCCCCGAAGGAATAATTCGTTTCTATGAAAATGATGCGCAACAAAATATGCAATTTATCGGCGAAAACAGAATTAACCATGTTGCTAAAGGTGAAACCATGCGCCTGAATTTGGGAAACTACAGCAATATCTTTGCCAACGGAAAAATCAACAAAATTAACAAATTACCTGAAGAAAAGCAACTGAATACGGCTCCTAATTGTGTCAGATATCTCAATTTTTATACCTATGATGCAGAAATTGAAGTTTTTAACTCCAGCAAAAATGCCCAAGAAATAACCATTAAACAAAACTTTCCTCAAGACGCTGAAGTCTTGGAGCAAAATATAAAAGGCAAATATGAGCAGGCAAACATATATCAATGGATATTTAATATTCCTGCCGACAACAAACAACGTCTAACCTTCAAAGTAAAAGTACCTTCAATAATAAAAGAAAGCTGCAATCGATAGAGCTTTCCATATACAGAAGAAAAATATATTGCATTATTCCTAATATCTGCTAGAATTCAAGGGAGGAGTTTGCAATGGAAGTTATAGCCGCCCGTAACGGAGACTTTTTCATCGTCAAAGATAATCTCGCCGCAGAAACTGCTGCCAAGCTCTCAAATATGACTTTTGAAGAGTTTGAGTTATATTCGGCGTGGGATTCACTGCGCAATATATCTTCTGTTACTAAAGAACAGTTTACGGCAAAAAATAATCTGGATATAAATGTTCTGGAAAACTTTTCTTTATACGGTTCACAAGTTTATTACAAAAAAACAAAAGACTTAAGAAACTTTTTTGAAAAAGACGAAAATTACGGACTTTTTCACAACACTAAATGCAGCATAAAAAAACTCAAAGATTTTCAAAACGGCTTTGCCAACAAAATTCCCAAACGCAATCTTGATTTTATTTATGACCGTTTCTGCCTGCAAGATAAAGACATACCTGAATATATAAAACGAATAGGCAGCTCAATCAAACGCAGGATAAATCCGCACATAATTTTATATAACAGCATAACCGGAAGTCCGCATATTTTACCGCACAATTCTCCAATACCGATAACATTCAACCAACAAAACAAAATTATAGTTTATGAAAATATCTATATTTTTTATCCCGAAGATTGGCAAATTATAAAGCAAATAAGACAATATTATAAAGAACTCAAAGCTAAACAAAAAAATAGTTGGGTAGCTCGTTTGCAAGGTGATAACTCTCTATTAAACAGCGCAATCAAAAAAGTCTGCACATCACCTCAACAAATCAGTAAATATCAAGCTCTTTATAATCAATACCTCCAGCTATCACTGCAACGAACCGACTACTATACTCCTTTTATTTATGAGTGCCAAAAATTGCGCAATCGTATAATGATAGAAAGCAGATTATGTAAAGTTGACAGCAAAAGACTTCTTCCCGAAGACATTTTTTATATTATGATAGAAAATGAGCGCTCAGCAAACTTATCAATAATGTTTCAAAATATTAACGATTATTGGCTGGATGGAGATATAAAAAAGCTGTTTACTTCAGAACCATGTCTGAAAATATTACAAAATAAAGATCAAACCGAGATTCGTTCGCTCCTAAAAAATTTAGATTTTTTGGTAAGTATTAAATTGCAGTATTGGATGAAAAATTTATATTTTGAATATTATAATAAAATATTGGAGCAAAGTCTGAAGCTAATTGAACTTTCCCCCTTGAGTAAAGATATTGACACCCAAAGAACCGAATATCATATTATGCGTTCAATGATGTATAGCCTAAAGGTATATAATCCCGACAAAAAGAAATATGAGATCAAAAAACTTGACCAATATATAAAATTACCGATTCCTCTAAATTCAAAGGACAAAGAACGTTTGGCAAAACGTCAGAACAACCTTATAGCGCGCCAAAACAGAGTGAAAGAATTTTTGAAAATAAAGCATGGTTTTAGTGATGAACTTATCAAAAAAGCCAATAGAATATACCACAAAACTCTTTACTGCACAAATTAAACTTTTTTTAGCTTTTTATCTATATAGTATAATCGTTTTTTTAAGGAGATTAAACATGAAATTGATAATAAGCTTATTAGCAATATTAGGCATAATATATACCGTAGCATGGTTCGGTTATGATATGCATCCGAGAGATTTAACATATCGGGTAATTAACGAAATAACCAGTTTCGGATCATCGACAAAAGAGGCTGCAACAGATGTTGCCAATACAGGCTCACGTTTTTCCGAAGTAATCCAAAATCGCTACAACAGCCAAGATATGACTGAGCCTCATCCGAACTAATATAAAAATATCTTGAAAATTGCTGCATAATGTAGTATATATTAAATTGTTGAGCAATCAACTATGACACTAGAGGCACTGTGAAATAGAAATTTTGGACCCGGGGGCGGTACCCGGCACCTCCACCATAAATTTTTGACCAAGGGGGTGAAACAGGATTGACAGGGTTTAATAAAGACAGATGTTGTGTTCGGCAAGATACCACCGTTATCGGTTCAAAATAAAATAAATGCTAACGATAATGAATTAGCACCAGTTGCTTTGGCTGCATAATTGTAGTTGCAACGAATCCAATCCTTGTTTTTTTGGTTAAAGGCAAGTGGGGCTTGAGCCACCCAGCAACAGAACGGCTCTTTTATATTGCGGAGTAAAAAATGAAAAACGATAAAATTGATTATGACAAGTTGATTGAATCCTCTCTCAAACAAGTTGTTATCGAAGCCCTCAAAATAGTAGAAGAGCAAGGGCTACCGGGAGAGCATCACTTTTATATATCTTTTCGTACTGACCATCCGAAAACAAAAATTGATGCCTTCCTAAAAAATCAATACCCGCAAGAAATGATGATTGTTTTGCAAAATCAATTTGAAAATTTGCACGTTTTAGAAAACAGTTTTTCAGTTGTTCTGCGTTTTAATCACGTTCCATATCTTTTGGAGATTCCGTTTGATGCCATAACCTATTTCGGAGACCCGAGTGTTCGTTTTGGCTTAAGTTTCGGAGCGGAACTTGCCGCCAACAACCAACCTCAACAAGCCGAAGTTGTATCTATAGACAGTTTTAGAAAGAAAAATGCTTAAAAAATCAATCATTATTGCCAATCGACACCATACCAGTATTTCCATAGAGCCTGAATTTTATGAGGAACTTATTAAGATTGCCGATTTGAAGAAATGCAGTTTAAACAGCTTGATTACAGAAATCGACAGCAACAGAGATGCAAACAATAATCTATCAAGTGCCATAAGGGTCTACGTATTGCAATATATGAAAAAACAATTGACTTCATAGTGTTGTGTAATATATTGACGGCATGCGAGTATAATTCAATGGTAGAATGAGAGCTTCCCAAGCTTTAAATGCGGGTTCGATTCCCGTTACTCGCTCCAATTTATAAGCCTTGATTTTCAAGGCTTTTTTGCTTTTAAAGACTGAAAAGTTTAGTCCGCTCCAAAAAAATCAAAAGCATTACAAATCATGCACTTACACTTAAACCGTCGTCAAAATAACGTATGGAGGCTGAAATGTTTGAAAAGTGTGATGCAAACTGTGATGCAAAACTACCCCATTTGTGGTTGCGAAATAATATTTTTTATTATAGAGTCGAGCTTGAACGTGTGGGTGGTAAACGCCGATATAAGCGTATATCGTTACACACAGACAATTTTTTTGAAGCAAGAGAGAAATTACGCGCAATGACAACAGATAAAAATTGGCCTTTTGATGAATTACGTCGCCTTTTCAATGACTTAATCTTTGATATAGACTTAGGACAAGGTTTAGGCAACGGCAACTATGGTATGCTGTCGCAATTACAGATACAAAAACGATTATCAAAGCGTAATAAGCGTGAAAATATTGAAAAATTAAATCTGTTGGGAAACATTGCCACGCAATCCAATCAGATGAATTTAAGCCAAGAAGACCGGTTGTTAATAAAGCAATTTGTTGAGATGCGCCCGATGATTGAGGC
>JAZNXK010000031.1:0-24958 GCA_045593845.1 Alphaproteobacteria bacterium
CCGCGAAGATGGAACAATAGTCGATAATTCCGGTAACGTAATCGGCAAAGCCTCAAATCAAAAAGTAGCCTATGACGAGAACGGTAACGTAATCGGCTATGTAGATGAAAAAGGCGATGTCTATGACCTAAAAGGCAACAAGATAGGAATAGCCAAAGCCGACGGCACAATCGTAAGCAGTGCGGAAAGGACAATCGGCAAAGTCTCACCCAATGAGCGCATAGCATACGATAAAAACGGCAAGACCATCGGCTATGTAGACGAGAGCGGCACGGTCCGTGACTTTAGCGGTAAGGTAATCGGCAAAGCCCGCGAAGATGGAACAATAGTCGATAATTCCGGTAACGTAATCGGTAAAGCCGTTAAAGAACGTATGGCCTATGATAATGACGGAAATGTTATAGGCTATGTGGATGAAAACGGTAATGTAATCGGCCAAGACGGAAAAATAATCGGTAAAGTTAGCTCTGACGGAAAAATAGTTGATAGCTCCGGCAACACCATAGGATATGCCGAAAACGAAGAAAATATGCGCATTGCTTATGATAAAGATGGAAAAGTTCTTGGTTATGTAGATAAAGACGGAAATGTATATGACTTTGATAGAAATGTTATCGGAAAAGTACTTAATGATGGCAGCGTAATCGACGATAACGGTAATATAATCGGCAAGGTAGGCTCATCTACTCGCCAACTCGCACATGATAAAAACGGAAAAGTTATCGGCTATGTAGATGAGAACGGTAACGTAATAGATTTTAACGGAGATGTTGTCGGCAAAATGTTACCATCGGGAAAAGTTGTCGATAATCAAAATAACGAAATAGGCTATGTCGGCGGAACATCCAATATTCTGATGGATAAAAATAATCACGTAATCGGTTACATAAACGAAGAAGGCGAGGTATTTGATGCCGAAGGCAATGTAATCGGCTATGTTGATAAAGACGGAAATTTAATAAATAATACGCAAGCAGTATTAGGAAGATTAATCCAAGAACAGATGATACCGATAACTCCTCAAGGAGAAGTCCTCGGAACGATTAAGAGTAATGGCTTGGTTGAAAATAACGAAAATCAAATAGTCGGCAGAGTTCAGGCTAACGGTTTGGTAAAAAGTGCAAACGGATCGCGCATAATTGCCAAGTTGGTAAGAGGCGGCTTGGTGGTTGGCTATGGCTGTAAGAATGTCGGATATTTGGAAAAAGACGGTAAAATTCGCAAAAATAACGAAGAAACCAATTATAAAATAAATGCAGACGGAGCAGTTATTGATACAGACGGCAGTTTCGTAGGCGAGGTTGTTGTTCCCGGTCCGGTCTTTGATGACACATGCACCAAAATAGGAGAAGTTGAAACAGACGGAATTGTCCGCCAAAACGGAGTATATGTCGGATGCGTAAATCCTGATGGCACGGTTCTGGATGAAAAAGGCGAGATTATAGGTGGAGTTGCACGTTCGGGTATAGCAGTTTCATACGATGGCAATTATCTCGGCAAAGTCACGGAGAACGGAATTGTATATTCGTCCCAAGATAAGGCAGTCGGATGTGTTGGCACTTACGGGGATGTTTTTGATAAAAAAGGTGCATATATCGGCAAAATTCTCAAAAATACATATGCCTATGATATGGAAGGAAATTTCATAAATATAGTCAATAATAAAGGAAGAGTCCCGATTCGCGGACAGACATCGGGAAAACTGTTGGTAAACAATTTGGTAATTAATGAAAACGGGCAAATTATAGGTTTGGTCCTCCAAAACCAATCGACAATAATAAATAATCTCGGTTCAGTTATGGGCCATATTTTCCAAGACGGTAATGTCTATGATACAAAAGGAGCCTCCATTGGAAAAATATATGGTGACGGAAGCAATCATTACGGCTCCAAAAAAGGATATTTATCCCCCATCGGTCAGGTAGCAGACTTCAACGGAAAAATAGTCGGAAAAGTCGGATATAACGGAGAAGTCATAAATCGTTTCGGAGAAAAGATAGGAAATATAGATGCCAAAGGTCTCTATTTTGATAACAACGGCGCATTACGCGGCGGAGTTGTAAAAAGAGGTCCGGCAATAGGATATGACGGCTCTTTCTTGGGTTATGTTCTTTCTAACGGTAAAATCATCAATCTTGACGGCAAAGAAGTAGGAATAAGCACACCAGACGGTAAAGTGTTAGATAAAAAACAAACACTTATCGGCGAAGTCATTCCTGAAGATATAGTGATTGACATATGGGGAAATTATAAAGGACACGTCAACTCATTGGGAGACGTGATTGACTTAAACGGCAGCAATATAACGGCAATTCTTCCCGGAGGCTCGACAGACAAAAATATCAGCCTAATAAAACGGGGAACGGTAATCAATTTCTCTGGAGAAATTGCGGGTTATGTAATGCCGGACGGCAGTGTTAATGACATTCTCAATATCAACATCGGCAGGGTTTTGCCGGACGGAAATGTAATCAATAATTCCGGACGTTTGATAGGCGAAGTTGTTGACGGTGACTTGGTCATAAACGGTTCGGATAAGGTTGCCGGCTATGTCAGCGCTGAAGGAACGATTTTTGACATCAACAGAACAGTAATAGGACGCAGTTTGTCAACAGATTTGGCATTGGATAATAACGAAGGCATTTTGGGACGCATATATAAATTGGGTGCGGCAATTTTGGGAAACAGCGGCAAATATATCGGTCGTCTTTCAGAAAGTGGTAATATAATCAGTGCAAACGGCAAAAACATAGGTTATCTTAAAAGTAACGGATCTTTTATCAATTTAGATAAGCAAGTAGCAGGATATGCGTTGCAAGAAGTTGCAAAAAATCGGAGGAATTAAAATTGAATACACGTCTAATTAAAATAATTGCACTTACTTTTGTTTCTTGCATTGGGCTGGCTAAAGCCCAAGAAATTACCGCAATAGATTTTAATGGAGATTTGATAGGTAAAGTAATTCCTGACGGTAAGGTTGTAAGCTTTGATAATCAGTTAATCGGCAACATTACCGCCGATAGTTTGATTGTAGATTTTAAGGGAAAATTGATTGGCGGTGTAATTCCTCGCGGTATAGCCATTGGTAATGATAACAGAATGCTCGGAAAAGTTAACAATGACGGAACAGTCAGATTATCAACCGGAAAAATTGTCGGCAAAGTTCTTCCTAACGGCATTGTAGTTAATGATAAGTTTGATATTTTGGGCGCAGTGTTGTTTCCCGGATTGGTATATTCCGATGAAGGACAAACGGTCGGAAGACTTACCGGCGATGGTTCATATACAAATCTTCAAGGTCAGGTTATAGGTTTTATTACTCCGGACGGATATGCATACCGCCGCAACGGTGAAGACTTGATTTTAGATGGAAAACTTATTTCATCAAAAATGGTTATAGGGCTTAACGGCAAGTTTGTCGGCAGTGTGTCACCGGGCGGAAAAGTAACCGATTTTGAAGGCAATCAGATAGGTTTTATTAAGGCCAATGGTTTTGCTTATGATGTAAACGATAAAATTATAGGTAGTATTGTTCACTCCGGATATGCATTTGATATAACGGGAAAGTATATCGGCCTGGTAACCTATAACGGTGAGGTCATAAACAAAGATAAAATTATCGGCTATCTCCAAATGGATAGGACAATAGCTGCCCCTGATGGAGAAATTATAGGTTTTATGGTCGATATTGCAGCTACTGTTTCTGACGGAGCAGGAAAATATTTGGGAAGAATAATGCCGGAAGGAAAAATTGCCAAAGGACGTGAAATAATTGGTCAAATTGGTCCTTGGAATGTTGTTTATGACAAAGAAGGAAAGCAAATAGGAACGATAATCAGCAGTGGCCCGATATTCAATTATAAAGGCACTTTGAGCGGACATGCTCTCAAAAACGGACAAACAATTCTCCCCAACGGTAGCCCTCTCGGCTATACCAGAGATAATTTTGCTTTCAACAACTCCGGAAAAATTATCGGTGCGGTATTGTCACACAAAATCCTCATAAATTCAAATAATCAGATATTAGGAATTAACGGTATAAATTCAAATTTTGTAATGAACGACAACCTTCATATTGTATCTCCTTTCGGCTACGTCTATAATGCTGACGGCACAATAGATGGAAATGCCTGCTCACTGAAGCCTGTTTACAGTTTGGGAGGTACACTCATGGGTCATCTCTCTCCAAATGGCGATATAATGAACCAAGGTTCGGTATTGTCTGGACATATTACGCAATATGGTTTGGATTTTGAAGAAAACAACCAAATTTCCGGTGGTTTTGTAAATGCAAAATATACTTCAAACAGCCAAGGAACAAGCATTGGTATAATGGCCGACGGAAACCAGATTCTGAACAAAGACTTTAAGGTTATTGCAAAAATATTACCGGATAATGCCGTGGTATCATATAAGAATAGCGAAGATAATTATTTGCCGATTATGGGAAAAGGACATTCTGCACAAATTGCACTTAATTTCGGTGGTGATTTGTTGGGATATGTTGATAATTTAGGTCAGGTCAAAGATTCGGGGGGATCTATTATCGGAAAAGTTAATGCCGAGGGAATTGTTCTTGATAACACGGGGTTGGTAATCGGTGAAGTTATAGACTTTTCTCCCGTAATAAATTCTGATTGTGACTTTTTGGGGGTAGTAACACCGAGCGGTGAGATTAAAAATTATCGAGATGTAACCATTGGAAAAATTATTTCTAACGGCCAAGTAATATCAGAGAGCGGAAGTGTATCCGGTTATGCTGTTTTCTCAAAACCGATTACAGATGCCGGCGGAAAAGTAATAGGCATACTTTCAAGTAACGGTAAAGTATTAAATTATGCGAATGAAAATCTCGGATGTATAAGCATTGACGGCCAATTGCGTAACAAGCAAAATTCAATAATCGGACATATAGCTGCTACCGATTCCGTGATTGATTTTGCCGGAAGAATAATCGGCAGAGGGTTATTAAACGGTAATATAGTTGACAGCAATAACAAAACAATAGGCTATATTTTGCCCAATAATTCTGCCAATAACATTAACGGAAACCCAATAGGAAATGTTTTCAAATATCGCTATGCATTCGGTTTTGATAACAAGATTATGGGAACAATAAACTCTCAAGCCGAAGTAATAGATCCACAAGGAAACATTATCGCAAAAGTTGATTTTATCGGTAATGTAATATCAGATGAGCAAAAAGTCGGTTATGCTTTGTATGATATGTATATATATGATAACGAAAATAATGCCATCGGATATATTGCCGCCAACGGAAACATAATGTCTTTCAATAACCAAAGAATTGGCAAAATGAGCAGAGGTTTTGCGGTTAACAGTTTTAATAAACTTTTTGGTCGAGGAAACCGCGATTTCTACATTCGTGACGAAGAGAACAATGTTCTCGGTCTGTTAAATTTGGACGGCAACCTTATGAATGATAATGACCGGAAAATAGGTAAACTTGTGGCCGGAGGAATCATCAATACCCCCTCCGGAGAAATTATGGCTACCGCAGATGCTTTGCAATATTATGAAGCAAAGACCAGAAAACCGGTTTATGACTCAAAAGGTAATATAATAGGTTATGCTGATGACGAAAATAATGTGAACGATAACAACGGTAATGCCATGGGGCTGATCGAAAATGACGGCACCTTGAAAGATGCGGATGGAAATATTATCGGAAGCACAGAATCAGACTGGTACAAAGGACCGTTAGAAGCGGATAACACCAATCTTCCTGAAGTAGGAAGCTTGAAAGTTACCGAAAAAGATTTCAGACGTTCGGTAAATATTGCTTTGACACCTGATGGAGAATATCTCGGCGATATTTTGGAAGACGGTAGTGTTATCAATAAAGAAGGTGATGTTTTAGGTAAAGTTTTACCTGACGGTCTTGTTGTTGATGAAGAAGGTTCGCTTATCGGCATTGAAGAAACAGCCAAAAAGACCGAAAAAGGAGAAATATTTGTTCCGGAAGGAAGTTTTGGTCCCGGAGCAGCTTACGGCACAGGTAATGATCCGGTAAATTTGGGCCCCGGCGGCGGATATGGTCCCGGAGAAAGATATAATACACAACGTTCTGCGGCACTAGGTGTTGCACAAGGTGGCAGAAGACAGAATATGGAAGTTGGCAAAATAAGCACAACATACAGCAAAGAAGCTTTTGACGGCAAACAAAAAGATTGGGGAGTCCCGAAAACCATTTCTACATGGCCGGTTGATATGGATATGATGATATTGGCCGACAAGCCAATTCCTGCTGTTATAGCTCGTTCGATAGATACGGAGCATGAGGTTCCTGTAACGGCATTTGTTGAGCGCAATGTATATGCGGAAGATGGAAGAAATATTATAATTCCTGCCGGCAGCCGACTTATGGGTAGCTGCGGCGGTGGCGGTGGTGGCGAGGAAGAAGCTTCTTCCTCTGCGCGCATAACCATCACATGGGAAAGACTTATCATGCCAAACGGTGTAATGTTTGATATGAGCAGTGCCAAGAGTGCAGATGCTCAAGGCAGAGGCGGTGTTCTCGGCTATCTTGATCGTCAATTGTTCAAAAAATATGCAATGCCGTTTGCTACAAACCTTGCTAACAGTGGTCTTTCAATTTTGTTTGCAACCGATAAAGAATCTAATGGAGAAAACGAAAGCTCTCGACAGGAAGCTATGAACGATGCACGTGAGAATTTTTTGGAAAACACACAAGCAATGTTTGACCAAATCTTAAATGACCGTGCCAATATAAGAGCCATAACCTTTGTTCCCGCCGGTACGAGAATCATAGTTTATCCCGGACGAGATTTGTGGTTGCGCACAATAGAAGATGACCAAACAGGAGATTCTTCCGGAGGAGGCAGTGGTGAAGAAAAACCAAGAGTTCTTGCTGATAATCCTAACGAAAGAGAAAATACTCCTTCCCCCAACTCTAAAGTGGTATATAACGAAAATCAAACTAACGCACAACCGTCAAGTTCTGCCGGAGCGGCGGCTAATGCCAACGTTCAGACACCGGCTTATAATAATCCGGCTTATAATAATCCGAGATATAATAATATGGGAGCAACTCCTCCTCCGCCAAGTACCAGCGTGACAGCTCCAAAACGTAACATGAACGACGATGATATTGAAACAAGCGATGTTCCGCAACTTTTCTAGGAGAAAAAAATGAGTTTTGAGGTATTAGAATCAGTTTTGCGCCCGCTGGCATATTGGTATAAGCAAGATAACATAGAAGAAGTTGCCATCAACAAAGCAGGGCAAGTTTGGTTGCGCCTGCGTGGAAAAAGAGCATATCCTTGGGTTATGTATAAAGATGAGAAATTAACCAAAGAATATTTAACCGATTTACTCTATATTGTTGCCAATACCTATGAATTACCTTTTGACCCCATATCCGGCACACCGGTTGTCTATGCAACTTTGCCGGGAGAACATCGTTTTTCTGCCATTTGCGGAAAAAATGTTATGTATGATGAAAGTGATATTACAGGAGGTGTTGCTTTGGCAATTCGTGTCCACAGTGACGATGTTGCATTCGGCCTTGGTGATTATGGCTTGAAACAAGGAGAAAGTTTACACCAAGTTAATCCCTTAAAAAGCATCAAAGATCCCGAAGATCCCTATGAACGTTTACTCTTGAGTATAAAGAGAGGCGACCACATATTAGTAAGCGGTGCAACCGCAACCGGTAAGACAACATTCCTAAACAATCTTCTGAAGATTTTGGATATTCATAAACGAATAATTACCATCGAAGATGCTCGCGAACTTTTGGTGCCGCATCCCAATCGTGTTCACGTGGTTGTTTCCAGAACCGAACAAACCAATAATTTCAGCTATAAAGACATTATTGACTTGGTTGTTCGTTTTACGCCGGATGCGATTATCGGTGGTGAAATATCAACCGGAAATGCCGGTGCCCTATGGGAACTTATGCGCTCCGGTCACGACAACTGCCTTGCGACAATTCACGCCGAGAGCTCACAAGGGGCTTATGAAGCTTTTGTCGATCGTATATTGCATACATACCCGACAGCGGACAGAGAAAAAACAATTAAAGAAATGCATAACAAATTGCGAGTTGTGCAAATCAATCGTGACGGAAACTTGCGCGCAGTCACGGAAGTAACATAAAAAAAGCTCTCTTACGAGAGCTTTTTTTATTGCAACGGAGGAATATTTATTTGGGCAATTTCCCCTGGTCTGATTTTAACGCTTGCATAACGCATATTTCCCGTTTCTATCATAAAGCGCTGTCTGCCGGAGAGCTGCGCCGCCAAATCATAAAAATCGCGACCGCTCAATTCCTGTCTTTGCGGATTCATAATATACAGAACACATCCTTGCGTTTTTTCGGCCACACCGCAACGAGCTTTGCCTCTCGGAACTTCGGCATTGATAATCACACCTTGCAACCCGTTTTGTACCAAAGCCGGAGGTGTCAAGAATACTTTCGCAAAAAATATACCTAAAACAAGAGCAACAGCAGCAACCGCAATTAAGGCCATTTTAGTATATAAATTACCGACAATAAAACGATCTTTAATACTCTGCGGAGCCGCATCATCATATTCTTCATAAGCATCATCCTCATCTTCATTATTTGAATATTGAGGAAAGGTATTATTTGCGTTATTAAAAGGAGATGAATTTCCCAAATAGTTATCAACCTCAAAAGACCTTTTTTCAACCTTCTCATCATTATTGATAAAAGCATCATCAGCAACAGCTTTTTCCGGCATAAAAACATCTTCCGCCGGACGTCTTATCGGCTTTTTTACTTTTTTAAGTCTGGGATGATTTTGTTGAATATCCATAATAATCTCCTTTAAAATTAATATTTAATTGTTCTGATTATTCTGGGAACAATAAAAACAATTGTCTGTGAATTATGAGAATCCACACCCAAAACATCATTAGGAATACCGATAATCAAGAAATTTTCTCCGAGCTGACTTCTGATATTAAACTGTGTAATTTGTCCGTCGGTTCCCTCAAGAGTAATATCTGAAAATATTCTGTTTTGGGGCATGAGCGAAGATTTTGCTAAAAGAGAAAATTGAGATTCGGGCATTTTCCAGTCGGCGCATTTACCTATATCAAATCTTGCCATCCAAAGATTCGGCACAATAAATTTTCCTTCCGCAATTTGCAAAACTTTTGCCTGGCTGCCTAAAAAGTTACTTAAAGTTGCAATATTCACATCATTTGATGTTGTCAAAACTCTACCGATTACACCGGTCTTGGTCGTTTTAATAGTTCCGAAATCAAACATATTTAACATTTTTTGCCAGTCTATATCATTATTGCTTGTCTGCGGAAAAATTTTGAAAATACTAACATCATAGGCAATCAATACCGGATTGTTTTCAAAATAAGCAACCAATTTTTGAATCTTTTTCTGCAATTCATAATCACCGTCAAATGTCAAAGAATAATCGGCCCAATCAGTTGTAACATTTGTAATACCGGCACCGCGCAGAACATCCAATAAAGCCAAAATAATCAATCTGGACTTTGGAACATAGAGTGTAAAATTAGCCTTGCGCGATATAGTCATAACCTTATTTTGAGCATCATAACTGTAATAAATTTCAGCAGCATCAGTGATAATCTTTACAACGTCAGAGAGTTCACCGCGCAAATTCTCCGCAGAGATACTCGGATATGGTGCATCTTTTGCAACCAATTTTATGCCAGCTTCTTTGGTGAGTTGTAACAAGGCTTTTTCAGCCGGCATTGTCTTAAAAGAAAAACCGTTTACCTCAAATCTTGGTAAAGGTGAATCAATTCCGTTGCGAGAAAGATTAAATGTCTTCAAATTATATGGTAAAGAAGTAATCATCTGCTGATTTTTCCAATTTACACGGCAACGCAAAGGAGTTTCCAAATCCAAAGCTCTTGCCCCAGGTGTTGTTCTTACCATTTTAGGGTCAATAGGCGAGGCTGCACTTTCCGCAGCCAAGGCATGAGTATTTTGTTCAGTATCAACTTGCGCCCAAGCATCATCAGTCCAGTTTTTGCAACCGCATAAAAACAACATGACAACGGTAACTAAATAAAAGATTTTTCGGCTATAATAAAAATTGCTCATTTGTCTGCCCTTAAGTTATTTAGATTCATCCTTATCTTTATTTTGCTCTTGAGTATTCTGTGCATTTTCTCTCAATAATTTTTCCATCAATTGCTCCATTCCCATACCTGCACCGACGGTAGGATCTGAAGCCTTGTCGTTAGAATTCAAAAGTTCTTTCATTTTTTCTACTTCTCTTGCATCATTTTTAATCATGTCCGGAGAAGAATTCTTTTGCAATTCTTCCTTATATTCATTCAAACTTCTCGAAAGTTCAGCCATACCGCCCTTAATTTTTGCATTGGCATAATTATGCAATTCTTTGTGAGTTAATATATAATCACCAGTTTCACTGATTTCTTCCAACACATCGAGAATATAGTTATAAAACGGATAATCTTCCATTGGAATATTGCCTTTGCGAATGCAACGAGCTGCAATTCTGGAGATTGTTCTGTCGTAATAATCTCTCAACAAAATGTAATTATCAACATACCAATTTTCATTATTATTTTCTGCCATACTACTCACCTCTCTGGTACATTATGCCATATTAATATATATCGTCAACATTTTCACAGTAAGGATCCTCAAAATTATCAGCCTCAAAACCGGTCAAAAGCAACTTAAATTCGTCGGGGATAATAATTTGCGAATTTTCAACTATATCATTACTGAACTCTTGGGCAGGTTCTTCAACGGGCTCTTCAATATTTTGGGATAATTCTTCAACTTTTTGAGCAGATTCCTCAATTTCCTGAATAGGTTCTTCAATCTCTTTAACAGGTTCTTCAATTTCTTGGGCAGGTTCCTCAATTTCCTCATATCCCCACTCCCAATCTTTTCCTTCTTCACCATCTTCCCAGTTATCGTCAACTTCTTCATAAGCCCACTCCCAATCTTTTCCTTCCTCTCCGTCTATTTGTTCATCATTCATATCAACAGGAGATTGATTATCGGAAAATTGCGCTTCAGGGACATTATCAGCAGTGGTATCACTCTCAAAATTGCTTGCGTTATTATCATCAAAATCAACAAATTCCTCTTCATCAGTAACATTATCTCTCAATGTTTGATCCTCAGAAGTATCGGTAAAAAGTTTATCGTTGATAGCATTGTCAATATTATCATCACTTCCAAACCCCCATTCTTCCGCAACACTCTTTGGCTTGTCATCATCAATAATCGGAAAGTTTATTTTATTGTTTGCGGGAGTATCTTTCTTTAGCGGCAATGTATAAATTTCAGGAGTAGAAACAATATTTTCCGTTACGTTATTTTCAACAATATTATTTGCATTTTTTTTCTTCTTTTTCTTCTTTTTTGAAGCTGTCGGTTCTTGTTTAGGCTCGTCTTTCTCTACAACTTCGGTAACAACAGCTTTTTCCGGCCTCGGATAAAATGTGGTCGGAGAATACGACAAAACATCATTGGTAACAGAATTTTGATTTTGCAAATTCTTAACAAGTTCCCCGATAATTGCCGCCGATTGCTTTTGTCCCTCTTTCAAAGCACTGGCAATAAGTGAAGAAAACTCTTTATTTTGTTCACGGGTAATTTCTCTGAAAAGCTTCATCTGTTCTTTTAAAATATCATCAGTTTTTTGACCTTTAATCTCAATAGATGAAGGCTTTAATCCCTCTATGGTTTTTATAATACTTTGTGTCGAATTTTTTTGACTTTCGCGCAATGCACCGGCAATAATAGAAGAAAATTCTCTCCCTTGAGCCTTTATAATATCTTCTATTTCGGAAAGATTTTGCTTTTTTTGCTCCGGAGAGGCATAAGTAATCGGTGACGGTTCATTATACATTTGCCTAAAAGTGTCAGCCACGGATTGTGTGGACAACTTTATACTCTCTTTTATCGCCGAAGATACGATTGAAGCCAACTCTTCTTTTTGTGATTGTGATGTTTCCTTCAAAAATTTAGTTTGCGAGTTTACAAGGTCGTTAATAATATTTTTGAAATTGAGAGCAGATACTCCGTCTTTAGAAATTTTTCCGTCGGCAACTACCTTTAATTGGGCATTTTGCTCAATCATTTTTGCCAAGTTTTCTTGCAACTCCAAAAAAGAATTGGCAATAATTTTTGTATCTTCCTGACGTTTTTGTTCGGAAGAAGAAATAGCTTTTCCCAAAGCTTCTGCAATAGCTTGTGTAAAACTTTCATCAGTTGTCAAAGTAACTGGTGATTGTTGAGAAGTTGCCGGAGCTTTACTTGACAAGAGTTGCACATTTTTTTGCAATTCTCTGACAATTTGTGCATTAGATTGAGCAAGAGTATTGGCCAAAACCTTTGCAAATTCAGAGCTGTCAAAAGGAATCCCGCTATATGTAACATTTTGAGCGGAAGGCGCAGCATTGTTATTGGCAAACGAATTTTGAGATAAATTTATATCTGTATCAACACCGACTTGTTCTGTATTAATACCTTCAAGTTCGTCAATATACTCCAACAGAACGGAGCCGCCCGGAAGCTGTCTGAAAGCAGTTTTAACTTGCTCGGGAAGCTCCATGAGCATTTTGTTATAAACATCACGTCTTTCTTCATCAAAGACGTGTAATTGGTGAAAAATATTTAAAAAACGTTGGGCGACAATTATAGGCTCTTCTTCCTTGTCGCCACCTCCGAGTGCGTTTTTTTTAATAATTTCCGCCAACGCTTTATTCCTGTCTTAATAACAATTCAGATTACAAATAAATTGCTACAACTTTTTGCAAATTAGTAAGCTCACTGTTATTTATTTTAGTTTTTTCGTCAGGATTCCATCTTATGCCGTATAATTGCCCGTTATCATCTTCACGAAGGCTCAAAACCTTAAATTCATCTTCGCTGATTTTATATACCGCAATATCGCCGACACTTACCATCTCATCAGGGTCAACCAACAAAATTGAACGAGTAGGCAACAAAGAACCGAGTCTTCTGGAGCAAAGATTCAAGGCATAAGATTTGCGCTTTCCTTGCAAAAAGCTGGGACGAGCAACAGTTTTTGTTTCTTTTTCAAAATCAACAATAATATTACCGTCTTTTCCGGCAACACCATAAACGGCGATTCTGTGAATATCACGTGATACGGTATCAAAATTAGATATTGCACCGCGCGGGGTTGAAAGGAGCTTATATTTTGCATCATTGCGTTGAATAATCTCTTCCAACATACCTTTTTCTTCAAGGCTTTGAATTGCTTTTTTCAACTCATCAACTGTCATTGAAAGAGACTTTGCAATATTTTTCATTTCTTTGTCAGAAACTTCTCTTTGTCCCATTTCAATTCTGTGATAAACGGACAATGTCATATCAGAACTTTCTGCCACTTCGATAAGAGTCAAATTCTTCTCATTTCTGATTTGTCTCAAACCTGCGCCCAAGGTCTTCAGACCGGCTTTTTCATTTATCTTATTACGTCTTTCTTGTTCTCTGCGCCAAGATAAAACAACTTCTTCTTGAGAATTTTGTTCATTAACGAAAAGATCTTGCATCGGACAATCCAAAAGTTCGGCAACGCGAACCAGTTGCTCTTGATCAATCCTTCTATAACCTTTTTCGATTTTAGATATTGCAGACAAGCTGACCCCCAAATGATCTGCCAACTCTTGCATGGAACGACCACGCAATCTTCTGTACATTCTAATTTGATTAGGGAAAATAATTTCTTCCATAGCTATCACCTTTGATATTGTTACAAAATGCTATAATCATAATAATCAAAGATGATTATAAATCAAGAAATTTGCGTAAATTTTTGACAATATTGTGCAAAAAATTCAGAAACAAATAAATTCTGTCATTTTTTGTGTTTTACAAAAATTCATCGAAAGCATATTTTTTATTTCCCTTCCAATGCACCTGTTCACCGAAACGATCCATATCAGCTTGAGTGAACATAATATTTTTGGCATCAATCGTAGAATCAACACTTCCGTCAATGTATACCGGGCGCGATGCAGAACTGTAAGCATTTGAAACCGCATACTTATGGAGAGTTTTTCCGTTTCTTGTTTCTGATTTTCGTTGAATAATTCCATCCGTTGCATATTCAATTGCATTGCCTTTTGCATCTTCGGTTTTAACCCTCGTCATAACGCGATTATTTTGATTGATTGTCGCCTCAAAGGTGGATAAAGTCCCGTCTTCATTTATCTGTTTGATTGTAATAACATTATTTCCGTCACCGTCCGTACCAGATGTCACAGTCCTGTTTTTATATGCATCTCCGAGTCTTCCTCCCACATAATTTCCCATTCTTTCTTCAACCAACTGCTTTACCAAAGCAATTTGCTTTTCGTTATCTGAGAGCAAAGAGTTTTGCATAAAATTATTAGCCGTATCCATGTCTATATATCCGGCTCTGTCAAGCAATTTTCTTGTTCCCCAAGTAGTTATTGCGACACCGCCGTTTGTTCCCTCGCTTTTTACAACTTTTGCGAAAACATCGGCTTTTTCGACAACCTTAGTATTATTTGTTAACGTTGTCTTTGTTTTTATGATATTACCGTCAGCATCATAACCATAGCTCTTATATGTCTTTTTCCCCCTAAAATTATTCCATAATCTTTTAATAAACATCGGTTTATCGACATACATAAGATTTCCGTTATCATCATACATTTGATTTCCGTTAGCATCTACGGCAACAATTCCTTTCTTTTTCAGCCTTCTGGTCGGTATTCGGGAAACACGTTTTTGTTTTACCTTTTTAGAAGCTTTAGTTGTGCTGGTTTTTATTTCTATGACATTACCGTTCGAATCAACACCATAGCTTCTGAATGTCTGTTTTCCTCTGGCTCTCTGTAATAAATTTCCCAATGTCAAAGATCTGTCAACATACATCTTATTTCCATCATCATCAAGCATCGGATTCCCACTACTATCTACAGCTTCTTTTCCAAAAGCCTTAAATCTTGCGGCATTAAGATGTCGCATACCATGTGCAACATTTTTATGCACTACTTCACCCACTTTACTTGCAGTCTTTACCGCAGCTTTTTTCACAGGTTCTCCGATTCTCTTTTTAGCCATTGCAGCGACATTACCGCCGACTTTGGCCCCAATATCCAATTTTATGCCGCCGCCGAATTTTGAGGCAAATTCTTTTGCTTCACCCAAAACGGCCCATCCGAGGAAACAAACGAAGGCCAGTTTCATTCCGCCTGAAGTAAACCAAAGCACCGAAGCAATTCTGTAACTCAAAACATCACTTGTCAGTATCTCACCCGCATAATCGGTAGCAATTTTTGCAATGATTGAAACGATTATTGACAAGAATATAAAAGTAAACATTGCATTTAAGAATGTTTCCCAAATTTTTTGAAGATATTTCATTCCAAAGGCATAAGCCCCCAAAGCCAAAGGCAATAAGGCGATAACTACCGCCAATTTTAACAAGCTGTCAATAAGCAAAAACGGATAAATTATGATAATCAAAAAGCCTGTGACCATAAATGCAAGCGAAGAAAGTAGATATGCAAAATTAGGAATAAATTTGAGCATTCTATTTTCCCATGCCAAACAGTGACAAACTCTTCCCAATGCAACAATCTTCATAATTTGATCCTGCACACTTTTAACGGTACACAACACACCATTGCCGAAAGATGCCGAAATGGCACCGTCTTGGGTAACCCTATCACTTCCCAAATCACAACTGCTGCTGGAATCTCCTGATTTACCCGAAGCAAGTTGTGCCAGCTTCAAACCGGAATCAAATACAGGATTAACCGTAAAGTTTAAAATCTGCTCCAAAGGTCCCTGCAACAAAAATACAACAACCAAGACCTTAAATGTTTGCGTAAGCATGGTTTTTATTACTATTCGCGGCTCAACTTTATTAAAAGTGGAAATTACTTTCATTATCAACAAGGCAAGCCATATTGCAAAACCGATTAAAACAACAATTACAACATATTCTGCAAAAATATCATAGGCATGCTGTGCTGTGACACTTAAGGCATTAAATATTATCTTAAACGGCGAGCAGAACATGCAATTCCATTCATTATAACGAGCTACTACACTGTCATATACACAGTCCGGGTCACCGCTGATTCCGCTAATATTATAAATTGGCGAATCTCCGCCGTTGCCACCACCACCGCCGATGCCAGTGCCACTGCCGGTACCGCCGCCGCCACCGCCGCCGCCACTGCCGCCGCCGCTTCCCATATCAGAAGAACTGCTTCCGCCAAAACATTGCGATCTGTCAACCTGATGCGAACTGTCATAGCAACTGCAAACAACCGAGTCAAAATCTGATGACATCGGATCCATCAAAACTCCGCCGCGTCGTATCTCAATATGCATATGGCACGGATAGCCGGTTAAATTACCTGCTTCTCCAATTTTTTGACCTTTGCTGTATTTTCCGATAGGCATATAAGCTTGGTTGTGATAAAAAGTATATTCATAGGTATAACCGCATATTTCACATTTAAATTGCAAACCGTTTTTTTGTGCCCTTGTAATTTTTCCGTCACAAGGTGCAGTAATAGTTGTTCCACAAGCAGCTTTGTAATCATAACCTTTATGAGAAGACGCCGGATTTCTTACTTTTCCGCTACTGTCACAGCGATTTCCTCCCCATTGATCTCTATTTCTGTCGCACCAGTTCTGCCCGCGGATACACATTTCTGAACTGACACCTCCTGGCGGGCTGAAAGGAGAAGTATTGATGCAAGATTTTTCATTCAATTCTTTTAAGCAATTTGCTCCTCCGCGTTGTTGTGCTGTTTGTGAAGAACATTGAGGCAAATTAGCGGCAAAAGCACCTACTGCCCATGTTTTTGAGGCAAAAACAAGGCTTGCGATAATAATCGCTGCAAAAACAAAAAATATTTTAATTATTTTGTCAGTCATTGCTCTTCCCCGTCATGGATTATTGTTGTTGCTATTATTTGAATTTCTTGCATTATTTATCGTATTGCCAATAGCCTTTACTCCGGCTTTCAGTGCAGCAGCGGCTAAAACACCTCCGACACCACCGACTGCTGCCTTGCCTATGGTAGCGGCTTTTTTACTCACTTCCATTTTTTTACCGGCACTTTTAGCTATATTTGCACCTTTCTGCTTCAAATAAGATGCTGCCCCCGTCATATGGTGGTGAATAGTTTGCATTTTGCCTCCGATATTATCAGGGAAAAATGTATTTACATAATCACCGATTGTCGAACGTATAAGCTTTATTGCATAAAGATAGCAAAAGATGAGCATAAAGAACGGAGTAGTGAACAAGAATCTGTTGGCAACGGCTTCTGCATTTCCGTCACTGATATCTGACATAAGAAGCGAAATACCTGTACCGCTTGCCTCTGGTTGCAAAATAGTATCATCATCCAATCCCAACCTTGCTAATTCACCGATTTGAACCCCTTTATCAACCAAAACCAAACCGATAGAAGCCGTAAGCGACAAAAATACAAATAATCCTGCGGCATTCAAAACCATATTAGCGCATACCAAGCATTTATCACGCATAAATCCGAAAGGCCAAAAAGCAACCAATATCGGCAAAAATACCATTGCAATCGCCAATTTGAAAGTAACATCCAAGAGATAAAACATAACGGAAAATGCTATAATAAATGCCAAAATCCAAATACTTATACCCGAAAGCCATGTTCCGATGTTTGTCAAATGGATTCCCAAAAGTCCGTCAAAGCCGACTGTAGCCCAGGCTCCTGCAAAACGAGCATGGCATGTGACCATGTGTCCCAACTTAAGGTGATTTGAAACAACACCATTTATCTTTGCAACATAATTCATCATACTATTTACCAAACTTGCCGGCAGAAAACCTTGAGCATCAAGCATAAATGAACTGTTTCCGGGAGCAGTCTGTGAGTTATTGAGACCGACATCTTTTATCGCAGCATCAAGCATAACATTACCAAAATCGACCCCCCATTTTAACAAAGGAACGGCAAGATAATTTAAGAACAGGATAAATCCGAAATCTATTACCAAATATGTGCACAAAATTTTAAATAACATAACTATGATTGTGTTCAGCATACTCATCGGTTCAATATTCTTTAGGGAGCTTAATTGCTGCAAAACAAAGAATACAAGCCACATAAAAGAACAGATTAACAATATCTTTTTACCGGCTTCCTGTGATACTTCTTCCAAGACGGAGCAGCCGTTTATAAACGCGCTCATCATCACTTTCATAATCATACATGTATGGCAGCCGAAACCGTAAATTTTATCAACTATGGTTTGCTGACAAGGATTGGCTATCCACTTTAATTTGTCTTTAATGTCATTTACAAAATCTGAAATATCTTGTAATACAGCGTTGGTTGCTTCCGTAATTTTATCCCAAGCACTCCGTGCGTCTTGAACAACATCACCTAATATACCTGCGGTTGCATCAGAGGTATAAACAAAGTTGAAAACGGTCGAAAGCAACAATATCAAAAATATTGTTTTCAAAAATCTCTTAATGTCAATACTTGTAAACATAGTTTTTCTCCCTATCAACATCAAGCACTATCGCCGCCATCATCATTATCGTCATTTGTATTCGAGGCAATTTGATTAGCTAAATTATTACCTTTGCCTTTCATTGCAGTAAGAGCCTTTCCTCCATAGAGCATAATAGCAAGCCTGATAAGTTGTGCGGCTTTTGAGGCAATTTTCTTTTGGAAATTGGCTTCACCACCACCACCTACCAGCTTATCTGACATTTCTTTGGCCATTTTAACAGCTCCAATGACCAAAAATGCCATCATCATCAATACCAAAAACGGCACTCCCAAATCATCAAGTCCGCCGACTTCTTCGCCGTTTGACTCTATCATTTGGTTGGCAGCATCAACAGCCAAACCGACAGTGACCAAAGGTGAAATAGCCTTAATAAGCTCATGAAGTCCGATTAAAATCATAATTATGATAATTGCTATCATCATCAAAATACCGGCTGAATTCAAAATTGTAAAAAAGCCGATTTTGAGCCAATTTCGCGTTGGTTTAAAAGCAAAAGCCATAATTAAGAGCGGCAAAATCATTACCATCAAAGCAAAACGGAAAAGAGCATCAATCAGATAAAAAACAAAGGCTATTTTAACAATCAAAAAGGCAACAATCAAAAGCAAACCGACCAAAATACCTGATAAAGGCATTTCTATCATCGCCATCAATCCCAATTTCATTCCGAAATTAAGTCTTTCCGAAACAGCACAAGTCAGACATTCCAGCATTTTTTGCGGCTCAACCGGAAAACCGTTTTCAAGGGTGACTTTTGTAAGCGAACCAGATTGGCAAAGCAATGTATGTTGCGGTTGCACCTGTTGGAACGGAAGCTCCCATGTTGTGTTTAAAATAGAGATAGATGTTCCTCTGTTTATATGGCTGATCATTGCACTGCCAAGTTCAAGCAAAGCATTATACAAAGGAAAAATTATGGTATTAAGGACAAAAAGAACATTAGTGGTTGAACTTGCCAACAATCCGCATACAAAGCATATAAAAATTTTCTGTAAAACTTCAGTCCACACTTCGGCGGGGGAATCTTCACTAAAAGACGATACGTGCTTGATAAGTCTGAAAGTGAGCCAAATCGCAAAAGCAACCATCATCAGAGCCATTGCACCTTCGGTGAGTTTTGAATACATAGCAGTGGCAATTTTGCCGACGGTTATATATATTTCCGAGACAATACTTCCTTGCCAACACTTTGGATCGTCCATCTCCTCCCAAGTAGATGTCTGCTTTGTATCAGGATTTATAACCATGGTTCGCATATGATCATCTCCGCCGCAAGAAGATAGCATAGCAATAAAAATTGCTAAGCACACAAACCTTAATACGGCGAATATGTCAACTTTGTATTTCATAGTATCCTCACCAATTAGTCAATCTTTACCCCGCGGCTTCTCAATTCTTGTTTCATCAACTCTACCGATACACCGGCAAGAGATCCTGCAGCATCACCATTATTTTGCAGTGCACTTGCAACTTTCATCAAGTCGCTAACCAAACTCTCAAGTTCTTTAACCTTCAACTTATTTCTTTCCGCTTCATCGTCATTCTTATTATCAGGTTTATTGTCTTTAACATCCTTAAATAATTCTTCTCTGACGATACTGCCTAAAGTAGCAGGCTTATTTGTCTCAAGACCTGAAGAAGCTTCAGGTTTAAGCTCATTATTTTCAACCGGAGCATAAGTAACATTTCCGTCTTTATCTCTGTTGATTTGAACAAAAGCTTCACCGTCTTTATACATGGTCTGAACAGAAGAACCGTCATTTTTCTCTATAGTTTGACTCATAATTTTATTTTCGTTATCATATACCTTATAAGTCAAAGAGCCGTCATCATTAACTGTTCTTGTACCATGAACTGTTGGGTGTTGTTTTTCATCAAGACACTGCCACTTACGATTACCCTGTGCATCTTCTTCGGCAACTTCCGTAATCTTATTATTACCGGAAATAACACGCGTCATGGTTCCGTTATCATGCTTAACTGTTCTTGAAACAACTTCACCTTTTTCATTTGTAACAACACCCTCTTGCAGACGTTCAAAAGGTTTAGCACCGGCAGTTTGAGATTTTGTATCTGCCTTAACTTCAGTATTGCCGCCTTGATTTGAATTAGGTTGTCCTTGCGCCTGTTGAACAGTTTGTTTGTTGCCTGCACCTTGCGTCTGTGGAGTAGGCTGTTTGTTGTCGCCCCCTTGTGTCTGTGGAGTAGGTTGTTTATTCTCTCCACCTTGAGCTTGCTGATTAGGCTGCTTGTTGTCGCCCCCTTGCGCCTGTTGAACAGTTTGTTTATTATCGCTAGCTTGCGGCTGTTGAATAGTTTGTTTACTCTCCCCACCTTGCGTCGGTTGAGTTGCTTGCGAGCCAATATTCTCTCTCGCTGTTTGACCACGTTTATCCGCCTTCTTTCCTGACAGATTAGTAATTATCTTACCCTGTTGATTATATTCTCTAAATCTTATCATATCACCGGGTTTACCGTCCTCACCGACTTTCTGAATCAGTTCAGCACGCATTTTACCGCTTGAATCAAAGGTTTGTGACGTAGAAACACCGTTCCTGATAACCTGTTGAGAAGCAACATAAGATTTAGCACCTTCCGCTGCCATCTTCATATTGCCGCTTTCAACGACATTTCCTTGCTCGTCATATTTATGCCATTCACGATTTCCGTTTTTATCTTCGCTCATGATGGATGATATATTACCGCTCTTATCATAAGTTGTCTGAACAAGACCGCCGTCGGCATTTCTGTTTGTTTCGGATTGTAACTTGCCGTTTTTATCAACTACCTTTCCTTCCTTCATTTCAGTGTTTTGGATAGGCTTGTTTCCATCAGGCGTAATTCCTTCCTGAACTTGCGATTTATATTTGTTAACAGCACTTTGAGCCGCCGCCTCAGCTTCATTTTCAAGTCCTTTTTTAGCATCCTCGGATGATTTTTCACCTGCACCTGTTGAAGCTCGATTTTCTGTTGATTTTTGGGCTTTATCTATCTCATAATTAGTTGTGGTATCAGTATTTTGATTGCTACCAGTTCCTGTATCTCCACCCTGATTTCCATTATTCACATTTTCTTTATTGGTACCGCTTCCGGTATCACCACCTTGCTTGTTTCCTGATTTATCGGTTCCTTCAGCACTTTCAGTCTCGCTTCCGGCTTCATCACCTGTTGATGATTGTTGATTATTTGTATTTTGATGCTTGTTGCCGCCACCGTTCGGTCCGTTGCCGCCACCATTTGGCCCGTTTCCGCCGCCGTTTGGTCCGTCTCCGCCGCCGTTTGGTCCGTCTCCGCCACCGTTTGGTCCGCCGCCACCGTTCGGTCCGTTTCCGCCGCCGTTTGGCCCGTCTCCGCCACCGTTTGGTCCGCCGCCACCATTAGGTCCGGTGTTTGTATCGTCTGGATCGGGAAGAGGAATGTTTCCATCGTCTCCGCTATTGAGTCTTCCGTCAGGAGTAAAAGGATTTGTAAGTCTTTTTGTAAAGCGATTTATACCGCTACTTATACTGTTCTTTATAATATTTGCACGCGAAGCCAAAGATTCGCCACCTCCGCCGGGCAATACGTGAGCAGCCCACTTTGCACCTCCTCCGGCAGCTTTCAAAGCCTTTCCTGCGCCCAATTTTGTTGCGTTTGCTGTCAAACCGCCTATTTGCGAGCCGATAGGAGTACCTCCTGATGTTCCCATTTCCGAAGCCAAAGCAGATGACTCTTTACATAGTTTGAAAGCAAAAAGACCGCATATAATTAAGAACAAGAAACCGGCTCCACCCATATCCATATATTTTTGCAGTGCCTCTACTTTATCATTTGCAATATACCCCATAATTTCATCTGCATTACCATCACCTTTGGTTATGGCACTTGCAATAATCTCCACAACTATCGACATAATCAAGCCGAGAAAAACAAATATGAAAAAGGCATTCAAAAACATACTCCATCCTTTTGAGGTATATTGAGCTGTTTTTTTGAATGGCCATGCCGCAATTAAAAACGGCAAAATAGCCCCCAGTATTCCCATCCTTATAACGGCATCAATCAAATAAAAGCCCATGGCCAAATTTATCAAAAACGCAAATCCCATAATCAGCAACCCGCTGACCCATGCCCCGATTTGCCAGAATGAGGCAACACAATATATACTGGAACCGATAACGTGTGTTACGGCGGTTTCTTCGGCTATTTTTTTCATAAAACAGTCTATTTTACTCTCAAAAACATTAGAATAAAATGTTCTGTTTGTGTCGGACACAGCCGGAGTCTGACAAGAAGCTATATTAGAAGTTTTATCGGAAGATGCGTGCAAGAAACTGGAACCTATTTCCATTCCGGTAGATAAAATAGGCTCCAAACCATACTTATAAACCTGCTCTCCGTTTGCCAAAAGCAACCATGCAACCAAAACCTTAAATCCGATAATAAGCAGTTCCGATATGTATTTTGAGGCATCTTGTTTGGTAAAAGCGCTAACCTGTTTCAATGTTAAATATCCGATATATAAAGCAAAGCCGATCAACAGTATCATCTGAAAAGGCTCTGCCAAATGATCAAATGATGCCACCGAAACGGAAGCAGAGGCAGTAAATAATATCTTGAACAACGGACACAAAAAGCAACTGCGTGTCTCATTTAATTTTGCAGGTAACGGAGAATCACAACTAAACGCAGTAAGAACATATTGAGAATCTTGCGAGCCTGAAAAGTCAGCACTAATATCACCGTCACCGCCGGTAGCAGCTAAAATATTGCCTGAAAACAACATAAACCCGGTAAAAACCGCAATGAAAAGTGCTCGCAACAAATTTTTAGTCATCGTCTTTACTCCGTCTAAATGGGCTGCCGATAACCTTATATGCCACCACAAGCAATATGACTACCAGCAGAGAGGAGCAAATTAAAACATTTTTTGATGAAAACCAAGAATAGACACCACTGCAATAAAAGACCAATAAGCCTAGCAACAATGCAATATCAATCAATATAGTCTTCACTTTTTTTGCTCCCACAGTTATCTCATTATAGTATAACACAAAAAAAGTATAAAAAGTGTTACAGTTTTTTGATTTTTTGCGCCGACTTAAATTTTCCGTTTTTCAAAAACGAAAAGCAAGCATCAATAACTTTTGTTCTGGAACAAGGATTAAGCCCATAATATTTGAGCGAATAAATATCTTTTGCATACTCCAAGTGAGAAGCCTTAGCAGAAGGAAACAAGTTTTTCCAAGATTTTGGGAAAATTTTCAATAAAGCCTTAAATAACGGATGCCAAGTCGTCAAAACTCCCACCTCAATATTTTTTGGAAAATCCGGTAACTTTGCAATGTTTTCTTTTTCATAAAGTTGCATTGCCGGCCCCAAAAGCTTTCTGCCGAATTTACATTTTCGCAAAATACTTATCAATCCCCAATCATCAATGGGGCTATCAATAAGAACGATTCTCGAAATCTTAAAATATTTGCGCCAATTAGTTTTTGCCAACAAATAACGCAAGAGCAAACCTCCCAAACCTTTGGCAACAAAACAAACCTCCTTAACATGGTGCAAGTCTTCCAGCAAAATACCGATATGAGCCACAAGAACCGAAGGCTCCTTAAATAAAGACGGATAATTTATAGCAATAGAGAGTCGTTCTTCCGATTCGTTTTCTTTTGCCATACGTTTAAAAATATCTTTGGACCGCCCCCAACCATGCAGAAAAATAACGGCTTTATCTCTCTGTTTAAGCATTTGATAGACCCCTACAAAACGCACAAAAGTATTTTGACATTTTTTCAGTGTTCCCGATTCTCTGCATATATCCCAAGGGTCAAGTAGCCTGAATTTACCGGAGAGATTGCGCTGGATTCGCCATCCTTGATAAAAAAACAAGTCTTGCCAAAATTGCTTTCCGCCCAATGTAAAAAAAGTAAATCTCATAAATTTCATGTCCAAAATCAAATCTAAAGCATTGTATCACCTATTGATTAAAAATAAATAAATTTTGCAAATTAAAGCATTTTTGGGTGTTTTAATACTTTGTATTTAAAAATTTTAAAAAAATTCAAAATTTATATTGACATATTATAAATTAGCATCTATAACCGCATTCACCGACCAAAAAAAGTCGGCGACATTATTTGTCGGTTATAGAAATAGAGTGAATAAGAGATATAGAGGATATGCGGACGGTATATTTACCAGAAAAGATAGATATAAAGTCTGTATATTAAAGGAACCTAAGGAAATTCTTTAGAGTAAAGTAATGACAGACAGGATTGAATTTAAATTGAGAGTTTGATCCTGGCACAGAACGAACGCTGGCGGCAGGCTTAACCCATGTAAGTTGAACGGGAACCTGAGGATAGCTTGCTATCTGAGGAGGAGAGTAGCGCACTGGTGAGTAAC
>JAZNXK010000032.1:0-12064 GCA_045593845.1 Alphaproteobacteria bacterium
GCTGATAAAAGATTAGGATTTTTTATGCTGTTTTAATTTCATGGTTAAATTGGCGCAGAATTTGCACAATGGTCTTAAAATGCGCGGAGCTTGTCCTATAACCTTAAAATTGACGGCGACTCTGTCCAGTCCGCATTCCAAAGCAATACCAAGACGGTGATGTCCATTATTTATGGTATCTTTAACTCCTACCATTCGCAGAGGCATAATTTCTATCGGAAATTTGTCGTCGTATCCTTTTTTTATGCTGTTATATAAATTTTCGTAGCGGGCAATTCTTTCTTCGTCTGTTCTGCGATATAGAGGATTGGTAAAAGTATATGCATTTTCTTTGGTGCGGAAACTGCGTTCAATTTTCATTTTTCTGATTTCGGCAGGATTCATGTGATAGATATTTGATGACCAATATTGATATTTTTTGCGTAGCGGACGGATGAATATGGAGATAAAATCATAAGGTTTGATTTCGGGAGAAAAGGCAATTCTTACACTTATATACTTTTGGTTATTCTTTTTGGCCTGTTCTGTATATTTGCGTCCGCAGAGCAGTGTGTCCGGCTGATTTTTGCGGAGCAATATTACGACATGGTCTTTGGTTGCAAAATGCGTATCTGCATCAGGCAAGGCAAGAATATCATCCAGTTCTATATTATATGTTTCAGAAGATAGGCATAAATTTTTCATCGTGAATTTCCTAGGTTGCCAGTATATAAAATTTTTGTTTATAAAGCAAATAATAATTTATGACTATTGAACAAATTATTACTTGTGAAAAAGCATAATATGTGTTATATTATATATATGGCACGGATTATTTAGGAGGAGACAATGGCGGAGAATAATATTCAAATGACTCTTGGCGAGAGCTTTCTCCTTCAATTGCAAGAGGCTGAAAGCAAAGGCCTTATGTTTGCAGCCTTGGAAAAAATTGTAGCGGCACATTACCCGAAAAATGATTTGTTGAAGAATGTTGACAAGCTGTCAAATTTTTATTCCGTTGCGGCCTATCAAAGCAAATTGGCGCGTATTCGTATTGAGTATAATGCGCATGCCGTCAGGGAGATAAGTAATCGAATTGTCGGCCTTAATAATATCGGTCAGGATAATTATAAATATAAAGAAAAAATTGTCAGAAAATTGAATCTTCTTATCAATAATCGTCCGACTTTGGATGAGTTGATATATATTGCAATGGCATCTTATGTTGACAGGGGCTATGGTTCTGTCGAGAGCTTTAAGCAGGAAATTGCTTCTTATATTAGGGAAGATGCAGAGGCAGACAGCGGAAGAAAACTTGAAATCCATTGTCAGGGTGATGTTTGCAGCGTTTAGCCTAAAACAGTTCTCTTTGTCTTTTTTGTGCCAGTGATTGGATGGCTTCTTTTACTATCGGTATTGATACGGCTCTCTTGTAGGAAAGGGATATGTTGTCAATTTCGGCGACGAGTTTGTGCGCATAGTCGAAAGAACGTTGCATATTTATCAAAATATAGTTTACCACTTCGGGCGAAACCAAAATCTGTCTGTCGGTGAACAGTTTGATAACCAAAGAAGATAGCAATTCATCATCTGGCTCGCTTATGGCAATGGAGGGCAACATGCGCAGACGAGACAGTAAGTCCGGCAATTTTATGTTCAGCCTTGCCGGCGGTGTGTGTGAGGTGAATAAGATATTGCCGCCTTGGTTCCTGTACCAGTTGAAAAGATGAAACAAAGCCTCTTCGTTGATGTCTTCGCTTAAGTTTTCGATTATCAAACATTTGTTGAACTCAAAAAGTTCGGGAGCAATATCCATTTTTATATCCGAAGCTTTGAGATATGGAATCGGATAGGGAAAATTGGTTTTGACGGAAACATTTTGAGCAAATATATTCGCAAGATGAGTTTTTCCGCAGTGTTCGGGACCATATATACACAGACCGAATGCCGGCCAATCCGGCCATAACTTAATCATTTTGAAGGCCTCGACATTGCATGGTGCTACAATAAAGTCTTCTACACTCATAAAAGGGTGATGAGCAAAATTGAACGGAAGCTGGTGTGTGTTTGATTTGTTTGTCATCTTAATTTTTACTCAAAACATTAAAAATTTTCTGGGTTAAATCGCCAAGGCTGAACGGTTTGGCCAAAAACTCAATATCGCTTGAAACCGCTTGTTCGTTGCGGGCAATTTCTTCTGAATAGCCCGAAGCCAAGATTATTTTTATATTCGGCAATTTTTCTTTTACGATTTTTCCGAGTTCAATTCCGTTCATTCCAGGCATGACCATATCCGTAATCAAAAGGTTGAGGTTTTGAATGTTTTTAAGTTGTTCTAGGGCATTTTCGGCAGAATTGCAAGCAATAACCTCATATCCTTTTTTCTGTAGGGCTCTTACGGCAAAATTGCGTACCGAATCCTCGTCTTCAACAAACAAAATTTTAATATCTTGGTTAGAGGTTTTGCCGTCAACAACTTTGTCGATTGCCGAAACATTAAGTCCGAAAATGAGCTTTTGATTTATCGGCGTAACCGGCATATTTTTCTGTCTTTTGACGTTGGTAATCGGTGATTTTTCGTTACCGGTTAAATTACGCGGTTTTTCATCTTCGGGCTGTTTATCCAAATCGGGGTTGTTTTCAAAGCGAGGAAGATAGATTGAAAAAGTTGTTCCTTGACCTAATACACTGTCAACATTGATAAATCCTCCGGTTTGTTGAACAATACCGGAAACAACCGACAAACCTAATCCAGTGCCGGAACCGACAATATTTTCTTTGGTGGAGAAGAACGGCTCAAAAATTCGGTTAAGATGCTCTTTTGAGATACCGCATCCCGTGTCTTGAACGTCTATAACGATAAAATCGCCGGGTTTGATAACTTCATCACCGAATTGCCGCGGAGTTTTAAGTTCTTCTGTTCTGGTGACAATGGTCAAAACTCCGTTGCCGTTCATGGCATCTTTGGCATTGACGGCCAAATTGATTATAACCTGTGAAAATTGCACCGGATCCACTTTGGTAAAGCCTAAATTTTCTCCGTGGTGGAACTTCAAAATAATGCGTTCGCCTAAAACGCGTTTGAGCATTTGGCTCAATTCCATAAAGTTTTCGGTAACATCAATATATTTCGGCTGCATGGGTTGCTTGCGTGAATATGCCAAGAGCTGGCGCACCAATCCTGCTGCACGGTTGGCATTGTTTTTGATTTGTGCCAAATCTTCAAACGACGGATCGCCAACCCCGTGACGCAACAACAGCAAATCGCAAAATCCGATTATGGCTGTCAAAAGATTGTTAAAGTCGTGTGCAACACCACCGGCCAACTGACCTACAGCCTGCATCTTTTGGGCTTGGGCAAATTGTATCTCCAAGTTTTTTCGTTCACTGGCATCAACGATATAAAATATTAAGCCGTTCGGTTTTTCCTGCTTGGTTGCGAACAATTTTTTCATTGGTGTGATATATGCAATTACATTTTTTTCCGACTCAAAAAAGGCAATTTGCAGATTGGTAAGTTTTTTTTCGTTTTCGGCAATGCTTTGCATTTCACGCGTAAGGGTATGATGGTTGTTCTTATCTACAAAATCCATAAAGATGTGTTGCAAGCAGTCATCCTTATTTTTTTTCAGTAATGATAAGGCTTGATTGTTACAGTTGGTGATTTTTCCGTTGAGGTCGGTAAAAATAATGCCGATTGGCGCAAAATCAAAAAGCCAGCTGGTTTGGTCGGTTGCTTTTTGCAGATTTTTTTGTAAATCATTATCATTGGGCAAATCGAACATGACTGCGGCTCTGGTTTTTATTTCGGTGCCATCACGAAAGCTGTCTTGTTTGATACAGGCTTCTAATGCTTTTCCTTTTTTTCCGGCAAAATGAACAAAGCCGCTCCATTTGGTGTTGTTGGGCGGGACAGCGGAATTTTCGACCAAGAAATCGGTGATTTTGTTACCGATTATTGCTTCTCTGTCCAAGCCGAATTTTTCTGCCATGATGTAATTGCAGTATTCAATATTATAATTTTGGTCGGCAATATAAAGCGCGGTCGGCATATAGTCGAGAAAGTCGTGCATATAAACGCGTTCGCTCTGAAAAATCTGCTCCATATTCTGTTCGGCGGTAATATCTCTGAAGCTCCAATACAGATAGGAGTTTTTCTGCACTTTTTTGATGGCAAACGGGCTTTCAAAAAAATCTGTGCGGCGCAAATCAATGGTTTTAAGAGAAACTTGGAACCATGAATAGTTTTGTTGCTTTTTCTCGGCAAGATTCAAGGCCAATACAACTCTGATGGTGGAAAAGTTTATGAAAGCATTTTTGAGTTGTTGAAAAGCAAAATTGTTATTGGGAATTTCGGCCAAATGATTTTGTAAAAACCATAAAATGTTTTGTCCGCCGAAAAGCTCTTTTGCGCCGTCGTTTTCGAGAATAATTTTGCCTTTGAAACTCTCAATTCTTTTGGCGTTCGAGCTTTGGCTGATTACTGCATTAGCAAAACCTCCGTAGTTCAATGCTTCTTCTGCCGCCTTTAAGGTTTGTAGCGATAAGATAAGGCAAATCATGGTTAAGACGGCAATCAAAGACAAAAATAACAACAGGTTTTGAGGATAGATGATAAAAACAATCAGCGATATGGTGAGAAAAACCAAAGAATATGCCAAAAGGATAAGCTTTTTTTGCAAAAGCTTATCCGGTCTCGGCAATTTGATTTTGTTTAGGATGTTTTTCACTAAAATTTCCTCAAAACACGATATTCTAGGTTGTTAAATCGGCTTCTTTTTTGCCGGTTCTCTTTTCTATTTCTGCAACATCCATGGCGATTTTGAGCAGTTCATCAACCATATCGCGAGGTTGGGCATCAAGATTATTGTGTTCAATTTTTTCAAGATAAACTCTCAAAGTTGCGCCGCTGCTGCTGGTGCCGGAAAGTCTGAAAACAATTCTTGAGCCGTCTTCCATTACTATTCTCATGCCGTTGGTTGTCTCCGAAAAATCAACCGGATCTTTATAGGTGAAGACTTCGGCCAAGGCAACCTTGAAAGATCCAAAAGTTTTTCCGTTGAGGGAGGGCATTTTACTTTCGAGATTTTTCATCAAATCGTTGGCGATATCGGTTGCAATACCGTCAAAGTCAAAGCGCATATAGTAACTGCGCCCGTATTTTGCCCAGTGTTCTCTGGTGATTTGTTCGACAGATTTTCCGGTTGCGGCAATAATATTCAGCCAAAATAAAATTGCCCAAATACCGTCTTTTTCTCTGATGTGGCTGGAGCCGGTACCGAAACTTTCTTCTCCGCAGAAGGTGATGCGCTTGCTGTCCATGAGATTTACAAAATATTTCCAGCCGGTCGGAACTTCGTAGTAGCCGATATTGTGCTTTTTGGCTACGTTTTCAACCGCTGTGGATGTTGCCATGGATTTTGCCACTCCGTAAATTCCGTTTTTGTATGCGGGAATAAGAGCATAGTTGTCGGTTAAGATAGCCAAACTGTCACTCGGGGTAACAAAAAACTTTTTACCCAAAATCATATTGCGGTCGCCGTCACCATCGTTGGCGGCACCGAAATCGGGTGCGTTGTCACTAAACATTGTGGCCAACAAATCTTTGGCATAAACCAAATTCGGGTCAGGATGCAGACCGCCGAAATCTTTCATCGGAATTGAGTTTTTGACAGAGCCTTTCTTTGCACCGAGGACATTTTCAAAAATCTCGATTGCATAAGGTCCGGTAACGGCATTCATGGCATCAAAAGTGATGGTAAATCCGTTGGCAAAAAGTTTTTTGATGGCTGCAAAATCAAAAATATTTTCCATCATCTCAACATAATCATTTATCGGATTGATGATTTCAATTTCCATATCACCCAATTTTTGGGTTCCCAATTTTTCTAAATTGATGTCATCCGCGGTATAAATTTTATACTCGGAAATTTGTTTGCTTTGCTCATATATTTTGTCGCTTACGGCACCGGAGCACTGGCCGCCGGTTTCGGTGGCAAATTTTATGCCAAAGTCACCGTTTTCGCCGCCTGGGTTGTGTGAGGCTGTCAATACAAAAGCTCCGTCGGTATGTCTTTTTAATATGAGGTTTGAAGATGCCGGAGTGGATAAATATCCTTTTTGGCCGATAATCAATTTTTTTACTCCGTTGGCAGCCGCCATTTTAATTAATTTTTGAATGGCTATATCGTTATAAAAACGTCCGTCGCCGCCGACAACAAAAGTTTTTCCCTGCGGGTTGATTACATTAAAAATGCTTTGCAGAAAATTTTCAAAATAATTGGGCTGCATAACGACTTTTGATTTTTTTCTCAAGCCGGCGGTGCCCATTTTTTGGTCGGTGTATGGGGTGGTTTTAATCACTTCAAACATCTTAATCTCCTTAAAATTGTTAATATACTGCATCATAACATTGGTGCAAACAAACACAAGCAAAAGCTAAAAATTACGCACCGCATTTTGCCGATAGAATATTTATGTAACGCAAATATAAAAAATATAGTGATAATTTGAAAGTTGCGGTTGCAGAGTTGAATAATATTTCTTATATAATATGCATAACAAAAATTAAGGACAGAATAATGAACGAAAAAGAAATATTTCCTCTTTTACCACTGCGTGATATAGTGGTTTATCCGAAGATGATTGTTCCTCTCTTTGTCGGGAGAGAAAAATCCATAAAGGCATTGCAGGCAGCAATTGACGGTAGCCAGAGTATTGTTCTGGCAACACAGAAAAATGCCGCAATTGAAGATCCGGTCGAGGCGGATATTTTCTCCATAGGTACTCTGGGAACCGTTGTTCAGATGATAAAACTTCCGGACGGAACGGTCAAGGTATTGGTTGAAGGAGTTGAACGTGTACGCTTGAAGAATATTTCTGATTTTAATAAGTATCTTAGTGCAGAAGTTGAAATTTTGCCGGAGAAAGAGGATAATGACCTTGAAGAAGAAGCTTTGTCACGGGCGGTTATTTCACAGTTTGAAGAATATGTGAAAATGTCCAAAAAAACTCCGCCGGAGGTTTTGGTTTCGGTAAGTCAAATCGAAAATTTGAACAAACTTGCCGATACAATCGCTTCTCACTTGTCTTTGAAGATAGAAGATAAACAGGCCTTGCTTGAATGTTGTGCCTTGAAAGATCGTTTTCATAAGCTTTTGGAACTTATGGACTCTGAATTGACACTTTTGGAAGTTGAGAATAAAATTAAAAATCGTGTCAAAAAGCAGATGGAAAAAAGCCAAAAAGAATATTATCTCAACGAGCAAATGCGCGCGATTCAAAAAGAGTTGGGTGAGGGCGAGGAAGAAAACGAAATAGAAGTTTATATCAAAAGAATTCACCAGACAAAGTTGTCTAAAGAAGCTAGAGAGAAAGCTCTTTCCGAAGTTAAAAAATTGAAGAGTATGAGTGTTATGTCGGCAGAAGCAACGGTTGTCCGCAACTATTTAGATTGGCTGTTGGATATTCCGTGGAAAAAAGAGTCAAAAGTTAATAAAGACTTGCAGAAAGCTATGCAAATTTTGGAAGAAGACCACTACGGTCTGGAAAAAGTGAAAGACCGTATTTTGGAATATTTGGCCGTTCAAGCCCGCGCTGACAAAGTTAAAGGTCCGATTTTGTGCTTATACGGTCCTCCGGGAGTTGGTAAAACCTCGTTGGGGCAATCAATTGCTCGTGCAACCGGACGCAGTTTTGTTCGCGCCTCGTTGGGCGGAATGAAAGATGAGGCTGAAATCAGAGGGCATCGCCGTACCTATATCGGCTCTATGCCGGGTAAGATTATTAAAGGTATGAAAAAAGCCGGAACGTCTAATCCGTTGTTTTTGCTGGATGAAATAGATAAGCTCGGTAGCGATTGGCGCGGCGACCCGAGTTCTGCTTTGTTGGAGGTTTTGGATCCGGAGCAGAATAATGCTTTTCAAGATCACTATTTGGAGGTTGATTATGACCTTTCGGATGTGATGTTTGTGACTACTGCAAACAGCCTTGATATGCCGAGACCTTTGCTCGACAGAATGGAAATTATCAGACTTTCGGGATATACCGAAGATGAAAAAATAGAGATTGCAAAACGTCATTTGTTGCCGAAGATATTCCGCGAAAATGCCGTAAAACCCGAAGAGTTGCATATTTCTGATGATGCGGTGCGCGATATTATTCGCTATTATACCCGTGAAGCGGGAGTGCGAAATTTGGAACGTGAATTGTCTAATATTGCCCGCAAGGCAGTTAAATCGTTGTTGATGGATAGTAAAAAACATCTTCCAATAAAAGTAAACTCTAAAAATCTTAATGATTATCTCGGGGTTAGAAAGTTTAGCTTTGGTGAGGCAGAACAAGAAGATCATATCGGAGTTACTACCGGTTTGGCATGGACGGAAGTCGGCGGGGATATTTTGTTTATTGAAGCAGTTGATATGCCCGGAAAAGGCAAAGTTATGCAGACCGGAAAACTCGGTGATGTGATGAAAGAATCTATTGAAACAGCTTATTCAGTTGTGCGTTCACATGCCAAGAAATTGGCGATAGATCCGGAAATTTTTGAAAAAACGGATATTCACGTTCACGTTCCCGAGGGGGCAACACCAAAGGACGGTCCGTCGGCGGGTATTGCCATGTATACGACGCTTGTTTCAGTGTTTACAAAAGTTCCGGTGCGCAAAGATGTTGCCATGACCGGTGAGATAACTTTGCAGGGGCGGGTTTTGCCGATCGGCGGGTTGAAAGAAAAACTTCTTTCGGCTTTACGCGGTGGTATTAAGACCGTTATAATTCCTCAAGATAACGAAAAAGATTTGGTAGAAATTCCGGATAATGTGAAAAAAGGTTTGAAGATTATTCCGGTATCAGAAGTTGAGGAAGTGTTGAAGATTGCGCTTCATCATAATTGTAAGCTGCCGAAAAACAAATCTTGAAAATAAGCCGCTTTGAAAGCGGCTTTTTTTATATTAAAATTAAAGATTTACTTAAATTTTACTATATGGATGTATAATTGTTTACATAGTGAGTATGAATAAGATTTATTTTTTGGAAACTAGTTATGAAATTATACAGATTTTTAGTGTTTTTGGGATTGCTTATCTTATCGATGGATGCAAATGCTTCGGATGAGGCTGTTATTTTGCAGGAAGGTATTTCTTCTATTTCTACATATAAAGGCGGTGTGGTATCAGAGAGTAATGGTAACTTTACAATAGATTTTCCGCAGACAAAAACCTTGAAGCAAGTGCTAAATTCTGATGATAAAGTTGTAAATATATCGGGGGTAATTCCCGCATATAAGGCGCAAGCTGTAAAAAGCGGTGATTTTATCGGCAAAGATATGTATAAAATAAGTACGACGGCGACAGAGGCATTGCTTTCTTATTTTTACCAAAAATACAAAGTTACCGATGCAAGTGTAGCCGATTTTTCTTCTGAAATTTATTTTGTTCCGGATTTGCGCTTTATGAAATATATTGATGCAAGAGCAAGTGGTATAGTTTTTAACTCAAAAGATCCGAATACAGGCTTAAAAAGTGAAATCGGCAGTGTCAAACAAGCTCAATTAAGGTCAAGTGTTAAGGTTCAAGACGGGAAAATATTGTATCAGGCTGCTGCGAATATTAAAGATATGGCTTTTAGCTTGTGGCTTGTAGATGTTATGATTTCTGAACTTGAGAGCAAAATATCAGCGACGTATGCAGATGCTCCTGATGTTGATTATTCAAAATTTCCGGAAAATGTTGCGTCTATGCAAAAATCTAATTCAATTATTGAAGCTAAAAATGCCGAATTTTCGATTTTGGGAATTGGAGTAAATGCCAGCTTGGGTATGGTAAATAATGCTGAAATTAGCGAAGATAAAATGCGTATGTCCATGGACGGAAAATTTGTTCTTAGTGATGTAAAAGTCGGGCAGGACATCAACAATAATATACCGCAAGAGGTGGTTGTAAAATATGAGCTTGGCAATATAGATAAAGATAAAGTCAATAATTTGCAAGAATTGCAGATGAAACTGAACTCGTCAAAGAATAATAATGACGGAAAGGAAGATATACTGAAAGGAGAATGTCTCAAAGCTGTTGAGCAAGTTATAAAAGATATGAAACTTGTGGTTAAGGCGCGGGTAAAATATGAGAATGCGTTGGTAGAGCTGCTTGGTAACTTTGGGCAACAGGGGGATTATTTGGTAGGTGACGGCAAGATTTTGGTAAAGAATTTTGATTTACTTTATCCTGATTTGAGCGAAGAATGTGAAAGAGATAAACAAAGCAGTTCCGATACTTTGCCTGATTCATGCATTAAAAATATGACTTCTGCGGCTTTTAGAAAATATGTTGATATGAATAAACGTACAAAAAATGCAGCTGGTGAGACTGTAGATATATTGGAGTTTAGGGTAAACAGCGGCGGTGTTTATGTTGGCGGAGAGAAGGTCAGAGATGCAATAAAAATTAAGTTTGATGAAGAAAATTTGGCTGAACAGTAAGTTTCTTCAACTTTGTAAAAAAAACTGTTGACTCCTTTGAAGTTTGAACCTATTATGCGCTCAATTCTTGGGCGCTTTTTTTGCTTCCAAGTCTAGAAAAATAAGAGTTTTTCCCGTATTTTGTGGTTGTCGAATCACAAAAGTGCGGTTTTTTATGTTTTAATAATATAAGGAAATTTGTGATGCCTACAATTAATCAGTTAATTCGTAAATCACGAACACCTAAAGTGAAAAGAAACAAGGTTCCGGCATTGAAGGCATGCCCGCAAAAGCGTGGTGTTTGCACAAGGGTTTATACAACAACCCCTAAAAAGCCAAACTCCGCTTTGCGTAAAGTGGCACGCGTTCGTTTGACCAACGGCTTTGAAGTAATCAGCTATATCCCTGGTGAAGGTCATAATCTTCAAGAACACTCAGTGGTGCTGATTAGAGGAGGCCGTGTAAAGGACTTGCCTGGTGTTCGCTATCATATTATTCGTGGTACTTTGGATACTCAAGGTATTGCTAAACGTCGTCAACGTCGTTCATTATACGGCGCTAAGAGACCGAAATAGGAGGGTAAGTTATGTCACGTCGTCATAGTGCAGAAAAAAGAATAGTATTACCTGATGCAAAATATCATGACAAGGTAGTAGCTAAATTTATTAATAATGTTATGGAAGATGGCAAAAAAGCCGTTGCTGAGAAAATTGTATATTCAGCTTTCGACATTTTGGCTAACAAAACAAAAAGAGCTCCTTTGGAAGTCTTTAATGAAGCTATTGAAAACGTAAAACCGATGTTAGAAGTTAAATCTCGTCGTGTCGGTGGTGCAACTTACCAAGTTCCTTGCGAAGTTCGCGCTGATCGTCGTCAAGCATTGGCTATTCGTTGGATTATCGGTGCTGCTCTGAAACGTTCAGAAACAACAATGACCGAAAGATTAGCTAATGAGCTTTTAGATGCTGCTGCTAACCGTGGTTCAGCCGTTAAAAAACGTGAAGATACCCACAAAATGGCAGAAGCTAACAAAGCATTCTCTCACTACAAATTCTAATCGAGGGATAAGACAATGGCTCGTACACATAAATTGGAAATGTATAGAAACATCGGTATTATGGCTCACATTGATGCCGGTAAAACAACAACAACCGAACGTATTTTGTACTACACCGGTGTAAACCACAAAGTTGGTGAAACACACGATGGTGCAGCTACCATGGACTGGATGGAACAAGAACAAGAACGCGGTATTACAATTACATCTGCTGCTACTACTTGTTATTGGAAAAATCACCGTGTAAATATTATCGATACTCCGGGACACGTTGACTTTACTGTTGAAGTTGAACGTTCTTTGCGTGTATTGGACGGTGCTATTACCGTATTCGACTCTGTTGCAGGTGTTGAACCTCAATCAGAAACAGTTTGGAGACAAGCTGACAAATATGGTGTTCCAAGAATTTGTTTCTGTAACAAAATGGACCGTATCGGAGCAAACTTCTATCCTTGTTTGGATATGATTTTAGACCGTTTGGGTGCTCGCCCGATGGCTTTACAAATTCCAATCGGTGCAGAAGCAGAATTTAAAGGTGTTGTTGACTTGCTCAATATGAATGCAATCGTTTA
>JAZNXK010000033.1:0-38717 GCA_045593845.1 Alphaproteobacteria bacterium
AGAAAAATGGCAAAAGAGAAATTTGAGAGAACAAAGCCGCACTGCAACATCGGTACAATCGGTCACGTAGACCACGGTAAAACGACATTGACAGCGGCAATCACCAAAGTATTGGCAGAAGAAGGCGGTGCAAGCTTTACCGCATATGACCAAATTGATAAGGCTCCTGAAGAGAGAGCTCGCGGAATTACCATTTCAACAGCACACGTTGAATATGAAACCGCAAAACGTCACTATGCACACGTTGACTGCCCTGGCCACGCCGACTATGTAAAGAACATGATTACCGGTGCAGCCCAAATGGATGGAGCAATCTTGGTTGTTTCAGCTGCTGATGGTCCGATGCCACAAACTCGTGAGCACATTTTGTTGGCTCGTCAAGTAGGTGTTCCTGCCTTGGTAGTATATATGAACAAAGTAGACCAAGTAGATGATCCTGAATTGTTGGAATTGGTAGAAATGGAAATCAGAGACTTGTTGAGCTCATATGACTTCCCTGGCGACCAAATTCCAATCGTAAAAGGTTCAGCTTTGGCAGTATTGGAAAACGGCGATCCGAAGATTGGTCACGATTCCATTATTGAATTGATGAAGGCAGTTGACGATTATATTCCGCAACCGGATCGTCCGAAAGATAAACCGTTCTTGATGCCGATTGAAGACGTATTCTCAATTTCAGGCCGCGGTACCGTTGTTACCGGTCGTGTAGAACGTGGTGTAGTTCATGTAGGCGACGATTTGGAAATCGTAGGAATTAAGCCGACACAAAAGACAACCGCAACAGGTATTGAAATGTTCCGCAAACTCTTGGATGAAGGTGAAGCCGGCGATAATATCGGTGTTCTTCTCCGCGGTACCAAGAGAGAAGAAGTTGAACGTGGACAAGTATTGGCCGCTCCCGGATCAGTAACACCGCACACAGAATTTGAGTGCAAGTGCTACATCTTGACCAAGGAAGAAGGCGGACGTCATACACCGTTCTTCAATAACTATCGTCCGCAATTCTACTTCCGCACCACCGATATTACCGGTGCCGTAGAGTTACCTGCCGGAACCGAGATGGTAATGCCTGGCGATAACATCAATATGGTAGCCAAATTGATTCACCCGATCGCAATGGAAGAAGGCTTGCGCTTTGCTATTCGTGAAGGTGGACACACCGTTGGTGCCGGCGTTGTATCAAAGATTTTGAAATAATTTTTGACAACGATAAAGTTAATAGAAAAACCGCTCTTTATGGGCGGTTTTTTATATTTTATAATAGACAAATTTTGTTGTATGTGATAAAATAAGCAACATCTTGATAATGAAAAACGAGGAGAAAAGAAATGAGTATTGAAAAAAAACTTAAAGAAGCAAAGCAAAAAATCGAACAAGCTGGAAAAAAAGCAAAAAGACGCGTAGGAAGAGTGTTTATTGAGGCTGGGACAGTCGCTACCTTGATGACCGGTTCAGTTGGTTGTGGTGAAAAAAATGTACAAGATAAGCGTGAAGATTCGATTACGGCTTCACACGAAGATAATACCATACAGGATACATTTATGTATGGCGGATCTGAAATTTCAATTGACGATAAAGGAAGTGTAGAAAACGCGTCTATCGATGGATTTCCATTGATAAAACATAGCAAAAATCCTTTTAAAAAGGATTCATTATTGGTTGAAGTATCGCAAAATGTAGAGTATGAAGTAGATACTTTTGATGAAAAGCCCACTATAGTAATTACAAATAATATGGAACAGAGAGTTTGGCCCAAACTACTTCCTGAAGAGCGTTCAAAAGTTGCTGAGTCTGCCAAAAAAGCAAAATATGTTCCGATTGCTCGCAGAGATAAAAATAAGCAAATTGAGGTAAAGGAATTTCATTGTGGAGGCTGGGACGTAGTTACAGAAGTAAGAGATGGTACACAGCATGTAGAAGAAGCAAATGTTGAATATGATTCCAGAGGTCATCTTCGTAAAAGAAAAGCCCTTAAACAAGTTGATCCAAAAAAGAAGACGCTTGTTACAGAACCAAAGGTAAGTGTGGTATATAGGATTAAAGAAAGAGAGTAGAGGTTAGACCTTTTATTCAAAACAGTCTAAAAAAACCGCTCTTAACCGAGCGGTTTTTTTGTTGTTATAGAAATGAGATGTAAAAAACTGGACAAAAGAGAATAGGTGTGTTATAATCCAAGTAGTTATGGATATAAAAATATTTAGGGACAAGGCAAATGTTTGGTATGAACGGATCAAATAATGATCAACCATCAGGCAGATTTGTTAATAAGGCTGTCAAGTGGATAGCTGTGGGTAGTATTGTTGTTTTCGGCGGACGTGATTTTTTTCAAAAATGCAAGGAATTTATTAAAGAGCGAGTAATGCCGAGGACAGAGTCAAATGTTTCTGTAAATCCTAATGAAATACCGCAAGATACCATATTTATAGATGAGGATATCTTAAATGAGATGGGGAATCATTATGAGAACGGAACTTATGACGGTTTTCCGCTTAAAAAATATGGTGAGGACGGCAAAAAATATTTGCTTACAGGTGTGAAGGAGCGGGTTGAGTATGTGCCGTCTCCAAATGATGTAACAGTGGTATCAAAAGGCAATATAATGGTGGGCAAAAATGCCACAGAGATTGAGCGATTTGGTAAAACACCTATATATGTGCCTATGGATAGTGCAGATGCATATGAGAATTTGGAACTGGTTGATATTAATGTTCAGGAGAGAGGACCGGTGGTAGATAGAGGTAAAAGATCGTGGGTTGTGGAGGTAAACTCTCCTAAAGAGTATGGACCTGAAGGGGCTTCGGGGGGAAAGCAAATTAAAGAAGAAAGCGTAAAAACTGTAATTGGAGTGGATAAAACAACATTTACATATACTGTTGTAGGGAGAGGCGGACGCTAAACTTTGTTTTTAAGCATACAAAAAAGCCGACTTTTTTAAGATCGGCTTTTTTTGTTTTTGGGGACAAATATTTTTACATACGTTTATCTTTTCTGAAAAATGTCGGAATGTCGAGATTGTTGCGGTCGGTATCATCATTTTCGGCAAATGAAGGAGTTATCGGCTCCTGATAATGATGTTCTTCCGTTTCAATCTTCTTTTTGTTATTGCGCTTGGCAATCGAAAAAACAGCCAATCTTTCTGCCCATGTGCGCGGGCGATTGTCGTCTTCACCGATAATCAACTTTTCCTGCTCTTCGATTTTTGGAGCGGGAGTGAAGTTTTGCGGTGTAGAGAAAAGTTCAGGCTCTTCTTCTACCATAAATGTATTGGTTTTTGAAGAAAAGTTATTGTTTGAGCTCGAAAGAGCATTTTCCAACTGTGCATCAACGTCGTTGCGCTCGGTTTTGTTGAGAACGGCATTAAACAATGATGAGGCTTGCGGAATATCATTCATGGCTGTTGAAGAAATAATCGGTGTAATCTCCTCATCCTTGGGGTCTTCAACCGGTTCTTCGTGATTGTCATCGGCAAGGATATCGACAGTGTTTTCTTCACCATCATCAATGTCGGGGAGGATGGATATTTTTTCTTCGATAATTTCTTCTTCGGGCTCAAAAGATTCAAAACTTTCCATCACTGAAGGCTCTTGCGGGGCAATGCTTTCCGGTGTGATATTGGAAGCGAATTTCGCCAGATTGCTATCAATTTCGTCGGAATTCAATTTGATAAAAGGCTCTTCGTCATGGCTTTCTTCGAGATAATCTGTATGTTTTACCGGAGCGGGGCGGCGAACAGTTTTGCCGTTGGCAATTCCGGTGGCAACAATAGATACGCGGATTTTTCCGGCAAGATTGTCATCATAACTGGAACCGAAAATGATATTGGCATCTTCGTCAACTTCTTCTTTGATACGATTTGCGGCTTCGTCAATCTCAAACAAAGTGATGTCACTGCCGCCGGTAATATTGATTAGAACACCTTTGGCACCGCTCATATTGCTGTCGTCAAGCAAGGGGTTGGAAAGTGCCTGTTCGGCGGCGCGAATGGCGCGATTTTCGCCTTCGGCTTCGCCGGTGCCCATGATGGCTTTGCCTTTGTCCTGCATAATGCTTTTGATGTCGGCAAAGTCAAGATTGATAAGACCGGGCATCATCATTAAGTCGGTAATTGAGCGAACACCGGAATATAATACGTTATCTGCCAAGATGAAAGCATCGGCAAGAGTGGTATTTTTGTCGGCAACGCGGAAAAGATTTTGGTTGGGGATGATGATTATGCTATCGACGGAGGCAATAAAGTCTTCTACGGCCTTTTCAGCAATTTGTGAGCGTTTTTTGCCCTCAAATTCAAAAGGTTTGGTAATTACACCGATAGTTAAAATGCCTTTTTGTTTGGCTATGCGAGCAACAACCGGTGCGGCACCGGATCCGGTTCCGCCACCCATACCGGCAGTGATGAATACCATATTTGCGCCTTCGAGTTCTTTTTCGATTTCGGCTTGAGCTTCTTCGGCAGCCGCGCGTCCGATTTCAGGGCAAGCACCGGCTCCAAGTCCGTGGGTGGTTTCAATACCTAACTGAATCTTACGGGTGCATTTTGAGTTTTCTAATGCTTGTGCGTCGGTATTGGCAACAATAAAGTCGATTCCCTCTAAATGCTTTTCTATCATGTTGTTGACGGCATTGCCGCCTCCGCCGCCAACTCCTATTACTGAAATTCGTGGCTTTAAGGTTATCATATTTGTTTCCGGTACAGCTAATTTTATAGGCATAAACTTACTCCCAAATTTAATGGTAAAAATATTTTTAGTGTATGATACGTGAAAGTGTTTAAGGTTTGGTTACTAAAATTAAAAATTTTGCTTTAACCAAGATAAAATTTTATTGAAACGTCCGCCTTCTACATTCACCGGTTTGGAGATAATTTTTCCGGGTTTGCGCTCGGTGTAGTTGAAAATAAACAACAATAAGCCGATTGCGGTAGAAAAGGCCGGTGTTTGTAAGACCGGATAGTTGGAGATGTCTAAAATATTGCCGATGCTACGCGGATGCCCCAAGCGGACTTGCTTGTCCAAAATATATGATGCAACTTCCCTTATGCCTGAAAGCTGACTGCCGCCGCCGGTCAAAACTATGCGGTGTGATGACGATTGCAGGTCTTTTATGCCTGAATTTTCAAGTTTGTCCCTTATCAGCTCGAAAGTTTCTTCAACACGCAGGGCAATGATACTGTTGAGTTCTGATCTCGGAATATATCTTATGAGGCTGTCATCTTCTTCGCCGGTGGTATAAACATTGATGATTTCGTTTTGGTCCTGTGAGGTCAAAAATGCACATCCGTGCAAGGTTTTAAGCCTTTCAGCATGGGCGCAGGAGGTGGTCAGACCAATAGCAACATCGTTTGTAACATTGTTGCTGCCGACACCGATGGAACTGAAGTATATGGGTTGTCCGTTTTTGAAACTGGCAATACTTGTGGTGCCGCCGCCGATATCGATGATTGTGGCACCGAGCTCTTTTTCATCATTAACAAAACATGAAAGACCGGAGGCATAGGGAGACAAAACTTTTTCGGCGATTTCAAGATGTGAATTGTCCAAAACGGTTTTGAGGTTTTTGAACATTACATCAGGAACTTTACCCAACAGAACGTTTACTGACAAACTTTCACCGTAGAGATTGCGAGGGTCGTGAGTTTCTTTGCACGAATCGAGACTGTAGCCTATCGGCAAACAATGGATTAATTCATTGTTTTCGACATTGATTTTATAAATGCCTTTGGTAATGACTTTGTTGATTTCGTTTTCGGTTATGGGTTTGGTTTTGTTGAGACCGATGGTTGCGGTTTTTATATCGCTCCTAATCCTGTCACCGGAAATGTTGACAATGACTCGTTCAACTCTCTCATTGGCCATTTGTTCGGCTGCTTCAACGGCATCACATACGGCATATGTGGCTTGTTTTATATCGGTAATAACTCCGTTTTTTATGCCTTTTGAGGCAATGTAGCCATAGCCGGCAATAGATATTTTTTGATTGCGACTTACCCGAGCAATTACGCAACATATTTTTGATGACCCTATGTCAAGGGCTGCAATAGATGTTTGTCGGTTAAAAGAATTCATTACAGCGGTCTCCAATATCGGCTATAGCTTGTGTTCTTTATTTTTGTGCAACCCCAAGTATTCTTTTTCGGAAAGTTTGCGCGGGGTTACCAAAATTTTATTTTCGAATCTTAAATCAATGATGGTTAATTTACGTTTAAGAAGTCCGCGAGTATTGTTTAATTTTATCAATTTTTTCCATGCCTTATCAGTTTCGTGTGCCGGAAGTTTGATAGTTATACCGTCTTTGATATCGTCCAATATAATGTTCCAGCGGCGATTGGAGATGAAATTGGCGGCTTTTATACGTTGGTATAATTCGGGGTCTTGACGGATGACAGGCAAAAGAGAGGCAAGATTTTGCGGTGCTCCTTTGCCGATAATAATCAATAGCGGAATATTGGGGATTTGCTCGGTGTTGATGATGTGTCCGTCAATATCTATGGGGTGTAATTTTCCGTCGATTTGCCAAATAGCTTTGATTTCACGTTCAAGCAAATTTATTTCCAGTATATTCGGCAGATATGAGCGTCTTATGGTGGCTTTTTTTATCCATGGTAGCAGTTCTAACTCGGATTGTATTTCTTGGATATTTGGGGCAAGTATATTATCTCCGTAGTGCAAATTGAGGACGTTATAGATTTCTTCCTGCGGGGTTTTTTTGCGACCGTTGACAATTATGTCATCAATGGTAAAGCCCATTTTGCTGCTCAATTCAATAAAGTAGTCGGAAATACCGGTCAGTTTTTGGCTGACAAAATTGGTTTTGATGACATATATACCGAAAGCAGCGGCTATTATGATTGCAAACAACAGCAAGTTGCCGATAAAGCGATACGGCCAAAGCTTTGGTATATAAATGCGCTGTTTTGACTGTGTGCTCGGCGCGGGGATGTTATTTTTTTTCTTGAACCACATTTATTTTTCGATACCTACTCGTTTGATTTCCCATTCCAAATTTACAAAAGTTTTTTGTTTTACTTGCCCGATTATCATTTCTCCCAAAGTTTCGATATCTTTAGCCGTGGCTTTGCCGGTATTAATCAAAAAGTTGCAGTGCTTGTCAGAAACTTTTGCTCCTCCGACGGTCAATTGATCGCATTCCGATTTTTTGATAAGCTCCCATGCGCGCAGTCCTTGCGGGTTTTTGAAAGTTGAGCCGGCGGTTTTTTGGTCGTAGGGCTGGCATGACAGCCGATAGGCTTTTTGCTCTTCCAATATTTTTTTGATATTTTCAGGATTGTCCTTGTGAACGGAAAAAGTGATGTCAAGAATAATCCAAGTGGAAGGAAAACAACTGCTGCGGTATGAAAGTTCAAATTCGGAAATGGGAACTTGTTTGATGTTGCCGAGATTATCCATTATGTCGGCATAAATGATGACATCTTTTACTTCTTTGCCAAAGCATCCGGCATTGGTTTTGAGCGAGCCGCCGATTACACCGGGGATTGAGCACAAAAACTCAAGTCCGCCGAGAGAATTGTTAATGAGATATTTTTTCAAACTGAAATTGGGTAAACCCGCGCCGCAGGTAATTTTGTCATCTTCTATTTTGACTTGTTTGAAAGCGGGAGAATCAAGTTTTATGGTAACTCCGGGAATGCCGCCGTCTCTGACCAATATATTTGAGCCGCCGCCAAGGATAAAAACGGGGATGTTTTGCGGACAGTTGCGGATAAAAAAGCTCAAATCTTCAGTATCTTTCGGCAAAAACATAACTTCGGCAGGACCGCCGACCCCAAACCATGTATATTGTTTGAGCATGGCATTGGAAATATATTTTCCTTTTACTTTTGGTAGTCTTGCTAACAATTTGTTTGTGCCGAATAAATTTAACATATCAACCTCGCGAGCATATATTTTCTACGGCATCAGCAAGTTTTGTATCTGCATCAATGATGGCAATTTTTTTCATGTTATCGGAAAATGTTTGCAATTTTTGAGGCTGGGATAAAATATCATTGATGATATTTGCAAGCTTTTGAGATGTAAAATCATTTTGCTTAATCAACAAGCCTCCGCCACAATCATGATATGGTTTGGCATTGGTGTTTTGGTGGTCGTCTGCGGAGGTCGGCAGAGGTACAAATATGGCGGGAATGCCTGCAGCGGCAATTTCGGTAACACTGGATGCTCCCGAACGCGATATAACAAGGTGCGTTTTGGCATATATTTCCGGCATATTGTTGAAAAACGAGGATATGGTGATTTGGCAAGGAATGTTTTTGTATTCTTCTTGGAGTTTTTCAACATCATCCTGACGACATTGTTGAGTGATGTTTAATCTCTTTTGATTTTCGACTGGCAAAAGTTTTATTGCTTCGGGAACTGTTTGTGAGAAAATTTTGGCACCTTGAGAGCCACCCAAAATTAGGATATTCAGGTTTTCATTTTCTTGCGGAAGGGTATATTTTTGATTGAATAATTGACTGATGCTTTCTCTTACCGGCATTCCGCTGTGGATATGAGGAAGCGTTTTATTCAGGAACTTTGTTTCGGAAAAACTGGTCGCTATCAGAGTTGCATATTTGGCCAAAAAACGATTGGTGCGGCTCATTACCGAATTTTGTTCGTGAAGAACCAGTTTTTTCTTCAGCAAAATGGCGGCAACACAACAGGGAAAAGATGCATAGCCTCCGAAGCCGACTACACAGAGCGGACGGTATTTTAGCAATATAAACATTGATTGCAAAAGACCAAATGCCAGTTTGATAAGGCTGGTCAAGCGGGTTATTTTGCTTTTTCCCATCAGAGGACCGCTTAAAACAGAGATGTTTTTGATTTGTGACAAAGTTCCGTGATAGTTATTAAGACCTCGTTTGTCGGTTATGAAAATCAATTCATAACCTCTGTCTTTGAGCTTGCGGGCAAGAGCCTCCGCCGGATATATGTGTCCACCGGTACCGCCGGCTGTCAGTATAACGAGTTTTTTTGCGTTAACCATCGTCTTTGTCCTCTGCATGAATGTTTTTGCGGGTAATAGCCAACAGCATACCCATTCCGATTGCTGTGGCGATAATTGATGATCCACCGTAAGAGATGAAAGGAAGTGTCATGCCTTTGGTGGGAATTATGTGTAGAGTTGATGCCATGTTGATAATTGATTGAAGCCCGAATGAAGCGGCCAATCCAGTGGCGGAAAGAATTATAAAAAGATTGTTGTCTTTGTTTGAAATGAGAAAAGATCTGATTACAATAACGGCATATAGTGCAACTATGAAAAGACACAAAAAGACACCATATTCTTCGCCGGCTACGGCATAGATAAAATCGGTATGAGCATCGGGAATGTGAGAGCGGACTATTCCTTCACCGGGACCGCGCCCGAAGAAGCTTCCGCTTTGGAATGCTTCGAGAGATTTTCTTACTTGGAAACTCAATTCTCCGCCGGAGGCCATAAACTGATGGATGCGAACTTGGATATGGGGCATGAAAATATATGCGGCAGCTCCGCCCAAGGCGCCTAATATTCCCAATACAAGCAGAAGTATCATGGGCATTCCCGCAAGATAGAACTGAAAGCACCATACCAAAAATATTACTATTGTCATACCAAAGTCGGGCTGACAGGCAACAGAAGGTATGACAATGGCACAAGAAAGAAATGCAAGCAAGTTTCCGGGGAAATCTTTGTTTTGGCTTCTACCGGCAAAAAGCCATGCGGTAGTTACGATAAAGAACGGCTTTAAAAACTCTGACGGCTGAAGCGAAAGACCGCACAGAGTTATCCAACGTGAGGCACCTTTGTTGCCTTCGATGAAATAGGTGAGCCATACCAATACCAAAGCTGCCAAACAGCCGAGAAGAGATATGCGACGAATGATTTTTAGTCTTTGCATGGAAAGAAAAATCATTACCGCAAAGGCAATCGGCGTAAAGAATAAATGTCGTTTGATAAAATGAAAACTGCCGTATCCGATACGTGTAGCAACAGCAGGGCTTGCCGAGAAAGTTAAGAATATTCCTATCAACATCAATATGCAGATGCAGGTAAGCAGAGTTTTATCTACTGTCCACCACCAATTACTTATTCTGCTGCGATTGCTGTGATAAGATATCATTTAGTTTATCCCCAAAGTTTGTGTAAAAAATGAAATCATACCTATGACACAGGCAATCCATGCCACAATCCAAAAACGCATAACTATACATGTTTCAGGATAGCCTTTTTGTTCAAAGTGGTGATGAATCGGTGCCATCAGAAATACACGTGTTTTGGTGCGTTTATACCAGAAAACCTGAATCATTACCGAAAGCGACTCTATGACAAATATGATGCCGACGATAGCCAACATAATCTCTTGTTTGGTCAAAACAGCAATAGTTCCGAGCAAGGCTCCGAGGGCAAGAGAACCGGTGTCTCCCATAAAGATTTTGGCCGGAAAGCTGTTATGCCATAAAAAGCCCAAACAAGCACCCATGGTAGCGGCACATATTACACTCAAATTGCCCAAGGGAGCAAAGTTAAAAGTGAATACGGTTGACAGGAAAAAGTATGAAAAAGCCGGAATCAATAATCCTGATGCGAGTCCGTCGAGACCATCACTCAAGTTAACCGAATTTGAGGTGCCGGCAATTACGAACATTACGAGAGGAATGTAGAAATACCAAAGATTGATGGGGTAATTTATATAAGGGATAATTACACTGAATTTGATATTTTCTCTGAATTGGGAAATGGCAAAAATTGCAATCGCAATTGCGACCGCAAACTGGATGGATAGCTTTATTTTTGCTGTCAGAGCTGCGTTTGTATGTTTTTTGATTTTAATATAATCATCCCAAAAACCGGTAGCGCCGAATATAACAATTACAGCAATACAAATCCAAGTAAATCCGGATGAAAGCTGTGCATAGAGCAATGTAGAAATTATGATGGCCAACAAAATCAGCAATCCGCCCATGGTTGGGGTGCCTTTTTTGGTTTTTAAGTGGCCTTTCGGGCCGCATTCGCGGATGGGTTGTCCCTCATGTTGCCATGCGTGCATATAGGTAATAAATTTTTTACCGGCAAAGATAACAATGAGTAGAGATGTTAAAAAAGCCAAAATGCTGGCATTGATTATATTAAAAGAATTAAAAAACATTTTTCTGCGTCCTTATAAAAAAATTCTGGAGAAAATAATAGGGTTAAATATCTAAAAATTTGATTAAAATTGCGGCTTGAATTGTCAATAAATAAAATTATTTAAAAACCGGTTCATGTTATTGGAAAAAAAAGATGAAAAAAGAAAATATCAGATTTATTTTGCTTATAATTTTATCGGTAATTTTTTTGTTTTGGGGCGGAACATATTTTTATAAAAAGGTCGGAATGAAAGAAAAGCCGGAAAATTTGCCCGAGGTTTCGGTTGTTCCGATTGCGGAAAAAGAAATTGAGGTCGAAAAAAATTATATCGGCTATGTGACTCCGATTAACAGCGTGATTGTGCGTCCGTATATCAGCGGTTTTGTCAGTAATGTTTTGGTGCAGGGCGGGCAAAATGTTAAAGCAGAAGATGAACTTGTGGTGATGGAGCAAGATGAATACAAAGCCTCGGTTGATTCTGCGGCTGCCGATGTAGCAAAGGCGGCGGCTGATTTTGAGTATCAGGAAAAATATTATGACCGAGTGATGAAAGCCGGAAAAAAGGTTTTTTCGCAGACGGAAATTGATGACGCAAAAACAAAATATTTGGCGTCGGCTGCAACATTGGCACAGGCAAAGGCGGTTTTGGCACAAAGTGAGGTTAATCTGAAATATACCATGATTACAGCGACAATTGACGGTGTTGTCGGTAATGTAGCACTGACGAAAGGTGATTATATATCTCCGCAAAGCGAACTTTTTTCGATTGTGCAGACAAATCCTATGCGGGTTGTTTTTTCTATCAGTGATAAAGATTATTTGGAGGAAAATTCGCGCTCAAAAATGTTTGATAATGAAGAAATTTCACTGAAATTGGCAGACGGGAGAATCTATGACCAAAAAGGAACTTTTGAATATGCGGACAATGAAATAGACCGTAATACGAATTCGATTGCGGTTTACGCAAAATTTGAAAATCCGCAACAAATGTTGATTGACAAGGCTTATGTGACCGTTTTGCTGGCAAAAAAATATAATGGAGTTTTGGTTGATAAAGATTTGGTCAGTTTGACGCCGGAGGGAAATTTTGTTTATGCGGAACAAAACGGAATTGCAAAAAAGTGTGAAGTAACAATTTTGAGCGAATTGAATAACCAATATATTTTGAAAAATAATTTTTCGCCGGATATGCGATTAGTGGTGAGCAAAATTACGTCATGGCAAGATGAGATGAAAATTAAGCCGATAGAGGAAAATGTTGCCACAGGGAAGGAAAACAAGTGATGTTTTCGCAATATTTTATTGATAAGCCCCGTTTTGCGGCAGTTGTTTCTGTGGTTATGGTGCTTTTGGGGCTGTTAGCTCTGGCGGTTTTGCCAATTTCACAATATCCGCAAATTACACCGCCGCAAATTGTGGTCAGCGCATCTTATCCCGGTGCCAATGCAAAAGTGTTGGTTGATACGGTTGCCATTCCGATAGAAAATCAGGTCAATGGTGTTGATAATATGCTTTATATGAGTTCTTCGTCAACCGATGACGGAAGCTACAAGCTCACAATTACTTTTGAGATCGGTACCGATCCAGATATTGCGCAGGTTAAGGTGCAAAACAGACTTAATCAGGTTATGTCGCAGTTGCCGGCGATCGTGCAACAGGAAGGGCTTGATGTTACGACCCAGAGTTCAAATATGCTGGCACTTTTGGTTTTGCGTTCGGAGCATAACAGTTATAACAGCTTGTTTTTGAGTAATTATGCCTATGTAAATGTAAAAAATCCGCTTGCCCGTGTCGGGGGAATAAGTGATGTGCAGATTTTTGGGCCGCAATACAGTATGAGAGTTTGGCTGAATTCGGAAAAAATTGCCTCATTGGGTTTGGACAGTCAGGATATTGTCAATATTATAAATGCGCAAAACGTGCAAGCCTCTATCGGGGCTGTCGGCAAGGCGCCTTCGGCAAAAAATACAAATTTGGTGCTCTCGTTGACGGCAAAAGGTTTGTTAAATACGGTTGAAGACTTTGAGGAAATGGTTGTTGCCACCTCAAAAAACGGAGGATTGGTGCGTTTGAAAGATGTGGCGCGAATTGAACTGGGAGCAGACAGCTATGAGATGAATGCCACTTATGACGATAATCCGGCAGTTATTATCTCTTTGAGCCAAACTCCGGGATCGAATTCGCTTGATATTATGAAGGCGGTGGAAAAGGAAATTGCTGCTCTCAATAAGACTTTTGAAGGAGATTTGAGACTGCAGATTGCATATGATTCCACAAAGTTTGTCAGAGCTTCCATCGCCGGAATTATTGAGACATTGGCGATTACTTTTTCGCTGGTGGTATTGGTTACATATATATTTTTGCAAAAAGCCAAGACCACGCTTATTCCTCTTTTGACCATTCCGGTTTCTTTGATTGCTACTTTGGCAGTGCTGTATGTCTGTGGCTTTGATATAAATATATTGACTTTGTTTGCGATGATTTTGGCAATCGGCTTGGTGGTTGATGACGCAATTATTGTGGTGGAACGGGTGCAATATTTGATGCTTTATGAAAAAATGGATGCACATGCGGCGTCGGTTAAGGCTATGCAACAAATCGGCAGTGCGGTAGTGGCGACCACTTTTGTTTTGCTGTCAATATTTGTGCCAGTGGGGTTGATGGCGGGGATTACAGGTAAGATTTATCAGCAATTTGCGATTACAATTGCGACTTCGGTTGTTTTTTCGGCTTTTAATGCCCTGACTTTGAGCCCCTCTCTTTGTGCAATAGTTTTGAAAAATAATGATGAGGGCAAAAATTGGAAATTTTTTGTTTGGTTTGATAATTTTATCAAAAATTTGGAAGAAAAATATTTGCGTTTGGTAAAATTATTTTCAACCAATTTAAAAGCAACGATTGTTATTACTTTGATAATGTTTGTTTTTTTAGGTGCGGGATTCCATTTTGTACCGTCGGCATTTTTGCCGCAAGAAGATCAGGGAATTATTTTTGCCGATGTTCAGCTTGATGATACACAGAGCATAAACCAGACAAATGCAATATTGAGCAAAATGGGGACAAAGATTTTGAAAATGGAGGGAGTGGAATATTTTGTCGGGGTTGCCGGTTACAGCATGTTGGGCGGTTCCGGCGAAAATGTGGCACTCGGGGTAATCGGTTTGAAACCGTGGGATGAGCGAACAACCAAAAATACATCAGTTGATGCAATTACCAAAAAGCTTTCGGGAGAATTTGCCAACCTCGACGGAGCTGAAATTAACTTTTTTGCGCCGCCTTCCATTCCGGGTATCGGGCAAAGCAGCGGTTTGACTATGGAACTTTTGGCGATAGATCAAAATATTACTTCGGCACAACTTTATGATAGGTTACAAATGTTTTTGCGAGAGCTGAATCAAAGCTCGAAGTTGGCTTATGCTTTCAGTGTATATTCACCGGATGCTCCGCATATTTTTTTGGATATAGACAGGACCAAACTTGAGGCCTATGGTATTGATGTCAGCACTTTGTTTACGGCTTTGCAAAATAATCTGGGCTCAAGATATGTGAATAACATAACTTTGAGCGGACAGGTCAACAAAGTTATTATTCAAGCAGATTTTGATTATCGCCGCGGGGTTGATGATGTAAAAAATCTATATGTGCGCTCAAAAAGCGGGGCAATGATTAAGGTTGAAAGTTTTGCTGATGTTAAAATTGTGCTGTCGCCGAAAATCGTAAAACGCTATAATCAATATCAAGATGCCTCAATAGTGGCGGAAAGCAGAGAAGATGTGAGTACAGGAACGGCTATTGCCGCGGTTGAAAAATTGGCGCAAGGGTTAAATCAGAGCCAATACAAAATTGAGTGGACGGGATTGAGTTTGCAAGAAGTTGAGGCTTCGGGCATGGTGATATTTTTAATCATTTTGGCGCTGGTGTTTTGTTATTTGTTTTTGGTGGCTTTGTATGAGAGCTGGATGTTGGCATTTGCGGTTATGTTTTCGACAATTTTTGCAATTTTCGGGGCATTACTGGGGCTGTATTTGAGCGGACATCCTTTGAGTATATACGCACAGTTGGGAGTGGTGATGCTGATTGGTTTGGCGGCGAAAAATGCTATTTTGATTATTGAGTTTAATAAAGATTATCGCGAGCAAGGTTTGAGCATTTTGGATGCAGCCGTAAAAGGTGCGGGCGAGAGATTTAGGGCAGTATTGATGACGGCTCTGACTTTTATTTTGGGTGTTTTTCCGATGGTGGTGGCAAAAGGCGCCGGTGCGGCGAGCCAAATTGCTATCGGAACGGCGGTTTTTTATGGGATGTTGGCGGCGACAGCGGTGGGGATTATATTTATTCCGGCTTATTTTGCGCTTTTTGAAACCATCAAGGAAAAAATGTGGCATAAAGGTAAAGAAAATGCTTAAATATTGTTGTTTTACATTTTTGTTTTTTCTGTTTTCCTGCACTTTGGGTGAAGATTATCAACATTCAGATTTTTGGAGTAATGAAGAGATTGCGCAAAATTTGCAGGTCAAGAATAAAAATTCTTTGCCGAGTGTGTTTTGGTATCATATTTTTGAAGATGAAAATCTTAATTTTTTAGTTGAACAAGCCCTTGAAAGTTCGTTGGATATAAAGATTATATCCGCAAAGCTGCAACAAGCGCGCTATGCTTTTGACATTAGGAGGGCAGATGTTTTGCCGATGCTTGATATAAGTTCAAGTTATAATTATGCTTATGCGCCGCGATATGCTGAATTTGGCGATAGGGACAGTTATTTCAAGCTGGGATTTGATGCTTCTTGGGAACTTGATGTTTTTGGAAAAGGCAGAAGAACAAAAGAAAGCTATTTGGCTATGTATTATGCGGCGATAAATAATCTTGATAATGCAAAATTGTCGCTGACCGCAGAGGTTGCGCTTGATTATGCGGGATTGCGCGTGGCTCAAGCACAGCTGAAAAATGCGCGAGAAAATCTTCAACTGCAAAGAGAGATAAGAAACTTGGTAAGAGATAAGTATAATGCCGGAATTGCCGATAATATTGCATTAAATCAGGCTGAATATGCCTTAAACAGCACACAATCTTTGCTGCCGCAGTATGAAAATCAGATTAAGGTTTATCAGAATGCTTTGCTTGTTTTGATGGGAAAATTGCCGGCTGATATGAAAATTTTGGATATTACAAAGAATAATATTGCGGAAAGAAATTTCAAATTTGATTTGCGAACTTTGCGAGAAATTCCCATTCAAAGTTTGCGTCGCCGTCCTGATGTTATGGCGGCGGAGAATATGTTGATTGCAAAAAATGCCGAAGTCGGGGTGGCTTTGGCCTCGATGTTTCCGGATGTCAGTATAGGGGCATCTTTGGGTAGGCAAGGGCATTTGTTGAAAGATTTATCCCATTCATATAATGCGGCTTACGGCTATGTTCCACAGGTTGATTTGCCATTTTTCCATTGGGGACAGCTTTATAATCAACTAAAATCGGCAAAGGCTGTCAAAGAGGAATATTTATATGAGTATCAAAAAATTTTGTTGCAGGCGTTGCAAGAGGTTAGTAATGCCATAAATGCGGTTGAAAAAGAATATGAAAAAAATGCAGCTTTGAAAAAAGCAGTTGTCAATATGCAAAAGGTGATGGAAAGCATGAAAGAAAAATATGCGCAGGGATTGTTAAACTTTAGCGATTTGTTGGATACAGAGCAAAAACTTTTGCAAGCGCAAAGTCAGCTGATTGAGAGCAGAGGGGCTATTTATGAGAAAGTGATAGCTTTTTATAAGGCAATCGGCGGTGGTTATTGATGTTTTTCTCTGCGGAGATATACGTTGGTAATTTCCGGAATGTTATAGTTGCGGTTATTATAGCCGCGGTCATACATACAATCAACATATTGATGATAGTTGATGTCGTCGTCGTCTTCGGGGCGAGTGGTATTGAGTATCAGCGGTTGGGCGCCGTCATAAGGGATGAAACTTGCCCAAATGCCGCTTCTTCCGTTCCAATCGGCGCGGATTTCGAGGTGTTTTTCTTCGGTATAAAAAATATCGTGGAAAAACTTTGAGGTTGCCGGTATCAATTTGAATGTGCTGGCGGTTGACAAGCAATATTTGTGGTCACGCGCAAATTTCTCAATACCTGTATGTGGGCGTTGCCAATGAAAGATTTCTTGTCCGTCGCCATGAGAGCCAAACCAACTGAAAGGTGGAATGCTCCACCAAGGGCGATATGGTCTGTCACCTGCCGGTGTGCTGGTGCATGCGCTTAAAAATGTGATGACGGCGAGGACTAAAATCTTTTTATTCATTGCTAAAAATCCAAGTTATTATAATTTCTGGACGGAAGAATTCCTTTGATGCTGTCGTTTAAAATATCTTTGAAGCTTGGGCGGGATTTTATTTTTGAATACCATACTTTGGCATTTTTGTATCCGTCCCATGGAACATCACCGAAATAGTCTATTACGGAAAGTTGTGCAGCTGCAGCCAAATCGGCCAAAGAAATTTTGTCACCGGCCAAAAAGTTGCGTGATTCGCACAGCCAATCAATATATTCCATGTGAAAATTGAGGTTATTGAGACCTTTTTTTAAGACCTGTGAGTTTGGGGAAGCACCGGTAACAAAGCGTTTGAAGACTTTTTCGGTGATTATGCTGCGGTGGACTTCATGATAAAATTTGTTGTCAAACCATTCGGTCAAACGTCTGATTTCTGCTTTTTGCAAGGCATCGCCATACAGAAAGGCCTGATCGGGAAAAGCTTCTTCTAAAAATTCGCATATACTGTTGTTGCCGGAAATATATTTGCCGTCAAACACGAAAATAGGCAATTCGCCTGCGGGGTTGAGTTTTAGGGCATCTTTTGATAAATTCCACGGGTTTTCTTCTTTTAGGGAAAACAATATCTTTTTTTCGCTCATCAACAGGCGAACCTTGCGAGAGTGTGGAGATATCGGGTTGTGTATCAATAAAACCATGTGTTTAAACCTCATAAAACCTGTTTATGGTTATAATGTAGCAAGTTGTTATTTTAAGGTCAAGTCAGTTGTTGTTGTTTTGCAAAATATATGAATCGGGGACAACTCCCTGATTTTGTTTTTTTATTTCTTCCAACACTTCCAAGGCTCTTTCTTTTATTTTTTGCGTAACGATAGGATTTTTCAGATATTCGGTAATGTGGTGCATAAGATAATTTTTCTTCTGCGAAAAATCCGATATTCCGATAAATAAAGGCATATTCCACAAGCCTTTTTGGGAAACGGTAACTAAATCTTGGATGCCGAGTTCCATAATTTTGCTTATGCCGTACCAATAACTTGTGAATATATAATCTACTTCGCCGCTCATGAGTTTGCGATATGCCTCTTGGGGGGTGCTGACAGTTTCAATATTAAATTTCTTAAACTGTTCAGTGACAAAGTTGTTGAATTTGTCATTTTCATCAATCGCTCCTTTTAGCTGGAGAAGGTCTTGGGCCTTTCTGATTTGGCCTATGCGCGACGGTAACATTACGAGGTGAACGGGATTGTCTATGAGTGAAGGTGTAATGATTTGAAAATCATCATACAGTTTGCTGTCGGCATATATACCTATGACTATATCCAAATTGTTGGTTTCGGCACTTCGGATGGTTTGAATATAATCATCATCCAAGTATATCTGAAAATTGAGATTGTTGACGGCAGATATGTCACTGATGAAATTGTCGAATACACCTTGATATATGTTTCCTTTAATTTTGGACAACTTGGTTATTTGGCTAATCGGATAATAGTCGGGAAATGCCGTATATCTTACGGTGCTTACCTGTTGCAGAGTTTTTAGTTTGGCGGAGGTTAGGCTGTAACAAAAAAAGCTTGTTATGATTATGGCTGTCAAGAAGATAAATTTTTTCATGGCAAACTCCTTAATGATTGCGGATAATAATGTATTGTGCAAGTTGACGCAGGTCGTCTGCGGCATTGTCAAACGGGGATAGTGCTTCAATGGCCTGATTTATGAGGTCTTGTGCCATTTGGCGCGATTTTCCCAGCCCATACAGGTTGATAAAAGTCAATTTATTTTGGTTGATGTCTTTATGCAGGGTTTTTCCTACCAGTTTTTCGTTTCCTTCAACATCCAATATATCGTCGGTGATTTGAAAAGCAATTCCGATTTTGCGCGAATATTGTGAGAGTTTTTCGCGCAAATTGTCGGGAGCATTTCCCAATATTGCGCCGGCTTCTACCGCATAGTGCAGGAGGCGTCCAGTTTTCATTTCTTCAATGCGGTTGATGATATTTTCGGCATTAGGGGTGAGGGGGGTATATTGTTCGGCCAAAAGGTCGAGCATTTGCCCCGATATCATACCGTTGAACGCACCTGCCTCTTTGGCAAGTAAAGATATAAGTTGGCAACGTATTGAACTGTCAGGTGATGTTTGCTGTGAGGATAAAATTTCAAAAGCATAGGTCAAAAGTCCGTCACCGGCAAGTATGGCGGTTGCTTCGTCAAATTTTTTGTGACAAGTCGGAAAACCTCGGCGGAAATCGTCGTTGTCCATTGACGGCAGGTCGTCGTGGATAAGAGAATAGGTATGGAGCATTTCCAAAGCCATGGCGGTATTTATGGAATCGGAAAAATCCAAGCCGAAAAGTTTGGCAGTGCTATATACCAAAAACGGACGCAAACGTTTGCCTCCGCAAGATAAAGAATAGTGCATGGCTTGGCTGACGCGTTTTTCTTCGCCTTGCGGAAAAGGAAAATATTTTTCAATTTCCTGATTAAAACGCAACGCATATTGTTTTAGGTGCTCTGCAAAAGTGTCAGTTTTCATCAATGTTGTCCAAAGAAGATAATTTTATATCGCCTGCGGGAGTGAGTTCTATTTTTTCAATTTTCAATTTGGCATCATTGAGTTTTTTTTCACAAAAATTTTTCAGTGCGACGGCTTGTTCATAGGCGGTAACGGCATCGTCGAGTTTTATTTTTCCGGCTTCAAGTTCGCGAACAAGATTTTCGAGCTTGGACAGCGCGTCTTCAAAGGTTATTTCTTCAAAATTTGTTTCTGTCATTTTTTTCTCCATAATTTTTTGTTATTTTAAGGCAGTTATCTTTAAATTTCAATATCAATGTATATTTTATAAATATCTAATCAAGGGAGATTTTTATGAAATATGATGATGAACTTATATATAGTGCAAATGTCTTGAAAGCTTTGGGAAATCCCAAAAGGTTGCAGGTTGTATATTTTTTGTATGATGGTGAAAAAAATGTCGGCGCTTTGGAAAAAATGCTGGGAATAAGCCAATCGGCCTTGTCACAGCATTTGAGTGTGTTGCGTGCGGCAGAGATTGTTTCTACCCGAAGAGAGGCTCAATCTGTTTATTATTCTCTCAATAAGGGCAGAAACAAAAAACTGCTTGATGCAATCAGAAAAGTTTATATTTAAGCTTTTTCATCACCAAGACCGAGCTTTTCCATCATATTGTCGTTGATGTCTTCTCTTTGGGCAACAATCCATTCAGGTACATACGGAGACGGTGGAATTTTTGCCAAAGCTCTCATTTTGGGGTCAAGATACCAACGCGGAGAATCGGCAACAATCGGGTGGTCGATGTTACTTTGCATCAATACTACCTGTTTGAGTTGCGGCAAGCTCAAGAGCTGGGCGGCGGTAATTACCGATACACCTTGCAGAGAATAGGTTGTGTTTTTGGCAAAAGGATTCATTTCTTTGGTGCCGAAACCTTCTTGCTTGGAATATGATGTGGTTTGAACGGTTTTGTTACCAATCATCTTCGAAAAACGTTCTGCAGTTTGTTCGTTGTTTTGGGAAAGAATAACTTTGCAGGCGGTGGTGGAGATAACTGTTTCCAAGTCATCTTTGCCATATTTTCCGGAGATTTGTCCCAAATCTTGTCCGATCAAAAGGTATGAAACTTTCTGTCCGCGTCCGACGGCAGGTCCGTCGATAACCGCTTTCATCTTAGGCATTTGCGGGAACTCGTCCAATACAAATATAACGGGGAATGGTCCCATTTTGCCGTCTGATTGATTGACATAATTAGGCGGATTGGAGATGAGGTATGATGACATCAACTCAATGAAAATACTGTTGATTACGCCCAATGCTCTGGCATCAACCTGATTGATGGAAAGATATACGGATATCGGTTTCCATTCGCCGGAAATGGGGTCTTTGATACCGCGCAAGTCTTTAAAGTGTAAATCAGAGAAACTGGTTCTGGTTACAACCGCGGAGTTTTTGAATATACCGATACCGGCAAAAGCGGTTGAAAGAACGGAGCCGCGCTCTTTGTCAGGCATGCTGCTCAAGGCGGAAAGTTCGGTATAGGCACGTTGAGTATAGCCATATTTTCTGGCCTCTTCAATAGCGGTATCCAACATATCGCGCATGGGGTCTGCCATGGCGGCCATTTGGTCACCTTCGTTCATACGACGACGAATTTCTTGTGCCTGTTTAATTTGGGCTTCGGTCAACCATTCCAAGATCATGGCAATACAAGCCTCGCGTCCTACCCATTTTTCGGGCAAGAGCTCCCATGTACCGATCGGAACATAATTTTCGATGGTCAAAGTGCCGTTGCGAAGGTCGTTTATGGCTCTTACGGCGGCGGGATTGTTAACTTTTATGTCATCATAATAGCCGGCTAAAACATTTTTATCTTCGCCGTCGAGTTTTCCTTCGTAAATACGGCTCAAGAAATAGTCATTGGCACGAGCTTTTTCGCATTTTGAGGCGATAAAGTGAATAAAACCGTTTAAAGCGGCACGTCCGGTGTTTGCCCAGTGCGGGTCGGCATTGCCTTTCGGGTCTTCAACCAAAATATTGCAGATGGAGTCGATATACATATCGCGAGCCGGACCGACTTGCGGCAAAGCACTTGGAGAAAGAGGATTCCAACTCGGGTAGTAAATGCCTTGCTCGGGCTTATCTTCGGCACCCCAGTTGATGACGAAAACGGGACCTTCTTTGGCGCGGGCACCTGATGTGCTGTAACAAAGCTCCGGTTTCGGGTCGTTGATAACCAAGCTCATATTGTGCGAATTGAAAATTGTCGGAATAACCACACCGACGGTTTTACCTGTTCCCGGAGGTGCGCAGCACAGTGTTGAAAGAGTTTCGGGGAGTTTTAAGTAATATTTTTGAAATTTGCCGACAACCATACAAAAGCCGTTTAATAATTTCATTGCTTTTATATCTTTTAGGGTGGCAACGCGGCCGGCACCGTGAATATTAGATTGAAAACGATAAGGATTGGCTACGGCTCCGACAATAAGTCCTATCGGAAGAGTTAAAAGCGGTAATATCGGCATCCACAGCCCAAAACTGAAGCCGCCTCTGTGGTGATAGACTTGCTTAAACCAAACTCCGTAACGTTGGAAAATATAAGAGGGATTGGCAATTACAATATTGATAAATTTCTGAACATTTGCCATTGTTTCTTTGGAAACACCATTTCCCATAAGATAACCGAGCGGCATGCATACTACCGCCAGAAATATGGTGAGAAGAAGAGTGATAATGATTGTCAAGCTCATCCACCTGACAGCGTGATCATATTCTTCCCATTCGGCTCCGCGCGTTTTCATTCCCATAATTTTATCCTTTATCCAATATTGCGAAGAATTTTAGTCAGTTTATCAAGTTTTCCTTCAGATATATGACCTTCGGCCTCGGGCAGAACTCTGGCAAACTGTTGAAGTTCTTTAGGCATGCCGCGATCTATCCGGCAAACTGTTATATTCATAGAATTCCAAATTTCAAGCATATCTTCGGTATTGATGATGTTTCCTGCCTGTTCAATTAAAATAGCTTCAACATTAAAATCTAATTCTGCTTCTTCAAGTTTGTTGGTTATGGCTTGTCGTGCAATATCAAGTTTTCTGACCGGTGATATGCGGTGCGAGTTTTCGGAGAACCACAACGGTTCTTCATCATTAAAACGCTCTTCATCGGCAAGCCAATCACCGTCTTCGCGGTCGAGCAGGCAGAGATAAATGCTGTCAGCCGAAATGGCGGCATAATCAATATTTACGTTTTTAACAAAGAGACGGCTGATAATTTCAAATCCTTTTTGTCTGATGGTCTCAAGACATGAATTACCGGTTTTTTGCTGAACTGTGCGTTGACGATCTTTGTTGTTATTGTTTCTGGTGTTTTCGTTGCTGCGGCGAGAAGGCTGGCGGTCTTCGCGATAATCTTTGTTGCGTTTGTCGTTGCGGCGATATTCCGGAAGGTCGCGATTATAACTTTGTGAACGTTCTTGGCGGCGAGGACGATACTCTTCTTCATCCTGAACAGGTTCGGGGGCAGGCTTGCGTTTTGGAGCTGGAGCTTGAACGTCGAATGAGTCAATATCAAAGTCCAAATCTTCGGAGCTTTCATCAAATTTGAAAAGTGAATGTTCAAATGATGCAGGGGCTTGTGCAGAGGGGTAAGCCGGTGATATTTGGGGAACAGGAGCAGCCTGCGGTGCAATTGGTGCAGGAGAAGGGGAAACCGGTGATGGTATGTTGACGGATTGCGGAACGATTGCTGTTTGTTCAACAAGAGGGGCCGTTCCTTTGAGGGCTCGAGGACGAATTTCTTTATAGGAAACACGTTTGGTAACCGGTGTTGTCGTTGTGGAATTGGTAATAATCTTGACCGGATGGTAAAAGATGTTTTTAACAATGTTCCACGGCAAGGTGATGATAAACCAGATAAATTTGCCCCAAGAAACAAGGCTCAAAGCAATCCAGCCCGTAAACCACAACGGAATAAATGAAATGACAATAAACACAAATGCCCATTCTTTAGGCTCGGATATTACCCATGTGGTTGTCCATAAATCCCATGCGATTTGCCAGTGTTCACGATTGACAATATCAAAGTGCCAGTTGCGGAGCATGATAACTCTTATGCTTTCCATGAAGAAGACACTCCACAGAAGGCCTACAACTATTACTCTAATTATTATCAAAAGCGGTTTCAATCAGTTCTCCTAGCTTTGTTCGCCATTCTTGTTGTGAAAATCTAAATTCTTTTCTTCTAAACTACTACGGATTTTGCTGGAATTCAAATCTTTTTTATCAGTCTCCTTTGGCATGCGGCTTGCTATCATTTCTTCCATCGCCTGTCGAGGAGATTTTTTGGTGAAGCTTGTTCCCATGTTTTTTAAAACAATACTCTTCGGAGCTTTGTTATATTTTCTTTCCTGATAAGCGTCATACATGAAAAACGGGAAGAAGAATATCTTTACGAGTGAAACTTTCAGTGCTTTTTTCAGGCCGATATACCAAAGCGGGATAATGAGCAATAAGGTTGAGAAAAACAATATCTCCTGCGTGCTGTTGATTACACCGCCTTCCTCCCAAAAACGAGAGATTATTTGCCAGTGTTTCGCTTTTAGAATATTAAAATTCCAGATTGTCTTGAAAAGATAGAGAACGGCGGACATAAAAATGCCAGTCCATACTGCAAAGATAAAGCAAAATCTTATAAGACGTCCGAGTTTTTTTAGCATTATCAGCGTCCGTCGTTGTTATTGTGAGCCATAAGTTGCTGCAGAATTTCCTGCGGAGTATTGTTTCTTATCATCTGCATGTGACGTTGTATTCTGTCGCGAATTTCACTTCTGTTGTTATCCATGTTGAGTGCAGTTGCGCAGAGATTCGACTCTTTTTTCAGAGATTGCATATACAAACATGCTTCTTGCAGGCTTCCACCCTTAAATACTTCTTCTTTTTGATATTGAAGCTTGGGCATATCCATTGTGTAGCGAATTTTATTTATGTACGGATTGCGTTCGGAAGTGTCCGAATTCATTTGGGAATATTCAACAGCTTTTTGAGAGAAATTGAGCATGTTGCGAGTTTTGCCTGAGGCGGAGATAACTATGGCTTCAAATTCTTTCATTTTTTCCGGAGTTTTGCTTTCTTCAAATGTTTGGCTCAAAAATCCGGAATTTACGACAGCTTGTTTTGCTGATGTCTTGTCGGCCTCCATTTGATCTTTGAATTTATCCATATAAGTTTGACGTGCCTTTTTGAAGTCAATTTCTGTTTTTTTCGCACTGGTATTTTGGTGTTTTGATCTATGCGATACTTCTGCATAGGCACAGTTGTCGGCATTTTGTCTGGTTATAAAAGAAATATAGATGGAAACACCGCTGTCGGCATAGAATCTTTTTCCGACATTTTCGCACGCGGTTTGAGCTGTTGCATCTTGAGGATTTTCTTTCATTTTTTTACAAGCAATTTTGGCGGCATGAATAACACTGCTTCCTTGGTTGCCTTCAGCTTTGGCCATTTTTTCAAATTCTTTTGCCAAATCTTTGTTTTCTTTATCATACAGAGTTCCGTTCTTTATGGCCTCGGATATATCAAGTGCTTTCTTAGATTCTTTTTTATAGTTATCAATGTTTTCGGTTGTTTGTTTTTGATACTCGGTGTTCAAATCAAAATTATCACCGGTATTATTTGTGTTTGTGTTTGTGTTTGTGTTTGTGTTTGTGTTTGATGAATTTTGATTGTTGTTATTATTTTTTCTGTTAGCCCAGTTAGCATCATGTCTGGCTATTGAACTGTCATAAGCATGGTAAATATGTTTTCTTGCCCAAGCTTCAATTTTCATAACGTCATCAAGCAGGCCTTTGTACATTACGTCGATAATATCGCCTTCTTCAATCTTATCGGGTTTTATATCTCTATAAGGAACCTCTGTTTTGCTTTTATCACCAATGAGATCACCTTCTTTGTTGTTGCTTTCTTTTAGAAGATTGTCTAATTGTTGGGCCTCTTCTGCAGTGAGAGTGCCTTCGTATTGTTTGCCTTTTAAATATCTGATCTTTTCTTCAACGGTCATTGAGCCCGGAGCTGATGCTGATTGTTGTTGTGTTTGTTGAGCGGCCGGATAATTTTCTTGTTGAACGGTCAAAGAGTTATCAGTAGCGGTGGCCGGAGCAGTGGAAAGATTTCCGTTGCTCGGCGGAGGTGTTGCCCCCAATGTCGCACTGTTTGCATATGCTGTTCTCGGGGCTTCTGATACTGTTGTTATGTTGTTATTTTCTTCAGTCATTGTCGTATTCCTTACTTCTTATAAACTCATTGTAACATATATTATATGTTTTGTCTATAATTTTTTTAAATCTTCAATTTTCTCAAAAATTCACCTATCTTGCTGTTCATTATAACACCGGCCAGAGGCGACGGTTTGAACAATCCGAAGAAGCGAGGTTTAATTTTGTCAACTTCAATCGGGGCAAAAATTGCAGGATTGGTGCAAAGTGCTTCAAAAGAGCCTTCAGGATCTTTTTCAGCGACTTTGAAATAATTATTTACGAGTTTTTCGGCATTGATGGGGAAATTTTTCTTCTTTATTTTTTTTATGTATCTTTGCGCTATCTCGGCACGTTTACGATGTTCTTCCATGATTTCTTCTTCGATTTTTTTATGCTCAAACTCTAAAAAGCGTTTTTCAAAAGCGATTTCACAACTTTCGATTTCAAATAATATTTCTACATAAGAAACCACTGCCATTTGCAAAATTTCGTCCGTGCATTTTTCGGCAAAATCGAGCATTTCTTCGTCCGTGGCATGGGGAGATATTTCCATAACCTCTTTGGGATAAGCAGAAAACAAAATATCCCAGCCTTGCAAAACATCCAAACTGATGAGACTGCCCAACTTTTGGGTGTATTTGGGGTATAGGTCGTTGGCTTTGATATGAAAAGTCGGCTCTTTTAAGCCTTTATCGGCGGCAATTTCTTTGATGGTTTCCGAATAATCACAATATGCATTATAAAGTTTTTGCTCGGTATCATCAAGCGAATCGGTAACTTCTTTTTCGGTACTGTTCTTTGGCAAAGGTTTTGCCGGCGGCTCGTCGAGCATGGTTCTGTTGAATTCTTGCTCGTCTTCAATATCTTTCAATTCTGATTCGATAAAATCATTCAAAAGCTCGTCAAAGTCTTTTTCTTTGTTGGTATCGGATTCGCTCATATTATTCCTCGTTTATAAAAAGGTTGGATACGATTTGTTTTTTTTCGGGGTTATAAGTGATTACCCTATCAGCAAGCTCGCCGCCACTGATGAAAATATACAGCAAGCCGTTGTCGGCTTGTATTTGTTTTATTTTTGAGCCTTGCGGCTGTGACAAATTGGTAACAGGAAGCTGTTTTTGTTCTGATAATACTTTTTTTGACAGGCTGCCGAGAATGATAAAACTGGCTGCTATCAAAAGGCAGGTAAAGACTAAAACAATGGTTTTTATTATACGCAGTTGGTTCATTTTATTTTATATCCTTGCATTTTTTGTTACCAATGGTATTTTATCATAAACTCAATTTTATTTATAAAGTATGAACAAAGAAGATAATAATACATATTTTTCGTCAGTTGTCACGGAAAAAGACAAAGGCACGCGCTTGGACAAGTTTTTGAGTGCGGATATGCCGGATTTTTCGCGCGCCATGATCCAAAAATTAGTTATCGGCGGAAATGTGTCGCTGGATGACAATATAATCAATGAAAATGATTTTAAGGTCAGAATCGGTGACAGTTTTGTTGTGGTCTTGCCGGAGCCTTGTGAGCCGGAGCCGCAGCCGGAAGATATTGCTTTGGATATTGTTTTTGAAGATGAGGATTTGATTGTGGTTAACAAGCCGGCGGGAATGACCGTGCATCCGGCTCCGGGGGCGGGGAGCGGGACTTTGGTTAATGCATTGCTTTTCCATTGTAAAGGCAATCTGTCCGGTGTGGGCGGAGTTAAACGGCCGGGGATTGTGCATAGAATTGATAAAGATACCAGCGGACTTTTGGTGGTGGCAAAAAATGATTTGGCACACAAGGGGCTGTCGGAGCAGTTTGTAAAGCATAGCATTGAGCGAACATATTATGCCGTTGTGTATGGTATGCCAAATCCTACAATCGGGACAATAGAGGGAAATATTGCCCGCAGTCGTTTTGATCGCAAAAAAATGGCATTGGTGAAAGAGGGCGGAAAAAGTGCAATTACGCATTATGAAACATTAGGTTCTTACGGTGGAATTATCAGTTTGGTAAAGTGTAAACTTGAGACCGGACGAACACATCAAATCAGGGTGCATTTGTCATCAATCGGGTGCAATCTTGTCGGAGATAAGGTTTATGAAAAATCCGGAAAAACGGCGATTAAGTGCGATGCGGAGATAAAAAGTTTTATCAATAATTTTCCAAGACAGGCTTTGCATGCCGCAACACTCGGATTTGAGCATCCGCGAAGCAAGAAATGGCTGCAATTTGAGGCCGAAATTCCTGATGATATGAACGAGATTTTTGTGCGTTGCGGTTTGAAAATTTTACCTAGCTGAAAAAGTCAAAAAAAATAAAATCCAACTCCTACTGACGTCTTAAGTTGTAACCTCAATAGGAGTGAGAGTGTTATGGATAATAAAATATCCTTTGAGACTGAAGACTTTTCGCCGGATATAAATCTTTCTAAATATTTGCAAAATATTCGCCGTTTTCCGATTTTGACACCGGAAGAAGAATATAAGCTGGCGAGCGAATATATAAAAACGAGAGATGTTAAACTTTCTTACAAGCTTATCACTTCGCATTTGCGCTTGGTGGTGAAAGTGGTATCAAAATTCAGGGGCTACGGGTTGCCGATGTCGGAGATGATTTCCGAGGGCAATATCGGGCTTTTGTATGCCGTTGACAAATTTGATCCGAACAAAGGTTTTAGATTTTCAACCTATGCTTTGTGGTGGATTAAGGCTTCGGTGCAAAAATATGTGCTGAACTCGTGGTCGTTGGTAAAAATTGGCACAACCGCGGCGCAGAAAAAGCTTTTTTTCAATTTGCGCAAAGTTAAAAATCGGCTAAATCTTAATGATGACAGAGAGTTGTCACAAGATGTTCTGAAAAATATTGCCAATTCATTGGATGTCAGTGTGCAAGAGGTGACGGATATGAATATGCGCCTTAAATCGCATGACGGCTCGCTGAATATTATTGTGGACAGTGATTCCGAAAACGGAAGTGAACTGTTGGATTTTATTGCCGACGGAAAGCCCAATCAAGAAGAAATGTTTTCACGCAGTGAGATTATGATGCAAAGAAAAAAGTTGTTTAATAAGGCTTTGTGTTGTTTGAACCCGCGTGAAAAGGATATTTTGTTTAAGCGCAGAATGATGGAAAAATCCATAACTTTGGACGACTTAAGTAAATATTATGCCATATCCAAGGAAAGGGTAAGGCAGATTGAACTGAACTCTATTCGTAAAATTAAGAACAATATAATGCAATAACGGAGGAAACAGTGGTTAAAGGAACAAAGTTGGAGGCTATGCGCGGAGGAATTTCTAATGAGCTTAGAGAGCCGGATTATGCGGCTACTTCGTGTATGTATGACGATATGACCGGATTGGTGAGCTATTATTTGTTTGAGGACAGGTTGCAGACGGCAATTTATTATGAGAGCCACAAAGATATCAGGTTTAAGAAAAATAAAATTGCCGTGCTGGCGGTTAATGTTGATAATATAAACTTTTTTGACAGTCCGGAAACGGTTATCAGAGAGTTGGCGGCGAGGATGAAGATTTATCTTCCGGCAAATTATACCGTTGCGCGCGGAATCAGATATACTTTTTGGGTGATGATGCCGAATTTGCAATCGATAGAAGAAGTCGAAATGGAGTTGGCACGTTTCAGAACACTTTTCAGAACACCGCTAAAAACCAATGAGCGTGTTTTGACGAGTATGGGTGTGAGCCTTTATGACGGAGAGGAAACCAAGGCGAAAGAGTTGGTAGAAAAAGCGATTATTGCTTTGCAGCGTGCGCAGGCGCAAGGCGAAAATAATATGCTTTTTTACAGCCAAAATTAGGAAAATATACTTTGTCCGTCGCGAAGAATTTTTTGTGCTTCGGTAGTATAAGAGCCGTCTGATTTGTGGACTATGAGCGGTGGCAAAATGCGGGTTGGAGTATGAACACCTTTGCGGGCGCAAATCAAGACACGTTTTGCGTTTTGGCCGCGTTTGGAGATGAGCGGAATAATAGTGATGGCACCGGTCTGTCCATGCAAAACACTCAAAATTTCATCAATAGCTTCGGCGCGGTTGATGATGTATATATGTCCTTGGGCGCGCAGGCATTTGAGGGCAAATTTCAGCCATTCGCTCAAATTGAAGTCGGCAAAGTTATGGGCTGTGGCTTTGCTTTTGTTGGGTGAGGGCATATCGCTGACGGAATAGGGCGGATTGGTGATGACGTGGTCATATTTGCCAAACCAAGATGTGTCGGTGTTTTTGATGTCGCAACGGATAAAACTCAAATTGGAAAAACCGTTGGCTTGGGCACTCATATTGGAGAGTTCGACCAAATCGGGCTGAATTTCAAGTCCGGTGATTTCGTTTTTGGGAAATCGGTGCGCCAAGCAAAGCGATATGGCACCGGTGCCGGAGCCGAGGTCGAGGATTTTTTCGTTCGGTTTGGTTTTTTGTATGGCAGAAGACAGCAGGACGGCATCGCTGGAGGCGCGGTAGCCGTCAATGGGTTGAAAAATTTTTATTTGTTTGTCGAGCAAATAGTCGTTGGTATATTCTGCCATAGAAAAGGCCTATTTTAAGGTTTCGATATAGCTGGCGACAATGTTCAGGCTTTGGGTTTTGCTGACATAAGGGTCATAAAAATTGAGTTTGCGCTTGCAATAGCTGTAAATTTCGCGCGAGGTTTGCCATTTGTCTTTTTTGAAAAGCTCGTCTGCGGATTTTAGGTCGTAGGCGCGTCTCAACATACAAGAGTTGAGTTGTCCGCGGTCGGTTTGCGGAGTTTTGGTGTTGTCAACACCGGCGCAGGCTGTGCAGGCGAGGATTGTGCTGATTATAAAAAGTTTTTTGAACATGTTTTTTCTCCTTTATGCGCGGAGAATAATATAAAAAGATTAAAGTTTGATAAAAATTTGTTTTTGAGGGTTGAAATTGTATTTTTGTCATGCCTCCGAGCATTGAAAAATGCGAGGTCAAGGTATCTTCGAGTTTTTTATTACTAATTTGTAGATCCCTTGACGATTTTGCAAGCAAAAAAATAGGGATAACTTTCTTATTTTTTAAGCAAAATCGAGGGTGACGATAAAAAAACTAATTCGTAGATCCCTTGACCAAACCTAGCGGTTTGGAGGGATGACTGTTTTTTTATTTTCGCGGGGCGAAAAGATAGGGATGACTTTCTTATTTTTTAAGCAAAATCGAGGGTGACGATAAAAAAACTAATTCGTAGATCCCTTGACCAAACCTTGCGGTTTGGAGGGATGACTGTTTTTTTATTTTCGCAGGGCGAAAAAATAGGGATGACTTTCTTATTTTTTTGAGCAAAAACGAATGATGACGTTTTATTATTTTCGCGGGGCGGAAAAATAGGTATGACAACAAAAAATAAATGTCGTAAAAGTTTTATTTTTTGGTGGATTTTTGAATCATAGAGTGGTATATAGCCTTCAGAAAATTTTTTCTGTTTAACAAACTTATTTATAAGGATATAATTGATGTCAGAAGTAAAAATGAAAATGATGGATGGTAACGAAGCGGCCGCTTCGGTTGCACATCGCATGAACGAAGTCTGCGTTATTTACCCGATTACTCCGTCTTCTCCGATGGGTGAGTGGGCTGACGCATGGTCGGCTGCAAAGCAAAAAAATATTTGGGGTGTTGTTCCCGAAGTGCAAGAAATGCAGTCCGAAGCCGGTGCCGCCGGTGCTTGCCACGGCTCAATACAAGCCGGTGCTTTGACAACAACCTTTACGGCTTCTCAAGGCTTGTTGTTGATGATTCCTAATATGTATAAGATTGCCGGCGAATTGTCGCCTTTTGTTATGCATGTTGCGGCACGTTCACTTTCTTATCATGCGTTGTCGATTTTTGGTGACCATACCGACGTTATGGGTTGCCGCCAGACAGGTTTTGCAATGCTGGCATCTAATTCTGTGCAAGAGGCACACGATTTGGCCGCTATTGCACAAACTTCTACATTGCGTGCCAGAGTTCCGTTTTTACACTTCTTTGACGGTTTCCGCACTTCGCACGAAATTAAAAAGATTAAATTGCTTTCTGATGACGATTTGAGAGCAATGCTCGATGGTGTTGACTATACTTTTAATGCCAAAAATGCTTTGCGTCCAGAGGCTCCGGTTGTTCGCGGAACTGCGCAAAATCCGGATGTGTTCTTCCAAGGCAGAGAGGCTTCTAATCCTTATTATAAAAAGGTTGAAGGTATTGTTCAGGAAGAAATGGACAAGTTTGCAAAAATTTCCGGTCGTCAATATCATGTTGTTGATTATGTCGGTGCTCCGGATGCCGAACAAGTTATTGTTATTATGGGTTCCGGCGCAGAAACAGTTGAGGAAACCATTGATTATTTGAATGCAAAAGGCGCAAAATTGGGTGTTATGAAGGTTCACCTTTATCGTCCGTTCCCTGAAGAATCTTTCTTGAAGGTATTGCCGGCAAGTGTTAAGGTTGTTTCGGTTTTGGATAGAACAAAAGAATCAGGCTCAACCGGCGAACCTTTGTATTTGGATGTTGTGGCAACTTTGTCACAGGCTTTTGCTAACGGCAAAATTAAATCTATGCCAAAAGTTGTCGGCGGTCGTTATGGTTTGTCTTCAAAAGAATTTACTCCGGGAATGGTTAAAGCTGTTTATGATAATGGTTTTGCCGCTCAACCGGTTAATAGCTTCTCGGTCGGTATTATTGATGATGTAAACAAGACTTCATTGCCGTTTGATGACAGCATTGATACAGAGCCAAAAGATGTTGTCAGAGCAGTGTTCTTCGGACTTGGTGCAGACGGAACGGTCGGCGCAAATAAGAACTCGATTAAGATTATTGCCGAAGATGCCGGAAAATACGGTCAAGGCTATTTTGTTTATGACAGCCGCAAATCCGGTTCTATGACAACTTCGCACTTGCGCTTTTCGGACAATCCGATTAAGTCGGCATATTTAATCAATAAGGCTGATTTTGTTGCTTGTCACCAATTTCCGTTTATGAACAAAGTTGATATTTTGAAAATTGCCAAGGACGGTGCAACTTTCTTGCTTAATGCTCCTTATAGTGCTGATGAGGTTTGGAATCATCTTCCGAAAGAAGTTCAAGAGCAGATTATCAGCAAAAAATTGAAGTTCTATACAATCAATGCCGTTGAAGTTGCGCGTGAGACGGGTATGGGACAACGCATTAACACAATCATGCAGGCTTGCTTCTTTGCAATTTCTAATATTTTGCCGAAAGATGAAGCTATTGCGCAAATTAAGAATGCAATTAAGAAAACATACAGCAAAAAAGGTGATGCTATTGTTCAAAAGAACTTTGCAGCTGTTGATGCTTCATTGGCTCATTTGCATGAGGTTAAATATCCTGATCATGTTACTTCTACATTCAATCGTCAAGCTCCGGTTCCGGCAAATGCTCCCGAGTTTGTAAAGAAATTGACTGCAGAGTTGATTGCCGACAGAGGTGATGCTCTTCCGGTTTCTGCTTTCTCCGAAGTTGTTGACGGAACATGGCCGACAGGAACAACTCAATATGAAAAACGTTGCATTGCAACAGAAATTCCGGTTTGGGATCCGAATGTTTGTATTCAATGCGGTAAGTGCTCTTTGGTTTGCCCGCACGGTGTTATCAGAATGAAAGTTGCTGATGATGCACAATTGAAAGATGCGCCGGCAACTTTGAAATCTGCCGATTATAAGGGTAAAGAATTTGCAGGTAAGAAGTTTATTTTGCAAATTTCGGCCGAAGACTGTACAGGTTGCGGTATTTGTACTTCTGCTTGTCCGGCTAAAAATAAAGAAAATCCGGAGAAAAAGGCTCTTAATATGGATCATATTGAAAACCATATCGATGCAGAAGTTAAAAATTGGAAATTCTTTGAGACTTTGCCTTATGTAAAACGTACCGAAGTTGTCAAGAATATGCCGAAGACAACGCAAATGATTCAACCTTTGTTTGAGTTCTCCGGCGCTTGCGCAGGTTGCGGCGAAACACCTTATGTCAAACTTTTGACACAGTTGTTCGGCGACAGAATGGTTGTTGCAAATGCTACCGGTTGTTCTTCTATTTATTCCGGAAACTTGCCGACAACTCCTTATACCAAAGACGAAAAAGGTCATGGTCCGGCTTGGGCAAACTCTTTGTTTGAGGATAATGCCGAGTTTGGTTTGGGTATGAGATTTTCTATCGACCAGCAAACAGCTTTTGCAAAATCTTTGTTGGAAGGTTTGAAAGACAAAGTCGGTGCGGTTGCCGATAAGATTTTGAGCAATCCGCAATCCAACGATGCGGAAATTGATGCTCAGCGCGACAATGTAAAAGAGTTGCGTGCCGCTTTGGCAAAAATTGATACTGAAGAAGCCAAACATTTGGATAAGCTCGCCGATTATCTGATTAAGAAATCTTTATGGATTTTGGGCGGTGACGGCTGGGCTTATGATATTGGTTTTGGCGGTTTGGATCACGCTATTGCTTCCGGCAAAAATATCAATATTTTGGTTATGGATACAGGTGTATATTCCAATACCGGCGGTCAACAGTCTAAAGCTACACCAATGGGTGCAAGTGCCAAGTTTGCAACAGCAGGAAAAGCTTTGCCGAAGAAAGATTTGGGCATGATTGCTATGTCTTATGGCAATGTTTATGTTGCACAGGTTTCTGCCGGCGCCAACGATATGCAGTTGATTAAGGCTATGAACGAGGCCGAGGCTTATGACGGTCCGTCATTGATTATTGCTTATTGCCACTGTATTGCACAAGGCTTTAATTTGAATGACGGTTTGGAGCATCAAAAGGCTGCAGTTGAAAGCGGAAGCTGGCCTTTGTATCGCTATAATCCGAATAATATTGCTTTAGGCAAGGCTCCGTTGATGCTTGATTCAAAAGCTCCGAGCAAGCCGTTGGCCGAGTATTATGGCAACGAAACCCGTTTCCAAGTGGTCAACAAGATGAATCCGGAACGTTATGAGACTTTGCTTAATAAGGCTCAAGAAAATGTTGCCGAAAAACGCAGCTTGTTGGAACACATGGCTGAATATAAAGTCGAAGTTGCAGAATAGTATTTTGCGACAAACAAAGAAAATGCCGGCGGTAGAAATATCGCCGGTTTTTTTATAAATATCTTGCAATTGGACAAAAAATGTGTTATAAGGAAATCTCAAATTGATAATTATTGTAGTAATTAATATAAAAAAAACGAGGCGCCGCGTGCAATTGGACACTCCTCGTAAAAAAACGGCTTTGCATATGTTGGCAAATTTTATTTTCACTGTAACCTTAATCGTTGTTGCGATAGGGTTGGTGATTGGTTTTTTAAGGATTTTGTCCGAGAAATATTTCTCCTTTTATGGGGGGATAGGCGGGACAATCATGGCTTATGTCATCAATGCCTTTGAGGCCTGTTTTTTGGCATGGCTTTTGGGCATGATTTTGCTAAAGCTTCACCTCAATTTCCTTTTTATTTTTGGAGGAATTGACTGGAAGCTCGGCCTTTATATCGGTCCGTTTTACACAACATATTGTTGGATTACGGGCGAAGAAAATAAGGGGCTGAAAATCTTGCGTAATGATTGGCCAAGATAGAAAATCCTTGAGAAAAAATAAGGACTGTTATCGGTAAAACGATAGCAGTCTTTTTTTGTCGGCAGAGGTGAAATATTTTTGCCGGTGATTATATTTTTAATAGGAACTAATTTGATGCTCGAGAATAGAATATTCGAGGTCAAGCGCTCTTCGAGTTTTGTTGACTAATTCGTAGATCCCTTGACCAAAAACTGGCGTTTTTGGAGGGATGACTTTGATGTTAATTCGAAGCCACCTTGAATTTTTTTGCAGAGCAAAAAAAATAGGGGGGACAATAAATGAAAAAGACCTTGAATGGAAAAATATAAGTGAAAGGTTTGAAATGGAAATATATTTGTTTGTAGGTTTGATTGTGGTGTATGTGGTTACGGTGCTGTTACTGAAAAAAGAAGTTTTGCGAAAGATTTGGCTTGCGGCTTTTATGATGGCTTTTGCAATAAGTGCGGCGGCTTTGAGTTTTTTGCGGTTTAGTCACCAAGAAGTGATGATGAATGCCGAAGAATTGAGTTGGTATTATATATTGTATTTATTTGCCTCAATAATGGTGGTTTTGGGGGCAATAAATTTGTGGCTTTTCAGACGCGAGTTGATAAGAGTTTTGTTTGCCGACAGTGAAGAAAATGTCAGCTGACCTTGCGAATATATATCGGAAATTTGGTTTTGTTTATTTTGATAAAATATTTATGACGGCCGGGGATTTTGAAGTGGCTGCGAGCATTCAAAAGTCGGCGAACCAAATCGGCATGACGTGTGTGGATGAGGTATGATTTTTTGTAGGGTGTGATACGTGTAAAAGGAATTTTTTTAGCAATATCTAAAGCTTCTTCAATGTTGTTCCAAGAGCAAATGCCTTTGATGTCTTGATTATGGGCAACAGGGGCAGATTGTTGAATTTCTTTTTCAATATCTTTGAGGTTTTTGCCAAACAAAAACAAGGTGTTTTCAAAAGTTTCTTCAGGATTGTCGCTGGCATGAACTAGGTTTGCACCAAGAAGCTGGCGATATTTATGCTTTGCGGCCGAAACATTAATGTTGCGGTGCTCATTGTTATAAAGAGGATTGTTATCATATACAAAAAGCAACAAAAATGGTCCGCATCCTACTTCTTTTTCTTTTTTGCAACCTTTGGGAAGTTTTTTACCGTAAAAATGTGCCAAATTGTCGGCAAATAACTCGGGTGTCCATGTTATTTCATAACTTTTGAAAATCTCAAAATTCTTCTTGATGTCGTTTATGATATTTTTTTCCATAAAACGAGCTTTTTGCCAAAGTATGAATAAGTATAGTTCTTTTTCCATTTTTGTTTCTTATAGTTTTCAATTTTTTTAGAATATATAGTCTTTTACTACAGTTGGCAAGTTTTTTTTGGGAAATGTTGCTATAGTCAGTTGTTTTAAAATTTTGAAAATATATAATAAATCTATAATTTAATACGAGGGAGGCAGAGAAATGGAAAATAAAAAGATATTGGTTTTGGGTGGTGCCGGTTATATTGGTGCGCATGTTGTGAGCGAGTTATTAAAAAAGCAATATAAAGTCCTTGTTTATGACAATATGTCAACGGGGCAGAAAGAAAATTTGTTTGCTGAAGCAGAATTTGTTAATGCCGATATTTTGGATGTTAGCACTTTGGAAAAAGCTATGGAGGGTGTGGCTGCGGTGATATTTTTTGCCGGAAAAAAGGCGGTCGGCGAATCGATGGTTAATCCGGAATTGTATGCGAAAAACAATCTTGTCGGTGCGGTTAATGTTTTGAATGCTATGTGCGCAAAGGGAGTGAAAAATATTATCTTTTCTTCTTCTGCGGCGGTTTATGGTATTCCTCAATATGTGCCGGTTGATGAAAAACATCCGTTGGCTCCGATAAATTTTTATGGTTTTACCAAGCTTGAGACTGAACGTATGCTTGAGTGGTATGACAAACTCAAAGGAGTTAAGTATGCGGCATTGAGATATTTTAATGCGGCAGGATATGATCCGGACGGAAGAGTGAAGGGCAGAGAGCAAAATCCGCAGAATCTGTTGCCGATTATTGCCGAAGTGGCTGACGGAAAAAGAAAATGCTTGCAGGTTTTCGGGACGGATTATGATACGCCTGACGGAACGTGTTTGCGCGACTATATTCATGTTAATGATTTGGCCAGTGCACATGTTTTGGCATTGGAGGCTTTGCTTGATGGGCGCGACTCGATGATTTTGAACCTTGGAACCGGAAAAGGTGTGAGTGTAAAAGAGATTGTGGCTGCGGCTGAAAAGTTTTTGGGTAAAAAGCTGTCGGTGGAGTTTGCGCCGAGAAGACCGGGGGATCCTGCAGTGCTGTACGCTAGGGCAGACAAGGCAAAAGAACTGCTCGGTTGGGAGCCGAAATATGTAAGTGTTGATGAAATTGTTTCAAGTTTTCTAAAAAAACACTAGACAAAAAAGATTTTTCTTGTTAGAAAGGTGCCCACGAACACATTTTTAATTAATTATTATAATATGGAAAGAGAAGTTATTGAACAGCTCATTGAAGAGCTTAAGAACAATTTTGAGGCACTGGATCTGAAGAGCCCTTATAACATTAGGGAAAAAAGATGTGAAAGCCTCTCGATGATCCTTGTCTTGCCTGATCAGTGGCAACAAGTCAAATGGGGTGTGGATGTGTTTCGCCGCTATGGGCTGGAGAATACCACCGACAATGCTCTGATGGTTTCAGAAAGTGATTTGCGCAATTTGGCAAAGCACATTCTATCGCAGGGCAAGTATCCGCCCAAGGAGGAGCGTGTGCAGCATCCATCGATTCACTAAAAATCAGTTGATTTTATGCGGTTTTAGAAATAAAACCGCATTTTTTTTGTGAAAAATTTTAATGCTAATTTGTAGATCCCTTGACGATTTTGCAAGCAAAATCGAGGGATTGTTAGTTAAAGTTATGTTATAAAAAAGAGGTGTAAAAAAGAAAAAGGGGGGAAGAACGACGAGGGATAGAACATAAAGTTCGTTGTCATCAGGTTCTCCGCCCAATTAACATGGATACTTGATGGATT
>JAZNXK010000034.1:0-17340 GCA_045593845.1 Alphaproteobacteria bacterium
AGTGCAAAAATTGCTCCGAAATTTTCGATTTTTCCAAGTTCCAATTCCCAAATATGCTTTTCAAAGATATTGGAGGCTTGAGCAAATTCTCTGACAGACAAGCCTTTTTCTTCACGCAAAAGCCGTAATTGCCGCGCAAAATTGTATCTGGTTTCTAATTGATTTTTCTTAAAAGTTTTTTTATCTTGCATTTTTTGTAACTCCTTGATTTTGTTAAAACAAAACCGCCTTTATAAAAAAGGCGGAGGAGTTAACAGACTGTCATAGAACAACTACCGTTATTCAATATATTACCGGCACTCCTCCATTTAGGAGGATATTTATCACGAAGATGTTTTTGAGACACCACAGCCGACCTCTCGGTTGCAGAAAAAGATTAGAATATTTCCGATAATTAAGCAAGAATAATTTATGCCTTAAATGCAAAAAAAGCCCTCGAAAACGAGGGCTTAATTTTTTCGAATCCAAATTCTTATTGAACAGGAACAATTACAACCGGAGCTGTATATTTCGGAGCAGGAGCTGCTGCTGGTGCAGGTTGTGCTGCAACAGGAGCTTGAACCTTTGCCGGAACATAATATTCTTGTCCGTAAGCAGGTTGTTGAACCACTACAGGTTGTTGATAGTATCCGCCGTTAACAGCCTGTCTCTCATAAGCAACATTTTGGAAATGTCTTGGCTCATAAACTGTTCCATAAGTTGTGCGTCTGTAAACAACTTCTACAGGCTCGCGAACTGTCTTCAACTCACCTTGGCAGCAACCGGCTTCAGGCTGAGCATACATTGCACACTCAGAGCAAACAGGTTGAACCATCGGCTGTACCATAGGTTGAACTACCGGAGCCGGAGCAGGTTGTGCAACCGGTGCAGGAGCCGGAGCAGGAGTAGGTGCAGGTTGAGCTGCACGAGCTTGTGCATAAGGACATGGCTCTTCCATATATCCTTCATCAAGTTCATAGTCGGAAGCGCAAGCTACCAAAGAGAGCGAAGCGCCCATAATAACAAACATTCTTTTCATATTTATCCCCATTGTTTATAGTTAAAACCGATATACATATATTTCGTAAAACGTAATAATATAATTTATCACTAACAGTCAATTATTAAAATAGTATTAATATCCACAAGAGTTATCCCTAATTTTATTTATTTTTTTGCTTATTTTTACGATTGTTCTGAAATATCCTATCGAAACAGTCAAAGCTCCGCCTATCCAAGCCAAAGGACTGGCAAAGCACAAACCGACGAATCCGAATATTTTTGTAAGATAAATCGCCGCAAAAGCCCTCATCAAAAGCTCCACAATGCTTGAAATCATTGGTGAAACAGAATTTCCCATACCTTGACACGAATTTCTGAAAATAAAAATTTGTCCCAAAAAGAAATAAAAAACAACACTTATCTTCAGATAAGTTCTAGCCAAAGATATTACCTCTGCGACCAATTCAGGCTGTTCTTTAGGAACAAAAACGTCCACAATCTCGCGCCCGAAAGCAAAAACCAATCCGGCTAAACACAGACTTGCAACAAAAGACACGATTGAGCATTGCAGAACACCGCGCCTCAATCTGGCAATTTTTTTTGCCCCGTAGTTTTGAGCCACATAGGTTGACATGGCAATACCCAGTGAAACCATTGGTTGAGCAGCAACTTGTTCGATTCGCATGGCCGCCGTCATTGCCGCAATGGTGACAAAACCGAATTTATTGCATATTGTCTGTGTAATTGCCGCGCTCATGGCAATAATAGAAAATTGAATCGCCATTGGCAGAGCAATTATCAAATGTTGTTTGCAAAAATTCCACTCTATGCGCAAATCTTGCTTGCGCGGTAACAAAATGGTAAAATGCTTTTTTATGTAAAACAAACATGCAACAACCGAAACCGACATTGCCGTAACCGTTCCGAGAGAAGAACCTTTCACTCCCATTTTGCAAAAATAGATAAATATCACATTAAATACAATGTTCAGCAAAGTCGTAAATATTAAAAAATACAAAGGTGTTTTACTGTCTCCCAAAGCTCGCATCAAACCTGATAAGAAATTAAAACACACAACCATAATAACGCCGCAATACAAAACCACCAAAAAATCCTTCGTATCCTTAAGAATTTCTTGTGGCACATTCATCAAAAATAAAATTTTATTCAGCGATAAATAAGCAATAAAGCTAAATATCAACGTAAATGAAAAACTTAAAAATGTTGCAGTTACAACCGAGCGGTGCAATTTTTCAAAATCTTTTGCGCCGAAACTTTGCGCCGCAATCACCGTTAGTCCGTTTGTAAAACCGATACAAACCATCACCAAAAAGAAAAACAGCGGAGCCGCCGCTCCGACGGCCGCCAAAGCCTTAACCCCCAAGAGATGTCCGACCAATAAAATATCGGAAATACTGTATAGTTGCTGAAAAAAATTACTGATCAATAACGGAAGTGCAAACTTCATCACCAAGGGTAGCGGTTTTCCTACGGTCATATCACGCATTTTTTTGCTCTCAATCCTTTAATATTTTCCGTTTTGCTCAAATTTTTTTGCCCATAACTGCATAATTTCCACTGCATTTTCTCTGCATTCTTCAATTTGAGTGGCAAAAACTCCGTCTTTCAACAAAGAATATAAATCATCATCCTTAAAACCTATATCGGCGGCATCTTTTCTGGTTGCGGCAAAAAATATTTTATCGATATTTGCCCATTTTGCTGTCATCAAACACATCGGGCAAGGCTCGCAACTGCTATATAATACACAACCGGACAAATCCCAAGTATTGAGTTTTTTACAAGCTTCTCTAATGGTAAAAACTTCTGCATGAGCTGACGGGTCATGCAGTGCCAAAACATTGTTACAACCGAAAGCAACTGGCTTTCCGTCCTTATATATCGCCGCTCCGAAAGGTCCCCCGCGCGGAGAACTCGGTTCATCACTGTTGAGTGCCGCTGCAGATTGCTCAATGGCTTGCTGCATGGCATTTATATCATATTTATCATACTTATTCATATTAAATTCCGATAAAATACATTTATTAAACATTTATTTACAACAAGATAATATAAAGTAATAGTTGTCAAATGAATTTTGAGTCTTATTACAATATACAGTATATAAGAAAGGAATGGTTATGGCTATAATAAATGACGTTGCGTTTTCTGATTTGTATATAACGCCGAGCAAAAAAGCATATATGTGGAGTCAACAGTCGCAGTATGGTCTGAAAGAAGCAACTTTTGATGACTATAAGGAGTTTTATTCCGCAGTAGAACAAGGATATAAAGGAAATTCCAGCTATTTGGTTGTATATAAAACCCACAGCTATCGTATTGAGAGAACCATAGCCATACACGGAGTGCAATATTGCGTGCGAAAACAGCCTTTGTCTGTTCCGAGAATTACCGATTTGGGTATGACCCCGCAGATTGTTCAGCACTTGGTATCTTTAGGAAAGGCCTCCGGACTCATTTTGGTTGCCGGAGCGACCGGTGCCGGAAAATCAACGACTTTAGCGGCATTATTGAAAGAATATCTCATCAATGAAGGTGGCTATGCCATGACTATCGAAGATCCGGTCGAACTTCCTCTTGACGGCGTTTATAAAAATACCAACGGAGAACTCGGGCTCTGCAAACAAACCATGCCTCAAAACGGAAATTGGGCAGAGTCGCTAAAATCTGCTTTGCGCAGTTGTCCGCGTTATATCATGTTGGGCGAGATTCGGTCTCCAGACATTGCGGTAGAAGCACTGCAAGCCGCCGCTTCCGGTCACTTGGTTTTGACAACCATTCACGCCAATACGGTCAGTGATGCCATCAATGCTTTGGTAAAATATGCCGCTGCCGGAGAAGTTTCTGAAGATATGGCCTATGATTTGGTTTCGACTACCTTGTTGGCTTGTATGCAACAAAAACTTGTCGGTGTTCCAAAACGCTTGAAATTGCAAACCTTGTTTGCCAATCCTGATGTTACTCAAGGCTGCCAGGTTCGCAGCTCAATCAAGCAAGGAAAGCTGAATTTTGCAACCATTATAGAAACGCAAAACATAAGGCTGTCAAACAATCAACCGTTATTCGGATATTAACCCAAAAAACTGTCTATTTTATAACTGACATAGTCATCAAATGATATCTTGTCGGATATCATATTTTGCAAATTTTCAATTTTCTCATATCCGAGAGAAGTTCCGTCCTCAATTTTAACCATGACAATTTCCAAAGGTTCGCTTAAATTATATGTTGCGATAAAATTATATTCATCATCATTCTGATAATTTATGATAAAAAAGCTATATTTATCGGCATATTTGCTTTTGTATAATTTTTCCATCATATCTATTGCCTGCGGACAACCGTAACAATAATTGTTATTATAAAAAACGTAGATTATTGACTTGTTATAATTTTCATTTTCCGCCGCAAAATATTCTTGCAGAGTTTGATTGGGATTATACTCTCCCTGATATTGCGGGAGTTGAGCATAAACATACTTAATCGCAAATAAATATGCGATTACAAACAACAAAAACTTATCCATATTTCCTCCATTACAAAATTATAATGAGGAGCAGGCCCCTTTCAGCCATTGGCGCTCATTTTCGCTCAAATGCGGCGCGATAAGTTTATAAACTTTTTTGTGATAGTCATTGAGCCACAAAATCTCCTCTTCGCTCAATAAATATTTATCAATCAGACGTTTATCAATAGGCACAAAGGTTAGGGGAACAAAATTTAAAAATCCTTTTTCTTTCGCCTTTTTAACATATACCAAATTTTCAATTCTGATTCCGAAATCACCTTCTTTATAATACCCTGGCTCAATCGAAAGCACCATATTCGGCTGTATAGGATAATTTGCTCCGGAAACACTCATACTCTGCGGCCCTTCATGCACATTCAAAAAACATCCCACTCCGTGACCGGTTCCGTGCTTGTAATCAAGTGCGTGTTTCCACAGTGCACTTCGGCAGATTGCATCAAGACGCAAACCGGATGTGCCTTCTGAAAATTTTTGTGCCGCCAGTGTAATATGAGCTTTCAAGACCAGTGTAAATTTTTTTATCATATCTTTTGTCGGCACTCCGACAGCGATTGTGCGTGTAATATCGGTTGTTCCGTCAAGATATTGGCCGCCGCTGTCGAGCAGAAGAACAGAATTTTCTTTGATTTCGGAGTAACTTTTTTCCTTCGGCTGATAATGAATAATTGCGGAATTTTCAGCACTGCCGGCAATTGTCTCAAAACTCAAAGAATAAAACAAATCCTGCTTTTTTCGAAACTCCAATAACTTTCTTACAACATCCATTTCTGTTTTGTTTTTATAATTTTTTTCAAACCATGCCAAAAACCTACAAACCGCAACCCCGTCACGAATATGGGCATTTATCATCCCTTGCAGCTCCGTTTTGTTTTTTTGAGCTTTGCTTGCACAACACCAATCAGTTGCATCAATGGTTTGAATACGGAGTTTAAAACACATTTCCGCAATTGCCGCCGGAGTTGTTCCAAAATCCATAAACATTCTTTTGGGGTTTAGCGATTTCAAAACAGATTCCACTTTTGCCAAAGAATATTTTTTAATTTTCAAATCTTTCGGCATCACAAGGTTATCAGCAAAAATAAACACTTCTCTTTTTGAATTTATCAAAGCCATAGCTCGCACAATAGGCGTATCGGGCAGGGCATTTGAACGCAGATTCAAAAGCCACGATACACTGTCTGCAGCACTAACCAAACAAAATTCTCCATTTTGAAGTTTCATATCTTTGCAAAGCAGTTTAATCTTTTCTTTTGCCGAGCAACCTGTATATTTCAGTTCATGCTCAAAAACTTTTGCCCGTTTTGTTGCAATAATATGCGGTTCGGAAACAAAACTGGCATTCGGCAAAAGACGCTTAAACCTCTTATACCTGGATTCGGAAATTTGCCACGGATTATAGGCAATACTCGATTCCGCCAAATTTTTCTTAAGCCAAGTCAAAATATTATAATCGGCATTTTCAACAATGATCTCAACTTTTTTCAAATCAACTTCTTTTTTTGCCTGAATTTCATATCTCCCATCGACAAACAAAAAAGCTTTTTTGCGCATAATAACCAAAGTTCCTGCCGAGCCGCTGAATCCGCACAAACCAAAAATTGCGTTTTCTTCCTGCAAAATATCTTGCCCCAAAAATTGATTGTTGCGAAAAACAAACAAGGCATCGGTTTTCATTTTATTTTGAATTTCTTTTAAGCTCATTTTCTTTTCTCCATCAAAAAAGCGTGCCAATTCTCATCATTCAAATCTTCAATAAGCTCCAAGCCGTATTTTTCATATTCTTCTTTCACCCACGAAAGTTGCTCATCAATAAAACCAGACAAAACGACATAACCGCCTGCAACAAGACTTTTGGCCAATTCTTCTGCCATTTCAATAAGCGGTCTGGCCAAGATATTGGCAAAAATCAACTGATATGGCGCCGATTCTGCGATTTTTTCATTGGAAAATCCGTTGCTTTGCAAAGTATGAGTTTGTTTTTCCAATCCGTTATCCTTTGCATTTGCCGCAGCAACCACAACAGCTTCATCATCAATATCCGCGCACAAGGCCTTGGCATTTTTCCAAATTTTGCAGGCCCCCAGAGCCAAAATTCCCGAGCCGCACCCCATATCCAAAATATTGGTAATCTCTTTTTTCTGATGATAAAGATGGCTCAACAAGCGCAAACAAAGTTGAGTTGTTTTGTGTTGTCCCGAGCCGAAAGCGGTTGCCGCATAAATTCTAAGTTTGAGCTTATTATTTTCCGGCACTTTATTTTCGTGTGTTCCGTATATATAAAAATCTTCGGTTTCCAAAGGCGGAAATTTGATAACATTTTTCTTCAGCCAATTTTCCGCCGGTAAAAATTTTTGTTCATACTCCGGTAAAGCAATTTTCTGATTTTTTGCTGCTTTTTTTAGCTCATTCTCGTTCACCGGTGATGACAAATAGCCTACATATTGCAATTTTTCATCCTGATAGTTAATGCAGACAACTTCAAAAAAATCTTCCAAAAATTCGCTCAATGCCTCATTTTCTTGACTTTGCGGAGCAAAAATAACCATCCAACAATTTCCAAACTTTTCCACTAAAATTATCCTCTAAGGTGCAATCTGTTATTTACTAAATAAACTTTATAGTATATAAAAGTTAAAAATATCGAAACTTTTTAAAAGAGAGCTCAATATGAAAGCATGGAAAACATTAGCAATGACCATAAGCCTTAGCGGTTGTATTTATGCCGGAGAGTATAATCTTTTGCCTGTTGGAGACTTTTTGGCAGGTTTTTCCAGCCATCATGTGGACTATCTTGATACAAAAGAAGAACGACTGCTCGATTCCGAAAAACTGCACGAAACTAATTTTCAGTCTAATAAATTGCTGACTGCATATAAGGGATATTCTCTAGCCAATACAAAAGACTATGTGAAGAAATACTATATTCAAGATGCAATTATTGCGCCATCTGATGCCATTATGGAATCAGGAGTTAGTCCTGCAGAAATTAAGACTGGAGAAAAATATGAAGTAATCGGCAAAACGTCGATTGGCGGAAAACAATTTTATCTCATAACATCCGAGCTTAATAATGATATTTTTCTGACAGATGAGAACTATACTTTGCAACCCTATCTCGGCAGGATTCGCAATAACAAACTTGTGGTTTTGGATAATAAATACGTAATTACTCCCGAAAACTACCAGTTTGAGCCGATTACCAAGAGCAGAGTTTTGCAAAGTGATATGGTTTCCGGGTTTGACATCAAATATGAAGGTGTGCAAAACAATATTATGCGCTTTACCATTATGCATTATGATGCAGGCGGCTCTACCGGAGAGTTCAAAACTTATAGCTTTGAAAACATCCCCGGACTCATTGAGATTGCCGGTGCAAAAATAAAAGTGTTTGATGCTGATGACTCAAGAGTTGAATATATGATTATCGTTGACTAAAAACAATATTGTAGGAGAATATACAATGTCTGGACACTCCCAGTTTAAGAATATTATGTATCGCAAAGGCGCACAAGACGCCAAAAAAGCCAAAGTTTTTGCAAAATTGGCAAGAGATATAACCTTGGCAGCCAAGAGTGGCTTGCCTGACCCCGATAAAAATCCGCGCTTGCGTTTGGCAATTCAAGCTGCTCGCGCTGAAAGTATGCCAAAAGACAACATTGAACGTGCAATCGCAAAAGCTACCCAAGTTGCCGGCGGAGATGACTATACCTCCATGCGCTATGAAGGATTTGGTCCCGGAAAGATTGCCGTTATTGTCGAAGCCTTAACTGATAACAAAAATCGTACTGTCGGCAATATCCGCACAATTTTCGGCAAAAGAGGCGGTGCTTTGGGCGAAAGCGGCTCGGTTGTGTTCAACTTTGAGCATATCGGCTATATCAAATATCCTTTGGCTGCTGCTGATGCCGATACAATGTTTGAAAATGCATTGGAAGCAGGTGCCAATGATGTTGTTACCGATGAAGAATGCCATGAAATAGAAACTTTGCCCGATGATTTGAATATGGTAACCGAAACTTTAGAAAAACGTTTCGGCACACCTTCGGCTTCTCGTCTTGATTGGAAACCGGTTGTCAAAGTTGATGTTGATGATGTTGAACAAGCTCGCAAGTTTTTAGAGTTTATTGATGCTTTGGAAGACGACGAAGATGTTCAGCACGTCTATCACAATGCAGAGTTTTCTGACAAAGTTATGCAAGCTTTGGAAAATGAATAATTTTTTTGCAATAACAAGCAAAAAGCCGGCGGTTAAATACCGTCGGCTTTGTCTATACAATCAAGTTCTTCGTTTGATGTCCTTATCTCAAGGATGAGGATGCATTGGTTTTGTACCAACATTGCTTCCATCCTTTCATCTCCCACCCTTTGCATTCTTAAAATGCTTAATGGTTTTCGATGATAGACTGCAAGCGCATCATTTTCATAGTCGTCGAGAACAACCATCTTAGCTCCGGCAATCTTTTTTTCTCTGCCGGTTCTTTCAATCATTTTTTCTAGACGACCGATCAAGCAATCAAAATCTTGGTCAGCATTAGAGTTTGAAAAGAACGGAAAAATTTTATATAAAAAATTCTTCTGCTCATCTGTCACTCCGTGATTGGCAATTGTTTTAATCTCCGCGTAGAGATCCAAAGCGTCAGAGCAATCTGGTGCCATGATAATATCCAAAAAGGATAAATCATCAGCATCCTTTTCCGCTAGATGAGTCCCGTAGTGCTCATCAAAGCGGTGCATCAGCTTATTTTTAAGCACATATGCATCCGTGTCAATTTGATTTAACGTAACTTGTTCCATAATAATATATTTAAGTTTATAATTTTCTACTAGGTAGACACTATACACTAAATAAAATTAAATATCAATAAAATTTTGTCTAATAACGCGAGCCGCGATAGTTGAAATGCGCAATTGCAATCGCCAAGGCATCAGAAGAGTCGTTATTTTTCGGTTTGCAACCGGGGAGCAAAATTTTTACCATTGTCTCAACTTGTTGTTTTTCAGCTTTTCCCACACCGACCACTGCTTTTTTAATCTTGTTAGGTTCATATTCCACAACCGGAATATCTTTCAAAGCCGGTGCCAAAATCACCACTCCGCGCGCCATACTCAATTTTATTGTCGAAACAGGGTTATCATTAAGAAAAACCTGCTCAATTGCCGCTTCAGTCGGATTATATGTCTCTATAATCTTTGCCAGTTCATTATGAATCATAGCCAAACGTTGATAAATCGGCATTTTAGGATCTGTTTTTATATAACCGTCAGCTACATATTTGATTTTGTTGCCGACAGCCTCAACAATTCCCCAACCTGTAGATGACAAACTCGGATCAAGTCCCAGAATACGCATAATTTCAACCCGCAACAATTAACGTTGGTTTTGCATTTCTTTTCGCGCTTCTTTCAATGCAGGCTCTTCCGAAGCAGTATGCTTGGTCTTATCGGAAGATATCAAATTTTTTGTTCCGCATTCAAAAGACTTTTGCAATTTTGGAGATATTCTTTTCTTTTTCTTCTTCTTTTGCAAATCATGAGATACTTCTTGTGCAGGCTCGTTTTCGATTTCGTTTTCAACCTCGTTTTCTATTTCGCTCTCGATTTCATTTTCAATCTCATTAACGTCAATAGAGGCATCATTTTCATCAAGCTCAATTTCAATTTCAGGAGTAGAAATCTCATTTGCCAACTCAAAAGTTTTTTCAATATTCTTATCAATCTCAATATTTTTGATAATTTGCTCACATTTCTCGGCTTCTTCATTAACTAACTCGTCCAAAATTTCGGACATCATCGGATCTTTTTCATAAAGATGTTCAACAGTTTCATCAATATCTTTATTCATGAGCAACTGATCATCCGGCGAAAACTCAAACAACCTTTGTAAAAAACTGGGTCTTGAGGGCAAAAAGTCAAAGCACTGCATATCCAGTTCATCAAATCCGATAACTTCTTCTTCGTCATGAATAAACTTCTTAAAAAAGCGTTTTCCTTTTTTGTTACGATAAATAGACAAGCCAAATTGATACATATAATTTTTGAGAGCTTCTTCAATCAGCTGCGCTTGAGATAGCAGATTTTCCGCTTCCTCGTCAAAAACCTCGCCTTTAGAGGTTCGCAAAGCTTTCAGCTTTTCATAAATCTCTTTCAGTTTTGCCAATTTAGCTTCAATTTCTTTATTTTTCATCACCAAAGCTCCTCAATTTTGCTCCAGTATAACATAGTAAAAAATAAATTCAAAACAATTTTAGCGCCCTTTACCATTGTTTTTTGTTTTTGGCGCGGAAATATGAGCTTTTCCACTTGTTTGATCGTTTATTTTCCGTAGGGATGAGGCATATTTTTTCATCACATTATTAAAGGTCTTTTTATCAAGATAATATACTGAATGCACAAAAGATGCAATATGTCTGGCCTTTGATTTTATTATATCTTCAATGTCTTGATTTTGAGCCGCATTACAAATATCTCTTACATCAATATTTTCCATTTCTTTCGGGCATTGTTCTGCAAAATCAATAACTTTTTTCCTGATTGCATACATTTCGGTAGTGGATAAATCTTCTGTTTCCTCAAAGATTATAGTTTTTAATTGCTTAAAAGTTTCCAATTCTTGTTTCTGCTGATATTTATGCGATACAGCGGGTATCTCTTGTGCAAAATCTCGTGGAGACACTTTTTCCCACGGGTTTACTTGTCTTTTTCTATACATCTTCCAAATAGCTGCTCTTGCAGCTATATCCTCTCTCATTGCGACAGAAATTTTTGCCACCGTATCTTTGTCGGCGTGGCTGTCAAAAAGAGCATAATTAACTTCTCTTTGATATTCATTAAAAATCTTGTTTCCCATTTCTTCGGGATAATTTTGGAAAAATCTGTCAATAAACAGTCTGTGAATACTGTCGGGAACACGGCCGTATTCAATGGCATTTTCAGAATTAAAGTACTTAAATTTGCCTAATTCAAGAGAATACTCAGTGGTACTACGAATAAATTTTGTATATGCGTGGTCAAGCGCACAAACCGTATTGAGTATTGCTGCATTTTCATCTGTTTCTTTCAAAGGATTAAACTGAATATTAAAAAGATTGTCATCAATTCTTTTATGCTTTTTATATGTTTGTTTAATATGACTAACTTCTTTATAATTTAACCAATTAGGATTAAGAGCCTTAAAAAATTTAGCTCTCCAAACGTCTGTTCTTTTGTAAGAATCTTTAACAAGAAGGTCATAAAATGTTTTAGGAGAATTTGTGTATTTGAGCACAATTTCTTTTGTTTTTATAGCTAATTTTTCAAAATTTATATTCCCCTTTTTATCCATAAAATGGGCAATTTCACCATTTCGATACCAACGATTTACCTCTTTTATGATTTGCAGTCTTGCCCTAAAATCAGTATAAAACCTTGATGAAGGATAAGATCTGCTGTCATCATTTATCCCATCTATGAACATATTGCCGATTCTTGCCTTGAGTCGTCTAGAAAAATCTATTCTTTCAGCAAAATTTTTTGCTCGCATTAAAACACATGCTTCGCTGAAAACATCGGCATGAGTCTCGGTCAAATATTTTAGATATTGCAATTTATATTTTTTTTTGCCTGAAATTTTATCATAGTCTTCACGGGGTAAATTATCAAATATGTCGTTTACATTTTGGTGATTAAAAAGCTTTATTTCATGCTGCATTACGTGAGCAAGTTCATGGTATATGACGCAATAATCAATAAAATCCCGCACATCAAAATAAAAAAGAGTATGCCAATTTCTGTTGCTGTAGGTTATTCCTCCTGTAAAAGAAGCATTTCTGAAATTAAAGTCATAGCCGCCGTCAATATTCGGAAAAATAACCTTAGCTTTTAACAAATCAACTTCTGTGCTTTTGCCGAAATGCTGTTTGGCAATCGCCAAAAATTCATCCATTTTACTTTGAGACCCTTTATAATCATATTGGTGCAGTTCGGCATAACTTCCATAAAAGCATTTTGTCGAATTCAATATGGTTGCAATATCTTTATCAATCACTTTCTGGGGTATCAAAGTGGCACTCCTGTTCAAACGAATATTTTTAATATATACAAAAAAGTTATTTTTGTCAATATTTTTTAACAAAACTTTTGTGATCGATAAAATGCTTGACTAAAATTTAAAAAAAATGTAGAAAAAGCAACAATGAAGCAAATCAAAATTTATTTGAGGGAGATAATAAATGAAATTGGGCAAGTTGAGAAGCAAAAACATAATAAGACGCACGGCTTTAATATGCGTTTGCATAGCATTGGGTTGGTTTTTGAAAGCCCGCCTGACGCCATATATTCCAATGGGCGGAGCCGGCATGAATGTTGATCCCTATGTTTTGGTAGAAACAGTAACCGAAGAAGATGTTACTCCGTATCAAAGTGTTATCGGTCATGTCGAAGCCATAAATTCTGTTGCTTTACAGCCTCAAGTCAGCGGATATCTTGAGCAGATTACTTTTACCGAAGGTTCGGTTGTAAAAGAAGGAGATGTGCTTTTTGTTATCGAAAAGCAACGCTATCAGGCAACTGCCGATTTGCGCAAAGCCGAGCTTGATTCTGCCCGCGCCAATCTTACCAAAATTGAAAAAGACTACCGCCGTCAAAAATCATTGAATAAGCAAAAATATGCTTCCGAAGCAAAACTCGATGAGGCATATTCCAGTTTGTTACAGGCTCAAGCCGCAGTAAAACAAGCACAAGCAAATTATGAACTTGCCAAAATTGATCTTGATCACGCAGAAATTAAAGCTCCTTTCTCAGGAAAAATCGGCAAAGCCAAAGTTACCGAAGGCAATTATGTAAGCCCGTCAACCGGTATTTTGGCCTCGGTTATCCAATTAAATCCGATAAGAATTAACTTTGCTTTGACCGATAAACAAATTACCAACATCATTCAAAACGGTCTTAAAAACAAGCATATAAATGCCCGCATAGAACTTCCCAACGGCAAAATTATCCGTATGAAATCCGTGAAAGAATTTATGGAAAATTCTATTGATACCAACACTGCAACCGTTGCCATCTATGCCGAATTTGAAAATACTGATGAAAAACTCATTCCCGGAAGTTATGTCAATATGGATATAGATTCCGGTGCACCTCAAAATGTTTTGACCATAAATCAGTCTGCAATAGGACAAGATGAACACGGCAATTATGTCATGACGGTTACCAAAGACGGAATTGTTCAACAACACAGAGTTGAATTGGGAGATGTAATCGGTAAAAGACAGATTGTAAAATCAGGCTTAAAATCAGGTGAACAAGTGATTATTCAAGGATTGCAAAAAGTTGCAGACGGCAAAAAAGTTCGTGCCGAAAACGTTAAAGCGGAGGAAAAATAAAAATGTTTTCCAAAATTTTTATTGAACGTCCTCGTTTTGCGATAGTTATTTCTATTGTTTTGTTTTTAGCCGGTATAATTTCACTTTTCTCTCTGCCTGTGTCGCTCTATCCGCAGATAACACCGCCGACGATTACCGTTTCGGCAATGTATCCCGGTGCCAGTGCAGAGGTTTTGGCCAACACGGTCGGAATTCCTTTGGAAGAAGCCATAAACGGTGTTGAAGATATGCTTTATATGGAATCAACCTCCGATGCCGCAGGTTCTTACCAATTGACGGTTACTTTCAAAGTCGGTATCGATCCTGATATGGCGCAAGTCAAAACACAAAACAGAGTTCAACAAGCTCTCTCTAAAATGCCGGCAGAAGTTCAACAACAAGGTATAACCGTATCCCGCCGTTCCAGCGATATATTGGGTTTTTTGGTTGCCCGTTCTCCTAACGGAACTTTTAATGAGCTTCAGCTTTCAGACTATGTTCAAAACAACATTAAAAAGAATTTGATAAAAGTTAACGGAGTAGGCGAGGTTAATGTATATTCTCCGCCGTTGAGTATGCGTGTTTGGTTGGATGCCGATAAAATCACGGCTCTAAATCTGCCTATTGCCCTAATATCTGCAGCAATAAAAGGCCAAAATATTCAACCTTCCATCGGTAAAGTCGGTGCCATGCCCGGCGACGGCAACCAGCAAATGGTATATACTTTGCAGACAACCGGAAGACTTAATAAGGTTGAAGATTTTGAAAATATCATAATTCGCACCAACGAAGAAGGCGGCTTGGTCAGACTGAAAGACGTTGCGCGAGTTGAGATAGGAAAAGAAAGCTACCGTGCAAAGGCACAGTTCGACGGTGCGCCGTCCGTCGCCATAGCCGTAAATTTGTTATCGGGAGCAAATGCAATTAACGCAATGAATAATTTGCGTAGCGAAATGGCTCGTTTGCAGAGTATGTATCCGAAAGATTTTGAGCTTATCGTTGCCTATGATGCTACTGACTACATAAAAACTTCTATTGAAGAAGTTGTTATGACTTTGGCTCTTACTTTTATCTTGGTTATTTTTGTGTGCTATATCTTTTTGCAAGATTGGCGTTCAACTCTTGTTCCTTCTTGCACAATTCCTGTTTCTATATTTGCCACATTTGCGGTTTTGCTCGTAATGGGATTTAGCCTTAACATCTTGACCTTGTTTGGTTTGGTTTTGGCAATCGGTTTGGTGGTGGATGACGCGATTGTGGTTGTTGAACGCGTTTTATTCCTCATGGAAAGCGAAGAACTCACACCGAAAGAAGCCACTATAAAAGCAATGGAACAAGTTTCTGGTGCTATTATTGCCACAACCTTGGTATTGCTGGCAATTTTTGTGCCGATTGCTTTTATCGGCGGCATCACCGGCAAAATATATCAACAATTTGCCATTTCTATTTCGGCCGCGGTATCTTTTTCTTCGCTAAATGCATTGACACTCTCTCCGGCCTTGTGCGCAACCATACTCAGACCGCTTAAACCATATACTCACGGTCCGCTGTTTTGGTTTTCAAAAACTTTGGATAAATCAAGAGATAAATACTTGAGTATCGCCAAGTTTGCCAGCCGCAATGTCAGTGTTATCGGAACAATTTTCATATTGATAGTTTTGCTGATTACAGGCCTCTTAAAAATCAGCCAAACCAGTTTTATTCCGGAAGAAGATCAAGGCGTATTTATGGCAGATCTTCAATTGCCGGAAGGTGCGTCATATGAAAGAACAGAAAAAGTAACCCGTCGCATTGCCCAATTTATAAAAGAGCAAAAAGGTGTTTCCCACGTTATGAATCTTACCGGTATCAGTATGATAAGCGGCAGTGGTGAAAATGTTGGCTTTATGGTTTGCATTTTGGAGCCGTGGGCAAAAAGAAAATCTTCGGAATTGCTCTCAACCAACATTATGAACAGGGCAAAAATGGAAATATCTGCCACTACTCCGGAAGCCAATATCAATATGTTTGAAATGCCGGCCATTATGGGGTTGGGTATGAGTAACGGTATGGATTTCAGACTTCAAGCACTTGACAGTAATGACCCGCACGAGCTTGAAACCGCACTCATGATTATTCTTAAAGCGATGAATACTTCTCCCTATCTGATGTATGCTTATTCTACCTACAACGCCCAAACACCGGAAATTTTTGTGGAAGTCAACCGCGAAAAAGCCGAGTCCATGAAAACATCCATCGCCAGCATATATAACACGCTCGGACAATATTTGGGTTCGTCCTATATAAACGATGTAAACTTTGGAACACAGGTGAATAAAGTTATCATCCAGTCAGATTGGCAATATCGCAAAGACATTGACAGTATCAATAAACTCTATGTCCAAAATAATGAAGGCAAAATGGTTCCGCTTGGCGGCATGATAAGCCTTAATAAAAAACTTGGACCTCGTGCGATTAACAGATATAACCAATATCCTGCAGCTTCAATCACTGCTATTGCCCGCCCCGGAGTATCAACTGGAGAGGCCATGGCAGGCATTGAAAAACTTGCCGGCGAGGTTTTGCCCAAAGGTTATGGCTATGATTGGTCAAGTATGAGTTATCAAGAAAGAGAAAACCAAGGAACAATCGGCTCTCTGATTTTGTTGGCAATCACTTTTGCATATCTCTTTTTGGTTGCTCAATATGAAAGTTGGTCAACACCGGTGCCGGTTTTGGCCTCTGTTTCTGTCGCTATGGTTGGAGCCCTGCTGGGGTTGTTCATTCATGGATTGCCTTTGTCCATATACGCACAACTGGGATTGATCTTGTTGGTCGGTTTGGCTGCCAAAAATGCGATTTTGATTGTTGAATTCTCCAAAGAAGAACATGAAAGAGGAGCAACTATAACCAGAGCCGCAATGGTTGGTTTGAAAGAACGTTTTCGTGCGGTTTTGATGACGGCGTTCACGTTCATTTTGGGTGTTTTGCCGATGGTCATAGCCAGCGGTGCCGGTGCCAACAGCCGTATAGCCATTGGTGTTCCGGTATTTTACGGCATGCTTGTCGGAACCGGAGCCGGATTGATTTTGATTCCGATGCTATACGTTTTGTTCCAAACCGTAACCGAAAAACTGATGCAGAAATTTTCTTCGAAATAACCAAAAAACTCCGGCCGCGCGGTCGGAGTTTTTTTGCTAAAGATACAGATTTTTCTTGCTAAATCGGTAAATGTATTCTACACTCAATCCTGCAACCGAGAGGTCGGCTGTGGTGTCTCAAAAACATCTTCAATACATTATGTCTCCTCACTATGGAGGAGTGCTCGAATATATTGAATAAGAGCGACTGCGTATTGACAGTTTTTGAGCTCCTCCGCCTTTTTTATAAAGGCGGTTTTGTTTTAACAAAATCAAGGAGTTACAAAAAATGCAAGATAAAAAAACTTTTAAGAAAAATCAATTAGAAACCAGATACAATTTTGCGCGG
>JAZNXK010000035.1:0-62571 GCA_045593845.1 Alphaproteobacteria bacterium
CCTTATTTCAAACTATTGTTAATATAAAAATATATAGATTAAATTGTCAAGTACGTAAAAAACAATATTTTGTAAAATTATGGCATAATTGAATATTAAAATATGCTAGGCCGGAATGGCTAAAAACTTTGGGTGCGCTAGGCCGGAAGGAGCTCGACATTGCTTTGCAATGCTCGCTCATCTCGTCTTTTGTCGAAGAACTCCGGCAAAAATCTCTATTCCTAACCTCCGGTTCAATTCCGGCCATTGTCACCATAAATAAAGAAAAAGGGGGACTTAAATGTCCCCCCTTTTCCTTTATTGGTGCGCTAGGCCGGAATCGAACCGGCACGGGATTACTCCCAACAGATTTTAAGTCTGCAGCGTCTACCAGTTCCGCCACAAGCGCATAAATCCGTTTTGCATATCAGGTTATACAAATAAATTTTTATAAATGCAAGTCTATTCTTGCTTATTTTGCAAAAATGTGATTTTCTTGGTCTGAAAACGATATGCGACAGAAACAGCGTTTCGGTATATCGAAAGTTTTTTGAAAGGATAAATTATGAAAAAAAATAATTTTAAGCACCTTCAAGATTTTTTGCATAATAGCATTATTCCCTATGCTTTTCCGCATATAAATAAAGAAGGTTGGAAATTTGTCCCTGTCTTTGCCTTGATAACAGCGTTATTGGCTTTGGCATGGGCACCGCTCGGCTGGATCGGTTTAATTTTGACAATTTGGTGCTACTTTTTCTTTAGAGATCCGGAAAGAGTTGTGCCTCAAACTAAAGATGTGGTCGTTTCTCCCGCTGACGGAAAAGTGCAGATGATTACAAAAGTTAAGGCTCCAAAAGAACTAGATATGGGAGACGGAGAGTTTACGCGAATCAGTATTTTTATGAGTGTTTTCAATGTTCATGTCAATCGCGCTCCGGCAAAAGGAAAAATTTTGAAAACCGTATATATTAAAGGAAAATTTTTGAATGCCGACCTTGATAAAGCAAGCGAAGATAACGAAAGACAACTTTTAGCAATGGAAACAAATTCAGGGCAAAAGATTGCCTTTGTGCAAATTGCCGGATTGGTTGCCCGCCGTATTTTGTGCTGGGCAAAAGAGGGACAAAGTTTTGAGGCCGGAGAGCGGTTCGGATTGATTCGTTTCGGCTCACGCTTGGATGTCTATTTGCCGAAAGGAATTGAACCGCAAGTTTGCGTCGGTCAGACTATGATTGCCGGCGAAACAGTGTTGGCAAATCTTGTATCCGGTCAGAAAAAAGTTGACGGGGAGGCAAAATAATGGAAAATATCAATGCCAAAATTCAAGTTTCTAAACAAAAATTGAAGTCTTTACCAATCAGAAAAATTGTGCCCAACATTGTTACCACTTTGGCTCTTTGCGCTGGGGTAACTTCTATCAGATATTCTATGAGCGGGTCTTTTGCAAAAGCTGTAATTTGCATATTTTTGGCGGCATTTTTTGATATGCTCGACGGCAGAGTTGCCAGAATGTTAAAAGGTTCAACAAAATTCGGCGCAGAGCTTGATTCACTGTCTGACTTTGTCAGCTTTGGCGTTGCTCCGGCAATTTTGATGTATAAATGGACTTTGTTTGATTTTCCAAAATTCGGTTGGTTTTTCTGCCTGCTCTTTGCCATTTGTATGGCTATGCGATTGGCTCGTTTTAATACCATGCTTGATGAAGAGCCGGATGAGCCTTATTGGCAGAACTTTTTTGTCGGGGTTCCGGCTCCGGCAGCTGCCGCTCTCGGTATTTTGCCGGTTATGTTGAGTTTTGAGTTGGAAGAATGTGAGTTTTTGCATAGTAATTGGCTGTGCAGTGCTTTGTTCTTTATTGTAGCAATGTTGATGATTAGCCGTATTCCGACAATTTCTACAAAGCATATGAAAATTCCGACTTATATGGTCGCGCCGGTATTTATTATTGTGGTTTTTGGCGCAACGCTTGTTTTAACCCAACCATGGACGGTATTGAGCTCTTTGACAATATTATATGCGTTGACTATTCCTTTGGGGATTATGCGTTTTATAAAAATTAAAAAAGCTTATAATACCAAAATATAGGAAAGGCGGCTGATTAGCCGCCTTTTATAAAAGTTTTATATTTTTAGGAAGAAATATGTTTTATAAAATCAAGGAATTTGTTAAGCAAATCGGCGATTACTCTTTGGAAATGTCAAATAAGCAACATCAAGTTGATTTTAAGGAAGCCGATAAGGATATTCTATCGATTGTTACTGAAGTGGATTTACATAACAGCAGGGCATTTCAAAAATTTGCAAAAGAAAATTTTTCTGATTTGAGCTATATGATTATTGATGAAGAAAGTATTGATGCTCTGAACGGTATGATGTTTGAAAAAATTGCAAATACCGAGTATCAATTTATTCTTGATCCGATAGACGGAACAATAAACTACAGTTCAGGGTTGCCTTTTTATGGTGTTTTACTCGCCGTTTTTAAGAACGGAACTCCTTTATACGGCTTTGCATACACTCCTGCCCTTGACGAATTTGTTTATACTGACGGGGAGCAAATTTTTAGAGAACATTCGGGCAAAACTGAAATTCTAAAAGATATTCCACGTCATATGTCCAGTGTTATACAAGCTCACCCTTGGGAAGTTAAGTTAAGACCAGAGCACGTCAGGGGAAAATTTATTGTTCAGGATTATTTTTCAGCCGCAGTATATTCTGTATATATGGCCATGGGCCTATTTAAGGGAATTTTTGCCAAAGCCAACTTATGGGATTTGGCTCCTATGATGGCTTTTGCAAAAGTTGCCGGAATGGGTTTTTATGACTATGAAACAAAAGAAGAAATTACCATATCTCCGAAAGATATTTCTAACCGGGGAGAAATAAAGCGCATGCAAATTATTGGTTATAAAGATGAATTTGAGGAAATAAAAAATGTTTCATCCGGTGTTTTCACTGCGGAATGATTTGTGCATAAATTTTATACATAAGGATTGTCGGTTTTGCGGACATTTATGCGCAGAGGAATACCGCCCAAATCAAAGGTATCGCGCAAATTATTGGTTAAATAACGCAAATATGATTCCGGCAAACCTTCGGGATTGCTGGAAAAGATTATAAATGCAGGCGGTCTGGTTTTGGCTTGAGTAATGTAACGTAATTTTATCCTGCGCTTATTTTTGCCCAACGGAGGCGGATATGCCTCTATCATGTCGGCAAACCATTTATTGAGCGGAGCGGTCGGAATACGCATATTCCAACGTTTATAAACTTTCAAAACGGCGCGCATAAGCTTGTCTAATCCCTCATTTTTGAGAGCAGATATGGTAACGGTAGGAATGCCCTCTGCTTGGGTTAGAGAAGTTTTGAGTTTATAATTAAGTTTATCAAGTGCCTCTTTGCGGTTGGCAATATCCCATTTGTTAACGGCAATAACCAATGCTCTGCCCTCCTCCAAAACTTGGGCGGCAATAGTCAAATCTTGTTTATCCAAAACAGCATCAGCATCCAAAACCAAAACTACGACTTGTGCCATAAAAGCAGCATGCTTGGAGCTGGCTGCAGCCATTTTTTCCAAAGAATCATCAATTTTGGAGTGTCTGCGCAAACCAGCAGTGTCCACCAGTTTTATTTTTTGTCCTTGCCATTCCCAATCAGTAGAAATTGCGTCTCTGGTTACACCCGCTTCAGGACCTGTCAGCATTCTTTCATCTTGCAACAAGGCATTTACAAGAGTTGATTTTCCCACGTTCGGACGTCCGACAATGGCAAGTTGGATTGCTTTTTCTTTGGGCTCATCTGATGTATCTTCTTCAGTAACGCGATAATATTTGCGTATGGCCTCATATAAATCGAGCATTCCCAGCCCGTGTTCGGCGGAAAACGGTATCGGCTCGCCAAGTCCCAGTTTATAGGCCTCAAAACGGCTGTCTTCCTGAAGTTTTCCCTCACATTTGTTGGCAAGCAAAATTACCGGCTTGTGAGATTTGCGTAATATATCGGCAAAATGTTCATCATAAGGTTGTAACCCGTCACGAGCATCATACAAAAACAAGCAAACATCCGCGTCTGCAATGGCTTTTTGGGTTTGTTGCCACATTCTGTGCTCAAGATTATCCTCGGTGCTGTATTCATAGCCTGCAGTATCAATAATCAATAAGTCCAAGTCTTGAAGTTTTGCTTCTGCCTCTTTGCGGTCACGGGTAACTCCAGGTTTGTCGTGGACAATAGCCAATTTACGTCCGACCAAACGATTAAACAAGGTGGACTTGCCGACATTCGGTCTCCCGATTATGGCAACTTTAAGAGGCATTTGTTTCTCCTATTGATAAGCTATTAAATCAGCATCCGTTGTTGTGATGATGAGCTGTTCGTTGGCAACAATCGGGGTAATGGCTGATCCGTCACCGATTTTAACAAAACCCATAATTTCTCCGGTATACGGAGAGATGTAAAAAGCATATCCGTTGGAAGTATTTACCAAAATGCGATTATTTATCAAAATCGGGCCGGCATAGGTTACACCGACTGCTTCGGAAACTTTTTCTCCGGCAGGAACTTTGGTATCCCAAATGATTTTACCGCTTTCGGTATCCATGGCCAAAAGATGGGAAGTGTCAGTTAAGATATATAATACTTTGCCGGCAAGCCATGGTTGGTTGTCTGTTCCAAACTCTCTCTCCCACAATCTTTGTCCGGTGCGCAATTCTATTGCCGTTATCATGTTACTGCTGGCGGCAAAAACTTTATTGTCGCCGATAACAGGATTGGCTCTGATTGTATTGATTTCGGATAAGATATTGTTGTGATATGCGCCGGCAAGATAATCACCCCAAAGCGGAGAACCTGTGCTGGCTTTTATTGCTCTCAACTCACCGTTACTGAATCCGGCTATCAAAATGTCTTTACTTTCATCATAAGCAGGAGAAGCACCTCCGACTAAAACCGTATCTTCACTGGCAGAGGTATAGCGCCAAATTACTTTTCCGGTTGACTGGGTATATGCAGTCAGAACATTTTCGATAGTTTGTATGAAAACTTTTCCGCCTCCTACGGTAGGAGCAATGCGAATTGGCGTTTTTTCAAAAGTACTCCAGATAGTTTCACCGGTTTGTGCATCAAGTGCAAACACTCCGCCAAAACCCGTAGTTGCAAAAACTCTGGCATTGTCATATGCCAAGCCTGCCCCTTTGAGCGATACTTTCTTATCGTCTCTGATTTGCGGTTTGAGGCGTTTTTCCCATATTTTGCTTCCGTCTTTTTGGTTATATGCACTGACAACGGCATTGGCATCTATGGTAAAAACAATATCTTTTGCTATAACCGGAGCGGCTATGAGATAATCTCTCTTGGAAGTTCCTTTACCAAAATTAAGGCTCCAAACTTCTTGCATTTCTTCGGCACTGGAAAGATGTCCGAAGTTGTGTTGAGAATTACCGCCTGACTGTGTCCAGCGATAGTTTTTGGTTGGAGAAGGCAATGAAATTTTTATGTCGCCTTTCATGTAATCGGCGGCAATTTCTTCGGGCTTGTCAAGAACGGGAATTCTCTCGCCGTCAATGACAAGCTTTTCTTTTCCGCAACCGCATAGCGCAAAAAGGGCTATACCAAATAATATTGTTTTTTTAATCATGACTGTACCTTATAAAACTGATAAAATATCTTTTATTTTATTCTTTAGCTCTTCCGAAACATTATTATCTTTAAGCAAGCTGTCATAAATGGCTTTTGCATGCTCTTTATCGCCGTCACGAAGAGAAACGGCTGCCATCATATATTGTGCCGTGGCATACCAAGAATTGTCCGGTTGGCTGATAATCGGGGATAAAATCTTTTCCATTTCAGCGCGCGGAGCTTCGTCCTGCTTGAAAGAAGCCAACTTTATGATGGCGACATCACGCAACTGTGAAGGATATTTTTTATCGGCAATAAGTTCGGCAAGTTTATCAAGAGCTAATGCCTGTTTGCCACTATCCAACAAAACATTTACCTGTTGCATTTTTGCCAAAGGAGCATAAGCACCGAAATTCTTGTTAATTATCATATTCAAAGCATCTATACTTTCTTGGTATTTGCCCTGATTTTGAAGTGCAAGTGCAACAGAATAAGCATTTGCCCAGTTTTCGGCACGACGAATATACCAAGATTTTATAGACTCATAGCTGACCGCCAATGTCAAAACCGCGGTAACAAAAACAACTATGAACAGTCCGTATTTGTCCCACAATTTTTTCAAGGATTCATTTTTAAGATCTTCCTCAACTTCACGCAGGAAAGCATCTTCTTCTTTATTAACTTCTGGTTTCTTTTTCATTTTTCACCTTCATTTTATTTATTTTAGTATTTCACGAATTAGGAACTTTTTAATCCACCGCAGATATTCAAGCGGCATTTTGCTGCCAAAAACAGCTACTTTATATTGTGAGATCAGCGCAAGATAAAAGCGACTGCTCAACGGATTGTGCAGAACTTCTATATCTTTCAGCTGTTCTATTGATACCTCTTCATTTTTACGAGAAATGAAGAAAAAGTTATATATTAAAATTATGCGACCGTCTTTTATGACAATTTTTTCACGCTTGAAAAGCCATAACAGGCTGACAAACAAAATCAGCCCAAGCACAATCAAGCCCAAGTCAAATTTCCACTGAGTGCTTACCATTGCGGATATTTTGTCATAATAATAAACAGCAAAGGCAAAAAAGGCAGAAAATACGGCAACCCATGCAAAGGCTATTACATTATAAACATCCCAAAAAGCCTTTTTGACGGATAAAACAATTTTTTCTTTTTTCTGATAATATTTTATTATGCGCGGTTGCGGCGGCAAAATAACATAACTCGGTGAAAAACCAGCAGACATTATATAATCACGCAAGGTTTTGTTTAGGTCTTTCGGTTCTACAACTTTTAATCCCTCGTCGCTGTCAACAATCGTCGGTTTATCGAGGCGCTTGGCATAATAGCGCCAAATATCATATATTCCGGTATTGTCCGTAGTTATATAAAGCGGAATAGTTTTTCCGGCATCAATATGCTCTAATTCAATGATATATCTGTTTTTGGTCAAAATACCAAACTGGCAGAACTCAACACGCATACGAACACCGCGGAAATTGCGCAACAGTTCATCAAACATTTCCATCTCGCCGAATATGCCTTTGAAACTGACGTCAAACGAGCGCCCGTCAAAAGATATTTTTTTGTAGCGAATATATGAGATGAGGCTCCAAAGAACAATCGAGGCTCCGATGACAATGAAAGCATAGTCCACAAAAACATTGCTGAAAAACGGCAAAGAATCGACGGCAGAAAACAAAGAATCTTTGGCTTGTTCAACGTATAGCTTGTTATTCATCTCCAAAAAGCCGATTATAACCATCAGCAATCCTATAATAACCGCGGAAATGACAACTTTGAAACTTAGTCTGTCATCGGCTTTTGCGGGAAAACTTTCGAGGTCAAGCTTGTAGTTATGGCTCATATATTTAGGAAATATTTGCTTCATTTTATTAAATCCTTTTATAAAATTATGCACATATTACAGCATATTTTTTAAATAATCATCTTTTTTTTTATTTTTATCATATTTTAACTAAATAAACGTTTAATAATGCTTGTTTATCAAAGCTTTTCGGAGGAAAAATGGCAGAATGCATTTTTAATGATTTGTGCGGAGGATGTAGTTTTAGAAATCTTGATATAAAAGAATATCAGAAGCAAAAACAAGAAAATCTGCAAAAAATTTTACAACCGCTTTCCGAACAAAATTTTATCTTTGAAAAGCCGATTTTTGTTGATGACGGTTGCAGAAGACGAGCATGCATGACTTTTGAGATGAAAAAAGGTAAATTTATATTGGGATTTAATGCAAATCGCAGCACTGAAATTGCCGATATTGAGTACTGCATTATGCTGACTCCGGAAATAAATTCTTGTTTGGTCTTTATCAGAAGGTTGATTGAAGAAATTTGTGCGGTTAGAATCGCATCTTCTCAAAAAAAGAAAAAAATTACTTATTCGTCCGTTCAAAAGGGAGATGTTTGGATTACGCAAGCAGATAACGGCTTGGATTTGGTTTTGGAATTTTCTGAGCCGATAACTTTGGATATGAGACAAATTGTTTTTGAGCAATTATCAGCGCAGGACAAAATTATCAGGGTTTCGCACCGGCATTCACCAAGTGAGCAACCGGAAGTTATTATGGAAAAAATCAAGCCCTTTATTACAATCAGAGGGTATGAGGTTTATATTCCGGCAGGAACATTTTTACAGCCCTCAAAGGCTGGAGAAAATGCGCTTATTGATACTGTTGAAAAATATTTGGGAGAAATTAACGGAAAAGTTGCCGATTTGTTCTGCGGTGTGGGGACTTTTTCTTACTCTTTGGCTGGAAAGAAGGGGCTAAAAACAGTTGCTGTCGATTGTTCTTCCGAGCTGTTGTCGGGATTTCAGACTTCCATCAACAAACAAATGTTGAGCAATATAGAAATTATCAATCGCAATCTTTTCAAATATCCTTTAGAAGGAGAAGAACTGAACGGATTTTCGGCAATTATTTTTGATCCTCCGAGAAGCGGTGCTATGGCACAGGTTGAGGCTATCGTAAAATTGCCGGAAGAAAAAAGACCGCAAAAATTGGTTGCAATTTCATGCAATCCGCATACTTTTGTCAGAGATGCACAAATATTGACTAACGGTGGCTTCGGGTTGAAGAAAATTACCATGGTTGACCAATTTGTATATTCTTTGCACTGCGAATTGGTTGCCTTATTTGAAAAAAACTAAAACTCTGCGTGTAACTTAAAGTCTTTGTTTGCAATATGAAGGATTTGCTTTATATTGTTGGTATTGTTATACTTTTTTGAGGAGTGTTTTATGCAAAAAATATTCGCCCTTTTATCTTTGCTGATGCTTGCGTCATGCTCTTTCGGCGGAAGTGAAATCAGATTTTGCCCTAATGTTCAAATTTCCCCTGAATACAGCCATGTAACAAAGTTATACGGTGACACGGTGCAATATACCGTCGAAATTGTCGGATATGAGGGATATTGCCGTTATGACGAAAAGAAAAATGCAACAACTGCAGTTATAGCGCCGATTTTTGAGATTGTCAGATATTCCGATATTGCAGGAAAGAACGTTGATTTTCCTTATTATGTTAATACCGAATATAATGCAACCGGACTAAAGGGAAAACAGCCTCACAGTTACAGAACAACCGTACCAGAAAAAGGAAAGAAACTTTTGTTTACGGCTAAAGAAGTTGTTGTGCAGATTCCTAATGATGATGCCGGATACCAGATAAATCTGGAAATGGCTTTGTCTCCGCAAGAAGAAATGTATAACCGCTTGCAAGGTTTGGATTTTTAGGAGAGAGAATAATGATTTATGATAACAATAAAATTGAAAACAGAATGGCAAATGCCATAAGATTTTTGGCAGCATACGCAATTGAAAAATCAAAATCCGGTCACCCCGGTATGCCTTTGGGAATGGCAGATGTTGCTACTGTTCTTTTTACAAAATTTATAAAAATAAATCCCAGAGACCCTTTATGGTTTGACAGAGACAGATTTGTACTTTCGGCCGGACACGGCTCTATGCTGTTATATTCTTTGCTTTATTTATTGGGATATCCGGATATAAGCATTGATGATATTAAAAATTTTCGCCAGTTGGGCGCAAAAACCGCAGGTCATCCGGAATATGGGCATATTTCCGGTATTGATATGACTACAGGTCCGCTAGGACAGGGGATATCTTCTGCAGTGGGCATGGCTTTGGCAGAAAGAAGAATCAATGCATTGTTCGGTGATGAGTTGTGCAATCACTATACTTATGTTATTGCCGGTGACGGCTGTCTTATGGAGGGAATTTCCGAAGAAGCAATCACTTTAGCCGCACATTGGAAGCTGAAAAAGCTTATCGTTTTGTGGGATAATAATAATATTACCATTGACGGAACCGTTGATAAAGCCAGTTCTATCAGTCAAGTAAAACGTTTTGAAGCCGCAGGCTGGAATGTTTTGGAAGTTGACGGACATGATCAGCAGGCTATTGAAAAGGCAATTTTGTCGGCACAAAAATCAAATGCTCCGACTTTGATTGCTTGTAAAACCATAATCGGTTTCGGCGCACCTGACAAATGCGGAACATCAAAATGTCACGGTTCGCCTTTGGGAGAAGAAGAAGTTGGCAAAATGCGCCAAAACTTAAATTGGCAATATCAGCCCTTTGAAGTTCCGCAAGATGTATTGAATTTGTGGAGAAAATCTTCCTCAAATAATGAACAAGCTTATAAAAATTGGGTAGATAAAGCTGTTAAAAACCCCCAATTTGTGAATTTTATCAACGATAAACTGCCGCAAAACTGGGATGAGCAACTTAATGAGCTTAAACAAACCGCTATTGCCGAAAAAATTAAGGTTGCAACCAGAAAAGCATCACAAATGTGCTTGGAAAAAATCGTTCCGCAAGTTCCTCAAATAGTAGGCGGTTCTGCCGATTTGGCAGCATCTAATCTGACTTTGGTTGAGGGAATGAAAAATATTGTTGCCGGCAATTACAGCGGAAACAATATTATGTATGGCATCAGAGAACATGTAATGGCCGCTATTATGAATGGAATGGCGTTGCATGGCGGGGTTATTCCCTATGGCGGAACTTTCTTTGTCTTTTCTGACTATATGAGGCCGGCAATAAGACTTTCTGCGCTCATGGGGCTTAGGGTTATTTATGTATTGACGCATGATTCCATCGGGGTTGGCGAGGACGGACCTACTCATCAGCCGATTGAGCACTTGGCATCATACAGAGCCATGCCTAATTTGTTTATGTTCAGACCTTGTGATGTGGTAGAAACGGCAGAGGCTTGGCAAATTGCACTCGAAAACGAAAAATCTCCGTCTTTGTTGGCTCTTTCAAGACAAGGATTGCCTTGCTTGCGTGAAGATTGTGCAGAAAATTTGACCGCAAAAGGCGGATATATTATTTCAACGGCAAAAGGAATTTGTCAGGCAACAATAATTGCCACAGGCTCCGAAGTCGAAATTGCAATAAAAGCTCAAAATTTGTTGCGCGAAAAAGGAGTGGAAACAAACGTTGTTTCTATGCCTTGCACCGAGTTGTTTGACCAGCAATCGGAAGTATATAAAGAAAAAGTTTTGGGACATGCGCCGAAAGTTGTTGTAGAAGCGGCATCTTCTTTCGGATGGGATAAATATGTAGCCGGTAACGGAACTGTTATTGGATTGGATCATTTCGGTGCTTCGGCACCGGCAGGAGACCTTTATAAGCACTTCGGTATTACGCCCGAAGCTGTTGTTACAGCCGTGGAAAATTGCATCAGGTAGGAATTATGATGATTATAAAAAATATTTTTTGGGATGTTGACGGGGTTTTGGCAAATTTGAATTATGCTTATTATAATTTTTTGACCAAGCACCCGAAATATGCTCCTATATACAAAGATTTGCAGTGGAAAGACTTGCCAAAAGTTTTGCCTATTGCCGAAAAATACGGTGCTTTAGAGTTGAAAACACATCCGGAAAAAGGTGTAGAAATGGATTATGACTTTTGCCATTCTTCTGATTTTTTTTGTAATCGCCCGCTTTATCAGAATGTTGTAAAAGTTCTGAAAGATTTGAATAATTTGGGATACAGACAATTTACGCTTTCGGCAACTTTTGATGTGGAAACAAAAAAGAAATTTTTGAATAAATTACTGGCAGAAGTGACGGATTTTTTGACCATAGAGTGCGTTCAGCACGGAAAGTTCATGCACGACTCGGCAAAAGAAGATATGCTGAAAAGCTGTTTTGAAAAATATGGCTTAAAACCGGAAGAAACAGTTTTGGTTGATGACAGAATTTATAATCAATATGCCACTATCAATGCCGGAGCCCACCCCGTGAGAATGAGGTGCGAATTTACAACCGACTTGCCGGAAGAATTAAATTGGATTCCGGAAGTAAAAGATGTGGAAGAATTTAAGACCTGGTTGTTGTCAAACACCGCTATCGCATAAAATTAGCGATTATCCATCGTGTTTTGTTTTTCTATAAACAAATTTGTGGTATCAATATTCGTCTTATTTGTGTCTGATTGAGATATTCTGTATTCTTCTTTTGCGGTAAGGCAATTGACAAGTGTTTGGATGTTTTCCGGAAGATTTGGCATTTCTAATTCTTTTGTGTTTATCGGATCTACATTAACCAGTTTTCCATCCCAAATTATGGTAAAAAGCTCTTCTAATGCCTGTTGATATTGATTAGGCTGATTGGGATCGTATTCTTTGCCTTTTTTGATAGCTTTGGAGATTTCATCATCATAAATATCAACATAAATTTGATTGCTTTGCTCAAACAAATTTCTTAAAACATATATTTGTTCTGATCTTTGGTCAATACTGTCATTACTACGCGGATTAATATCGCCACGACGTAAAGCATATTGATAAAAGCGAAAATTAGACTTGAATATTGTAGAATCGCCAATTATTTTGTAACATTCTCTCAAAACACTGAATTCGATAAAGCGGGCCATTATCTCTTCGATATTAGCAATGTCTGCTCTTTCTTTGATTTTCAGATTATAATTACTAAAGTCATGAGATGCATGGTATAATTCATGCGCAACAACACTTCTTTGCTGAATAGAATCATTTGTTTGTTCTGCAAATTTTAAATACATTCTTTTAAGAGGCTCAGGAAGATTTGCCGTATCAGGTAAAATGTAATTAACAGTGATATGTTTTTCTATAACAGAATCTCCTGTGCTGATTTGGGTATAATATCCTTTGCTTACATTGTTACACTCGTTAATGTTAAGTCTTATGGTATCTACATTGTATGTAGCGTGATTGACATAGTCATTGACACTGTTTATGAGTCCTTTTTTGAAAGCTTCTACCATTGAGTAATCGCAAACATTTACGATTTTTGCGGTATCTTCTTTGTTTGTCGTATCAACGGTTGTTATTTGTGGTTTTTGGGCAGGTTTTTTGGGGTTATTTTTATATTGGTATAACGTTGTTAGCCCTGCAACTGCGGCTATAACCACTATGCTTGCTGCACCTATTATTTTTTCGTTTTTAGTTAAACTCATTTTTGTTTTGTCCTTTCTAGACAAAAAATATAACACAAAAATTTTTAATATTCCAGTAAAAAATAAAAAAACTTGAAAATATTTGTCGGTTGAATATAATTTGCGGCAGTTTTTATGTAAAAATAGGAGAAAATCAATGCCTTTAGTCACTATGCGCCAAATTTTGGACCATGCCGCCGAGAATAATTATGGTGTTCCGGCTTTTAATATAAATGATATGGAACAGGTTATCGCAGTTCTACAAGCCGCGCGCAAAGTCAATGCACCGGTTATTTTGCAAACATCCACCGGAGCCAGAAAATTTGCCGGAGACCCGATGATTAGACATATGGTTGCCGCAGGAATCGAGATGTTTCCGGAATTGCCGATTTGTTTGCACCAAGACCACGGAGCATCGGTTGACATTTGCCAATCAGCTATCGTCAACGGATATTCTTCGGTGATGATGGACGGTTCGCTGGAGGCTGACGGTAAAACTCCGTCCTCTTTTGAGTATAATGTCAGAGTTACAAAAGAAGTTGTCGCTCGCGCACATGCCGTCGGAGCTTCGGTTGAGGGAGAACTCGGAGTTATCGGCTCTTTAGAAACCGGAAAAGGTGACAAAGAAGACGGGCACGGTGCAGAAGGTGCTATTGATAAAAAACGTTTAGTTACCGATCCTGACGAGGCTGCCCGCTTTGTCGCAGAAACAAAACTCGATGCTTTGGCCGTTGCTGTCGGAACATCTCACGGTGCATATAAGTTTACACGCAAACCGACAGGTGATATTTTAGCAATTGACGTAATCGAAAAAATTCACCAAAAACTGCCGAATACCCACATGGTTATGCATGGTTCTTCTTCGGTTCCGCAAGAATTGCAAGACCTTATCAATGCTTATGGCGGTGCAATTCCGCAGACTTTCGGTGTTCCGGTTGAAGATATTGTTCGCGGAATTAAAGCCGGTGTTCGCAAGGTTAATGTTGATACGGACTGCAGAATGGCAATTACAGGTGCTATCAGAAAGCTTTTTGCCGAAAATCCGAAAGAGTTTGATCCTAGAAAATATCTTAAACCGGCCATTGAAGAAATGCAAAAAGTTTGCGAAGCTCGTTATATTGCCTTCGGTGCGGCAGGAAATGCCGATAAAATCAAGGTTATTCCTATGTCGGAAATGGCAAAGCGCTACGCAAACGGTGAATTGTAATTTTTAAGGATTCAGATGATGTCAAAAATCACGTGGAAAGCCGGAACTTTGGAATATCCTTTGCCGCCGGTAATGGTCAGTTGCGGCACAGTTGAAAATCCCAATATTATGACGGCGGCATGGACGGGAATTATCAATTCCGAGCCTCCGATGACTTATGTTTCTATCAGACCGGAAAGATATTCGCACGGCATTATAAAAGAAAGCGGTGAATTTGTGATTAACCTGCCGACAACGGCCTTGTTGACCGCTGTTGATTTTTGCGGGGTAAAATCCGGCAAAGAAATTAACAAATTCAAAGAGATGAAACTAAGAGCAGGTAAATGCTCGGTCGTTGCGGCTCCGCAAATTTTGGAAAGTCCGGTGTCTTTGGAATGTCGTGTGAAAGAAGTTCACAGCTACGGTTCACACGATATGTTTGTGGCAGAAATTGTCGCTGTTAATGTCGATGACGGTTTGGTTGACGAGAACGGCAAATTGTGTTTAGAAAAAGCCGATTTGGTTGCTTATGTTCATAACGGATATTTTACTTTGGGCAGAAAAGTCGGATTTTTCGGATTTTCGATTTGTAAAAGCGCTCTTATTGCCAGAAAGAAAATGCAAAATGTTGTTGTTGAAGTGAAGGGACACAAATTACCTATCTCACCGAAAACCAAAAGAGAAAATTCTGAAAATCGTTCAAAAGCACGACGTTTTCCGACAAAGAATCGTTTTGATAAAAAAAGAAACGATAAAAACAGAACTTTTAGAAAAAATAAATTCGGAAAAAGAGTTTAAGAAAAATCCCCTTGTTATGAGCAAGGGGATTTTATTTATTATATAATGCTGATAGTGCGAGCTTGCAGGGTAAGCATCTTCTTTTGAAAATCGGCCTTTTTCGTTGGATCTTGAGTTGTTTTATTCAAAAGAGTGTATGCGCTCAATAGCAATTTGTTTTTGTCTCCCTTCTCTAAGGTTTGGTCTTTTTTGATAGCTTTTAGAGTTGCGTGCATCAATTCTTCTGCTCGACGGGTGGAGCTATTGCTTATTTCTTGAGCTGTTCCAATCAAATAGTTATAATGGTCATACGGATTGTCAATAAGTTGAGCAATTTCGCATTTTGTAATTGCCCATTCGTCAATATTGTCGGAATTTTTTTGGACATTGGCGAGATTGCGAAGTGCTGATAACTTGTCTTCCGGAGTTTGAGCAAGTTCTGATGCCTGCTGATAATGATTAATAGATTTGTTCAAACTTTTGACTGCAACAGATTGAGGATATCTATATCCGGGAATTTTGCTGGCATCAAAATATATTTGCCCCAAACTGAGGTGGATTTGATACAAGGTATTTGGATCATCTGTTTTGTTCAGGGCATTTTTATAGGAGATTTTTATCAAAGATGCATCTTTGCTGTTGGGGTCAAGTCGTTGTTCACAAGCGCTGATAATCTCAGGATCTGCAGTGTAAAAAAGGGCCTTTTTTATCATATTGAGCTCTTGGCCTTTGGCATATTGATATTCAAGTTTATTCCCGGTTGCAAATTCCTGATATCGCAAAGATGCATTGTAATACATTTGAGCCTTTACATCCTCTCCTAGCATGGGAGAAAATGCTTCAAGTCTGTGTATGGATTGGTTTAATTGCAAAACGGTTTTTGCAGTTTCAAATCGGTTATATGTATCATAAAAATTCAAGGCAGGAGCTACATCTTTTATATTGGAAAGTCTTGTACGCATTATACTGGGAACCATATCTGACTGTCCAGCAATCTCCAATGAGGAAATGGAATCAAGTTCTTCCTGGCTATAAAAACCAAAATCTCCAAATAATTCATCCAATTCTTCCACGTCAGAATTTACTAAAGCATGCGAAATACCTTCAAAAAAAGCATCGATTCCCTTTTTGTAAGCTTCTTCATCAGACAGTTCTTCTCCCTCTTCATCTGGATTTTCCTTTACATCCATTGTCAGATAGATTCTAAAATCTTCCGGAGAAAGAGGTTGCGGAATTTCTATTGTTTGTGTTTCTACCTGTTCGTTTTCTGCCATGGTTTTTGTCCTTGATGCTTATTAAAATTGTGGCGATTATGTCATATTTAAATTTATTTGTCAAGTATTATGACAAAAAATAGGCGAATATATTTCAATCCGCCTATCGTTCCCCTAATTATTTATTTGGAGTTAAAGGGGAAAACCTAAATTAAATATTTTAGGTTTCTCCCTATACTAACTTTTTTGTTTAATTTGTCAACCCGATTCTTTAATTTATTTTTAAAAAAATTCTCTGCCCTCCTCCAAGTCTTTGATAAAATCTTCCCAATCCTGTTCATGATCAAGCTCATCATGCAAAATTTCTCTTGCAATATGAAAAGTTTCATAATCTTTATCAAAACACATATCGCAAATATGCTGATAAGTCGCTATTGCGCAGCGTTCGGAATCAAGATTTTGGCTTAGAAGAGCCATTACAAAGTCGTTATTCGGAACTTCGTATGCACATCTGGCATGTTGCATCCATTCCTCGGGCTTTAACAACGGTTTTCCGCCCAATTGTATTATTCTCAATGCAAGTTTTTCAGCATGTCCAAGCTCTTCTTTAGCATGTTTCATAAATTCGGATTGTATTTCGACTCGCATAGGACCGCTGATAATTTGGGCACCAATCCAATATTGGTAGTAGGCAAGCCATTCCTCCGCATAGGCTTGATTTAGGACTTCAAGCAATGTTTTCAGCTCTAATTTGCAAAATTTTTGGGCTGCTTGTCCCATGATTTTTCTCCTTATATTGTTAAACTACGCTGTTTAGATAATTGCTGTTAAAGAAAAATCAATATATTGCCTTTATAATGCTTTTGTTTTTATCGAGGAGAAAAGATTATGACATTAATTTCCCCAAGTCTTTTGGCCGCAGATTTCGGTAATTTGCAAAAAGAAGTACTGGAAATTGATAAGGCCGGAGCCGACTGGTTGCATTTGGACGTTATGGACGGGCATTTTGTGCCTAATCTTACTTTTGGCCCGCAGGTAATAAAAACTCTGCGACCATTAACAAAGCTCGTTTTTGATACGCATTTGATGGTTGAAGATCCGGCAACAATGATTGAGTGGTTTGCCAATGCCGGTGCTGATATTATTACCGTTCATTTTGAGGCTTGCAAGGATTTGGCACAGACATTGAAGAGAATTAAAGAACTCGGGAAAAAAGCCGGTGTTTCCTTGCGTCCGCAGACAAGTGAAAAGGTTTTGGAGCCTTTTCTTGACGATATAGATTTAATTTTGGTAATGACCGTCAATCCCGGATTCGGAGGTCAGGCTTTTATGCCGGAGCAACTCGATAAACTTGTAAAAATAAAAAAAATGATAAAAAATAAAAATATATTGCTGGAAGTTGACGGCGGAATAAATGCTCAAAACTCAAATCTGTGCGTTGATGCCGGAGCAGATGCTTTGGTCGCGGGAAGTTATATTTTTAAGTCAGGTAATTATGCAGCTGCTATTAACACTTTGAAAAACTTAGGAGAAAACTGATGACAACGGTTATGGTTATTGAAGATGAAGAAGCTATCGGTATTTTGCTGAAATACAACTTGGAAAAAGAAGGATATGAGGTAGTTTGGGAAACTTCCGGAAATAAGGCGCTTGCCGCAGTTGAAAAGTGTTGTCCGGCGGTGATTTTGCTGGATTGGATGTTGCCGGAGCTGTCAGGTATTGAAATTTGCAAAATGATACGCAATAAGCCTGATTTGAAAAATATTCCGATTATTATGCTGACTGCTCGCGGTGAGGAAGAAGATAAGATAAAAGGTCTGACAGCCGGAGCAGATGACTATGTTACAAAACCGTTTTCAGTTCCGGAATTGATGGCAAGGGTTAAAACAAATATCAGAAGAGCACCGGAAATTATTGTCGATAAGGAATATGTTTTTGAAGATATTCATTTGGATTTGGTTGAACATAAGGTTTTCAGAAACGGCAATTATATTCATTTGGGACCAACGGAATTCAGGTTGTTAAAGATGCTGATGGAAGCACCTGGAAAAGTATTTTCGCGTGAAATTCTTCTAAAAACCGTTTGGGGTGACAATATTTATGTGGAAAGCCGAACCGTTGATGTGCATATCAGAAGATTGAGACGGGCACTAAACGAGTTTGGTCCCGATTATATCAGAACAATCAGGGCTACCGGATATGCTATTGATAATACAACATTAATGAACGAGAGCGAATAAGTTATGAGTTTGAAATTTGAGGTAACGGAAAAAGACGGCAAAGCCAGAAGAGGAAAGCTGTTTACAAAGCACGGTATCGTAAATACTCCGGCCTTTATGCCGGTTGGAACCTGCGCTACGGTAAAAGCTATGATGCCTGAATCTGTTGCTGCGACAGGTGCTGAAATTTTGCTCGGTAACACCTACCACCTTATGTTGCGTCCGGGGGCTGATTTGGTGGAAAAAATGGGCGGTTTGCACAAGTTTATGAATTGGAATAAACCGATTTTGACAGATTCCGGCGGTTTTCAGGTTATGAGTTTGAGCGGGTTGAGAAAAATTAAGGAAGAGGGAGTCAGTTTTGCTTCTCACATAGACGGCAAAAAATATTTTTTGTCACCGGAAGAGTCGATGAAAATTCAGCATAAATTGGATTCCAATATTACCATGTGCTTGGATGAATGTGTCGGATTGCCGGCTCCTCATGAAAAAGTTAAGGCCTCAACAGAGATGTCTATGCGTTGGGCAAAGCGCAGTAAAGATGCTTTTATCGATAGAGACGGATATGGGATTTTCGGTATTCAGCAAGGCGGTGACTACAAAGATTTGCGAGCTTATTCGGCCGAAAAATTGAAAGAAATCGGTTTTGACGGATATGCCATCGGCGGTTTGGCAGTGGGCGAAGGGCAAAAAACTATGTTTGAGGTTTTGGACTATGCTCCGGAAATGTTGCCTGCTGACAAACCCCGCTATTTGATGGGAGTGGGTAAGCCTGATGATATTTTAGGTGCTGTCATGCGCGGAGTTGATATGTTTGATTGCGTTATGCCTACGAGATCGGGCAGAACTTCGCAGGCTTTTACGAGGTTTGGAACTATAAATATCAGAAACTCAAGACATAAGGAAGACCCCAGACCATTGGAAGAAGGATGCGATTGTCCTTTGTGCACAAACTATTCTCGCGCCTATATTCACCATTTGCAAAAGGCAAATGAAATTTTGGCGGTCATGCTCCTTACTTGGCACAACATCAGATATTACCAGCGCTTGATGCAAGAATTGCGTAGTGCCATTGAAAACCACTCTTTGCAAGAATGTGCAAAAAAAATGATGAGCGATTGGCAAAAGGGGGATATTGAGGAGTTGTAGCATGAAAAATAATAAAAGCAACCAAAATCCTGAGGCAATAGAAGCTTTTGCCGAAGAGAACGCTGGTAAAGGTCTGCGTGTTTTTGTGGCAGGAGGCGCAAGATCTGGAAATGACAATATTTATATAGAAGAAGCTTATAACTTGGGACGACAAATCGTCAAAATGGGCCTTAAACTTGACTTCGGATTGTCCAATTCCGGTATTATGGGCGCTGTGGCTCGAGGTGTTTTGGACACTTGGCATCATATGTTTTGTAATAACGGCGAACTTCCTATTAAAGGAATTACGACAAATGATTATTTTTCATTATATCCGCAGGATGATGACTTTTTGAAACAAATTTCGGAGATTATTTTAGCAAAAACACTTGAAGAAAGAAAACAAAAACTTTTAAATGCCGATTTTGTGGTTTTTGCTCCGGGAGGAGTTGGAACTCTTGATGAGCTTGCATATGATTGTGTGGCAATGCAAGATGGCTTTTTGAATCTTAAGCCTTTTATACTATATAACGTCAACGGATTTTTTTATCATATGCTTGAATTCTTGAAGCAAATTGCAGCTAAAGGTTTTGCTAACCCGCTTCCGTTTATCGTGGTTGATAATTCGCAAGAAATTGAAATCGTATTCAGACTTTTGAAGTTGCGCTATGAGAACAGCCAAGATGCCAAGGCAGCTTATGCAAACACCAGACAACTGATTTATGAATTGCCCTATTTTTTGAAAAACAAGACTGATAATTCGGTATTTATCGAAGATATTATCGATAAAGTCGGAAAAATAAGAAATAAAGGCACGGACGAAGACAGGCTTCAGCTCGATAAAGAAATTGAACAAGCTTATTTGGAAAAAGAGATAAAGAGAATGAATGAGCGTTTGGAAATAACTTTTAAGGATACAAAGGGCCTAATCGAAAAGCTTGTAAAACTGGAGCAGAGGCAGAAGGTCTAACGTCTTAAAAAGCATAATCTGACGGGGGTATGGATAAATGATGATAAATTATATTTGGGCTTTTTTCTTTGTCGGTGCTTTTGTTGCCGCGGCAGTTCAGTGCTTTTTCGGCGGAAACACAGAAATTTGGAACGAAATGGCAACCGGCTTATTTGATACGGCCAAAACAGCTTTTTCAATTTCGATAAATTTGACAGGAATTTTGTGTTTTTGGCTCGGGATGTTAAAGATTGCCGAAAAATCGGGAATTACAGATTTGCTTGCCAAAGCACTCTATCCTCTTTTCAGAAAAATTATGCCTGGCTTAAAAAAAGATTCCCCCGCGTTCGGCTCGATTGTGATGAATATGGCCGCCAATATGCTCGGGCTTGATAATGCTGCAACTCCTATGGGCTTGAAAGCTATGGAGCAAATGCAAGTTGAAAATAAAAATAAAGATGTTGCCTCTAATGAGCAAATTTTGTTTATGGTTATAAACTCTTCGGCCGTAACTTTACTGCCGATTACGATTTTTATGTATAGAAGCGAGCTGGGAAGTTCCAATCCTGCAATGGTATTTTTGCCGATTTTGCTCGCAACAAGTGTTTCTACCATTGTTGGTTTTTTGAGTGTAGCTTTTGTGCAAAGGCTGAATATTTTTAACCGCGTAGTATTGACTTATGCTTTTATTTTCTTGATTTTTGTGCTTTGTGTCGCCTGCGGTTTTGTTTTTCTTAATCCGGTAACGCGCTCGCAAACGGTGTCGGTTATCGGAAATTTTGTGCTGATATTTTTTGTGTTCACTTTTGTTATGGTCGGGCTGATAAAAAAAGTTAATGTTTATGATGAATTTATCAATGGGGCTAAAGAGGGTTTTAATATCGCCGTTGCAATCATTCCTTATTTGGTGGCTATGCTGGTGGCAATAGCATTTTTCAGGGCATCGGGGATGCTCGATATGATTGTAAACGGAGTTGAAAAGGTGTTTTTGGCACTCAATATTAATGCCGATTTTGTAAAAGCCTTGCCGACGGCACTTTTGAAACCGTTGTCCGGAAGCGGCGCAAGAGCTATGATGATAGAGACAATGAAGACCTATGGAGCAGACAGCTTTGCAGGATTTACTTCATCCATCATACAAGGCTCGACAGAAACGACATTTTATGTTTTGGCGGTTTATTTCGGTGCAGTAAAAATCAACAATACCAGACATGCCCTGCCTTGCGCTTTGCTTGCTGATTTGGCCGGTGTGGTTGCGGCAATTGCCTTGGGATATTGGTTTTATAGCGGTAATATTTAGTCGTCGATAAGTTTGTTTTTTATCATATACCAAAGCAATCCCAATGCAGGAAGTACCAGTGCTGATGCAAACAAAAAGAATATCGGCCAAGAGAGATGTTCGGCAACGTATCCACTGCTTGAGGATATGACATCTCTACCCAAACTCATCAATGATGATAAAAGTGCATATTGTGTTGCTGTATAGGCAACACTGCAGAGTGATGACAGATATGCAACCAATGCGGTTGTTGCCATGCCTCCGGCAAGGTTGTCGGCACAGATTGTGGCACAAAGCATATAGATATTATTGCCGGCAAAAGATTGAGCTATATAAACAAGATTAGTTGCTCCTTGCAAAATGCAGGCAACAACAAGGCAATAGCGCAAGCCTTTGCGACCAACGACAATTCCACCGATTATGCCGCCCAAAATAGTTGCCAACATTCCGTAAATTTTGGAAACATAGCCGATTTGCGCTTTGCTAAAGCCCATATCAACATAAAATACATTGGTCATAAGACCTTTGTAATCGTCACTCAAACGATAGAGCAAAATGAATATTAATATCAAATACCACTTGTTTCGACTCATAAAATCTGCAAAAGGCTCAATTACCGAGCGTTTCATAAAGCGGCGCAAACGGGGATAAAAGGCAAGTTTTTCTTCATCTTCCTTCAAATCAATATCTTTTTGCGGCTCACGGCAGAACAATACCGTAACAATTCCCACCAGCGCACCGCATGACATAATGCTATAAACTTGGTTCCAACTCAAATAATCAGCCAGCATCAAGGCAAAAGCTCCGGAAAAAATCATCCCGATACGATAACCAAGCACAAAAATTGCCGAGCCTGCACCTTGCTCTTTGTTTTCAAAGCTGTCGATGCGAAGAGAATCAACAACAATATCCTGTGAAGCGGAACAAAATACTACAGCTATGGCAACTGCGGCAATCAGGCGCCAATTGTCCGGCGAAGGTTGTAAAGTTGACATAAAAAAGATTGATGCCATAAGGCAAATTTGGGTAAACAACGCCCAACTGCGGCGACGACCTATACGCCACAAAAGGGGTATTTTTACGCGGTCAATGAGCGGTGCCCAAGCCCATTTGAAACTATATGGGGTTTTTACAAGAGCAAAAGCACCAATCAAAGCATAGCTCAAACCGCTGTCTTTCAGCCATAATGAGAGTGTTCCGGCAACTAAAAGAAACGGAAAACCGCTGGAAAATCCAAGTCCCAGCATGGTCAACATTCTTTTGTCGGCATAAATTGCCAGCGATTTTATCCATTGTTTAAGCATATTTCATCCCCTTATCGGCGGGGATTATAATGCAAAGAAGTTAATATTTCATTGCACCAAATTCTCAATCAGGTAATTCAACAAAAAATTGCCTTTTGTAGTTGTTTTTAAGCAGGTCGAATTGTTTTCCAATAATCCTTCCCCGACAAATTCTTGCAGTTTTTGCTGGTTGATAAATTTTGCAAATTCAATACCGCAGTGCTGAAAAAAGAGTTTTTTATCCAAGCCGTTTTTGAGCCGCAATCCCATTATCAGCAGTTCTTCGGCACGTTCATGCGCAGTTATCAATTCTTGTTGGCGCGGATAAAATGTGTTATATAAATTTTTGCCGATATGAAATCTGCCGACAGCCCCGTTACCTATGCCGATATAATCATATCCTTGCCAATAACCAAGATTGTGCCGACATTCAAAGCCCAATTGAGCATAGTTTGAAACTTCGTAACGATTATATCCATACTCTTCTAAAATATTTTCAGATAAAGAATACATTTCACGGCAAGTTTCTTCATCAGCCGGTATTACGTTTCGTTTGGCAAAAACTGTATTCTCTTCTATGGTCAACTGATACAGCGATAAATGCTTGAGACCAAAAGCACAGGCTTGTTTCAGCTGTTTTTCAAAATCAATGGTGTTTTGTTCAGGCAACGCATAAATTATATCCATTGAATGATTATCAAAAGTCTTAACAACCTGCTCTATTGAGAACAATGCTTCTTGCAAACTATGCGTGCGACCGAGAAATTTTAAGTCTTTTTCATCTAAAGATTGAACACCGAGCGAAAGTCGGTTTATGCCGGCCTGTTTCAGGTCTGCAAAAAGATTATTTTTGTTGGTATTGGGGTTGGCTTCCAGCGAAATTTCCAAATTTTTGGAGCAATGCCAAAGAGAGGTTATTTTATCAATTATTTTTTCTATATTTTTGGGAGCAATCAGTGATGGTGTGCCGCCACCGAAAAAGATAGTTGAAACTTGGTAATTATTATTAAGTTCGCGATAATAAGCAAGATCTTCAAGATATGAAGCAATAACCTCATCTTGGTCAACTTTTGCCACTCGGCTAAAAAAGTCACAATAAGGGCATTTGCTCTTGCAATAAGGCCAATGTATATATATTCCAACCCTATTCATCAGAGTATAAACTTGGACAAGTCGCTGCTGGTGGTATAGCGAGAGAGTTTATCTTTTACCATCTGCGAAGTTATTACCACTTTTTGCCCGCTTCTGTCAGAGGCAGTAAAGCTGATTTCTTCCAGCAAAATCTCTAATACCGTATGCAGACGTCGCGCACCGATATTTTCGACATTTTCGTTGATTTGCACGGCAATATCAGCGATGCTTTCAATGGCTTCGGGGGCAAATTCAAGCTCAAAATTCTCGGTTTTTAACAGGGCTTGATATTGCTCAATAAGATTAGCCTCCGGCTCGGTCAAAATGCGGATAAAATCTTCACGATTCAAGGCCTGTAACTCAACTCTTATCGGCAAACGGCCTTGCAACTCCGGCAACAAATCCGAGGGTTTGGAAAGATGAAAAGCTCCGGAACAAATAAATAATATATGATTGGTTTTTACCATACCGTATTTGGTAGAAACCGTTGTGCCTTCAATTAGGGGCAAGAGGTCGCGTTGCACTCCCTCGCGAGAGACATCACCGCCGCGACGATCATCGCGACCGCTGATTTTATCAATCTCGTCAATAAAAACTATGCCGTCGTTTTCTACCGATTTGATTGCCGTTGATATAATTTTTTCATCATCAAGCAACTTATCACATTCTTCCTGCATGACAATTTTGCGGGCATCGGCAACGGATAATTTTTTGCTTTTATACTTGTCGTTAAAGGATTTTCCAAAGATGTCGCCAAGGCTTATCATCCCCATCTGAGCACCGGGCATTCCGGGAATGTCTATTGTGGGCATTGTGTTTGATGATGTGTCCAAAATACTGATTTCTATTTCGCGCTCATCAAGTTCACCTGCTCTTAACATTTGGCGGAATTTCAATTTGGTTTCTTCACCGGCATTCAAGCCGATGAGAGCTTCCAAAATTCTTTCTTCTGCCGCTGATGTTGCCTTTTCCTCCACCATTTTGCGCATTTGAACTTTGTTTTGAGCAATAGCAATATCCAACAAATCACGAATTATTGATTCTACGTCTCGTCCGACGTAGCCTATTTCGGTAAATTTGGTGGCTTCTACTTTGATAAACGGTGCTTTGGCAAGTTTTGCCAAGCGACGTGAAATCTCCGTTTTTCCAACCCCCGTCGGTCCGACCATTAAGATATTTTTGGGCACAATTTCATCACGCAGATGTTCGGCAACCTGCATGCGGCGCCAACGATTGCGCAGAGCAACGGCAACGGCCTTTTTGGCCTCTTCCTGTCCGATGATATAGCGATCGAGTTCAGAAACAATTTCACGAGGACTAAAATTGGCACTAGTCATTTTGACCTACCTTTTCAATAATTACGTTGTGGTTGGTATAGACATCAATATCACCGGCAATTTGCATAGATTTGCGGGCAATTTCTTCCAAAGACAAATTCGGCACATCATAAAGAGCTTTAGCTGCGGCCATGGCATAGTTGCCGCCACTGCCGATACCGATTATGCCGTCGTCAGGCTCCATAACCTCACCGGTGCCGGAAATTACCAAAGATACATCTTTATCGGCAACAATCATAAAAGCCTGCAACTGGCGAAGATATTTATCCATACGCCAATCTTTTGCCAACTCTACCGCGGCACGTTTGAGCTGCCAAGCATGTTTTTCAAGCTTTCCTTCAAGGCGCTCGATTAAGGTTATGCCATCAGCAGCGGCACCGGCAAAACCGGCAATAATATTGCCGTTACCGATACGGCGAACCTTGATGGATTTTGACTTAAAAATAACTGTTTCTCCCAGTGTTGCCTGCCCATCTCCGGCAATTACTACTTCGTTTTCTTTACGAATACACAAAATTGTGGTCATATATTTGTCCTCTCATTATTTTGATAAAATATATTTAGGTAAGTTTTTTTGATTTTGCAAGTTTTGTTTTATGCTTTTATCAATGGAATGTCGGCAAACAAATTTTGGGCTACTTTTTGAGAGTGTTTATTCAGCGAACTGACTTTGAAATCACGCAAGCCGTTTTGTCCCAAACAGGTATATATTTCATTGTGACGCCTTAAATAATCTTTCAGTTTTTCCGCCATCAGCTCATCTTGTGATACAATTTTTACATTCGGCAAATATTGGCGAAACATATTTTTTAGGAGCGGATAGTGTGTGCATCCCAAGATGAGGCTGCCGCAATCTTTGAAAGAATTGCAATATTCTCTGACAAAATCTTTTGCATATTCAAAGTTGTTATCTTCAATCAAGGGAACAAGTTCAGGTGCGGCAAGCTCAATAACATTTAAATCAGGATTTATTTTATATAGTTCTGTTCTGTAGATGTGAGAACGGACCGTTGCAGATGTTGCAACAACACCTATATTTTGTGAATTTACTTCGGCGGCAACTTCAACCGTTGGAATAACAACTCCCAAAACCTTTATATCGGGAGCAAATTCCGGCAGAAAACGTTGTTGAATATAGCGCAAAGCTATCGAGGTTGCGGTATTGCAGGCAATAATTATGATTTTGCAATTTTGGGCAATCATATAGCGCATGCTTTGCAGAGTATATTTTAGGATTTGTCCTGATGTTTTTTCCCCGTAAGGAAGATGCACAGAATCTCCGTAGTAAAAATAGTCAAATTCGGGCATGGCTTTGATGAAAGCCTTGGTAATTACAAGCCCGCCTAGACCGGAATCAAAAACACCTATTTTCATATCTTTTGACATTATTTATACCTTGTGCGGGAGTTTTGAATATATATAATTACTTATAATATTGGGCAAAATCGAGATAAACCAAGAGGCAAGTCGCATCGGCCACGGAAAAGCTATCAGCCCGACATTACGTTCGAGACGTGAGGCAATAATTCCGGCAGCTTTTTCGGCAGACATAAAAAACGGCATGGGGCAAGTGTTTTTGTCGGTAATACGCGATTTTACAAAACCGGGGCAAATGACATTGATTTGAATTTTTTCTTTGCCCAAAGCGGCACGCAAAGCCTCGCCATAAGCTTTTACACATGATTTGCTGGCACTATATGACGGACAAGCGGCAAGTCCGTGATAACCGGCAATCGAACTCAACATTGCTACAGCTTTTATTGAATTTGTTTTGCGATGTTTATATATATCCAAGGTTGGATGAATGGTATTCAAAACACCGAAAATATTGGTCTGAAAAGTGTTATAAACGTTTTCCGTTGTTTCTTCTCCGGTGGATATTCCGGCATTGGCGATAACCAAATTTAATTCTGCCGTTTTGTTACTTTCTTCAATCCATTGTTTGAGGTTGTCTTTTTCGGTAACGTTTAGTATTTGGGTATAAACTTTTGCTCCGGCAGATTTGCAAATGCTTGCTGTTTGTTCCAATCTTTCCTGATTGCGTCCGCAAATAAATATGTTTTCGGCACCGTTTTTTGCATAATATATAGCCAAAGCCGCTCCGATACCCGACGATGCACCGGTGATGAGAATATTCTTAAACTTGGTATTCATTTTGCTTTTATCCACTAATTGTTAACATTTTGCCTTTATAATAACATAAAAAATAATTTTAGGGAGATTTTTTTTGAATATTTTCAGTATGACAGGTTTTGCCAGAACTTCAGGGCATTGTGAACTTGGGGAAACAAGTTTTGACTGGGTTTGTGAACTAAAAAGTGTAAACGCAAAAAATTTTGATTTTAAGATAAAATTGCCTTATGAATTGGAGCAATTCAGCAATGCTTTCAAATCAACGGCACAAAAATATTTTGACCGTGGAACTTTCAGCGCATTTATCGAACTTTGTTTTGAGAAAAGCGGTAAAAATATAAAAGTTAATCAAGAGCTTTTGGATATGTTGCTAGATGTTGCTTCTAAAATGAAAAATGTTACTCAACCTACTGCCGGAGAATTGTTGGCAATTCCCGGTGTGGTCGAGCAAGAAAATTTTTCTTTTGACGAGGAAAAGATTGCTCAAATCGCAAATGTGCTGCAGGGAGGACTTGAAGATTGTTGTAAAAAACTGCAAAATTCCCGTTTGGCGGAAGGGCAAAAAATCGGAGTTGCCTTAAATGCTCTATTACAAAAAATTAAGGCAATTGTTGATAAAATTGAAGTAATTGCTCAAAATGAGCCGCAAAAAATTGCCGAGCACCTGAAAAAACAAATCAATGATTTTTTGGCCGAAAACAGTGTCAGTGAAGAGCGGTTGGCTCAAGAAATCGTATTTTTGGTTAACCGTGCCGATATACGGGAGGAAATTGACAGATTAAAAACTCATATCACAACCGCCGAAGAATTGTTGTCACAAGGTAAAAACGTCGGCAGAAGACTTGATTTTTTGTGTCAGGAATTTAATCGCGAAGCCAATACTACTTGTTCAAAAGCTTGGGAAGTTGAGATTGTTAATTTGGCGATGGAATTAAAGACAATCATTGAACAACTGCGCGAACAAGTGCAAAATGTGGAGTAGCCAATGGAGGATGCAGTAAATTATTTGAGCAAAGTGCGTCGAGGGGCAATGTTTTTGATTGATGCTCCTTCCGGCACGGGCAAAGGCACAATTATTAAGGAACTGATGAAAAAAGACCATAAGCTCAAATTTTCGGTTTCGGTCACCACAAGACCACCGCGAAATAATGAAGTTGACGGTGTTGATTATTATTTTATTTCCGATGAGCAATATGACAAATATAAGGCCGAAGATGCTTTTTATGAGTATGTGGATTCCCAATACGGCAATCGATATGCAACTTTGCGCTCCGAGGTAGACAGTTTTTTGAACGTGGGAGAAGATGTTATTTTTGATATAGACTGGGTCGGCGCAAGACAGATGAAAGAAAAAGCTCCCAATGATGTGGTTACAATTTATATGCTTCCCCCGTCCATAAAAGAACTCCGACGACGTTTGGAAGGCAGAAAAACCGACAGCATCGAGGTTATTAACAAGCGTATGAGTATGGTGGTTGATAAAATTGAGCATTGGCAAGAATTTGATTATGTTGTTATTTGCACCAATCCGGAGGAGGCCTCGGGGAAAATTCGCCAGATTATTTCTGCTGAACGAATGAAACGTGTCAGACAGCAAGAAGGCTTGCAAAACTTTGTGAATGAGCTTATCAATGAGGCAAAAAAGGAGAGTAAATAAAGTAAAATGCTTGCCAATATAAACTGTTTTGCTATTATGCTCAAAGATTATGTGAGGATTTTTTAATGCGACTGACATCTATTTTAGGCAGATATATAACCAAACAACTGGTGCTTAATTTTTTGGCCGTCTTACTGATGATCAGCGGTATTATATTTTTGTTTGATACAATAGAACAATTACGCAGATCCTCAAGCAGACCGGATGTAGATTTTTTGTTCGTGCTGAAAATGGCTTCTTCAAAGCTGCCTCGAACTTTTGAAATGGTCTTTCCTTTTGTGATGATGATTGCGGCAATGCTCACTTTTTGGAAAGTCAGCCGCACCAACGAATTTGTAGTAATTCGCTCCGCCGGAGTTTCTATTTGGGGATTTTTAACACCGGTTTTGGCGGCTATTTTTGTTATCGGAATGATTAATATCACAATTATAAATCCCATATCCTCCTATTTATATGAGGTATATGAAACAATGGATTTGCGATTTAAGAGCAAAAATCCTAATGCTGTGCTCTTTTCAACCAAGGGGCTATGGATAAGAGAGGCTTCGGAGGACGGAAATGTTTTAGTTTTAGAAGCAAAATCGGTTCAACAAGAAGATGAGATGTTGTTGCTTAGAAATGTAAGCCTGCTCGAAATGACACGCAATTCTTATCTGTTGAAAAGATTTGAGGCCTACGCCGCAGAACTGCATAAGAATATGATTGATATGAAGGATGTTAAGGTTTTTGAAACCGGAAAACCGATGGAGAAAATGAATAATTTTGTTTATAAAACAAATTTGACCGTAGATAGAATCAGAGAAAACTTTATTGATCCGGAAGCAATTTCTTTTTGGGATTTGCCCGATACTATTGAGTTTTATGAAAAATCGGGATTTTCGGTTGTCAGACACAAAATGCGGTATTTATCACTGTGGGCTTCGCCGTTTTTGTTGATGGCAATGGTTTTGATAGCTGCGGTTTTTGCACTCAAAGCAAATGTGCGTCGCGGAGGAGTGATGTTTCTTGTTGTCGGCGGGATTGCTACCGGATTTTTGGTATATTTCTTGTCACAAATAATATATGCCTTGGGCATAAATACTTATATTCCGGTTTTGATTGCGGTATGGACGCCGATTTTGATTATTGTGATGATTTCGGTTTCTGTTTTGCTCCATTTAGAAGAAAATTAGACAATATTTACATAAATAATTGACTCTTTCCAATATCCATGTTATGAGTTGGGCAAGAAGTTATTATTATTCATCAAAATCACATATATTATGGAAAAGAAATTATTAGAAAACCGGATTAACAGTCATGCTTGGTTAACCAAGCATGAGCAATTAGCTATTTTCGAGTTCTCCCCCGAGGAAGTAAGAGAACTTCTGATGAAGTATCTTTCCTATCGGTATCTCTGCGAAAAGGCAGAACTTAAGATTTTCGACTTGCCCACCAACATTGCCAGAAAGATCTTGTTGGAATATGTTGAGAAATATTATCTCAGCGACGCTGCGGAAGTCGCACTTTTCAATTTGCCGCCCGAAATCGCCGGCGAGATTCTCATGGCATATATCAAGGAGAATCAATACAACCTCTGCTATGAAGCAGAGTTGAAAATTTTCACTTTGCCCCCGGAGATTGCCAAAAAGGTCCTGATGGAATACATCAAATCCCGCAGCCTTTATGATGAGGCAGAAGAAAAAATCTTTGAGCTCCCGCCGGCAATTGCCAAGGAAATTGCGCTGGAATATATTAAAGGAAAACGTATCTTCTCCGACGAAGCGGAAATGAAGCTCCTTGATTTGCCGCATGAGGACGCAAAAGAAATTTTGCAGAACTACCCGGAAGAACTTTGCCAAGAGGCCGAGCTAAAAGCAATTAGCCTGCGCCTGTTATGAGCAACAACAGCGATTGTCATTTGAATATGACAATCGCTTTTTTTTATAACTGAATCTAAATAGCTTGACTTTTGTCCAGAACTGTAATATTGAGTCGATAACATGAAATTATTATTCACCAAAAATATTATTAAGCATGAAAAAAGAAGATTATTTGGAAAAAATTAACAGCGGGTGGCGTCTTTCTCCCGAGGATCAATGCGGCATTTTCGATTTGCCCAAGGAAGATATTGAAGAAGTCTTCATGGCATACATACTGCGCCGCCGTCTGTGTCAAACTGCACAACTGCGCATTTTTTCCTTGCCGAAGAAAGTGGCCAGGGAATTTCTGCTCAGATACATTGAGCGCTATAGCTTGTGCGATAAAGCACAACTGGAAATCTTCCGCTTTTTTTCAAAGAGCGTCGCCTGTGATATCCTTGAGTATTATGTGAGCATGGAAGATCGCGAGCTTTGCCAAGAAGCGCAACTGCAGATTTTCAATTTTCCGGCTACAATGGTTGTAGATTTGTTCTGCCAGTACATGCATCACGACGAAATCTGCAAGCCGGCGCAAGTGAAGCTTTTTTCTCTGCCGCCGTCAAAGGTAAAAGAAATTCTTTTCAAATTCTCCTCTTATGGCGAACTCTGCCATAATGCGGAAACGAAAATTTTCTCTTTGCCTCCCAAGATTGCTCGTGAAGTGCTCGTTGACTATGTTCAATATCATCCTCTTTGGGCTGATAACGAACTGCTCCTGTTCAAGCTTCCGCCCGAAATCGTGAGAGATGTTTTGGTGCGCTACAAGCACCGTCTCTGCGAGGGAGCAGAATTGCGTATCTTTAACCTGCCGACGAAAATTGCGACGGAGATTTTTGGAAAGAGGATTGAAAAGTTTTCCCTTTGCCCCAAAGCAGAAGAAAAGCTTTTCGAACTGCCTGAAGATGAGGCAAGACAAATTCTCATCAAATACTTGAGTATCAGGGGACTCTCCATGGGAGCGCAAATGAAAATTTTTGACCTGCCGGAGGATATAGCAAAAGAAATCTTCGCCCAGCACAATAGACGTTGGCTGACTTGTGAAGAAGCAAAAGAAAAGGCTCGAGAATTGGGTTTTATTTAGCGAACCTAAGCGATTGTTACTTTTTTAGTAACAGTCGCTTTTTTTGTGCCCAAAGCTAAAATTGTTGATTTTTATCTAAAATTATAATATTGTGGTTCATAATGAAAAATTATTGGTTCACAAAAAATATATTATTATGAAAAATTCAAAAGAACAATTATTAGAAAAAATTGCCAGAGAACCTTGGTTTAGTTCTTCTGAGCAACTTGAGTTTTTTGATTTTCCTCCCGCTGATACAAAAGATCTTTTGTTTGAGTATTTCAAGAAAGGTGACCTTTACCCTGAGCCGGAATTGAAGATCTTTACCTTGCCGACGGAAACGGCTAGAGAGGTTTTGCTTGAGTATATCAGCTACAAATACTACTTTTTTCCCGTGACGGAAGAAAAAATATTTTCTTTGCCGCCGGAAATAGCAAAGGAGATTTTGCTCGAATATATCAAGTGTTGGTCGCTTCAACCTGAAGGAGCGCTCACTCTCGAGTCTGAGTTGAAAATATTTTCTCTGCCTGTGGAGATTGCGAAAGAAATTTTGCTTAAATTCATTGAATTTTGGAGTCTCTCTCACTATGCTGAAGAAAAAATATTTTCTTTACCACCCGAGATAGCGAAGGAGATTTTGCTCAAGTATTTTCAAAAATGTTCTCTCAATTTTGATTCTGAAATGAAAATTTTGGAAATGCCTCACGAGACAGCAAAAGAGCTTTTGGGTGAATATGCCAAGAAATGGAATATTTTCGAAAAAACAAAAGAAAGAGCCAAAGAATTGGGCCTGTTATGAAAAACAAAGCGACTGTCACTTTTTGTGGCAGTCGCTTTTTGTTTGGGAAATTATATAATATTTGCAAGCAAAAGAAAAAAGTTCTTGATTTGCGCGCAGAAATGTTTTATAAGCGTTTCAGTTTGATAGGGGTATAGCTCAGTTGGTAGAGCATCGGTCTCCAAAACCCAAAATAGAATTTTCCAAGTATTTAAATTTCCACATTTTTTATTGAATTTTCAAAGTAGTTAAGCAAAAAAATTTTTTTGCCTAGCGTACCTAGTCGTACCTAGGCGTTCTCGATTTTCTAAGCCGTTTCGGTATCATAAAGGTAACAAAAAACGAAACGGAGTTTTCAAAAATGGTAAAAAGTTTTCCTGGAGTGCGAACAGCAAATCGCATAAGAAATGGTAGAAAAGATATTTACTTTTCTATCCGCTATACCAGAAATGGTAAACAATATGAAGAGGGAATAGGCTATAAATCAGATGGTTTTACAGCAGAAAAAGCCTATGAAATATTAAAAGAATTAAAAAACGATATAAAGGATTTTAAAGCGATTTCTTTACGCGACAAAGCAAACCAACGCGAACAAGAAAGAATTGCTAATGAGGCGGCAAATATGACGTTCTCGGAACTTTTTGAAGAATATTATCAGCCGCATATCCAAAATAAAGATAAAAAATCAACTTATGACCGCGAAGTCCATTTGTATAACAAGTGGCTTAAACCATTTTTGGGTGGTGTTAAGTTAAACCTCATTAGCCGCATTAGCCTCATTAGGGTGTTGCAGGCTATGGATAAAAAGCATTTATCCAATCGTACAAAACATTATGCGGTTGCATTAACACGGCAAGTTCTCAATTTTGCTATAAGAAACGATTTATTTTCGGGTGAAAATCCGGCAGCAAGATTTGATGAGCTGAAAAAAGATGATAATCGCCGTATGCGCTTTCTCTCCGAAGAAGAATTAAACGATTTATTGGCTGAAATTAAGAAACATAGCTATTCAGTTTATTTAATGGCACTTATTTCCGCCGATTGCGGATTAAGAGCCGGAGAAATTTTCAAGCTGACTTGGGCAGATGTGAGTCTAGAAAAGCAAATGCTGTTTTTGCGTGATACCAAAAACGGTAGGAATCGCTATGCCTATATGACAAACCGCGTATTTGATGAACTTTCAAAATTAAAACAATGTGAGGGTAATGAATTTGTATTTCAAGGCAGAAACGGAAACAAAATAGAACACGTTTCACGCACTTTTGAACGAGCAGTGCGGGCATTAGGTTTAAATAACGGAATTACTGACCGCAGACAGAAAGTAGTGTTTCATTCTTTACGGCACACATTCGCCAGTCGATTAGTACAAAAACGCGTTTCACTCTATGAAATCAAAGAACTATTAGGGCATTCCGATATTGCTATGACACAGCGCTATTCACATTTAGCTGATGAAACGCTACGCGAGGCTGTTTCTAAGCTGAATTAGAGACAGTACAGACAGTTTAACATATTATTTTGTCATTATTTTGCGTAATTATAAAAATATCAAATAAATTCAATATGTTATCAAAATGGAATTTCTGAATCGACTTTATTTACTCCTTTTAATTAAATATGGAGTAAAAAATGATTAAAAAAATCACATGTCTTGAAGACGTTCAAAAATTACCGCAACCGATGGACTTGGAATTATTTGAAAAATGTAAACAAGCAATTCTCGAAGAATCTTGTGCAGGTATTATCAGTCGAGTTCAACTTGATAAGATGTTTTTCTTTATAAGCAGAAATACTTTGCGAAATCTTGATTGTAATAAAACAAAACAAGGTATTAAAAATCCAATAAAAATAGGCGCACGAAAATATGTATACTACCATGTTGAAGATGTTTTTGAATACCTAGAAAGAGTTTATTGCACCGAGCCTAAGCAAAAAATTGATAAGGCATATGTTGAACTTGAAAAGTACCTTACTGAACAAAAGAGAATTAATGAAGAAAAAGAAAAAAGATCATCAACTTATTACAAAGATGGAAGGTTAAAAAATGAAACTAAAAAACATTTTAATTGAACAGCAGGAGAGAGAGGCGCAAGCCTCTCCACTCCCTCCGAGAGAAGATGTTGGCACAGCTGCTCTCAATAACCAAAATGTGTGCAATATCGCCGAAGCATCCAACTTTTTAGATAGCGCCACATTTTATTCTAACCACAATATTAAAGTTATTCCGGTTAGAAGGCAAGATAAAAAACCGCTAACTAACCACGGTTGGAAAGATGCAAGCACTGATAAAGTCGTATTGCAGGAATGGAACAAACAATTTCCAAACTGCAATATAGGCATACCCACAGGCATAATCAATAATATCTTTGTTGTCGATGTGGATGGGGAAATCGGAGTGCAATCGTTAGCAGCGCTTGAAAATGCTTATGGCAAACTTGATGCGCCTACTGTCAACACCGGCAAAGGAAAACATTTGTATTTCAAAATGCCGGAAAATGTAGATATTAAATGCAGTACAAGCAAAATTGCACCGCATATTGATATACGCGGCAATGGGGGCTATGTTGTTGCTCCGCCCTCTATTCACCCAAACGGCAATAAATATACTTGGGTTAATTTTGACTTTAGTCAAGATTTCCCAAACGCGCCAGAATGGCTCATAAATTTAATTACCAATCCGGCAGAATCTAATTTTGAAGATTTATTGGAAGAAATTGCAACATCCTCAGAGGGCATGCGGAACACGACACTTCTAGGCAACGCAATTAAAATTTGTAACAGCGCTAATAAACAATTTCTTGATATGGAAAATATTAAAAACGATGTTATTGATGCCGGTATTGCCTCGGGTTTATCTAGAGCAGAAAGCGAAAGAACTGTTAACAATGCTATGCGTTTTTCGGGCAAGTGTAACAACAATTCCATAGCTGACGAACCGGATATGGATATCCTTAAAACTAAGGACTTGTTACCGGCGCCACGGCTTGATACAAGCATATTTAAAAGCTTGGAGCCGTGGGTAGTGCAAACGGCACAAAATACTAATGCGCCGGTTGACTATGTCGCATTTTCATTGCTAGCCGGTGCGGCAAGCGTTATCGGTTTGTCGCGTTCTGTTTCACCTTGGGCTGAATGGATTGAACCATGCTGTTTGTGGATTGGTGCTGTCGGAGAGCCAAGCTCCGGCAAAACACCAGCAACTACTCCTATTCGGCGTATTCTGAATCAAATTGAGGAAGACCATAAAGAGCCTTATTTTGCAAAACTAGCAGAATGGAAACGTACTAGAGAAGTTGCTAAGCAACGCAAAAAAGAATGGGAAGAAAAGGTCAAAGAAAATCCCGATACTGCAAGCAATTTTCCAAATGCCGCTATTATTCCGGAAAAACCGCAAACATATCGCTTTGTTTACGGTGATACTACGCAAGAGGCAATCACCAAAGATATGGAGCGCAATATCAAAGGTGCTATTCTTTTCCGCGATGAATTGTCTGCATGGATTTGCGGAATGAACCGCTACAATAGCGGCAGTTCCGAGCGAGGTTTTTGGCTCGAGTCTTTTAATGGGCATAAATTTGTATGCGACCGAGTCAAATATGACGATGACCGCTTAGAAATTAAAAATCTGTTGGTGTCGGTTTTCGGCACTATACAGCCTCAAAGGCTCGTAGACACGCTTTTTGATGACCGCGGCGACGGTTTCCTCGCACGCTTTCTTTGGGTTTATCCAGCGGTTATACCGCCTGCTATCCCGCAAAATGTTGCTTTGCCGGACACGGCGCTGAAAACCTTTCAAAGGTTGGATACTTTATTAAATCCGTATGCAGATTTTGCAGAAGAACAGAAAAAATGCTTACCGCTGAGTGCTGAGGCAAAAGAAGTTTTCAGTGCATGGTATATTAAGCATTTAACCAAAACTCAACAAGAAGAAAGTAGTATAAAATATTTTCTTGGTAAGGGGCAAGGTTATGTTCTTAGGTTTGCGTTACTTCTGGAGCTTTTGTGGTGGGCTAGTTCGGAATCTGCTGAACCGACAGAGGTTAGCGCGGAAGCAATCAAGGCAACGATAAGTCTTTATGATAGCTATTTATTGCCTATGTGCGAGCGCGTTTATTATATGTATTACAGTCCGGCATATAATATTGAAGCTCGCGCCTTAGCTCATTGGATAATTGAAAATAAGCCGGAAAGTTTTACTCTGCGTGATATTTATAACAACGGCACAGTAAAATATCTGCGTCGTAAGGAGCCAACAGAAAAAGCTGCCAAAAGATTAGTCGAGTTAAATTGGCTACGCTATGAGGACACACGAGCCGGAGCAACCAAAGGTAAGTGCCGAAGAACATATTATGTTAATCCTGAAGTTTACGAACTAACGGAAAATTATTAAAAATCAGGAAAAGGGAAAAGAAAGGGCGAGTCTTAACGATTCGCCCTTTTTGATTATAAAAGCATTTTCAGCTTTTTATAAACTTCATACGCATATAGTGCGTCAAGCAATGCTCCATTATATGGAGAATGAGATATTTTAACGTTTAATCTTTCTCTTAGTGCGGCTAAATTATTTCTTTGATTAGGAAAAACTTTTTTTGCCATTTCTAAGGTATCAATTATATTATTCGGAAGTTTAAATCCGATTTCATTATTTAAGAAATCTATATCAAAATGAACATTCTGACCAATTATTTCTTTTCCTTCGATAAAGTGCAAAAACTCGTTTTTATATGTGGCAAATGTCGGATAATCTCTCAAAAAATCACTATCTAAACCATGTATTTCAATAACTTCTTCTGGTACTTCGCGCTCAGGATTAATATAGGCATGAAATACTGCACCAGTTTGAATATCATTTTTATCAATTTCAATAGCAGCAATTTCCACAAGTTTATGCCCATCTTTATAATCTAAACCAGTAACTTCTGTATTAATCACTACTTTTGTGGTAATATTATTTTTATGAAAAAATTTATTAAATAAACTAATCATTTTTCACCATATGCTTTGAAATAGTTTTGAGTTGCATTAGTAAGCTTTCTGCTTTTGTCAGTTGGTCATTGATACGATTTACGGTATTTTTATCCGATTCAGCTATATTTAAGGTCGCTACATCTTTTTTAATTTGTTGCACCATAGGCATAAAATCTGTATAAAAAGATTCAGCCATTAAAGCGGCAGATTCTTTTTTAGCCTTAGATACTGTATTATCAGCCATTACAAATCTACATCACTTATTGAAACAGTTTTTACATAGCCGTTTTCATTATAGACCGCAACATCGCTAGAATTATATCTATCACGAATATAAACATACTGACTGTCAAATTTCAAAATTTCGTCACCGCTTGTGCCATAATTAAGTGTTGTTCCCCCATTACTAAGAGTAGCACTCAATGTACCATGCAAAATATGCGGAAATTCCGTAATAGTTCCGGTGCTACTATCATATAAACTTTCAATCATTTTATTTTTCCTTTCTAAAAAACTTTACAAAAATATTTAAACACAGCAATACGCCAAACTATGACGCATTCCGGATAAACTTTTCTACATCGCTTTTATTTTCAGCAATTTTATAGGCATACGTTGTTGTTTTTCCTATACGATTGGCTGGTTTAAATCCTTTTGCAACCCTGCTTTGTAAATCTTTTAATAAAGATTTACTATTAAGCGTCATTTCTTTATTTTTACCGGAGAATTTGTAACATAATTTTACTTGCAATGTTTTACCTTCAGCAAAAGTAACTTCTATTTGCTTATAATCTTCACCACCGGCTACATCATGCCAATCAAACCAACAGCCATAAAAGCCACCGCGCGCATTATGCACCCATTCAATATTAAATTTATGACCTTGCAATGCATTATAAAGATAATCAAACCATTTTTCAGTGTTCCAAGTCATAATATCCGTATCATCACAGGCTTTTATACGTTCTCTCACTGAATTTAGTCGTTGATAGAAACTTTCAAAAATTAAATTTCCGGTACAATTATTTTCCCAAAGCTCAAGCATATCATCACGTTTGAGAGAAACGCAATCTTTCTGCGATAATGTGTTTTGTTCTGCAGAGGGAACATATCCTTGAACATAGTCGCCGGTTTTGAAATAACAAACCTTTATTTTTTTATCAGAAGAGAATTTTTTATCATTAGACCGGATATTTTTAACATAGCGAATTATCTGGTCGTCATGTTCATTGGTGTGAGTTTTATCCTCAATAATCAAAATATGTGAGGTTGTAACAATCAAAACATCGATATGTTCAACCTGACGCTCAACAGATAATATTTCTTCTTTTTCAGAAATGCCGCATTTGGCGAGAAATTTATGTGCCACAGCGTATTCTTTAGGAAAGTCACTTTTATATTTTTCCTTTCCGAATGCTAACATATAGCAAAGAAAAGCATCTTGTGACAGCTCACTTGTTGCATAATCAAAAATATTAGGTTGATTCATTTTTATATACTCCGCTATGAATATTTACTGTAATCTTTTAATTTTCTTTACAGTTCTTGTTCCGCTCAAAGAATCGTATTTATACACCCCGTCACGCAAGAAAAGACCTTTTACAATAGCACCATCAATTTGGTTGGAATCTTTTGCGTTAGATTCTATAAAAACTAATTGTTGCATTTCATCAGCCATATCATTAAGATCTCTGTTAAGCTCATCCGGTTCACCAGTTGTCATTGACATCAGCGTGGAAAGTTGCGAAAAAGCCGCCAGCATTTGTATTTCTTTAAGGCTCATATTTATTCTTGGCTTTACCAAAGTACCAGCTTCCTGTTGCTCAAAAATTTGAAATTCACCTTCTAATAAGCATCTATTCTTTTTGCTTAAAATTCCGCCATCGCACCACTCTGCATTATATTTTTTTGACAGTGCTAATTTTTTTGCTTCTTCTTCCCTTTTCTTCTTTAATTCTTCCTCTTCAGCTATTTTAGCGGCTTTGATTTTTTTGTCTTTATCCCTTTGTACCTTTAAGATGCTTTCTTTATATTTCATATATTTCACTGCATCTTCCGGACGCTCTTCTGCACAGATTTCACATGCTTCCAATAATTTATGAAAGATGTTATCATCTGCATCTGCTGTTAAGGTCTGATATATTTTCTTGGTATCATACCACTCTTTGCCTTGCTGAATTGATGATACATATTGTATGCCTTCATTATTATCATATTTGAAATAGTCAGAAAGAAAAAAACAATTATTTGGTATTTCAGCTCGGGCCTCTCTATACTGTTCATTAATAGCAGAGAGTCTTTCATTAGCGCATCCGACTAACAACAATATAGCTGTAAATATAACTAAAAAATGATTCTTCATGTATTATATACTCCACTATGAAAAAAAGAAAACTTAAACACAGTGTAATGTGTTTTGGATTCACTGTCAATAAAAATGGCAATAAAACACACAGCCGACCGCTATGGTATTTAACACATTAAAATGTGAAAATAACCGGTGATCTGAAAGGCTGAATATGACCGAATCAACTATAATCTTAAAAACTTTAGGCAGGCGAATTGCCGCACTCCGCAAAAAGCAGGGAATGAATCAAGAAGAATTTGCGGACGTTTCCGGCAAGATGATTAACACAATTTCTAACATTGAACGAGGTTTAAGCGACCCGAAAGTAACAACTTTGTTATCTTTGGCAGAGGCTTTAAATGTTTCTGTTGATTCTTTGTTTAATGACGACGAACAACCACAAATTGAAGAACTGCCGGAGAACGTGCAAGCCATTGTAAAACTGATAAAAAACCAAGATAACCACACATTAAGAATTATTCAAAAACAAATTGAAGCACTTCTAGAAGTAGAAAAATAGGTATATTTTTTTATTTACAAAAGGTATCTTTAGGTATAGTCTTTTAAAAGATAATTATACTGGAGTTATACATGTCGTTATTTAATGGTGATGTAGCAGGCAGGGTAAGAAATACTTATTTACCCAAAACTAAGGGAATGTATGCCTTGTTTGAAGCTATTGTTAATTCTTTCCAATCTTTAGAAGATGTTAACAGTATAAAAAATCCATACATCCATATTAAAATAATTCGGGATAAAGTGCTTGGAAAAGGTTTTAATCCTAAAATAAGAGATATTGAGATAGTTGACAATGGCGAAGGTTTTACTAAAGAAAATTTTGAATCCTTTAAGAAATTTGATAGTACTCATAAAATATCAAAGGGATGTAAAGGTGTTGGACGTTTTGTTTGGTTAAAAGTTTTTGAATCCGTATCTATTGATAGTGTATATAATGGTGGCAAAAATTTAATTCGTTTTAATTTTACTAAATCTAGAGACGACCTTGCAGAAGAAACAAAAAGCGTAAATCTATCTGAAAATAAAACAAAGATTTATCTTCGTAATATGCTAAATCCTTATAAAGATGCATTTCCTCAGGATGCAGAAAAGATAGTATTAGCCATTATTGAACATTGTTTGCTTTTCTTTATGGAAGATAGTTGTCCAGAAGTTATATTATATGACGAGGAAAATACTTACAACATCAATAATATATATAGGGATTTCTACACTCAAAGTAAAAATAAGGATCATTTTTCTGTAGGAAAAATTAATTTTGATACAATTAGTATGAAATTATATGAGGCAAATACTAAAAACGTGATTCTTTATACATCAAATAAGCGCGTTATTGTCAGTGAAAATTTAGGAAATAATATTGAGAGCTTAAATAAAAAAATTAAGGAAGATAATAATCCTTACTACTATAATATAATAGTAAGTAGTCAATATTTAGATGATAATATTAAACAAAATCAGATGGAATTTAGTATTCCAGAAAAATATGAGGAGGAATTGTTTGATGAAGAAAATCCATCATTGTCTCAAATAAGAAATGAGTGTTTGAAAATTGTAAAAAAAGAATTATCCCAATACTTGGAAGTCTCTTATAATCAAAAGAAGAATAAAGTAGTTGATTACATAAAGAACAATAAACCTGGGTATAGAGTATTTATAGATAGATTTAAACAAGAAAAATTTTCTTTAGATAAATTGCCAAATAATCCTCAAAATAAAGACATTGAATTATTTTTACATAACATAAAATTTCAAGAGGAAAAAGAAATGTTGGCATTAAGAAATAAATTAAAAAAGTCAACAAAATTAACAGAGAAAACAAAACAAATATATGATGAAGCTATGAAAAAATATCTTGCTAAATCAAGTGGAATAAATACATGTGAGCTTTCAAATTATATATGTAATAGAAAAGCGTTATTAGATGTATTAGAACAAATGATTTCTTTTGATAAAGATAATAATAAATTTTTAGATGAAGCATATATACACCAATTAATTATCCCTATGAAAATAAATTCAAATTCTGTAGATTTTGAAGCTAATAATTTGTGGTTGTTAGACGAGAAACTTGTATTTCATGAAGCCCTATATTCGGACGAACTGATAAAAAAATATAGTGAAATAGAATCATCTTCGTCTAAAAGGCCAGACGTTACAATTTTTAATACTCCTTTAGTATATACTGATGATTTACAATATAAAAATTCTATAACCATTATAGAATTTAAGAAGCCTGGATTAAATAATTTTTCAGAAGATTATAATCCTCATAGAGAAATAATTAGAAATATCAAAGAAATAATCTGTGGAAATGCAACGGATCAAAGAGGAAGAAAAATTAAAATTAATGGGTCTACTAGATTTTATGGGTATATTGTTACGGATATTACATCTAAAATTGAGGCTGAGCTAATTGATGTGATGGGATACCAAAGATCACCTGATGGAGAAGGTTTTTTTAAGTATCATCATATAGATAATTGTATCGTTTCGTTAGAAATTGTCACTTATGAAAAGATGTTTAATGATGCTAAAAAGAAAAATGAAATTTTCTTCAGAATACTAGGGTTAGGATAAAATATGGAAAACAAAAAAGTTGACACTAACAGAGAAGCTAATTTAGTAAAGATGTTTAAGGAACGCTTATTACAATTAGGTTATCCCCAAGAAAGCATCATATCAGAATATAAACTAGGTCGATATAGAGCAGATATTGTTATAATTGATATTAAAACAGAAACGCCAATTCAACTTTTTGAATTGAAAACAAACAAAAATATACAAACGATTAATATGGCTAAACTTCAGTTAAAAAATTATTTAGATGAAGCAAAGAAAATAAATGCAGATGTTATAGGATACCTTATTTTACCATCGACAGATGGCACGCATTTTGATGTTATGCAATTTGATGGAGAGAATGATTTCATAAAAAATGAAATGAATTTCAACTATACGGATCAAGTTAATAGGAGTCGTTCTACTAAAACTGAATTATTAAATAATAAAAAAAGAGACGCTGTTGATGGATTAAAAGGGAAAGTTAATAAATTATTAGTGTCATTTGGTGCTCTTTTCATCTTTGATGTTTTGAAAATTATAGAAATTACAAATATAAGATTTTATTTGTTGGTAGCAATTTCTATATTTTATGTACTTCCAGATTATGAAGAAATTAAAATATTTAATCTGGAACTAAAAAAACATAGTACGAAAAATGATTCTAATGAACAATAACTATCCCCAACCTATTGAAAATTAAGCAAATAAGTGTGGTAAGTATAAAAAATAACCGCCATACTAAGGGTGTGGGGGCGAAAAAGCCAAAAACTAATGAGGCTTTTGAGGCTAACGAGGTTTAACTTAACCCCAAACAAAAAACATTGTAAATAGGTATATCGAAAGGCTTTAGGGATAAAAAAGGGAAAAGATTTTATAGGTATCTAATTGATAGAATTTAGAAACTTGTAGGAATCAAAAATTTTTCCTTCAAAAAGAGGATTTTTTAAAGTCAAAAACCGCTGAAAAAGCAATAAATGTGCGGATTATAAAAAAAGTTCTTGATTTGTTGGGCGAAATCATTTATAAGCAATCTCGAAAGTTAGGGGTATAGCTCACTTGGTAGAGCATCGGTCTCCAAAACCCAGTGTCGTGAGTTCGAATCTTACTCCCCCTGCCAATAAAAAGACCTGCCCTTGCGGCGGGTTTTTTTGTTGGTTAGGGGGAGTTGATGAGAACTCACGAGAAAGTGAGTTCGACTACCAGCGAAAGTGAGACGAAAGTATCACGGTCGGCGGTTAGCCGATGAGCGCCAGTGCGGCGGAGTGTAACGACGTCAATCTTACTGCCCCTGCCAATAAAAAGACCTGCCCTCGCGGCGGGTTTTTTTGTGTTTTTGGAACAAAGTAAGATAAATATGGTGTCAATTTATGGCAAAGCTGTAGTTTGGGAGAACTCTTTTTTCAAAAAATACGACGGATTTTTGTTGATTTTTTGTAGTTATGTTTTATAATTTAAGCATGATAAATAACCGTAGGTGAGAAAAATGAAAATTTGGTATTGTTAACATTTTTTTAGGAATATTTATTGTTGTTTGCTGGATTATAACCACTTTTCTTAAATGTGTAAATTTTTGTTTTGAGATAATAGGCATTTTGACCGGTTCAATCAAGATTGTTTCCAAAATTGATGATGATTAACCGAAAATTTTCTTATGGCTTTATGGTAATGGGGGTGCCATCTTTTACAAGCTTATAAATCTCTTCAATTTCATCATTGGTAACGGCGATACATCCGGCTGTCCAATCCATGTATTTGTGCCAATACTTGAAAACAAGTGCGGGAATTTTATTCGGAAATCCGTGAATCATTATATCGCCGCCAGCAGAATACTTTCCCTCCTCTGCCGCTTTGGTTTGTTCGGCATTCGGGTATGATATTTTCAAAGACAAATGATATGCGCTTTTCGGGTTGTGACGTGAAATATAATAGTTTCCTTCCGGAGTTTTGTTGTCGCCGGATTTGACTTTGGCACCGACGGGATTTTTACCCAAAGATATTTTATAAGTCCTAATAACATCTTCACCGTTACGCAGATATATTTTGCGATTGGCTTTTTCTACCAAAATATTGTCAATGTCTTTTGTTATTACATCTTGCGCGGATTTTTCTTTTGGCGAGCAGGACAATAAAAGTGATGTTATAAGCATTATATAAATCGACCTCATAATTTTCCTCTTACGTGCAGTATAAAAAAATTGCAGGTAATGTCCATAATTATTTGCGGTTATTTCATTTTATACAATATTTTAATTGACAAAATTGTCAAATTATACTAAACTCGCCTCGTTTTATTTATATTTAATCAATTATTTTATCTATGGAAAAAATCAAAAACAAACTGACGCTCGCATTAGACGTCAAAACACTGCAAGAAGCAGTTGACCTTGTGAACCAAACGGAGAAATATGTCGGCTATTATAAAGTCGGCAAGGAAATTTTGAACTCCGTAGGGTTACCTACCGTCCTTCGGGAACTCAAACAAAGAGGCGTGAAGGTGTTTGTGGATGTCAAGGAAATGGACATCCCGAATACCGTGAAGAACGCTGTTGTTGCCGCGGCCATGCATGGTGCCGACATCATCAACATTCATGCTTCCGGCGGTTTTGCCATGATGCAAGAGACTGTGCAAGCTGCAAAGGCCGTCAACCCCGACGTTAAGATTATCGCCGTTTCGGTGCTGACCAGCCTGGGTGACAGCGACATGCGAGACATCGGGTGCATGTATAGCGCAGAAACCGAAGTCTGGAAGCTTGCCAAACTTGCCAAGGATGCCGGACTTGACGGTCTTGTGTGCTCCCCGAAAGAGCTTTGTGCCGTCCGTCAGATTATGGGCGATGATGCTTTTATCATCACGCCGGGAATTCGCCCCGCGTGGGATTGCAAGCAGAATGACCAAAAACGCGTGATGACACCTCGTGATGCCGTTGTGAACGGAACCAGCACCATGGTTGTGGGACGCTCCATCACCAAAAATTCCGAGCATGCCCCGGAAGAGGCTGCAAAACTCATCTTTGAGGAGATTGCTGCGGCATTGCAAGAGCCCAAAGTGGCGCCACAAACTCTCAACGACATTTTTGTTGAGCGTTTGCTCGAGGCCGGCGTGGTCAAAACTGGCGAATTTACGCTGAAAAACGGATCGAAATCACCCATTTACATCAACGTCCGCGACCTACCCCGACATCATGGTGCTCTCTCCATGGCTATGTACATGATGACGACCAAAATCGCCGAGAAAGCCCTTTTGTTTGACCGTGTCGGCGGTGTTCCCATGGGTGCACTCTCAATCGCCAACATGCTTTCCTTCGCCTGCGGCAAGAGCATTTTGACTCTGCGCGCCGAGGCCAAGGATCATGGTTTGGTCGGCACCAAAACCGTGGAAGGTTTTGAGGAGGGCGAAAATGTCCTTGTCATTGAGGATGTGGCAACTTCCGGCGGCTCGATCCGCGAAGCGGTTGAAAAATATCGTTTCCTCGGGTTGCAAGTTGACACCGCCTGCGTTGTCGTCGATCGCCAGCAAGGGGCCGAAGCCATGCTCAAGGAGATGGGGGTTGAGCTCATCAGCCTGATTACACTCGGCGAGATTGTCGAGGCTCTCTACAAGAGAGACGACATCTCAGACGAGGTCAAACAATCCATCCGTGACTACATGTCAGCCTAATTAAAATTGTCCAATGAACATCGGTTATTATAACCGGTGTTCATTTTTTTTATAGTTTCAATATATCCAAAATACATTTGTCAGCATTCAATATAACTCTTGCCCCCATTGGCAAAACGTGACGTGATGGAGTGTGTCCAAAGTTAAAATCATAAATAGCAGGCAAATTTGTGCCTTTTATGAAGTCTAGCAGACAATCTTTGACCGTGCCGTCTTCTTCGTCGGCTTTAACACCGGTAAATTGTCCGAATATTACACCTTTGAGTTTGTCAAAGTTCTTTTGCTGTTTGATTTGCTGGAGCATTAAATCAATTTTATAGACCGGTTCGTTGACTTCTTCGACAAGCAAAATCTTATCGCACAGGTTCGGAAAATACGGAGTTCCGGCCATGCGGGTCAAAACTGTAAGGTTTGAGCAGATAAGTTTGCCGGTTGCAGTGCCTTTTTTGAGGGTTTTACCTGATTTTATCGTAAATTTTTCGCCTTTCAGCAATTTTTCAAGATTATCTTTTATCAAGCTGTCCAATTTGCCGCTTTTGAAGTCATAGGCCATTACAAAACCGTTATAGGAAACAAGTCCGCTTTTTTCCAATAGTGCCAACTGAATGGCGGCATTATCGCAAAAACCGATAAAAGGCTTGGGATTGGCACTGGCACATTTATAATCAATATACGGTAAAACTCTGGTTCCTCCGGCGGCGGCGCGAACGCAAAATATGGCTTTAATTTTCGGGTCGGCAAAAGCAGAATTGATGTCTGATGCGCGTTCTTTATCGGTGCCGGCCATATAGCGATTGACTTTAAGCAAGTGCTTGCCAAAAACAGGTTTTAAGCCCAGACTTTTGAGATATTCGACGGCGGCGCTGATTTTGCTCATATCACCAATTTGCCCGCAAGGAGCTATGACAGCAACTTTATCTCCTGATTTTATTTTTTGCATTATAATTTCTCCAAAATTTGACGGCAAAAATCGGTAAGCGAATTGTCGCGAGCCCCCATAATTACAACACGGTCACCGGAACGGACAAGTTCTATAATTTTTTTCAATGCCGAAGCTTTATCCGGAACAAAAAAGGCATTCTTTTTGCCCTGCTCTACGGCATAATCTATCAAATTTGATGACGATATATCTTTTGCCACGGTGCCGCCGACAAAGAAAATCTCCGGCATTATCAAAACGTCTTCATCATTCATATTGCGAACAAATTCGCTCATAATTTCTTTGCCGAGTGAGCGCATGGGAGCAAATCCGTGCGGTTGAAACATTACGATAAGCCTGCCGTTATATTTGCGAAGTGCGCAGATTGAGGCTTTTATTTTATCGGGATTATGCGCAAAATCGTCAATTACGGTTACATTGTTTTTTTGCCCGATTATTTCCAAGCGGCGTTTGGTTCCGTGAAAACCTTGCAAAATTTCTGCGGCAGTATGTTTGTTCAACCCCATTTCCGAACAAGCAGAAATTGCGGCCAAAGCATTGGCAACATTAAACTCGCCAATCAAATTCAAAGTATAGTTTTTTCCGTCAAAATCATATTGTGTGCCGTTTGCCAAAGGCGTTATGTTGTCGGCATAAAAATCAGCTTGAGGATTTCGGGTGGAAAAAGTAAGCACCGGTTTGTTAATTTCTATATTGCGACAGAGCTCATAGTCGTCATTGATAATAACACTTTTTTGAGCGCGGTTGGCAAAATTTTGGAACAAAACCTGCAGCTCATCAAGGCTTTTGTGATCGGCAGAGATATTGGTAATAAGTGCGATGTAGGGATTGTATAAATCTATGCTCCCGTTGCTCTCATCTGCCTCGACAACGCAAATTTCGCCCTGATTATAAATTATATTCGGGATTGCGCTGATTTCTTCATAGTCGCGCAGAAGTCCGCCGTTTATCATACAAGGTTTTTTGTCGGCTTTATCAAGTATGTATCCAATCATTGCCGTGGTGGTGGTTTTGCCGCTGGTTCCGCCGACAGCTATGCCGTAGCGATATGAATGAAATGTATCGGCCAATAATTGCGGACGGGAAATGATGGAAACATTTTTTTCTTTGGCAACTTTAACATCAGGTATGGTATCTTCGACCGCGGTTGAGGCACAGAGCCACTTTAGGTCGTTATCAATCCAAGTGCCGTCTTGCGGATATATTCTTATGCCGATTTTTTCCATTTTTTCTTTGATTTGTAAATCGCGTCCAAGGTCAAAATTGCGATCTGAACCGCATACTTCACAGCCGGAAAGTTTTAGTATTTGGGCAAGAGAGCTCATACCGCTACCGGAAATTCCGCAAAAACCTACTTTAGTCATTCTATTTTTCCTTATTGTTTTGGAATATATTTTGCCAAGTATATTACTATGCAATTATAAAATATTGATTAAAATAGGTTCTAATCGGTGAAATATTTGGTAATTTTTCGCAATAAGCGATAAAAAAAAATTTGCGGATATTTGTGTTCTATTTTTTTGAGCAGCAGTTTGTTGCAAGTTTGTATTTGATGAGCATTTCTTGATTCGCTTATATCTTTTATGCGGTAAAAAAACAAAATTTCGGGAATTCTGTATATTTTCAGCTTTTGATTTAATACCATATTAAGCCAAAAATCATAATCTTCCAATCCCTCACTAAAATTTTGGTCATATCCTCCACATTTATCAAAATCTGATTTGCGGAAAAGAGCACTGTTTACCAAACAGTTGTTTTTTGCCATATTGAATTTGTTGGGAGATTTTAACTTCATTTCTCCTGTTTTTTGCCCAAACATTTGCACACGACAGGTAATTATGTCGCCTTTTTTACTCTTGATAGCGGCTACAAATTTCTCAAGTGCGGCAGGGGAAATAATATCATCGGCATCAAGAGGAAAAATATATTCTCCATCGGCTTTGGCTATGCCATGATTACGAGAAGCAACAACACCTTGGTTTTGTTGCGACAAAAGCTTGAAATTCGGATATTTTGCAGTGTAAGAATGAATAATTTGCGCCGAATTGTCCGTTGAACCGTCATCAACAATAATTACCTCAAAATTTTGATGGGTTTGCAAGCGGAGAGAATCGAGACATTCGGCTATGTATTTTTCTTGGTTGTAGCAAGGGATAATTACAGAAACTTCGGGCATTTATTTTCCTTTAATTTTAATCGTTTGCTTTATGCTCAAAAGCGGGATTTTTTCAAAAAGGTAATATTTGCTGTAATCGCCTTGTTTGACAATGCTTATAAAAGGAATAAGTCCGAAAAGTTTGACATAAGATTTTTGTCTGGCTTTGCTTAAAAAATCTTTATAAAGCACCGGATTATCATTTTCTGCAAAAGCCCAAATGGAATATGTTGCCTTTTTCATTTTTTTGAACTGAAGATGAGAAGTATTTTGTTCGTGGTCGCGATATAGAAGCAAGATATCTTCAAGATTGTGAAAATCCGTATGTGGTATGAGTCTGCACCAAAGTGCATAATCTTCCGCCGGAGTATATTTTTCTTCGTAACGAATATTATTATCCATAAGCAATGATTTTCTTATCATTGCGGCTGGGTGAGGAATAACGCTTACCCGCATCAGAGCCAATTTAATATCTTCGTTGTTGATAGGATTTTGAGTTATCTTATTAGAAACTATACATTTTATTTTGCTGCTTACAACCCCGACTTTAGGGTGTTTGTCAAGATATGCAACTTCTTTTTCAAAACGCTCGGACAGAGAAATATCATCATGGTCCATAACCGCAAGATATTCGCCTTGGGAAAGTTCTATGAGTTTGTTGCGCGAGGTGGAAATGCCCATATTTTGTTCATTTTGCAAATATTTTATTCTTTTGTCCTGATAAGAAAGCACAATTTCTTGTCGATTATCTTCCGGACAATCGTCCAAAATGATAAATTCAAAATCGGAAAAAGTTTGGTTTAGGATGCTTTCTATGGCTTCTCTTAAATATTTTTCGGGAGTTTTGTATATAGGCATTAAAACAGATATTTTAGGCATTGCAGTTCTCCTGTCCGGTTAAAACTAAGTTAATCAAAAGTTCTATATATTCATCAACAAATGGTTTTAAAGGGAGGAGTAAAAAAATTTTTTCAAATAGGTTTTCATAACAATCTCCATAGCAAAAAAAATCTCCCTGATGAGAGGAGACTGGAAGTTGACACCTATTAATCAAGAAAAAAATAGTGTAGTATATTCGTTTTTTTCAAAACTTATTCTACTACCTTCCAGCCCTTTGCTGGAAAGTATTTATTATCCGCACTTTTTTGAAGTGCAGACATCTTGATTTTTTGAGGGTGTCAAACCTCACAACGGTAATCAGCCGTTGCATTTTTAAGGTTATTACAAAAAAAAATTGCTGTCAAACATTTTATGTATGTATAAAACTTGGACAGAATAAAAGAAGTTCTTGACATATTGATTAAAAAGATATTTATTAGGCCTAATTTGAGAGTTCTATGGTTGCCATTTGAGCTTTATTTGGTTTGTGGCAATTTTGCTCTTGAAGCGGCTTTATTAAAAGCTGTTGGTTGAATTTTTTATAATTGGGATGGAATTGATGGCAAAAGTTAATCCTATATTGTTTTTGAGACAGGTTAAACAAGAAGTTAAAAAAGTTACATGGCCGACAAAAAAAGAGGTTGTCCAAACTTCGGCTATGGTGCTGGTGTTGGTTGCTATCGCGGCAACATTTTTCTTTTTTGTAGATCAGTTTTTCGGTTTTATTGTGAAATTAATCTTTGGTTAGGAGAAAAATTATAATGGCTGCTCGTTGGTATGTTGTTCATGTGTATTCCGGCTCGGAGAAAAAAGTTGCCGAATCTTTGCGTGAACAGGCCGTATTGAAGAATATGGAAGATAAAATTTTGGAAGTTATGGTGCCTACTGAAAATGTTGTAGAAGTTAAAAAAGGCGCAAAAGTAAGTTCTGAACGCAAGTTTTTCCCCGGCTATGTTTTGGTTAGAATGGAAATGTCAGATGATGCGTGGATGGTTATTAAAAACACTCCTCGTGTTACCAATTTTTTGGGACCTCGCAATAAACCTTTGCCGATTTCTGATGCCGAGGCAGAAAGAATTATTAAACAGATTGAAGAAGGGGTTTCCCGTCCGCAGACTATTATCAAATTTGAAGTCGGCGAACAGGTCAGAGTTTGTGACGGACCGTTTGCTTCTTTTGTCGGTTTGGTTGAAGATGTTGATACCGAAAAATCAAGATTGAAACTTTCGGTTTCTATTTTTGGTCGCTCTACTCCGGTTGAACTGGAATTTAATCAGGTAGAGAAAGTTTAATTATTTTTTGGAGGGATAGATATGTTGAAATCTTTTTTCAGCGAATTTAAAAAATTTGCAATGCGCGGCAATGTGATCGATATGGCTGTCGGTATTATTATCGGCGGTGCTTTCGGAACTATTGTCGATTCTATGGTTAATGATGTCATTATGCCGCCGATTGGATTATTGCTCGGCAGTGTTGATTTTTCGGATTTGAAAATTATGCTTTCTGACGATGTAGCCATTAAATACGGTGCATTTATCAATTCGTTAATCAGCTTTTTGATTGTTGCTTTTGCAGTATTTATTTTGATTAAGGCTGTTAACAAAGTTCAATCAGCTATGGATAAAAAGGATGCGGCGGCAGAAGCGGCTGCTCCGACAACAAAACAATGCCCTTATTGCAAATCTACGATTGATATTGCGGCAACACGTTGCCCTCACTGCACTTCCGAATTGACGGCAAAGGCAGCTGCTCCGGTTGCCAAACCTGCTGTCAAAAAACCGGCACCGGCAAAGAAGCCTGCTCCTAAAAAGGTAGCAAAAAAATAATAATTTTCAGAGCCTCGTCAATTGATGAGGTTCTTTTTTTGATCAAAAAAAATACATCACGTTTTTTTACAGTGATGTATTTTGTCATTCATTGGGTCTTCATAAATCATAAAGCCCACCATAAGTAGGATAAATACAATTGTAACCCTTGCAATAGTTTCTATTTCTACGTAGCCTTTGCACATTTGTCGGATTTGATCTTCGGTTTGTTTTCCAACAACAGCATTAACACCTTTGAGATGAGGGCTGGTAAATAGTGTTACGTAAACTTCGTCAACATACTTAATTTGACTTGTCTTTAGGGATGAATATCCATTATCTTGGGGGATAAAAACCTCAAATACAGGATATTCGGTAGAATCAATCACTGCATAACAGCGATTGCTCTCGGAATCATACTGCAGGTATGTAGTCCCGATAATGCTGGGATCAACTTTTTTGCTGTCTGAATGTGTGCAACCGATGAAACAGATTGCAAGGACAGCCATCAATAAAATAATAATTTTTTCATATCATAGGGTTTTAATAATTATGTTCTGCCGCGGATAATATAGTTCGGATGAAATGTTGTCAATATACAAAATTCACGCAACAAAAAACAGCACAGTTGCTTACTGTGCTGTTTGGTCGTTTACCAGGCTTCATAAATTGCCAAGCCTACAATTGCCAATACAAACGCAAGCCCAATTATCAGAATGATGTAAAAATTAATTTGGGCCTCGCAATTTTCTTTAATCATGGCCTCGTTTTGTCTTCCGACCACAGCTTGTACACCTTTGAAGTGCGGGCTGGTAAAAAGCGTGATATTCACATCCTCAACATACGCAATTTGACTTGTCTTGAGAGGATTATATCCGTTTTTGCTCGGAATGAGAACTTCGTGCACCGGATATTGGGTTGAACCAATCACTGCATAACAGCAATTGCTCTCGGAATCATACTGCAGGTATGTAGTCCCGATAATGCTGGGATCAACTTTTTTGCTGTCTGAATGTGTGCAACCGATGAAACAGATTGCAAGGACAGCCATTGCTAAGAATAATAACTTTTTCATAGATAGGTGATTTAATAATTATGTTCTGTCGGAAGTTATATATTCTCCCTTAAAGATTGTCAATAAATTTTGCTGATGGAAATAACGCAAAAAAACACTTGCAAAAATAAAATCTTGTGTTATACAGAGGGCGTTTGATGAGATTCAAACATGTTTTTTTAATCTGAATTTGTGGGGGATTAGCCATAATCTTTACCACAAACCTAAAAGAAAGGTACGAAAATGGCTGTTAAATCTAAAAAGAAAATTTTAGGCTTAATCAAGCTGCAAATTCCTGCCGGAAAAGCAAATCCGTCTCCTCCGGTCGGTCCGGCTCTTGGTCAAAAGGGTTTGAACATTATGGAATTTTGCAAAGCTTTTAATGCTGCAACTCAAAAAATGGAACCGGGAATTCCTGTTCCTGTTGTTATTACGGCTTATGAAGATAAGTCTTTTACTTTTATAACCAAATTGCCTCCTGTTTCTTATTATATCAAGACTGCGGCAAAGGTTAAATCTGCATCCAAAGAGCCCGGTAAAACTTTTGCCGGACAAATCACTTTGGCGCAAGTAAAAGAAATTGCAACAGCAAAAATGCCGGATTTGAACTGCTCTACGGTTGAGGCCGCCATGAATATGGTTAAAGGTCAGGCCGTTTCTATGGGCATTAAGGTTGTGGAGTAAGACGATGACAGGAAAAAGAATTGAAAATCTTTATAAAAACTTTGACAAGTCTAAGTTTTATTCTTTGAAAGAGGCCGTAAAGCTCGTTAAAGAAAATGCTAATGCAAAGTTTGATGAGACCGTTGATTTGGCTATCAACTTGGGCGTTGACCCAAAGTATGCCGACCAAATGGTCAGAGGTGTTTGCTCTTTGCCTAACGGAACCGGTAAAACAGTTCGCGTAGCTGTTTTGGCTCAAGGTGAAAAAGCTGATGAGGCAAAAGCTGCCGGTGCCGATATTGTCGGTGCAGAAAACTTGATTGACTCTATCCTTTCCGGAAAAGTTGATTTTGATCGCTGCATTGCAACTCCTGATATGATGGGATTGGCCGGTAAAGTTGCTCGCGTTTTGGGACCTAAAGGTTTGATGCCGAACCCGAAACTCGGAACAGTTACCATGGATGTTGCCGGTGCCGTTAAAAAGGCAAAGGCCGGCGAAGTTCAATATCGTGCAGAAAAAACCGGTATTGTTCACGCAGGAATCGGCAAAGTAAGCTTTAGCGAAGATGCTATTTATGAAAATGCCAAAACTTTGATTGATGCTATTATCAAAGCAAAACCGTCAGGTGCAAAAGGAACTTATATGAAGAGAATTTCCATAAGTTCAACAATGGGCGCCGGCGTTCGCGTTGACTTGGCCAATCTGTAATTATTGGTGTTTTGCGTTAAAAAAGAAAGACCTCTTTTATTGAGAGGTCTTTTTTTCTAAAAATATTCTATTAAGGCAACTATTACGAAGCTTATTAAAAGCACGCCTAATATACAACCCAATATTATATGAGTATAGTCGGTGTGGTAAAGTGCTTCAATCTGCTCTTGGTTTTGTTCCCCAAGAACAGCTTGAACCCCCGGGTAGTTGTCGGAGGTAAAAACCGTTACCACCAGCCCCTCCACAGGAAGAATCTCTTCTGCTCTACTGTGCGGTGCGTCTTTAACCTTCAGAGCGGTAACCTCGCTGATAGGCCATTTCTCCATGCCGACAGTGACATAGAAACCATCTAGGTTCTTTTTCACTGTTCCACTGCCGATGATATAAGGATCCACTGGTTTACTTTCACAAGAGGTGAAAGCAATTGCGGCAAAAATAACGACCGCAAAAATAATAATTTTTTTCATATTATATAATTTTTGATTAATAATTCAATTTGTTGCGTATTGTTTATCATGTTTTGGCAATTTTGTCAAGTATTTTTATAATATGTTCATTTTGATGATGTTAGAAAAGCCTGTTTAAGGGCATAAAATACAAAAAAGGCCTCCTATTAAAAGAGACCTTTTTGTCAGTGAATAAAGCGGAGGAGTTATCTTAACATTATCAATACGGATATTCCTCCCAGCATTCCCATACTTCCAAACACAATCCCCAACAATCCAAATATGCGACCCAATCTCCTGCGATACAAAGAGAGAATATCTTCTTGGGTTTGCGCGCCCAAAATGGCTTGGGAGCCGGTGTACTTTTGAGAAGTAAAAATCGTCACTTTGCAACCTTGTAAAGCTGACAAATCTTGCGTTTTGACAAATTTGTTCCATTTACCGTCGGGAAGGATTACCGTGTTAATCGGATATGCTTCTGCTCCAACGCGCACGCAATAAGCTTTGTCAGGGCTGCTCCACCAGATATAACCAACCCCAATAACGTCAGGATTAGCTCTTTTGCATGAACCGAAAGTGAGGGCGGTAATAAAAACCACCACAAAAATAATAATTTTTCTCATATCATGATAATTTTGGTTAGAATAATAAATTTCGTGCAACTAGTTTATAAAATTTTCAACCTTTGTCAAGCGATAATACAAATAAACACCTCTCACCGTTGAGAGTGAGAGGTGTTTGATTTTTTGGGAATATCCATAATTACAAGCAAAATGATTGCTACTCCAAAAATGGAGAGTACAATAATGCCAGCTGTATAGTTTTTGTGATACAAAGCCTCGATTTGCTCCTCGTCTTGTTCTCCCAAAACAGCTTGAATGCCGTGAGATTTTTTAGAAGTAAAAATCGTTACTTTAGCACCTTCCATAGGAGCAATATCTTGGGTTACACTCCATGAGTGCAAATCTTCATTAGGAATTGTAACAGATGTTACCGTGTATGACATTGAATCGACTGTTGTATAGCACGTTTGGCTCACGCTGTCGTATTGAAGATATCCAACCCCGATAATATTGGGTTCAATCGGCTTGCTGTCAAAACGGGAGCAACTGTAAGAAGTTGCTAGGACAGCCACCGCAAAAATAATAATTTTTTTCATATCATAATAATTTTGATTAGAATAATAAATTTCGTGTCGCTTAATATATAGAACTATTATTGCCTTGTCAAATATATTGTTTTTTGATTACATTTGTGCTATCGTGGTGCAAATTTTTGAAAGGAATAAAGTTTGTTAGGGGCAATTATCGGAGACATTATCGGCTCGCCTTATGAGTTCCATAATATAAAAACCAAAGATTTTGAACTGTTCAGTGACAATTCGCATTTTACCGATGATACAATATTAACTTGTGCCACGGCGGAGTGGCTTTTGACCGATAAAAGTCCGGAAGAATGCCTGCGCAAATGGGGAAATTTGTATAAAAACCGCACTTATGAAAACGGGACGGTTGCCGCCTTTGGAAAAGGTTTTATGAACTGGCTTGAGACAAACGAGGGATATAATGCAAAAACAAACGGCTGTGTAATGAGAATTAGCCCGATTCCCTTGATGATTGACGACCTTAAAACCGCTCTTGATAAGGCGATTGAGCTTTGCAAAATTACGCATAATCATCAGGAAAGTCTGCTTGCAACGCGCGTTTATATCGAGACTATGTATTTAGCAAAAAAAGGCACAAAGCCCGAAATGATAAGAAATTATATTACCTCAAAATATCACTATGATTTGCCGGAAAGTGTTGATAAAATCAGGCCGAATTATAATAAATTTTATGTTTCGTGTAAAAATTCAGTTCCCCAGGCGATTGTTTGTGCTTTGGAAGCAACATCTTATGAGGATGCCATTCGCAATGCCGTTTCTTTGGGCGGAGACAGTGATACCTTGGCTTGTATGGCCGGCGGAATTGCCGAGGCAAGGTTCGGAGTGCCGGAAACTCTGCGCAAAACGGCGCAAAAATATTTGGATGACAATATTGGCCATATTATCCATAATTTTTACGGAAAATTCGGTAAATCTTCCATTTGATAGATGTTGATTTAAAAAATGAAAAGGTCTCATTGTTGAGACCCTTTTTTATCAGAATTTGAAAAACATCAAGAGGAGGATTATTGTCCCTACATAAGCGGCAAAAATAAGCATCATCCCTCCCCAATCAACATGGTTATCCATGGTAGCCACAATCTGTTGCTCGTTTTGTTTTCCAATAACAGCGCGTACGTCATCATTGTCCGGAGTAGTGAAGATTGTCACCTCCAGTCCTTCCCTCGGAGCCATTTTGACCGGTCCATCGTCCGGTCTATAAGATGACGAATAGATGTGATCAATTGTGTAGGTCATCGAACCAATCGGCACATAAAAATGACCGGTTTTTTGGTCCTCGTGAACAATTCCAGTTCCAATGATGTTGGGAGCTATAGGTTCACTCTTGCAAGCATTGAAAACAATAACGGCAAGAACTGCCAGCAAATACAATAATTTTTTCATATTTTATGATTTTAATTAGAATAATAGACTTTGGCGGGAAGTCTTACATATTTATTGCTTTTTGTCAAGCCTTTTATAGTCTCCGCAGCGATGAATGCTTTTTGATAAAAGCAGATAAGAATAATTTTTTTGATGTATTTTTTGTAATAAAATACTTGACAAAGGAAGTTTTTGGTAATATTAACGCAATCAATAAATGGCAAAAGCCGTTTACCCTGTCCAAGACTGCAGGTGGGCAACCTTAAATATCCTGCATAGACGGAGTAATTGATTCTTTATGATATTTTCTCCCGGACAGTCTTAACCTTCATCTCCCTTTTTGGGGCGATGGAAATTTGAAAATCTAACAAGGTCTTATAGCTTTGTTTTATTTGGAGTATAGAAAAGTGAATCGTGACGAAAAAGCACAGTTACTTGAGGATTTGAAAAAATTGTTCAACGATTCCGAGACCGTAATTGTTTCCCACTATAAGGGTTTGACAGTTGCCGAGGTTTCTGAATTGCGCGACAATATCCGCAAAGTCGGTGCAAGTATGAGAGTAACAAAAAATCGCATCACACGTCTGGCTCTGAAAGATACAAAATTTGCAGATTTGGCTGATTTGTTTACCGGTCCGACCGCAGTTGCTTTTGCTTCTGACCCGGTTTCGGTATGCAAGGCTTGTGTTGAATTTGCAAAAGGTAATGAAAAGTTGGTTATTTTGGGCGGTGCCATGGGAACAGGTGCTTTGTCGGTTGATGACATTAAAAAACTGGCAAGCATTCCTTCTATGGACGAGTTGCGTGCAAAACTTATCGGTTTGTTGCAGGCTCCTGCCGCACAATTGGCTCGTGTTACCAAAGCTTATTCAGAGAAAGAAGCAGCTTAAGGGCTGTGTGTGTTTTTATAACGAAAAATTTTAACTTATTTATGGAGAAAAAAAATGGCCGATTTAGCCAAGTTAGTAGAAGATTTGTCAGCCTTGACCGTTATGGAAGCTGCTGACCTTTCAAAAATGTTAGAAGAAAAATGGGGCGTTTCTGCCGCTGCTGCTGTTGCTGTTGCTGCCGGTGGTGCTGCTGCTCCTGCCGCTGAAGAAAAAGACGAATTCGAAGTCGTTTTGGTTGCAGCCGGCGATAACAAGATTAATGTTATTAAGGAAATCCGTGCTATCACTCAATTGGGCTTGAAAGAAGCTAAAGATTTGGTTGATGGTGCTCCTAAAACAATTAAAGAAAGTGCTCCTAAGGCTGAAGCTGAAGAAATCAAGAAGAAACTTGAAGATGCCGGTGCTAAAGTTGAGTTGAAGTAATTTCTTCTTTCTTTACTTTTTTCAACCCCGAAAGGTTTTACCTCTCGGGGTTTTATTTTTGCTTATTTTCCAATGGTTAGATTGAATTTTTTACCCTCAATTTTCCTGTGCAAATTAATTGATTTTTAACCAAAAATGTGCTATAATTTTCCCGTTATTCGGATAACATTTCATAATCAGGGGGGTATATCATGAAAAAGTTGTCATTGTGTTTAGCTGTTTTTAGCATTGGTTTATTTGTATCAGCAGCATCGGCCAATGCCCAGGAGTGGACATTGAGTAATACGTTGGGAGAAGATTCCGCATATTCTATCAGCGGAAGCGGAGAGCAGAATTTTAGTAATTCTTCCAATTATCAGATAGATATTAATACCGACGAGCTTTCCGGTGAAAATACGACATTTTCTTCCTCTAGCGACAGCACTACTACCGGAAGTACAATCATTAGGCTTCCGAGCAGCGACAAAACCCTCTATTATACATATACTCAGCCGGAAGGTTATACTACAGTTACAAACCCCTTGAGTACAACAGACCTTTCTAATAAAACCTATTCCATCGATCCTTATCAGGAATTAAATGCAGCAATCAGAGGAGTTTCTGATTCTTCTTTGGTGTTAAAATCTGATTTTGTTGCTAAACCCAGCAATGGTGAATATGGCGCAAGTTATGGTGTTGTAAGTCCTAATTTTGCCGGTATTGAAGGCGATTTTATCGGTAACTACGTTGTTACGGCAAGCACTGACGGCGGAGAAGGTGCTGCTATTTTTATGGCTGCTGTCGGAAGAAATCTCGGGTATATTAAGGGAGATTTTATTAACAACTATGTAAGAGCAAAAAGAACAGCAGCAGGCGGTGCAATTTATAATGCTGCTTTCAACACTATCGGCAGTATTACCGGAAATTTCATAGGTAATCACATAAATAACTATAATGACTATGTTATAAACGGCTCACTTGGAAAAGGCGGTGCAATTTTTAACAATGCTACAATAGGCAATATAACGGGGGACTTTGTCGGTAACTATATTTGGACAACTTTTCCTCAAGCTATGGGCGGTGCAATTGCTAACAACACTTCCGGCACAATCGGAAGTATTGAAGGTGATTTTATCGGTAATTTTGTTTATGCAAAAGGAACAACACCGAGAGATCAAGGTAACGGAGATGTTTATGGCGGCGCTATTTATTCCAATGGTGATTCTACTATAGACAGTATCAGAGGCGATTTTATTTCTAACTTTGTATCTGGAACAACAAACAATGTTTTTGGTGGCGCTATTTATATAAACACAAGCGGTATTGGAGAGATTAAGTCTAATTTTATAGGCAACTATGCTTATGCAGCAAATTCTACCAATGTTGCCGGTGGTGCCATTTATACCGATACTGGTCAATCCGTGCCTTTATTGAGCGGCGAATTCTTGGGTAACTATGTTTATGGTAAAAGTTCATACGGCGGTGCAATCGCCAACCGCGGAAATATGACTTTAGAAAATGCAGTTTTGCAGGATAACTATGCAAAATCATCAAGTTCAGGAACAGTAAAAGGCGGTGCTATTTGGTCAATCAAGACCTTGAACCTTGATTCAAAAGACGGGTTTGATTTTCTGATTAAGGGAAACTATGTTGAAAATGCATCCGGAAGAAAGAACGAAGCAATTTATATGGATTATATAACAACAACTTCCGGATATGAGTATGGAACACTTAATGTAAATGCAACAAACAGTGGTACATTTACAATTTATGATAACATCAACGGCGGAAAGTCTTACAGATTTTATAACATCGGCGATGGAACCGGTAAAGTTGATATGTACGGATTTATTGACGGTTCATCAGTATTTAGAACAAATGATATAGATTTTCACTACCATCAGCTTGATAACAAATTGACAACTACAAATTTCGCATCAATAAACATTGATACAGCTACCTCCCATTTTTATTACTATATTGATGTTGATGCCGGCACACAAAAGGCTGATATGTTAAAAGCTACATACACATCTAACGGACGAGTTATCTTGAACGGAATAAATCTTATGGGCGGAACGTGGAACACTCTTGATGAAAGCTTTATTGCACAAGTTTTGGATGTTCCTACCGATGCCATACAATTGGTCTTGGGAGAAGATTTGGAAAATATGACCAACCAAATCGTTTCTTCCGGAACTTTTTCCGAAACTGATACTGTTGAGGCAAATACCGACTGGAGCAAGGTTTTCAAATCGAGAGAGGGAACTCGTGTTACAAAATTCGGTTTAGGTTTGGCCACAACACATACTACAAATGACAGTATCGGTTTTTCAACCAGAACAACCGAAACATCTTCAGAAACTATTTTGGGTGATACTTTAGCAATGGTAGCAGCCGATACAACAAATCCGGTTAAGACATTTACAACTACAAATCCGAATAGCGTTTATGTTTTGGGAAGCGTTTATGATGTTGATGAAGTTGGTGAAGTTAAGAAGCAACTTACAGTAAAAGGCGCTGTCAGCGGCAATATTCGCTCAACTGTGGATTTAAGCCATAAGGGTGGTTTTAGATTACTCAGTACCAGTTCAACTTTGATTCTTGAAGACACTGCTATTATAAATGGTTATTCAACCAGTCATGGTGCTGTCGAAAATGGAGGAATTTTGAGTGTTAACAATGTGTCTTTTGTTAGCAATACCGGTCCTTTTGCAGGCGGCGCAATCAGACAATCAACAGCATCTGGACAAATTAATTACATTAGAAACAGCTTGTTCAGCGGAAACTCTGCTACATCCGGCGGTGGAGCAATTGCTGCCGGTACTCTTATTAAAGAAATCACAAATTCTTCTTTTTTGAGCAATACTGCAGTAACTGCCGGCGGTGCAATCAGTTTGGAATGCGGAGAAATTCAGAGCATTGTAGGAACACTGCTAAACGGCAACAGTGCCGGTTGGGGCGGCGGACTTTATATCGGTACACACGCAACACTTGGGGGCATAAACAATTCCGTATTTACGGGAAACAGCGGAAATTTTGGCGGTGCAATTTATTATAACGGTTATATAGCATCCTCTGAGACAAGCAGTTTTGGCAATATTACGAATACTAATTTTGTTGATAACCATGCAACAGCAAAAGGTGGTGCTATTTATAGCACAAATGATATCAGTATTATTGCTAACAGCGGATCTTCTACATTTTCAGGCAACTACGTCGGAAGTGCTGATAACAGACAAGCTATTTATATGGATAATGCTTCATCCTCATTGACATTGAATGCGGTTAATAACGGTGTTATCAATATGAATGACTATGTTACCGGTGAAAGCGGTTATGCAACCTCGTTGACCGGTAATAATACAGGTGTTATCAATTTGTATAACAATATATTGAATTCCGTTGTTACAACCAGCGGTGCTGTTACCATTAACACGGCAAATAAT
>JAZNXK010000036.1:0-59189 GCA_045593845.1 Alphaproteobacteria bacterium
TGTCATCAATCCAGTTGACAAAGTTATGCACAAATTGATTTAGATTTAGCGTTAATACAAGTAATTAACTTGCGCATAATAGCGGTAATAGCTACCATCTTTGGCTTGGTGCGAGCAATCAATTGTTCGTAAATGCTTTTATACCTAGCATCATATTGAACAGCCACCAATGCAGCCATAAATAAAGCCTTTTTTACCTCCGGTCGTCCGCTTTGCGTTCGCCTATATCCGTTCAATATTCCACTGTCTTTTGCAAACGGAGCAACACCGGCAAGAGCTGCAATTTCTCTCCTGTTTAGGTATCCGAGTTCCGGTAATAAACCGAGCAATATAAAAGCAACCTTTTTACCAACCCCTTTTTGTTCCAGCAACAATTTATATTTATTTTTCAAAACTTCATTACTTTCTACTATCTCTTCAATATACTCTTCCAGTTTGATGATTTCTTTTTCATAAACTTTAAGTAATGTCTGTATTGATTTTGTTACAATAGGTGCATTATCCGGAGCCTTAAGACGATTCTTTTCTTTTTGTGATATATCCTTTAAGTCACTTAATCGCATAACAAGTTTTTTAATACTGCTGTTATATGGGGTATATAATCGTAATCTTTCAAAACATTTCTCACCATAACCTGCAAGTAATTTTGCATCTATTGTGTCTGTTTTTGCCGTTATTCCCATGGCTCTGGCAAAGTTCTTAACCTTTCTGCCTTCGGCTCTTATAACATTGAAGCCTTTATCATAAAACATATTGACACATAATGCCTCATAGCCGCCGGTTAAATCAATGATAACATATAAATCTTCCGAAAATTCTAAAGCTCTGATATATTGGCGTATCGCAGCTTTAGAATTTTCTATTTCCTTAATCTCACCGGTTGAACTGTTAAATATATCTAATTTATATTTTGATACATCAATTCCGATAAAGGTCTTGTTTTTATTTTTAGTCATATTATAATCTCCATTGCTTATGGTACTTAACTTTCAATTGTTAACGTACGCGCATTGGATACGGTACAAGCAATCCATCAAGTATCCATGTTAATTGGGCGGAGAACCTGATGACAACGAACTTTATGTTCTATCCCTCGTCGTTCTTCCGCCCTTTTTCTTTTTTACACCTCTTTTTTATAACATAACTTTAACTAACAATTCCTCGCTCGGCGCGAAAGCGTCCGTGCGTCAAGGAATCCAAACTTCAGTGCGCCAGCACTGCTTCCTTATATAAAAAATTCGAAAATCGCTTGACCTCAGACATTCTGTCTTCGGAGCGATGACAAATATAATGGTGCATAATAACGCACTTAAAACGTTTGCTCTCTGGTTTTGCTTAATACCAGCTTGGGAAAATCTTCCTTAATTTTGTTCAAATGCCAAGCATTGCGTGCCAAAAAGACGTCTTGTCCGTTGTTGTCAAGCGCAATATTCATCTGGTTTGTATCATAAAACTTTTTCCAGACCGCCTTGTCATCACAACTAACCCAGCGCGCGGTATAATATTGCGTCGGCTCAAACATCACCGGCAACCCGAACTCGTTTTTGATACGGTCAGCCATAACCTCAAACTGCAAAACACCGACCACACCGACAATCCACTCTGCCCCGACAACCGGTTTGAAAATGCTTGCTCCGCCCTCCTCGGCAATTTGTTTCAAGGCATCACCCAAGTGTTTTGACTTCAGCGGGTCAAGCGCACGCACCGATTTCAACAACTCCGGAGCAAAACTCGGAATTCCGGTAAAATGCAACTTCTCCCCCTCGGTCAAACTGTCACCAATCCTCAACTGCCCATGATTTGGAATACCGATAATATCACCGGCAAAAGCATCTTCGGCCAACTCACGTTCTTGCGCCAAAAACATCACCGGTGTTGCAACCTTAAGCGGTTTTCCGTCACGCACCTGCGTCAAAGTCATACCTCTTTTGAAGTGTCCCGAACAAATGCGCATAAAAGCAATGCGGTCGCGATGTTTCGGGTCCATATTGGCCTGAATTTTGAATACAAAGCCGGTAACTTTGTTCTCATTCGGCGCAACCGAACGCTCCAAAGCAGGTCTGGCCAAAGGTTGCGGTGCCAATTCATGCAAACCTTCCAAAACTTCCTTAACACCAAAATTATTGATTGCCGAACCGAAAAATACCGGAGTCAACGCACCGTCAAGATAAGCCTGCTTATCAAAATTCGGGCAAAGTTCGCGCACCATTTCGACATCTTCGCGCAGTTTGGCGACAGCATGTTGCGGCAACAATTTATCCAGCTTTTCATCATCCAAACCCTTGCAAGTCTCAATCATGGCATTAATCTGCGACTTGTCGCCGGTTTTGTTCATCAAAATCAACTGATCGTTAATCAGGTCATAACAACCCAAAAAATCTTTTCCCATACCAATCGGCCAGCTTGCCGGCGTGACATCCAAAGCCAGAGTTTTTTCAATATCGTCCAACAGTTCAAACGGATCTCTTCCCTCACGGTCAAGTTTATTGATAAAAGTAATAATCGGCACATTGCGCAAACGACATACTTCAAACAACTTCTTGGTTTGGCTCTCAATACCTTTGGCAGAATCTATGACCATCACCGCCGAGTCCACCGCCGTCAGCACACGATATGTATCTTCGGAAAAGTCCTCGTGTCCGGGGGTATCCAAAAGGTTGAAAGTAATATCTTTATAGTCAAAATTCATCACCGAAGAAGCAACGGAAATTCCGCGCTCTTGCTCAACTTTCATCCAGTCGGAGCGAGCATGTCTGCTTTCGCCGCGGGCTTTTACCGCACCTGCCTGCTGAATGGCGCCACCGAACAGCAAAAGTTTTTCGGTCAAAGTGGTTTTACCGGCATCCGGGTGAGAAATAATCGCAAAAGTTTTGCGAGGATTGATTTTTTCTGTCATAATTAAAGCTCAATTTGTTATAAATATACCTACAATTGTCATGCCTCGCTGAGGCTGAAAGCCGAACGCGTCAAGGCATCTTCGAATTTTTATTACAAAACAATAAGCGGATAAAAACACATTTATTACAATTTTGCAAGAGTAAATATCAAATCTAAATAAGCATTGACAATTATCGACAAAAATAATACAATAACGAAAGGTTGTTAATTTTTAAATAGGAGAGAAAGATGGGTAAAGATGTTCTTGAAATGCAAAAAAATATAGAAGATGCTAAAACTTTTGACGAATTTGTGGATGCCTCTATGTCATATCTGAACGAAGGAAAGAATATACAGCATGACGGCTCCGTTCCTTTTGAAGATATGGTAGTAGCAATATCAAGTAATTTATATAATCAAGTTACAGATATTGTTCTCCAAAATAAGAAATTAAATGCACCTGAAGCCAATAAGGCTGTTAAATTAGCTAATCTCCTAATGCAAGAACAGCCTGATTTTCACTCCGACGAAAAAAAATCCGCCTTTATGGTCGATATAGAATTTGTATACAAGGATATAGCAAGAAGCGGACATAAATTGGACAGTAAAGATGATTTGCAAATGTTGAAATATTCCCATCCCATGATTGCCAATGACAATCATCTTTTCATAGGAGGATTGTGCACAAGACTTGACGATTATTCGGTAGCTACAGAGTATATGCGTTGCGCTGATGAGGATTTAAGGCAAATTGAAAAAAATAATTTGACACCGGTTGGGCTTGATAGAGATATTGAAAAATTTGCTGAAATTGTAAAGCATCACCCCTCAATGGTAAAAAAATGCAATAGTTTGGTGAAAAGGACAGCTGATTTAAGTGATAAATACTTTGATTCTGATGATATATCTCATCTTGATGAGGCTAAACAAACTTATACCGCAGCACATAAATATTTTAATAAAGTTATAGGGATGGATGGTGTGTCAAATTATGACAAAACTATGGCAAGAGGAAGAGCAACAACCTACGGCGAAAAAGCTCAAATAGCTGGAGAAAAAACAGAAAAATTAAAGTTATCGGAGTGGAGAAACAAAAATACAGAAGAACAAACTTCTGAAAAGAATGATAAAAAGGGTCCTAAATTACACAATATTCTTCCGATAGCATTAAAAGGGCCAGACCTTCCAGGGGCATAAAATCCTCGTGAAAAGTTATATATTTAACAATAAAAATAACACAATCCCTGCCAGAGCATAAGGAATTGCGTATATCATATATTTGTTTGGAATTTTTTGCACGATTTTCCCGCGATATATCAAAGGAAACAGCAAATAGATCAACAAATAAACAACACCCCAAAAACCAACAAATGTCTCATAATCTTCGCTATCTGAAAAATATGATGTTACCATCCCAAAAACAGCAGGAACAAACAAAATACCGATTATAAAATAAACAAATTTTCTCATATTACCCCCTGTATATAATCTAACAAAACCAAAATCCAAAGGCAACAAATTTCTATTGAAAAGCCGGCGAAAAAAATATAACATTCAAAAGCAGGAGAATTGGACTATGATTTTATTTTTATTGGCAAGCGCATTGCTCATCGGCGGATATTTCATATATGGAGCCGTGGTTGAAAAAATTTTGGATATTAACCCCGACAACAAAACACCGGCAGTTACCATGACGGACGGCGTTGATTTTGTACCGCTGAAACCGAGCAAAATATTTTTGATACAGTTTTTAAATATTGCCGGACTAGGTCCTGTTTTCGGCGCCATTTTGGGTGCCCTCTACGGTCCCATATGCCTGCTCTGGATTGTCTTTGGCTCAATCTTTGCCGGTGGCGTTCATGATATGCTCTCCGGCACAATATCCATGCGCAACCAAGGCTCGACTATCGTTGTTTTTGTAAAAAAATATCTGGGCGAAAAATTCCATTATTTTTTCATCTTTTTATTGGTTTTTCTGCTTGTTTTAATCGGCTCGATTTTTGCGCAAACGCCGGCGCACATGCTCGAAAGCGCAACCGGATTACCGTTTGTGACTTGGCTCGGAATAATTTTCGGATACTACTTTTTGGCGACATTATTACCGATTGACAAGATTATCGGTCGTTTTTATCCCATTTTCGGAGCCTGCCTGATTATCTCCACTTTTTTGTTGCTGATAGTTTTGTTCGGTAAAGGCATAGATTTTTATCCCGACTTGTCGACCATCAACCAAAATCCTCTTTCAAAACCGATATTCCCGCTAATGTTCGTTACAATAGCCTGCGGTGCCTTGAGCGGTTTTCACTCCACCCAATCCCCAATGATGGCAAGATGTATCACAAGCGAAAAATATGCTCGTCCGGTTTTTTATGGCGCCATGATAACCGAGGGCTTTATCGCCCTAATATGGGCAACACTCGGCATTGCATTTTATAACGGAACCGGCGGTCTGAACGAAGCTTTGGGGCCAACAGGCAATGCCGGCGCGGTTGTTTCAGAAATATCAAAAACATTTTTGGGAGAATGGGGCGGTTTGCTTGCCGTTTTATCAGTTATTTTTCTGGCTGTCACAACCGGCGACACTGCCCTGCGCTCGGCAAGACTTTCTTGTGCCGATTTTCTAAAATCTGACCAAAAAAAGCTCAAGAACAGATTATTTTTAAGTGCCATAATTCTTGGTATAGCAACAGCAATGGCCTTTATCGACTTAAACAAAATTTGGGTATATTTCGGTTGGGCAAACCAGCTTTTGGCTTGTATTATGCTTTGGGTTGGAGCATTTTATTTGCGCGAACATCACAAAAAAGAGCTGATTGCCGTAATCCCTGCCATATTTATCACATCCGTATGCGCAACCTATATGGGCTATGCTCCGATTTTGCTAAATTTGCCGCTTGCACAAGCCGTTTGCTTCGGTCTGGTTTTGACAGCGATAATTATTGCACTCTATCTCCGCAATCGCCGCAAAATTTAGGGCAATTTTATTTAAAATTGTAACACAAATGTAAAATAAAAAGGGCTTGACCTTTTTGGACAAAACATGTATAATAAAATCAGAAAATAACTCTCTTTTGGAGATGTGTTATGAGCAAAGATAAAACACCGGAAAAAACAAATGATTATGACAGCTTGCGCGCACAGCTGTCACAACAGAATTTGTCCGGCGACAAAATTGCTGATATAATGCATGAAGCCGGCAAGCTAAATTCCAAAGAAGAAGCCGAAGCAATCATTTCTATGGCCAAAGAAAAATTAGCAAACAAAGAATTGAGAGAAGAAGGAGGAACCCCTCCTCCCGAAGCCGACTTGGTCGCCGATGGCGGTTTCAAAGGCTATGGCAAAGCTCCGAAAGACGATCAAATCAACAGCGAAAAAGGTCCCGGCAAAGCAAAAGAAAAAGATGACCGTCTTGAAGGAAAAAAAGAAAAAACCGAAAAAAGAAAATCCGATAAAGATGAGATGAAAAACGAGGGCACATCCCACGAAGGCGGCTCTAATGAGGGTGTAGAAAAAACAACATCTTCCAAAGGCAAAAAACGCTACCGTCCACTGAAATCAGACAACATCAAAAAAACCCTTGCATACCTCGAAAGACGCAAACAAATAAAAGATGTTTATAAAGACGACCCTCTGAAAGCTTTTGAAGAATTAGCAAAACAAAAACCGGACGGACAGGCTCCAAGCTATATCCAGCAAAAATATGAATCTGACCGCACCGAACTTTTGCACGACGTTGATGAGCGCATCAAAACCAGCCCCGACGGCACCAAATACAGTCCCGAAAAATTGGGTGAAGAATTGTATAAATATCAGAGCAATGCCGAGACAAAAGCTTTTGCCGAAGATGTTTTGAAAAACAATAAAAACAACGAAGAATTGCAAGAATCCTACAAAGAGGCCGCAAGCCAAACTCCTCTTCAAGAAGAACCAAAAAATCAAGAGACGGAGCAACAACAAGAAGATACCACAAGACCTTCTTTCCTCAAGAGATTATTCCGCGGCCGTAGCGCATAATTTCGCATAGCACGTTTTTCAAAGTGAATTAAATTGCCGTTTAATTCACTTTTTTATTATTTTTAACTTGATTTATTGAAAAAAACATATACTATTCAGCCAAAAGCAAGTGCGGGCGTGGTGAAATTGGTAGACACGTCAGACTTAGGATCTGATGGCGCAAGTCATGGGGGTTCAAGTCCCTTCGCCCGCACCATTTTTTTTAAGTGATTTCAAACTGGAAAGAGAAAATAAATGACAAAGAAAGAACAAAAAACAAGCGATTTGCAAAAAGTTTTCAATGCAACCATCAGTAACAAAAATTTTGAGGCAAAAGTTGATGCCGCTCTTGAGCGTCTTGCCAAAACCACAAAACTCGCAGGTTTCAGACCCGGAAAAGCGCCCAAAGCCATGATCAGCCAAAAATACCGCGCTTCTGTCATGGGCGAAGTCTTGGACGAAGCCGTCAACGAAACCGTCAACAACTTAATCAAAGAGAACAAACTCCGCTTGGCAATGCAGCCCAGAGTAGAAATTAAGAAATTTACCGAAGGCAAAGATATTGAACTTGAAATCACTGCCGAATTGTTGCCCGAAATTAAAATCGGCGATTTTTCCAAAATTGCACTCCAAAGATTGACCTCCGACGTTCCGGAAGAAGAAGTCGAAAAGGCCTTGGGCTATATCGCTCACTCCCGCCGCGAAACCGTTAAGGTTGAAGATGCCGAATACAAAGCACAAAAGGGCGACAGTGTTGTTATTGACTTTGTCGGCTCCGTTGACGGCAAAGAATTTGAAGGAGGCAAAAGCGAAGGCTATCCTCTTGAACTTGGCTCAAATACATTTATCCCCGGCTTTGAAGACCAGTTAATCAATGCCAAAACCGGCGATAAAATTGATGTAAAAGTCAAATTCCCCGATAATTATCATGCCAAAAACTTGGCCGGTAAAGATGCCGTTTTTGCAGTTACCGTAAAAGCCGTTCGCCAACCCAAAAAGATTGAGATTAATGACGAATTTGCAAAATCTGTCGGCGAAAAAGATTTGGCAGCCTTAAAAGATAAAATTCGCACTCGTATTACCGAAGATTATGCCGCTGCTTCCAAAATCAAATTAAAACGTCAACTCTTGGATAAGCTTGACGAAGAATACAATTTTGAAGTTCCGGCAAGCATGGTTAATGCCGAATTTGACGGTATCGAAAAGCAATACAAACGCGCAAAAGAGCTTAATCAACTCGACGAGCACGAGAAAAATACTCCCGAAAAAGACTTGCTGGACGAATATAAAAAAATCGCCACTCGTCGCGTAAAACTCGGTTTGTTATTGGCAGAAGTCGGCGAACAAGAAAAAATTAAAGTTTTGCCCGAGGATATGAATGCCGCCATTCAAAACGAGGCCAAGAAATATCCCGGACAAGAAAAGGTTGTTTTGGATTATTATCTCAAAAATCCGAAGGCCTTGGAAGCTTTGCGCGCTCCGGTTATGGAAGAAAAATTAATCGATTACGTTTTGAGCAAAGCTGCCATCAGCGAGAAAAAAGTTACAGTCGAAGAACTATATAAAGAAGACTAAACTTTTTTATTTTAGCTATAACGAAAAAGCTCAGGCCTAAAAACCTGAGCTTTTTATTTTTGAATGTAACGAACAATATCTTTTTTCATACCAGATTTATCTCAACTTTCTTGTCAAAAAAGCGAGCAACACTAAAAATTTCGCCCACAAAAAAACTCCCATAAAGGGAGTTTTTACAAATCTAAAAAAGAAGCTTATAAATATTTGCTTCTTTCACTTTGTAGTGTTCAACTTTTTGCCCAGGTTTCGCCTCCAGCCAAATGGGGTCATCCGCCGCCACTATCGATGCTGTCATACCATTGGTAAAAACCACATTAACTACTGTTTTTGGACCTCCGTGTGCCCTATAACTTCCGTTTGCTGAACTACTGCCACCACCGGCAACAACCGCAAATGCCCAAAAAGATTTTTGCGAATAATCAGCCTGAGCGCTCATCTCCACATTAATCTCACGAACATTGCAGCTCTTAATCGTATATACACCGATCTTCTTCATTGTCACCAACTCATAGCCGACTGTATTAGCATACTGATACTTATAAACCAGAGTTCCTTTCGGATAATTTACCTTTGGATCAAGATTACACTCGCATTTAATGGGATATTTTCCCAATTCAGCAAATTGCCACCACCATTTGGGAGAATATGCATCTGTTTCGATAGATAGCACATCACCATTCGACAACCTGACTGTTGAGTAATACCTGTCATAATATTCGTCTTTTTTGAACATGTGCTCAACTCTGTGCTTACCAAGCCGCGTACTGCAGCTTTCAACTTGCAAAAACTGCGCGCTTGCAATTTGCGCCGTGCAAAAGATAACCAATAATAATAAGATTTTTTTCATAATTGAATGTGTTTGGTGATTAAAATAATTACTTTCAATTCATCTAGTTATCATGGCTCAAAATTTTTGTCAAGTTTTTTTACAAGAAAAAGATGATGCACAATTTTATTACAGGCAAAATTTGCAATAATTTTTGCTTCCTCCACAAAAAAACTCCCATAAAGGGAGTTTTACCTAAAATACAAGCTCATAAACATTAAAATTCATTGCTTTGTATTGCTTAACTTGCTGTCCGGACTTTACTTTTTTCCAAATCGGATCTTTCTCTACAACAATAGAGACCACTTCACCATGGGCAAAAATCACATTAACCACGGTTATCTTATGCCTCCTTGCTCCTGATTTGCCATTTTTAGAACCATTTCTTACCTCTGCATCAAAAGCATATTCCAAAAAAGATTCCTGAGCATAATCAACTTGCGCCCTCATATCCACATCAATCTCACAAACTTCGCAGCTCTCAATCACATAGGTTCCTACTTCTTCCATAGGCATCAAATCATAACAGCTGATATTGTTCGATTGATACTTATAAACAAGAGTTCCTTTAGGATAATTGACTTTTGGGTCAAGATAGCATCTACATTTAGAAGAATAATTTACGCCGGTTGGAGTAACAACCCACCACCATTTTGGGCAAAACGGATCAACCTTAATGCTCAAAACATCACCATTCGACAATTTGATTGTCGAATAATCTCTGTCAAGATATTCATCTTTGCCAAACATATTATCGATTCTATGTTTTCCGTGGTGAGTGCGGCATTTTTCAACCTTGAGCAACTGCGCATTTACAAACTGTGTAGCGCAGAAGATAATCAATAATAATAAGATTTTTTTCATAACGAAATATTTTGGTGAATAATAATTATTTTCTGTTCAACGATTTAATCCGCTCAACGATTATTGTCAAGCATTTTACAAACTGTAGCTATTCATTATCATCAAGTTTTGGCAACTCTTCACCATCCTCATCATCTGCCTCAACAGACTCAAAGCGATATGCACCATTGAACCAGTTTCCCAAATCAATATCCGCACACCGCTTTGAGCAAAAAGGACGATACTTTGTATCGGCAAAACTCTTTTTGCAGATAGGACAAGTATAAATTTTTTGCACTTCAGCCATTACGCGCCTTTTTCAACCCTGCCGCAGCCTTGACAAGTCGGACATTCGTCAGTCATCAACTCCTTCAGGCTCGGTCTTTTGCGAACGCGCACAATTTCAACCAATCCTCCGCGGCTCAAACCGATTACCTTACTTTTTACCGGATCGGCACGCAGACCTTGTTCCAAAATATCCAACAACGGCTTAATAAATCTAAATTCAGAATGACCGGCAAAATCAATCACAATTTTTCCTGCCAAATTGCGAAGTCTGATTTGTCGCACAATCTCCAAAGCCGCCTCTTCATTCAATCTGTTCAAAGATCCGCCGCCGGCATCACGACTGCTGTCAACATCAATCGCCACGCAAGCTCTTGTCTCTTCAATAGTAATTTTACCGCCGGACTTGAGGGGAACATACTTCTCCAAAGCCTCGCCGATAACCTCGTCAACACCGCAACTTTCAAAAGGACTTGGTACGATCTCAAATTCAATACCTGAATCAGCAAATTCATCAGCCAAATTGCGATTATTGGTAATAATTTTTTTCAAACTACCTTTGTTTTTGTAGTAGTTAATATGATCATAAACCTCATCCGGTTTTGTATATAACAAACAAGGAGCCTGTTCGTTGCGTGCTTTAGCTCTGATATTATCAAAAGTATCGCGCAAATTTTTCATCTCATTAACAACTGTCTGCGTATCAACCTTTCCTGCGGCTGTTCTGACAACCCAACCTTCTTGACCGGTAATATTTTCTTTTACCAAATCCAACAACTCCGTAACTTTGAGTTTGTCATCAATCTTGCGCGAAACCTCAACATTCATTCTATATGGGCAATAAACCACATAGGAACCGACCAATTGAATTGAACGCACCAATCTGGCACATTTTTCCGCATGTCTTTCTTGTAAAACTTGCACAACAACCGTCTGCCCCTCAACCAGATGAACTTCGTTCATACCATATTCATCACTATTCAAAAAGGCCTCAACATCCTCACCGATATTAACAAAAAAGCCTTCTCTGTCCTGCGCCATAACCACCTTTTTGGTAATTTTTCCCAAATAGATATTGCCGCAAATAGCTTGATTGGCATTAATAATCTCAACATCACAGACTTTACCTTCTTCCATCAAAGCAATGCCTGCAACATTAGTATTTTTATCATAAACAATTGTATCTATACTCATTTTATTCCCATTCCTTTTAACATATTTACAGTTTCAAACAAAGGTAACCCGACAATTCCGCTATAAGAACCGATAACCTTGCGAACAAATCCGGCAAAAGAGCCCTCGATTTTATACCCCGAACACCCTTGCCACTCGCCGCCGGCAACATATTCTTTAATTTCTGCGGAAGACATTTTTTTAGTCAAAACTCGTGATACTACGCATCTTTGCACCACTCTGCCGTCACGTCCGATGAGACAAACCGCACTGATAACTTTGCTCGCTCTCCCCGAAAGCAATGTCATTGTTTCGGTCTGCTCCTGCGGATTTTTAGCCTTATGCAAAATTTTTCTGCCCACACAAACAACCGTATCACCGGCCAACACATTTTCATTTGGCACCAAAGAGGCTGTTTTTTTTGCCTTCTCCAAAGCCATACGCTTAACATAAGCATTGGGTCTTTCACCTTTATGCGTTGATTCATCAATATCTGCAGGCACAATTTTTTTAGGCTCATAACCGACTTGGCGCAACAAAGCCAATCGCTGCGGAGATGCCGATGCTAATATAAAATCTTTTGTTTCCATAACAACAGCTTATTCTTCGCTATATGTTTTTTCCATTCTTTCGTGTCTTTCTTGAGCATCAAGGCACAAAGTAGCAACCGGTCTGGCCTCCAAACGCTCAATTCCGATAGGCTCGCCTGTTTCTTCGCAATAACCGTATTCACCGTCTTCAATTCTCTTCAAGGCCTCATCAATTTTTCCTATCAGCTTGCGGGCACGATCCTTGGTGCGCAAATCCAAAGCCTTATCTGTTTCCAAAGAAGCACGGTCAATATCGTCAGGTTGATTCAAACCACCCTGTCTCAAATCTTCTAACGTATCAACAGATTGCTCCAACAAAGATTTTTTCCAATTCTCTAACTTACGTCTGAAATACTCCAGTTGCATCTCGTTCATATACTCTTCGTCTTCCGAAGGTTTATAGTCTGGAGGAAGAATAACCGAATTATCTACCATATCAAGTCTCCTTATACTAATAACACTTTATTTTACAATACATACAATTACTTTACACATTCAAGTAAAAAACACTATTTATTCCAAATTTATCCCTCTTTTAATAGAACGTCCAAGAAATATTATTATTTCCCGCAGCACAAACCGTATTGGCATCACTGACACTGAGCGGCATGGTATAACAATTACCTCCCGAGCATCTCCATTTCAAATTATTATTTCCAACCTTCATACTGTCCAAAACAATACGAGGATCAAGCCCCCAGTTTTGTTCAGCTAATTCCATACATGCATACTTCGGCACATTATTGAATGTAATGGTATAAAGCTCACCATTTGGCGCCACCGTAACCGTTCCACCGAGTTTGTGATATAAAACACCGTTACTATAGTTCATATCACTGGGCAAAAGGTTTCCGCTATGCAATACAGCCAAAGTCAAACCAGTGTATTCTCTTTTTGCAACATATTTCCTGTCTATGGCTCTTTGCAACTCAACCACTTGCTGTGTCAATCTGCTAACCTTATATCTTGACAATGCCTTGCTCAATACACTCACGGCAGAACTGCCCACAAGCGCCAAAATTGCAATAAAAGCAATAGTTTGTATCATAGTATATCCGCCCTGTGAACTCCTAAAACGCATAAAGCACCTCCCGCTTAATTTTGCTTTACATTTACAAATAATTGCTTAAATTATATATAAAAACTATAAAGAAAGGATTAAAAAATGCGCAAGTTTATCAAAAATATCTCTGTTTTATCAATGGCTGCTTGTTTTCCATTTTCAGCTCATGCCATCGATAACGTCTATAAACCTTATCTCGGCATAAACTATGCCTATACAACGGCAACCGCAAAAAACATTCGTCCTCACAACAATTCGGCAAGCATAATTTTGGGTTCAACCTATAACCCCTATTTCAGCACCGAAATGTTTTTTCAATATTCCGATAAGGACAAAATCTCAAATTCTGAAACAGCCAAAACATCTTTTCATGCCTATGGCCTCGATACAATCGCATATCTTCCCTTGGGTTGCAGCGGTGCGATAGCACCTCTTGCCACACTTGGTATCGGTGAATATACTGTCAAAAACAAACTGATAAATTCTTTCCACAAAAAAGACCATGGTTACGGCTATCGTTTCGGCGGCGGTTTGAGCTATAATATCGACGAAAACTGGTCGCTTCGCGGCATTGCCAGATATATCAAAACCGACAAAATCCGCAACTATGACCACATAACCGAATACACTCTCGGCATGCGCTACACTTTTTAAGACAACAAAAATCCCCGCAGGCGAGGGGTAAAAACCTGCGGGGAGCAGTCTCAGGTGGAAAGTATTAGTTGGCGCTTTCTATCACATCTTCTTCTATCATAACCGCGCCACTGTTATTATCGGCAGGTGTGCTTTTATTTGTTTGACTATGGTGCATATCATCTGCTTTGCCGTTAGTGGCAGAAGCAGCCGGTGTTGTTATCACACCATACTCTTCTTCCACAACATAAACACCCTCCATACCGTCAGAAGAAGAATTGTTCATCATATCATTGTTGTTTTTAGCAATGGCAGTTCCAATGCTATAGCCGACAAACAGCAATAATATAAACATTATCAATGTTGCAACTTGTCTCATACTGTCCTCTCAACACATTTCGTTAAACAACACAAAAAAATATGGTGCGCAATTTTAATAATTCAAGTCCCACAAAAAAAACAAAGGCCCGAAAAGCAATCCGGACCTTTGTTTCAAGCAATTTATAAACTTTAGTTCAATGGCTGAATTGTTATCTCAACTCGCCTGTTTTGAGCACGGCCGGCTTCCGTTGCATTAGAAGCAATCGGGGCTTTTTCACCCATCGCTCTGACAACCATTCTGTTTTCGGCAATACCTCTCAACTTCAAATAGTTAGAAACCGCCAAAGCTCTCCTTGCCGACAACTGCATATTATACTCATCAGAGCCGACATTATCGGTATGACCGACCACATTTATCAATGTCTTGTCATATTTATTCAAAACCGTTGCAACAGAGTCCAAAATTGTATTAAATCCCGTCTGGAAAACATCGGAATTTGTCGCAAAAGTTATATTGCTCGGCATAATCAACATAATCTGACCGTTTTCCAAGCGTTTGAGTTGAACACCTGTTCCCGTCAATTGCTGACGCAATTCTTTTGCCTGCAAGTCCATATAGCCTCCTGCAGCCGCACCGCCGACAGCACCAATTCCGGCACCGATTAATGCGCCTTTACTGCCACCGGCAAGTGCGCCTATTCCGGCACCGAGCGCAGTTCCGATACCTGTTCCCCATGCTGTCTTCGAAACTTTACTCTCCCCCGTATAAGGATCAGTAGCACAAGCCGAAAGCATGCTGACCGCCAAAAGTGCAACCAATATTTTTTTCATCTCAAAAAATCCTTTCTTTAACGTTGTCTGTCCAGTTCTTCCAAAACCAGTTTTTTCAAAGTAATATTATCCATCTTGCCTGTTGCAAAAACCGGCAATTTTTCCATCTGCAAAATAACTCTCGGCAAAAACAGTTCCGACATTCCGTGTTTTTTGATATAATCATGCAGACCTTCTTGCGAAACTTTCGGATTGTTTGTAACCAAAACAATCTGCTCACCTTTGCTCTCATGAGGAGTCGCCACAACACCGTATTGACAATCATTGTCCTCGGCATAAGCATTGCAAACCATCTCATTGACAGCATTGAGCGAAACCATTTCTCCGCCGATTTTTGCAAATCGTTTAATTCTGTCCTTAATATACACAAATCCGATTTCATCAATATCAACCACATCTCCGGTATGATACCATCCCTCTTGCAAAGGTTGCAAAACTCCCGGATTATCCGGCATAATATACCCCTGCATAATATTTGGTCCGCGAACGACAAGCTCACCGCCTTTTTCAATCCCCGGAACCGGATCGATTTTATATTCTATTGCCGGCAATATTTTTCCTATGGAACCAAATCGGTTAAATATACTGTTATTTGCACAAACAACCGGCGAACATTCCGTAGTTCCGTATGCTTCCATAACTTTCACGCCCAAACGTTCCATCCACATATTTCTGGTATCGGACTTAACCGCCTCTGCACCGCCATACATAAAGCGAACGTTGTGAAAATCAAACGGATGCGCAATTCTTCCGTAACCGCGGAAGAACGTATCGGTACTAAACATTATCGTTGCCCCGATTTCATAGACCAATTCCGCAATCACACGATAATGCAACGGCGAAGGATACAAAAATACCTTTGCACCTTCAAATACCGGAAACAGAGTTCCGACCACCAAACCAAAACTGTGGAACATCGGCAAAGCATTAAAGACAATATCTCTTTTATTCACCGTCTCAAGAGCCGAAATTTGCTTAATGTTAGAAATAATATTTGCATGGCTCAATACAACTGCTTTCGGCGCACCTTCCGAGCCGGAAGTAAATAAAATCACCGCCTTGCGGCTACCGCCTCTCTTGTGCGGCACTCTCTTGATTTTATAACGCAAAAAGGCATTGATTTTTTCCCACAAACTGATTTCTTTAGCCAATTTTTCCAAATAAAAAACTTTAATACCGCTCTTTTCAATCTCGGCAACAACATCTTCCATTTTAGCGGTCTTAATAAACGCCAACGAAGTAATAACTTTTTTAACCTGCGCGGTATTGCACATTGAGAGCATATTTTTTGCCCCCATGGAAAAATTGAGCATAACCGGAATTCTCGAATATGCGGTCAAACCGAAAAACGTGCAAATTGTAGCCAAAGCATTCGGCAACAAAATTGCCACATGCTCTTCCAAAGCGGTCTTACGTTTAAAATACTTACCGATAACAAATGACTTTATAATTATATCACGATACGAATTCGGCTTGCGTTGAATGTCTTCAAAAAATTTCGGACGACGGAAAAATCCCTTTTTAGCATGCACTTTTGCCGCCTTCATCAACATGGCAAACAACGAAATATCGGGATTATAATTGATTTCAAACCCCATATCGCGCAAAATCATATAAACTTCGTTGCTGATGTGGTCACGTTGGCGACGCAAATCATCTTTCAACTTAAACGGACGCGGTTTTCCGACCACAACCCTGATTTTCGGCAACGGTCTGTGCGGCAATTTTCCTGCTGTTTTTGAAAAATATCCGTATTGCGGACCATCAATCCACACCGGAATAATTGGCGCTTTAGATTTATCGGCAACCAAACCCGGAGCCTCATAAATCTTCATCAAACCGCCGGTTTCGGTAATTCTGCCTTCCGCAAAAATAACGCACAAACGCCCGCTATCAACTTTTGCAATAAGTTCCTTAATATCCGTCGGCTCAATCGGATTAAAGGGCATAACATCCGCAGTTCTCATCAAAAAACGAATAACCCTGCTGCGATATAAATGTCCGTTCAGCGCAAAAACCGGATTTCCCGGCAAAAAAGCAAACAATATTAACGGATCAAGATAAGAAACATGGTTAGAAACATAAACCCCTTTCTTGGGCAACTTATTCTCATTAAAAGCAAGCGAGCATTTAACTTTCATCAGCTTAAAAAAAGCTCGCAGACAAAATCTCACAAAATCACGCAAAGTCATAGTCTCCGATTGTTAAAACTTGGAGATAATTTACTATTTGCATACCTATATTGTAAAGAAAAATTTATTTTGGCATAATTTTAACACCTCAATATTTTCTCTAACATATTGTTTTTAATAAATATTTAGCGCATAAAATTTAAGGGGATAAATTTTTTGCTTGATTTTTAATTTTAATTTGCTAAAAAATTTCCCGATATAACATTTTGTTTCAAAAAATTTCAAAAACGGTAAAATAATTAATAATAAAATCTTCAAAACTCCGTTATGCTATAAAATGTTATTTTGGTTTAACTTTTTAAAATGAAAATTCCAATGAAAAAACTTATAACTTTGACCGCTCTTGCAGTGGTTTTAACCTGTTCTGAGGCAAATGCTTCGGGATTCTATCTAAAAGAACAATCCGCAGCCGCACAAGGCAATGCCTATGCCGGTGCCACAGCCGGAGCCGAGGATATTTCATATTCCTATTTCAACCCCGCTGCTCTCGCATATCACAGCGGCACCAACATGGAACTCGGTGGCACATGGATTTCTCCGACTTCCGTTGCCAAAAATGCCAACAACCGCTTTGGCGAACACAACGATTATATGGGCAATATAGTTCATGCCGCCGCCTCACCGCAGGCCTATTTTTCACACCAAATAAACGACCAATTTACGGCCGGTATTTCTCTTAATACCCCTTTTGGTATGATTACAAAATATCCCGACGACTGGGCCGGACGCAATCATGGTACATTATCAAAAATTATCAGTGCCACTTTTACCCCGATGCTTTCATATAAGCACAATGACCAACTTTCTTTCGGCGCCGGTGTTCCTATCCAATATATCAAAGCACAACTTCGCAACAGTGTAATCGCCGGTGCAAACCCGCAAACCGGAGCTTTGATAGAAGACAAGTCAACCGTTCGCGGCAAAACCATTGATGCAGGCTATCAATTAGGTGCAATTTACGAGCCTGTGAAAGGCACTCGTTTCGGTGCCGGATACCGCAGCAAAATCAAACACAAAATCAAGGGAGACATTGATTTTGACGGTCTTTTGGCGCAAATGAACCAAGATGTTTCTGCCCGCTTGACCACACCGGCAACTTTGAATATCGGTGCATATCACCAAATCAATGATGATTGGGCGGTTATGGCCGAATATAGCCGTGTTTATTGGTCAAGTTTTGATAAACTCGAAATTAAAGGCAAAACCATAGATAGTTACACTGAAGAAAAATGGAAAGATACCGATTTTTATGCCTTGGGTATCAGCAAAAAACTTGATGAACAGTGGAAATTGCGCTTGGGTGTTGCCTATGAAAAAAGCGCAGTTAACGACGAATATCGCACACCGCGTATTCCTGACAGCGACCGCACATGGTATTCAGCCGGTTTGGAATACAAATATAATGAGCACTTGACTTTCAACGCCGGTTATACTCACATCTCCGCCGATAGCGCCAAAGTAAACTTGCGCGGCGACCATCGCGGCGACGACAGACGCGGAAGTTTGAATGCGGAATACAGCAACAAAATTCATATTGTTGCAGGTTCTTTGACCTACCACTTCTAATATTCCGCTCAACCGACAAAAAAAGCCCGCCTCCAAAAAGGCGGGCTTTAATTTCCAACACCATCAGTTTTTTTCTTTTCAGTTCCAAAACATTCACATTTTTTATCATCTGAACCGCTTTTTATTATAGCACTTTTAAACAATTTGTCAATCATAACAAACACCAAATCGATACATTATTTATTGACAATTTATACCAAAACGGTATCATTTTACAAAATAAACAACTTATAAAGAAGACTACCATGATAAAACTACACTATTGCCGCGCCAACAATTTTGGTGATGCCATGAACCCCTTTTTAGTTGAACACCTGACCGGTCAAAAATGTATATATGCCGGAAAACACAGTGCAAAAATTATCGGTATCGGCAGTATTTTAAACGGCTTTACCCGTCCGCGTTTTGGCAAAACAATTACTAATATGTTCGCCCCTCCGGCAACAGTTTGGACATCAGGTTTCATAAAAGAGGTTGACTGGCACGAAAGTATTAGAAAAAACATAAAATTTGCCGCTCTGCGGGGCAAAATCACTCAAGCTCGCATGGAAAAAATTGTCGGTCACAAAATAGACGCAGAGCTCGGTGACGGAGGCCTGTTGTTTGACCATTTAATTGATAAAATGCCAAACAAAAAATATGCCATCGGACTTACTCCTCACTGTCAAGACATAAACAACCCAATATGGCAAAAAATATTGGACAATTATCCCAATTCCGTTTTGATAAACTTTCGCGATAATCCGCTGGAAATTCTGCACAAAATTGCCGAGTGCGATTTCATCTTATCAACAGCAATGCACGGTCTGATTGCGGCAGATTCTTTAGGTATCCCTAACAAATGGCTTCAGCTGTCAAAGCTGATCGGAGATGACTACAAATTCAAGGATTATTATTCAGTTTTCAATCTTGTGCCGAAGCACCTAACAACCGACGATATTAATGATGGACTGCTCACAACAAAAATAATCACAAAATTTACTGACGAGTATCCTATCGAATATAAAAAAGTCAAAGAAATACAAGAAAAACTCTTTAAGGCACTCATCTCCGCCTGCAAATAACTGATAAAATACCTTTGACTATTACAAATCTAAATCATAGAATGTTGTCGTTCAAAAACTATCTGGAGCAAAGCAATGAAACTTATGTTTATTCGTAGCCGCAATGTCTTAAACACCAAATGGTTGGTCCAATATATCAACGCTTTACAAGAAACAAGACCTGATTATGACATATCTGTTGTTTGCGACACTTACAAAAAAGTCGGCAACGAATTGACTTTCAATCCCAAAGTAAAACTCATCAACTTGAGCGGCAAAACCGACAATCCGCTCGTCAATCTCTATCATCGCATTCGCTGCAAAATCACCCCTGCTTGCTTCCGTTATAAAAAACTTATCAAAAAAGAAAAACCGGATGTAATAATATGTTATTTTCCCAAAGATTTGTTCAGTGTCACCACGTTTCAAAAGCACAATATTCCGATTATTATGATGTTACATAATGTTCCTGATGTCATACTCGGAAAATACAAAAATAACCCTATTGATGAGAAGTTTGACGATTTGCATAAAGAAATAAAACCGTTGTTATGGTTTCACCACAAAGCATTCAAACAAGTCAGCATTTGGCAAGTTTTGCTTTCATCATTTGCGCCATTGTTAGATAAAGAATTTGCTCCTAAAAAAATTGTTGCAATTCCTAATATGGTGCAACAACTTTCACCAAAAGATTATGCAGATTTAAATGTTGAAAAGAAAAAAATCATATATGTTGCACGTATCGAACCGAACGTAAAACGACAACATCTTCTGGTAGAAGCCTTCGGGAAAATTGCCAAAGATTTCCCCGATTGGATAATTGAATTTTGGGGATTGCAAAAATATCCTCAATATGAAAAAGAAATCATGAACATTGCCCGCAATTACCATATTGAAAACCAAGTTTTTATCAGAGGATATACAACTGACATACTATCAGTATACAAAAATGCAGATTTTCAAGCCTTCCCCAGTAAATATGAAGGTTTCGGCCTTGGTGTTGCAGACGGACAGGCAGCAGGATTGCCAACCATCGGTTTTGCCCAAGCTCCGGCAGTTAACGAGCTAATTATCCATGGTCAAAACGGATTTTTAGCCGACAATTTGGAAGAATTTTCATCATACATGGCTGAACTCATGCGCAACAAAGACCTACGCATCAAATTCGGTAAAAATGCCATAGAAGATGTAAAACGATTTTCCCCCGATACCGTCGTCAAAGCATGGACCACTCTTTTCGATAATATCAAGCAATAAAAGTAAAACAAAAATAAATCACCCCACATATCCAAACGGCGATTTATAACTTCCAAAAAAGTCCATTTTTTTGTTTCTCCCCCAAGAAACCAGCTTACAGCTACTTTTCCAAAAGATTATTTTTGTATTGTTTTATTTTTAAAAAAGACAGCCTTGGATGCTAATACAAGAGCTATAATTGCTCCCACTACATTTATACAAACAATTAACCATGTAAGATATTGCTGTGTAATTTCACTTAAGGACATAAGCATAGTTGGAATTAAAATCAAAATATCAAATACTAACAAAATATATCCAGTATAACCTATATAATACAAATATATGGATATATTCGGACATATATCTATGAACTTATCTAAGAAATAAACCTGTTTTCCAAATAAAATTAAAAAAAAGAGGATAACAAATATTGTTCCAAACAAAGACAAAACAATGCCGAGACAATCAGCAAAAACATCATAGCGGTTATAGCTATAGAATATACCTTGCAATATATTAATGATATAGCTAATAACAAAATATAATCCGCCGACAATACAGATTCTTTTTGTTCTATTCTGCATATGTTATCCTCCTTAATTAGATTAACAATACGTAAATTATTAAATGAAATCAAGTTTTATTTAAAGCAATCAGCATCATCAACTGCATTATAGATATTGGTGAGACCATTAACTATATTCTGTCCACCTGCAATACCATTTATATATGTTCCAATATATGGTATATATGATAGTAATTTCCTCATTCCATAATTTGATGCTATATTACCATTTTCCACAAGTTTTGTATTAGGTGAAATTTGATAATTAGATATTGTATTATATGCGATATTAGAAAGATTACATCCTTTTTTATATCTGTTCTGATAATCACGAGGAACAAAATACTCATCTTTAATATTACTATAAGTGTTGACAAGATTATCATACGAATTGCTTAAAAAATTTGCAAAACTATTATTATATTTTTGTAGATTGTTTGATTCCATTATTTGTTGTTGTGCATCATTTGGCATTTTAAATTGTGGAATATTAGTATTCTCAATTACTTCTTTATTCAATTGATTGGTTACATTTTGAATATTTTGGCCAATGTTTGAATTGCCGAAACCATAGTTATTTGCGCTATCGCCCCAAAAGTTTGTGCCATATTGAGGATAGTTTTCTACTACAATCCCCTGTTTCACCATATCATTTGCCATTTGTTGTTCTCTAATAGTGCGCGCCGTTTGATATTGCAACTCATCTTGTGTTGAAAATCCGCTATGATCAACTCCATAGCTGTCAACTCCGCCATTTATTCCGTTCTCATACCCAAATGGCGATTTATAACTTCCAAAAAAGTCCATTTTCACATTTCTCCCATAAAAAAAGGAGCCATAAGGCTCCAAAAATTAAACAAATAATGAAATAACAGGCAAAAAAATCCTGCCGCTATGCGACAGGAACTAACCACTTATCTCATTATGGGAATTTTTATAGCACAGAATGACATAAATTGCAGGCAACATTTCTACTCTTTATGGATAAGTTATATCTTTTCTAAGAAATTTAGTAAAATATGCGCCAACTAAAAAGAATATCCTCTCAAAAGTTCATCCGTAGTCATAACCTTTTTGCCCTGACGCTGAATTTCCAAAATCTCCAGCGTGGCATCCTTTGCTCCGACAAAAAGCTTGTTTCCCTCTTGCCAGATTTTTCCCTGCTGATTTTTTTCATCACACACTTCTGCGCGCAATATCTTAAATCTTTCGCCTTTATGCTCAAAATATATCGCCGGATAAGGATTAAATGCTCTAATTTTGCGCTCCAAATCTTCTGCCGAAAGCGCACAATTAAGCAAACTTTCAGCCTTTTCAATCTTGTTTGCATAACAACTTAAATTCTCATCTTGAACTTGCGGTTTAATATTTTTCCACTCTCGCAAAGTTTTCAAAACCAACTCCGCCCCCATATCCGCAAGTTTGTCATGCAAATAACCGCCGGTCATCTCTTGTGTAATTTCAACTTCATCTTTCATCAGCATATCGCCGGTATCCAATCCCTCGGCCATTTTCATAATCGTCACACCGCTAACCTTGTCGCCGGCCTCAATCGCGCGCTGAATAGGCGCCGCCCCGCGCCATCTTGGCAACAACGAGGCATGAATATTTATACATCCCAATGTATATGCCTCCAACACTTGTTTGGGCAATATCAAACCATAAGCTGCAACCACCGCAATATCTGCATTGAGCTCAGCAAATTTTTTCTGTTCTTCATCATTGCGCAAAGTTTTTGGAGTGCGCACCTCAACCCCGTTTTCTTCTGCCCACAAATGCACCGGAGTTTTCACCAATTTGTTACCTCGACCGGAAATTTTCGGCTCTTTGGTATATACAGCAACAACATCATGCTCTTTTGCCAAAGCTTGCAAAGCTTTCAAAGCAAAATCCGGTGTTCCCATAAAAACAATTTTCATTATTCTTCCTCTTCTTGGCGCAATTTTTGCAATTTTTTCAAAAGCATTTGTCTTTTCAAACGGCTGATGCGGTCAATATATAAAATCCCGTCCAAATGATCTATTTCATGTTGCAAAGCAATCGCCAACAAACCGTCGGCCAAAATCTCCTGCTCTTTGCCGTCATAATCCAGATAATGCACCCTAACCTGCACATATCTCTCAACTTCGGCTCGTTGCTCCGGCACCGACAAACAGCCCTCAAACTGACAACCTTTTTCATCAGAATGCCACACAATTTCCGGATTAACCAAAAATATCGGATTATTTCCGACTTCTTCATCTTCTCTTGCGCTGACATCAATAACCACAATTCTCTTCGAAACACCGACTTGCGGTGCCGCCAAACCAACGCCGTCGGCAACATACATTGTCTCCAACATATCATCCAGAAACTTGCGCAAATCGTCATCAACTTTTGCCACACGTTCGGCTTTTTGCTTCAAAATCGGATGAGGATATTCAAAAATCTTTAACTTTGCCATATTTTTACCTTATCTGCTTTGCAATTTGATCCAAGAGAGCATTAACCATTTTAGGCTCATTTTTACTGAAAAAGGCATAAGCCATATCGACATATTCTTGTATAATCACTTTCACATCCAAATCCGTTGTATTGGCAATTTCATACATGGCGCACAAAAGCAAAGCCTGCAAAGTTCCGTCGCAACTCTCCAAACTTCTGCCTTCGCTCAAAAATAAATTGAGCGATTTTTCCAAATTTTCTTTTTCACTGTGCACACCTCTGACAACACGTTCAAAATATTCCTTATCCATAGGCTCAACCGGCACGGTTTCCTCTCCGCCCTGCTCATTTTCGGCAATAAGATAATTTCCGACTTCCCCTTGCAAAAAATCCTGCACAACTTCATCAACAGGCAATTGGCTATATGCAATCATATATGTTGCCTGCACTGCCGCCAATCTTGCCGCACTTTTTTTCCTAATTTTATCAGAAACAAATTTTGCCATGTCTTATTCCTTTTTATCTTTCTTTTTTGCCATTTCATCAATGGTATTTACAAATTCTTCAAAATCGCTGGCCTCACAAAAATCTTTATAAACGGAAGCAAAACGAATATATGCCACACTATCCAAACTTGCCAAAGCCTCCATCACCAACTCACCGATTGCCGAAGATGTAATTTCTGCCTCGCCGGAGCTCTCCAACTTGCGCTGAATGGAATTGACAATCTTCTCAACTCTCTCCGGCGTAATCGGACGTTTGCGCACCGCCAACTGAATCGACCTTGCCAGTTTATCTCTGTCAAAGCTGACTTTTTCACCATTCTTCTTTACCACAATCAACTCACGCAGCATCACTCTCTCAAAAGTAGTAAAGCGCGAGCCACATTCCGGACACTCTCTGCGCCTTCTGATACAAGTATTATCCTCAGTAAGTCTTGAGTCTTTTACTTGGCTTTCCAAACATCCGCAAAAAGGGCACTTCATATCACAATCCTTTTAACAATTCATCAGTAACTTTATACAATTCCGAAGAATACCTTGCCCCCTTTATAAGCAAAATATCACCGTTTTGCAACAATTTATTTAGCAAAAACTCCGCCAAGCCGTCTTTATTATCAAAATAATATTGTTTGACGCGTTCCGGCAATTGCGCCAAAATATCTTTGGTTTCCGGCTTTACACCGACCACAATATCAATATTTGTATCTGCTAAAACTTTACCTACTTCAACATGTTCCTGTTTTGACCTTTCACCGAGTTCGGCCATTTTTCCCAAAACTGCAATTTTTCTCCCCAAACATTCCATATTGCCCAAAGATTTAATTGCGATTCGCATTGCTTCCGGCTGCCCCGAATAACTGTCATCAATCAAAGTATATTTTCCGCCCTGCGGAAGAGACAGCACATGCTTTTTACCTCGGCCGTCCAAAGCACCGAAATCTTGCAATTTATCTGCCGCTTTTTGCAAATCCAAATCCAAAGTCTCTGCCACTTTCAAAGCTGCCCAAGCATTATAGCGCTGAATTTCTCCGTCCTCATTCAACTCCAACTTTCCGACAAAATGATTATTCTTACCGAAAGTCATAACTTTTGCCCCATGCTCCATGGCACGTTTTTCAAGAATATCGGCAAAATTGGTATCTTCGTTAATAATTGCCGTTCCGCCGATTTTAAGTCCTTCAAAAATTTCGGCTTTTGCCTCGGCAATTCCCTCAAAACTCTCAAAAAACTCTATATGCATCGGATAAACATTAGTCACAAGCGCAATATCCGGCCGCACCCAAGAAGTTAGCTCCGAAATTTCTCCTTTCGAGCTCATCCCCATTTCAATAACGGCATAATCTGCATCCATATCCATTTCCAAAAGTGTTTGCGGAACCCCGACATTATTATTATGATTACCGCCTGTTGCATAAACTTTACCAAAGCTTGAGAGCATATATTTTATCTCTTCTTTGGTAGTGGTTTTTCCCGCACTTCCGGTCAAACCGATAACTTTCCCCTGAAAACTTTGGCGATTATAAGCACCGAGTTTACCATAGGCCTCCAAGGTATTTTTTACCACAATCTGTCGATTCGCCGGCGCATCTTCCACCAAATGGTCAACAATCGCCAACAAACAGCCGTCTTTGAGCACCTTTGCCACAAAATTATGCCCGTCAAATTTTTCACCCTTAATCGCCAAGAACAAAGCCCCATATTCAATTTTACGGCTGTCGGTAATTATTTTTTCAATCTCCGCCTCAATCACATTCGATTCGGAAGATACAATTTTTTTAATTTCATCTGTTGTGATTTTTTTCATTGTTTCGCCCTCAAAAACTTCAATTTTAAGCATTTTACATCAAAAAAATAAATAAAAGATTTAAAAATATTTGACAATTTTAGACAAATATTGTATTAGTAAACACATCAAATAATTACAAATGTTATTATTCCCCATTCATTAAATATTATTTTATGAAAAAATTCTTAGCAGTCGCCGTCTTAATCGGCATTATCGGGATTTTTGCCAGTGGCTGCTGGCGTTCAGAAGAAAAGCCCGTGAATGACAAACTCTCCACCTACACGGTTAAGGAGAGCAAATATTTAGGCCTTAAGCAAACTGGTGCCCCCGCCGGCGAGAACCTGACCGACGCCATCTACGTCCAGGTGGAAGACGTCAACGGTTGTCTCCTCGCCCAGTGCAAGAAAGACATTGATGGCATCAGCCGTTGGGCATTGTTAGACCCGGTCACCGCCAAGCCGCTGTTCGACCAGCGCTTCGAGAAAGTTTGGTATTCCAAGGAATATTTCATTTTACAGTCCAAGGATAACAAATATTTCTTCGCCGGCAACGAACTGTACGGCCCCAAGGCCGACATCGCCTATTACCCGCCAAAAGCCATCTTGTTCACGAAGAACGACGGCAAATGGGGAGCCGATGACGTGATTAAAGAAGAGTATAATCGCCTCCTCTACATCACCGACGGCACCGATGCCAGGTTTGTGGGGATTGACGGTAAAAAAGCTGTCCTCCTCGACACCTCGGGAAAAATCTTGAAAAAGAACATCCCCGTCGCCACGGTATCCAAGCTTGAAGAAAACAACAAGAAAGCTTGGAACTACCAAAGCGAAGTCGGCGTAATGACGGTAAAATCCGTTAAAACCGCAATTTAACACCCCTATCCCCCGAAAAGGAGTATCAGCAAAGATACTCCTTTTTTTTATGCAGTTAGCCACAAAAATTAACCATTTGTTAAATATTTGCTTGACAATCAGTTTTATTCTCTATTTTATGTAAGAGTAATTTATGTCTTTAGACAACAAAATAAACTTTTATAAAAGGGAATTTATACTATGAAAAAAGCTTTATTATTGGCAAGCGCAGCCACCTTGTTTGCAACCGCAGCCAATGCTGAAATCAAACCTTATATCGGTTTGGACGGCAACTTATCATCTTTGGATTGGGCTTATAATTTAGAAAACATTTTTGAAGATGACTACCAATCACTTTCTTTGGTTGCCGGTGCAAAACTTCACCGTAACTTCGGATTGGAAGCTTTCTATCAACTTTCCAACAGCGAAAAAAATTCTACCAATTTCAGACAAGACGAAAATATACGTACTCGCACACGTTTTGATGCCTATGGTTTGGATGCTTTAGGATATCTTCCTTTGGGTTGCGAAGGCAAAGTTGAGTTGATTGCCGGTGCCGGTATTGCAGAATATACATTCAATGACAAAGTATATGGCGCAGGCACAATGAAAGATCACTCTACTGGCTATCGTTTGAACGCAGGTGCTCAATATAACTTCAACGAAAATTGGGCTCTTCGTGGTATGTATCACCATGTATACACCCAAAATTCTTATGTTGATGCCATCGATGAATATTCTGTCGGTGTTAGATACAACTTCTAATTTTTATGATAAGAATTGCGAAAAACCTCTCCTCGTGAGAGGTTTTTTGTTTTTTAATGCTTTCTTTATTTTTATTTTCTAAAATCGTTTTCCGACAAGGAGAAAACAATGGAAAGATGGGAAATTGCACTAAACAAATTTATGAAACGTTACATCAACAAACCATGGTTTGAAGGTGCTGTATTATGTGGCAGCTATTCCTGCGGAAATCAAAACAAATTTTCCGATATCGACATAGCAATAATCGCTTCCGACGACCTCGGCTGGCAGGAAAAATCCAATTGTTATGTTGACGGTTTTTTAATGGAATATACAATTAACCCCATATACAAAAATCAGGAATATATGCAATCCGGCTTGGAAAATCACTCCCTGATAAACCAAAATATGTTCGCCTACGGCAAAATATTATATGATAAAAACGGCATCATCAAAAAACTGCGCCAGCAATCAATCAGAGAATTAAAACGCAAAATAAAGCCATTCTCAAAATATACGAACGATTTCAAAAAATACGGATTGTGGTGCCGATACGACGATATGCTCTCCTTGCATCACGACAGATATCCGATAGATATGCTCTATTGGACACTGGTTGATAAATTGATTGATGCTTATTATGACTTTAATTGCCTGCAACATGTCTCACACGCAAAAATACAAAAAATTTTGGCTGATAAAAAATTTGCAGCCCGCTACCATGTCGAACAACTTCCCGACAAAAAATTCATAAAATTATTGGCAGATTGTTTCAAAACCAAAACAATTCCGGCCATCGACAAACTATATAATCATGTCATGGAAACCGGTGGCGGATTCGAAATAGGAGAATTTATCGGCCGCAGAAAAATTGAAAAAAAATAAAAAACGCTTTAATATATTTTTTATACTTTGCGGCTAAAATCTATTTTCGTTAGGAGAAAAAATGAAAAAAGGAAAAACAACTGCAAAACGCAATTTTTGCACACCTCCGTGGCAAGAAATTGCCCCGCAAACCGGCGATTCCCGGGACCAAGTTTTTGAAGCGACAGTTCTAAACTTGAGCAAGATTGCCGTTTCTTGCAAAAACTATCGCAACAACATCTTGGAATTTTTGCAAAACATCCTCGCATCGCCATCCACCGACGAGGCACGCAAAAAATATCTCATAAACAAAATTGATAAAATAAATCGGAAATAAAATCAATATTTGATTTTCTGTTGAGAAGAATTGGCAACCAACTCAAAATCCTCCAAAAACCAACTTATTTCTTCGTCAGCCTCCTTCATCATCTCCTGAAAACGCTGGCGATATACCAAAACCAACGAATTTTCGCCGACCTTTATATCTCTTATCATAAATTTTTTGCCGTCATCATGCAGCCTGAAATTTACCTCAACCTTCATCTCATTAACGTCATCAGACTTTAGTTTTATGGCCGTAAGCACCATTGCATCACCGTTGACCGTCTCGCTCGCTACCACATCAAAGCTAAGCTTATTTCCGAAATCAAGAGGAAATCCCCGATACAAATTCAGCGCATAAGTTTGAAACAAATCCAAATATTTTTTTTGTTGTTCCTCGGACATCTCCCGCCAATATTTTCCCATAACAAATTTTGCAATATACGGCAAATCAACATATTCCAAAAGAAGAGAGTCCAGTTTTTCGTATTTTTCCTCACCGTCATCCATATTAAAACATGACAACAATTCATTTCCGCGCTCATAGGCAAATTTTTCGGCATCTTTCAGCGAAAAATTTCCGGCCAAAACCACAGACGAAAACATCAATATTCCACAAAAAATAATAAAATACAAAAAAGAGTTACTTTTCATAAAAAAATATCCTATATTGAATTTATATTTAATATACATCAAATGGCGGAAAAATGAAACTAAAATTATTTTTATCCTCTTTATTTATCGTTATCTCGGCAGGAATTGCCTCTGCCGATGATGCCGGTTTGCGATATATTAACACTCGCGGCACCATAAGATGCGGAGTTCCATCGAGCAACAAATTTTGGGCATACAAAGACGAAAAAGAAAATCTTCAAGGCATTGGAGTTGAAATTTGCCGTCTTATTTCTACGGCCGTTTTCGGTCGCGGCGACCGCGTATCAATATTGACTCTACCCCAAGCAATGGTTGACAAAGCCTTTGCAAAAAATAAAATAGACGTCATGATAGGTGGGCTTCCGTTCTCTGCCACTAACGAAATTTCTACCCGCGCCGCCCCCATTGATGTTATCTATTATGAACCGCTTGTATTTTTGGCACAAAAAGGCGAAAAAGCAAAGTCAATGAAATATTTTGAGGGAGAAAAAGTTTGTCTTGTTAAGGATGACGATACCGAAAAACGTTTGCAGGCATATAACAATCGTTACGACCTCAAACTCAAATTTATGCCTTTTGTCAGCTTTTCACAAGCAAAAGAAGCATTTTTCCTAAATCGTTGCCGCTTGGTATTCGGAAGTTATAACACACTGAAAAATCTCGAAGAAAACAATCCGTCAAAAATTGACATCGAAGTATTACCCGAACAGGTTGACTTTGTTCCCGTTTATTTGTTTGCCGATAGAGAAAACCTAACTCTGCGCAGCATCCTAAAATGGGTAATGAATGCTCCTAAACTTGCCGAAGAACTTGATATAAACCAACAAAATTACAATGAGTATCTCACTTCTAAAGATCCGGTAATCACAAATCTGCTAGGCACAGAACCTAAATTGTGGAAAGCTTTCGGACTAACTCCGGATTGGGTACAGATAATTTTGAGAGAACACGGCAACTACGGAGAGATTTTCAGATCCAGCTTGGGCAAAAAATCTCCGTTCAAAATAAAAAGAGAACTTAACAATCTGCAAAAAAATAACGGCCTAATTACTTCTGTTCCTTTTCTCTAGAGCCTTTTATATCCTGCACAAAATCTTCGAGTTGTTTTATCGTTTCCGCAGGCTCGAGCGAAAAGTCTATCTTTTTGCCGTCAGCCACACACAATCTTTCTTTTTTATCATACCAGCAAAAAGGAGTAGAAAAATTTTTACTGTATTGCAAAGTATCATCAATATGAATATCAATTTCATTGTCGCGGCAATACTCGCCTTTTATTTCATTCCACAAACAATCCGGCACCTTAAAATTGCCGTTTGCAAAATACTCGACCTGCCCTCGTCTGGCAAAATAATCAAGCATCGAAAAAATTTCCGTATATTTAATTCCCCACAAGTCCAAAAAACTTTTTTCAACCGAATACGGACCGCCTGAAATAACATAAATCGTATGCCCTCTTTCATAAGCGGCAGCTGAAAAATCTCTAAAATATGTCGGATTATCGGAAATTACACCGTGAAAGTCTATACCAATTCGCAAACTACAAACCATTACCTCCGTCCTCTGCACCAAAAATCGACGATACCGCTTCTTTCAGCGAGTTAGGGCTTAAGGCAGACAAAGGATTTATAGTAACTTCGGGAACATCACTTGTTCCTTCAATGGAATAATTTGCCGCAAACACTGTTCCGTCTTTTCCGGCAAGCAAATTGCCCAACAACGGAATTTTACCTATCATTGTATTCAAACCATAGGCCGGAGCAATTGTTCCGTCAACATCTATTACTTTGCTCTTCATATTATACACCCCGGAAAAACTAATTCCCAAAACATTGCCGTAAGAACGCGCCTTATCAACATATAATATCTTATCTTTATATTTAAACGGGGCATCAAAATGCGAAAAAGTCATACCTTCACCGGTCAACAAATCAACCATTCCCGTAAAAGAGGCAACCGTCAACAATTTTGCCAACACAGGCGTATTGTGGATGCTGAAATCTCTGATTTTTGCGTGACCGATCAACAATTTATCCGACCTTCTTCTTCCCTCAATCTGCAAATTTCCGCCATACAAATCATTATAAATTCGCAAAAATCTCAAGGTATTTCCGGCAGAATTGCTGTTTACCGTCAAATAAAATTCATTTTTCGGTTTGGGAACATAATCAAGTTTTAATATCATTTGTTTTTTATGATCATAATTGCCCATCAAATGTGCTTCATAAATTCCTACCCCATGCACCAATTTTGCACTGCCGGCAAAATCGGTAACCGCCACATCGGGATTACTCCACAAGGTATCAACGGCAATATTAACTTCCATATTCGGAGTATCTTCCCAATCACTGTCTTCCTCATCATCATTTTGCGCAGTATCTTTGCGCTCAAAAAATTCCGACAGATTATAACTTTGCCCCGAAATATTTATTTTAATATTGCTGTTTGCACCATAATCAAAAGCAACTCTTGCGCTTGCATTCGTTCTCAAGGCTCTTATTTTGCTTATATCAATGGTTTTAGCTCTGTTTTCACCATCAAAATCAGCCTTTCCGACAATTTGAAAATCTTCTTTCGAAAAATCAAAAGCCGAAATAGAAACAATTTTATCATTTTTCACCGCAATATCTGCGTTCAATTTTCCGGCTTCGTTAATCGGCTTTACCAACCCCAAAAATGCAAAATCCAGACCGGCTTGCGTCATATCGGCCGAAAGTTTTATATCATATCCTCCCGCATTCGGTTTTATCAAAGTTTCAACCTCGGCAAAGCCTTCAACATAAGGCTTGCTCAACATACTGGAAGAAATACCCAATTTTTTTGCCAAATCCTCATCTGCCCTGAACTTAATTTTATAGCTGCTGTCATTACCCTTATCGGAAAAACGTTCATCCCACAAAACATTAAGCTGAATATTATCCAAAACCACATCACCGATAACTTTCAGGCCCGAATTATCAACCTCCAGCTCAAGTTCATCAGCTTTTATAATCTTATCTTTTATAATCTCCGACAGCTCAACCTCAAAAAGTTTTGACTTAACACCCACCTTAATGTCGTCATAATCCAAATCTTTTTTCAGCTCAAAATCAAGTAACAATTCCGTATTGGCATTACCCTTCAACATAGAAGGTTTCAAGCCCATCTGCTTTGCAAACTCAAGCGGAGGATGATCAATCAGACGCAAGGCATCAACAATGGAAGAATTTGATAACAACTTTATGCTGATATAATTGTTGTACTTATCCAAATCATAAATTCGCACCAATCCGGAATCTAACATAATTCCGTCAGATTTTGCCTTGTCCAAAGCAATTTCGATACTGGTAGCATCAACCTTAAATTCACCGTAAACATTGGTGACCATCGGCATGGTATCAATATATTTAAGGTTTGAATCTTCAATATACGCCTTACCGCTCAAATCCTTAAACCCGAAAGTTTTTGCCTTTTTATCATAAGCAAAATCAAATTCAAAATGTGCATTTTTGGCATCTCCGCCGAAAATATTATCCTTACACCATTCCCAAGCATCCGGCGCCACATATTTCGGCCAATAAATATATAAATCATTCAACTTCAAAGATGCTATATCCGCCGACAATTTAACTTTTAAGTCTTCCCAAGAAGAATGCAGCAACAACTTTTCAACTCCGCTGGCACTAAACCCGAGTTTAACCTTTTGCTCCCCCAAATTAAAATCCGCATTTTGAATCTCTATTTTATTCAAACCGCCAATAATTTTTCCATCCAAAACAAAAGAAGAAATATCATATTTTGATTCATTGTCATCTTTCGCAAAAACAATACTGCCTTTTCCGCCTTCGAACTGGAAAGCCACTTCCTTAACAGCATTTTCCGTTGACTTAATCAAATCTTCTCTGTTTTTCTCAAACTCGCTCAAATCCAAAGCAGTAGCAATTTTTCCGCTGACCGGAAGCATAATTTTATAAAATTTTTCTCTAATATCTTCATCAGCATATTTATCAATAATCGTCGAGGGAACCAAATCATCAAAATAAACCTGCATTACCAGTTTTTTATCAACAAAACGATAGCCCAAATCAATACCTGCCGATACCAGTGTATCTTCTCCAAAATCAACCAAAGCACTGACTTCCGCGGACATATCGCTAAAACCGCGCTCAAACTTAAAATTCAAATCCGAGAGCATCCATTTGCGCCCGAAATCAACTTCGTGAAATTCCACTTCGCCACCGACAACGGCAATATTGGTCAAATATGTTTCGGGATAACTCATATCATTTGAGCTGAACCTTTCTACCACATCCTCAAATTGCGTCAGATAATAATCAAGTTTTTTCTCCGTAATCTCCTCGGCCTTATCCTGATCTTTCACACCATAATCGGTAAAAATATACAAAGAAGGTTTTTCCATCTCAATTGAGGTCGGGGCAATAATTCCTCGAAGCAATGCCTTAATACTGAACGAGACAGAAGTCCTCGGAGCCTCAATTCTCAAAGAATTATCACTTTTTTTATAAACGATTTTATTGGCAATAATCTTAATTGGCTTCATCGAACGAACAAGCTCTATGTTCACACTCTTAACCTTAACTTCTGCCGCATCTCCGTCAGGATTTAATGCCGCCAAAATATAAGGTTTTAAGAACGGCACCGAAATCGGACCTTTGTATAACTGCCACAAAAACAGTCCGAAAGTCAGCAATAAAAACAATATTGCATAATCAAAAACCTTCTTGGCAAAATAGAGCCTGCCGGAAACTTTTTTCATCTATTTAACAACCTTATCTGCCAATGCCGCTTCTAAAAACAAGTCAATATCTCCGTCCAAAACCGCTTTTGTATCAGAGGTTTCAACCTCTGTCCGCAAATCTTTGACCATTTTATACGGTTGCAACACATAAGAACGAATTTGATAGCCCCAACCATTGTCACCTTGCTCGCTCCATGCACCTTTTTCGGCCATTTCTTTCTTCTGCATTTCCATTTCATACAAACGCGCCTTCAACATTTTCCACGCAGTTTCACGGTTTTGGAATTGTGAACGCTGATTTTGACTTTGCACAACAATCCCCGTCGGAATATGGGTTATTCTGACCGCTGAATCGGTTTTGTTAATATGCTGTCCTCCGGCCCCCGAAGCTCTATACGTATCAATTCTGCAATCAGCCTCATTGATAACGATATTTATTTTATCATCAACTTCCGGATAAACAATAATCGAAGCAAAACTTGTGTGCCTGCGGGCATTACTGTCAAAAGGCGATATTCTGACCAACCTGTGCACACCGCTCTCCGCTTTCAACCACCCATATGCATTATGTCCGCAAATCTTGATTGTTGCCGATTTCAACCCCGCAACATCCCCTTCCGATTCTTCAATATACTCCACTTTATAAGAATGCGCATCCGCCCACCTGCTATACATTCTGAGCAACATTTCTGCCCAATCCTGCGCCTCTGTTCCGCCGCTTCCGGAATGAACCTCCAAAAAAGCATTAAGCCCGTCGGCTTCACCATGCAAAAGCGCCTCCAACTCGCCTCTGCGACAATTAAGCTTGAGGCTCTGCATTTGAGCCACAATCTCATCAATCATTTCCTGATTATTTTCCAACTCTGCCAACTCGCAAAGTTCAACAAAATCTTTTCTGTTTTTTTCAAATTCATCAATTTTGGAAATTTCCGCTTCCAACAAATTTTTTTCACTCAAAAGTTTTTGCGCATTTTCGGCATCATCCCACAGCTTTGCATCAGCGGTCAAAGCCTGCAATTCCTCAAAACGAATAAGCGCATTATCATAGTCAAAGAGACCTCCTAAGCAATGCTATTGATTGCTTAATATCTTCATTCAAATTATATACTTCCGTATTCATCTTTACCCTCTAATATTGCGTTCCCACTTGAAAATCTTCTGCCGTATCGTCATCACCGAAATTTTTATAACTTCCTTCCGCCTGCGGACTTTCGGCATCATCAGTTCCCTGACCGATAACTCTTTGCGCCGCCGTAGCAAAATCAAAATTAGGATGCAAAGCCTCGATAATAACCACCTTATCATCAGGCTGCGCCGGCTTTCCCGTCTCATAATTTACCCGCACCAACTTAATACCTGACGGAATCCTGAAAGCGGCATCCGCCTGACCTTTCAAAGCCTCTTCCATAAAGCGATAAAAAATCGGCAAAGCCACACTGGCACCTGTTTCAACTTTTCCCAAACTTCTCGGCTCATCAAATCCGATATAAGTTCCGACCACCAAATCAGGAGAAAAACCTACAAACCAGCCTTCTTTATTATCATTTGTAGTTCCTGTTTTTCCGGCCAAATGATAATTTATACCGCGAAGTCTTGCGCCGGTTCCCCTAATCGCAACACCTTCCAAAATTGATGTCATCTGATAAGCCGTATAAGGATCAATAATCTGTTCTCTCTCATCCTGCAAGACCGGAATTGGCTGATCATCCCATTTGTCATAATTACAATCCGAACATCTTCTATCATCATGTTTCAAAATAGTCTGTCCGTATCTGTCTTGAATCTGCTCAATAAAATACGGTGTAACTTTTTTGCCGCCGTTAACAATCATTGCATAAGCCGTAGTCAAGTCCACAAGCCTTGTCTCACCGGCCCCCAAAGACATTGACAGCAACTCCGGCAAATGTTTGTTAATCCCCGTCTTGGCAGCAAAAGCCGAAACTTTATCCATACCGACATCTTGCGCCAAACGCACTGTCATCAAATTGCGTGATTTCTCAATTCCCTGACGCAAAGTCATCAAACCGTAAAACTTTTTGGAATAATTTTCGGGCTTCCACTTCGGCAACCCCGGACCTTGGTCCAAAACAAAAGGAGCATCCAAAATCAAATCAGTCGGAGAATATCCGTTTTCAAGTGCAGCCATATATACAAAAGGCTTAAAAGCCGAACCTGTCTGACGTTTTGCCTGCGTTGCACGATTGAATTGCGAGCGCGAAAAAGAATATCCGCCCACCATTGCCAAAACTTTTCCCGTATGCGGATCAATCGCAATCAACCCGCCGTCGGCATCGGGCTCTTGGCGCAGATTATAAGAAGATTTAGGCAAATTTCTCTTTGCGATAACATCTTCCGCAATTCCCTCAACCATAATCACATCACCTTTTTGCAAAACACTTTCCACAGTCTTCGGTGCATCACCGATACGCTGGTCTGGCAAAGTTTTTCCGGCCCAGCCCAAAACTGCAAGCGGAACAACTCCCTCTTCTCCCGACATCAACTTAATTTTTGCTTGGTCTTTACCAACTTCGAAAACCCAAGCTTTTTGCCATTTTTCACTAATTCCTGCCGGCATCCTGACCGCTTGCCACTTGCTTTCATCTTCCACATGCGCCAAAGGTCCTCTCCAACCATGGCGACGGTCATAATTTTCCAATTCTTCTCTAAAAACTCTCGTGGCAATATCCTGCAACTTGGGGTTCAAAGTAGTTCTTACAATCAAACCGCCTTCGTTCAAATCTTCTGCACCAAAACGTTTTTGCACTTCGCGTCTGACTTCTTCACTGAAATATTCCGAGTTTTTCAAATGCCCGCTTCCGCGAGCAATTGTTTCAATCGGCTTAGCCTTTGCCCTTGCTCCGTCTTCTTCGGATATATAACCGTCTTCGCACATTCTGTCGATTACCCAATTTCTGCGCTTGATTGCCGCATCATAATGCTTATGTGGATTATAATTATTCGGTCCTTTAGGCAGGGCAGCCAAATATGCCACTTCTTCAATCGTCAGCTCATCCAAAGCCTTGCCAAAATAGTTCAATGCCGCCGCCGCAACTCCGTAAGAACGATTTCCGAGATAAATTTCGTTCAAATAAAGTTCTAAAATGTGATCTTTGGTAAATGCTTTTTCTATGCGCCGAGAAATAATAGCTTCTTTAATTTTACGCACATAAGAAACTTCGGATGTCAGCAAAAAGTTTTTTGCCACTTGTTGAGTAATTGTAGAAGCACCTGCCGGTCTGCGTCCGCTGCCCAAATTTTTTACATTCCCTAAAACCGCACGCACAATACCCAAATAGTCTATTCCGGAATGCGAATAAAACTTTTTATCTTCCGCAGCAATAAAAGCATTTTTCACCAAATCCGGAACTTTATCAATCGGCAAAAAAACTCTCTGCTCGGTAGCATATTCCATCATCAGCTGTCCGTCACCGGCAAATAATCTTGTGGTAATCGGCGGCTCATAATTTTCCAATTGATGATAATCAGGTAGCTGATGATTAATTTTAATCAAAATCAGAACACCTGCCACCAAAAGGACAAAAGCAAGCAAAAAACAAGTACTTAATATTGACGATAAAGTTCTAAACATCTGACATTCCCATTTTTTTAAGCATTATTACTCAATTTTACTACTCCGTTCAAGAGTTTTTATCAAAATAACGACTTATGTTTCATATCATCAAAATAGCGGTTAACCGCGCGCACGGCAGACGTTGCAAGTTTTTTTCTGTAACTATCCTGCCTCAACAAACGCTCTTCCTCCTTGTTTGAAAGATATCCCATTTCGAGCAACACCGACGGCACATCAGGTGCTTTCAAAACCGCAAATCCGGCAAAACGGTGCGTATCGCTGATTAAGCGAACTGATTTTCGCATCTCAATCTCAATACAGCGCGCAAACTCCGAAGATCTGTTTCTGGTCTCGCGCTGCGCCAGACTGATAAGCACATCATTAACCTCTTTTGATTGCTCAACCATATTCAAACCCGAAATAACATCAGCCTTATTTTCTCTTTCTGCCAAAGCTTCGGCCTCTTTATCCGAAGCCGTTTCCGAAAGTGTATATACCGACAATCCTTTGGCTTGTCTGTTTCTCGCACTGTCTGCATGTATAGAGAGGAACAAATCCGCATTATGCTTGCGCGCAATCTGAAACCTTTGCCGCAACGGAATAAACACATCCGTACTTCTTGTCAAATATACCTGATATTTTCCTTCTTTATCGAGCTGACGCTTCAACTCCTTTGCCGCCGCCAAAGTGATATTTTTTTCATACACTCCCGAATATCCTATTGCCCCCGGATCATGGCCTCCGTGGCCGGCATCAATCACAATAACTTTCTTTTTTGAACTCGATTCTTTTACTGGTTCATGCTTACTTTTACCGATCGGTTGCTTATTTCTGCTTGTAATTGCCATCCCCTGCCCGACTTTTGACTCAAATTCTCTCTGCGAAGCCAATTCAACATCCACAGCCAAGCGCCAATTAAAAGTTGATTGCGGAGAAAGCATAAAGACTTTTTTTATCACAATCGGTTTCTGCAAATCAAAAACTATTCGATTCTTTCCGTTATCAATACGGCCCACGCGCACCTGTCCGACAATATTATTTCTGTCTTTCTTCCGCTGGATTTGCTTTGAGACATCAATTCCGGCAACATCAACAACCAGTCTTTTGGGATTGTCGAGCAAAAACACACTATAACCGAAATCTGCGGTTGCATCAAAGACCAAACGCAAATTATCAATTCCTTGTCCAAAGCGCAAGTCAACAATCTCTCCGGCCTTTGCACCGGAAAGCCACAAAAAGCAAAACAACAGCCAAAGGCATATTTTGCCGTATTTTAACATCAGTTTCTTCATTTTTATAACTTCAAGTTTTAAGCATTTTACACTTTCAGTTATTACCAATATATTAAAAGGACACAAAAAACTTCTGCTCAAATTTACAAAAATTTTGTTGTATTTTAAATTATTTATTATATCCTAAACAACGTTAAATTTGTTTTTGACCGGCTTTGCGCCCTTATGTTACAAATGTTTTTTTCACAAGCGCAAAAGTTGGCCGCCGCCATTTTTCAAAGCGAAATTTGTGCCTGCAAATTTAACTGTGGAAGTTTATATGGATAGAGTTTTGTTTTTTTGGGCCCAATCAACAAAAAATAAATATGCCCGAAAAAGAAAAGATTTTTACATATACCGGCTGTCGCCGTTTCAAAAATTATAAACGGCTTGCCGTCTGATTTTATGTTTAGATTCTGATTTTGCAAAATTCTCTCCGATTGTGTAGTTAATTTGCCGCATTTTGCGGATTATTGGAGTTTTATTATGGCAAAAAAAATGCTTATTGACGACACTCAGCCTGAAGAAACCAGAGTTGTTGTCGTGGACGGAAACAAGATTGAAGACGTCGAATTTGAATCAACTTTTCGTAAACAAATTAAAGGAAATGTCTATCTCGCAAAGGTTATGCGCATTGAGCCGTCTTTACAGGCAGCCTTTGTTGACTATGGCGGCAATCGCCACGGATTTTTGGCTTTTGGAGAAATTCACCCCGATTATTATCATCTCACTCCCGAACAAATAGCCGAATATGAAAAAGAAGTAGATACAATTATCGAAAATAAAAAACAATTCATCAAAGAACGTGAGGCCGAAAGAGCCAGAATTCGCGAGGAAAAAGCTGCCAAGAGAGCTCAACGTTTGGCCGAACTTGCTTTGACAGAGAACAACCAAACCCCGACGGAAGAAGAACAACCTACAGAGGTGCCTGCCGCTGAAGAAAATACCCCCGTAACCGAAACACCGGAAGAGCCGATTCAAAGCGAAAATACAACCAGCGAAAATTCTGCCGAACCGCTCATTGAAGAAAATACTTCCGAAGCAGAAACAACAGAGCAAGAACCTGCGGAAAAATCTGCGCGTCGCAAACGTCGCACTACCGCAAAAAAACAAAATACCGACAACAACAAGGTTGAAGCCGATAATACTGCTGAAGAAAAGAATAATACAGCCGACGAGAATAATAATATTTCTGCCGAGAGCACCGATTCAGCTCCCGCTGAAGAAGCACCAAAAGCAAAGAAAACCCGCAAACCTCGTCGCAAAACACCCCCAACCGTTATGGCCGATTCCGAAGTTGCCGAAGAAGCAAAAATAACCGAAGAAGTATCTTCTTATCAGGAAAATTTATCGGAATGTGACGAACCCGTAAGCAATAATATCAGTGATGATGATGTTCCCGAAGAAGATGAAGATGACAGCGAATATGATTTTGAAGCGCAAAGAAAATTGATTTTAATGCGCAAATTATATCACAACAGCAACATCCAAGACGTCATCAAAGAAGGACAAATTTTGCTCGTTCAGGTGGTAAAAGAAGAGCGCGGCAACAAAGGTGCAGCCCTAACCACATATCTCTCTCTTGCCGGTCGCTATTGCGTTTTGATGCCAAACCGCATAAAAAGCGGCGGAGTTTCACGCAAAATTACCAACTCACAAGACCGTAAGCGCTTAAAAGAAATAATCAAATCTTTACCGATGTCAAAAGATATGTCTTTAATCGTCCGCACCGCCGGCGAAGAAAAGACCAAAGCCGACATCACCCGCGACTACAATTATTTGATTCGCACATGGAATCAAATTCGCCTCGATTCGCTGAAAAATCAAGCACCTACACTTATATATGAAGAAGGAAATTTAATCAAAAGAGCTCTGCGTGATATGTTCACCAAAGATGTTTCGGAGATTATCATTGACGGTGAAAATGCCTACAAAACGGCACGCAACTTTATGAAGATTCTTTCTCCTCATAATATGAAAAAGCTAAAATCATGCCGTCCCAACGAGGCACCGTTATTCCAGCGCTATCAAGTAGAAACGCAGTTGGATAAACTCCATGACCCCAATGTTCCTTTGGCCTCCGGCGGATATTTAGTTATCAACCCGACCGAAGCTCTTGTTTCGATAGACGTAAACTCCGGCAAAGCAACAAAAGAAAAAGACTTGGAAGAAACCGCCTTAAAAACCAATTTGGAAGCTGCGGACGAAATCGCCAAACAATTAAGAATGCGCAACCTTGCCGGCTTGGTTGTGGTAGATTTTATCGATATGGATGAACCAAAAAATAATCAAGCAATTGAAAAACGCATGAAAGAAGCCATGAAAAATGATCGCGCTCGCGTTCAAATCAGCAAAATGAGTTGCTTTGGTCTTTTGGAAATATCCCGTCAAAGAATGCACTCCTCATTTTTGGAGAGCAACTATCACACATGCCCCTATTGCCACGGTCGCGGCATTATCCGCACCATTGAATCCGGTGCAATGTCAATTTTGCGCATAATCGAAGAAGAAGGCAGTAAAAACCGCTCATCAATGATAAACATTTTCCTGCCCTCCGAATATGCCGTATATCTGCTCAACCAAAAGCGCTCTGCATTGTATGAGATAGAAAATCGCTACAAAATGTCAATTATAATCAGTGCTGATGACAGTGTTAAAAACATTGCCGAATACAGAATTGAGCGGACAAAAGCACAAAAAATCGAAGAACCCGCAGAAGAAAAAAACATTCCGGAACCCATAAACGAACCTGTTGAAACAGAAGAAGAAAACTCTGATAATTTTGAAACCCGCCACCGCTCCGATTTTCGCGGTCGCCGCGGTCGCTTTGACAGACGTTTCAGACGCAAAGACAGAAGCTCGGATAATTTTTCTCAAAACGACGCGCCTATTGAAATTCCGGAAGAAAATGTTCAACCGGCAGCCGAAGATATGCCCAACAAAAGAAAGGTCTCATGGTGGAAAAAATTAATCAACGGATAAAATATATCTCGCTCGCACTTATCTGCATTCTTTCACTGATAAGTTCGTCAGCACAAGCCTTATCCCTTATATCTGATGAAGAAACCGAGGTTTTTCTTCACCAAACGCTCAAACCGATTTTTAAGGTTGCAAAAGCATCTTTCAATCCGCGACGAATATATATTGTCAACGACAGATCTTTGAATGCCTTTGTCGCCGAAGGCAACTATATGTTTGTCAATATCGGCACTCTCACTGCGGCTGATACCCAGAACGAAATCAGCGGAATTCTTGCTCACGAGACCGGACACATCCAAGGCGGACACATACTTCGACACAAATTGAAAGCGCAAGAAATTCAGCGTGTTGCTCTCGCCTCAATGTTGCTCGGCGGAGCGGCGGGACTTGCCGTCGGCAGACCAGATGTCAGTATGGCGGCAATTTTAGGCACGCAAGGAACGGCTCTCAACAGCATGCTCACATACCAAGTCAGCGAAGAACGCAGTGCCGACGAAGCCGCAGTCAGATTATTGAAAAAAATCAAGCAATCACCAGCCGGCATACTTAATTTTATGAAAAAAATCAAAAACCAAAACACAGCCCATGGAATTGACGAAACCAACTACTATCGCACTCACCCCATAACCTCGGAACGTATTGCCTTTTTGGAAAAAGCCGCCAAAGAGTCTAAATATCCTTCAAGAGGCAAGCAAGAAAAAGAATTTGCCAGAATCAAAGCCAAATTGTTTGCCTTTACCGAAGACAGCAAACAAACTTTCATAAGATACCCTCAATCTGACAACTCCAGAGAAGCCCGTTATGCCCGCGCGATTGCCTATTTTAAGGATATGAAAATGAACCATGCGCTCAACTTGATTGACGGCTTAATCAAGGAAGAACCCAACAATCCTTATTTTTATGAATTAAGAGGACAAATGCTGATGGAAAACGGCAGAATAGAAGCCTCGGTCAAGGATTATAAAAAAGCACTACAAATAAGGCCTAATTCTCCTTTGTTCAAACTGAATTTGGCACAGGCAATGATTGAAAACAACCCCTCACCGGCCGAACAACAGCAAATTGTCGATATGGTAAATCAAGCTTTGATTTATAATCCTGAAAACCACGCATGGCTGTTGTTGGCAAGAGCCTACGGAATGCAACAAAATGCCGCCGGCTACAATTATGCTGCCGCCGAATTAAGTTTGCTTGACAACGACATAGCTCTGGCAAAAAAACAAGCCGAACAAGCTCTAAAATCAAAACCGTCATCAACATTGCGACTAAAACTCGATGACTTGATGATGCGCATCAAAGAAAAAGAAAAAGAGTTCCCCTTAAACAAGCGCCGTTATTGATTTTCAGGCCTGCAATTTTTCTCTTATTTTTTGCGCAATTTCGATATATACTTCGGCGAATTTGCTGTCGGGAAATGCCTTCACAATCGGCACACCGGCATCAGCTTGGGTGCGGATTTTAATATCCAAAGGAATTTCACCCAAAAAATCGACCTGCAATTCCTGTGCGGTCTTTTTTGCCCCGTTTTCACCGAAAACATAGTCCTTATGTCCGCATTGAGGGCAAAGATAATAACTCATATTTTCAACAATTCCTAAAATCGGCACATTAACCGCCTTAAACATATTTACCCCCTTTACGGCATCAATCAGGGCAATATCCTGCGGTGTCGAAACAATAACCGCACCGTCGATTTTTATTTGTTGCGAAAGTGTAATTTGAATATCTCCGGTTCCCGGCGGCATATCAATAACCATCACCTCAACTTCGTGCCAATTAACATCAGACAGCAACTGTTGCAAAGCACCGCAAGCCTTTGGACCGCGCCAAATTAACGGTGTATCTTTTCCAATCAATGTTCCGATTGACATTGTCTGCATATCCATAACTTCAAAAGGCTCAAAAGTTTTTCCGTCATAAGAAACCGGCACAATCCCTTCATAACCGAGCATCGTAGGAACGGAAGGTCCGTAAATATCGGCATCAAACAAAGCAGTCTTAACCCCGATTTTTTGCAGAGCAAAGGCAATATTGGCAGCCGTTGTCGATTTTCCCACACCGCCTTTTCCTGAAGCAACGGCAATAATCTTTTTAACTCCTCTGATCTGCCAACCTGCAGATTTGGTAGCTTTTCTTTCTCCGCTGTATACCACCGTAACTTTATCTATTCCGCCGATTTCTTTCAGTTTTTCCGTGAGGGCTTGTTTTTTAAGCTCATCTTCTTCAACATCAATCAAAGTCAAAATAACCCTGTTTTCATAACGGTTGATGCTTTCAATCGATTCCGACGAATAAAACTCCGCCGCCAAGTCAAAAAGATCTTTATTTTCTGCCATTTTAATACTCCTGTTGATATCAAGGCATCTTAAATTGTATTTAGAATGTTTATAATATATATTTATGTAATGCAATACAATAAAACTTTAATGAGGTAAAAAAATATGGCAAACAACAAAAATCCGTGGGATATGTTTGAGGAAAATCCCCAAAAAGAAGAAAAAATAGTGCAATTCAAAAAAATCACTATTCCCAGAACCCCGAAAACATCATTCAGTTTAGGATTGATAATCCTAATGCTTTTTGTCGGTTGGTTATTGACCGGTTTTTATCAGGTTCAGACCAACGAAAACGGCGTCATTCTGCGTTTCGGAAAATATGTAGATACCACCGAGCCCGGACTTCACTATCATTTGCCATATCCGATAGAAACCGTCTATAAAGTCAGCATGACACAAGAAAGAAGTATCAATCTCGGTGTAAACGAGGGAGGTAATAACTACAAACAATATTCCAAGCAACACACAAGCAACAATTCTTTTACCGAAAGCCACATGTTGACCGGCGACGAAAATATTGTTGACATCAACCTCACCATCGTTTGGCGCATCAAAAATGCTAAAGACTTTTTGTTCAACATGCGCGAACCCGAAGCCACTGTCCGCGTTGCCGCCCAATCCGTATTGCGTGAAATTGTCGGACAATCACAAATGATGCCCATAATCTCCGGTGACCGCGGCAAAGTTGAAGACGATACCAAAGCCGAACTCCAACGCGTATTGGATGACTTTGGCTCCGGTGTTGAAATTGTCCGCGTAAAATTGCAAAAAGCCGACCCACCGCAACAGGTTGTAGATGCCTTCAACGAAGTTCAACGCGCCAAAGCCGACAAAGAACGTTTCAAAAACGAGGCCGAAGCCTATCGCAACGAAGTTGTACCAAATGCCAAAGGTAAAGCATCACAAATTTTGCAATCAGCCGAAGCCTATAAGCAAGCCGTAGTCAACAAAGCCACCGGTGAAGCCGATAGGTTCAATTCTGTTTATAAAGCCTATCAAAAAGGCCCTGACGTAACCATTCGCCGCCTTTATATCGAAACCATGGAAGAAGTATTGCAAAATTCCGATAAAGTCATTATCGACCCGTCCGCAAAAGGCTCAAATCCTTTGCCGATATTACCATTAAGTCCACTAAAATAAGGAGAACCGTGATGAACGACAAATTAAAAATCTTTTTAGGCGGAATAACATTACTTATCGTTTTTCTCGTTCTTACCAGCGCATATATCGTCAATCAGGCGGAACAAGCCATTGTTTTGCAGTTCGGACGTCCCGTTCGCCTTGTTCAAGACCCCGGATTAAAATTTAAAATTCCTCTCATCCAAAACGTAATCTTCTACGACAAAAGATTACTCAATTTGGATCCCCCGGCACAAGAAGTCGTTTTGAACGACAAAAAACGTCTTGATGTTGACAGCTTTACCCGTTACAGCATTGTTGATCCGATAAAGTTCTACAAGACCGTCCGCACCGAACAGCAGGCACAAAGCAAATTGGCCGAAATCATCAACTCTTCAGTCCGCAAAATTTTAGGTCGTATAACTTTGCAGGAATTGTTGTCCGAAAAACGCACCAAAATTATGGCCGACATCAGCGCCGCGGTAAAAAATGATGCCACCCAAATCGGTGTCAGCGTCGCCGACGTAAGAATTCGCCGCGCCGACCTTCCGCTAGAAGTTTTACAGGCTATCAATGCCCGCATGAAAACCGAGCGTGAACGTGAGGCCAAAGAATTTCGCGCCCAAGGCAGCCAAGAAGCACAAAAAATTAAGGCCAGCGCCGACAAAGAACAAACCATAATTTTGGCAGATGCCGAAAGACAAGCTCAAATCATCAGAGGCCAAGGAGACGAACAAGCCATCGAAATTTGGAACAAAGCCGCCGGCCAAGACGTTGCTTTCTTCAATTTTTATCGCTCTTTAGAAGCTTATAAAAAATCTTTAACCGACGGAACATCAATGGTTATTTCGCCGGAAAGTGATTTCTTCCAATTTTTCAGAAAGGCTATGAAATAAAAAATGCAAAAAAAATTTTTATTTATTATCTCTTTCATCTTTTCGACAAGTTCAGCCTTTGCGCAGAACGGCTATCCTTCATTTGCCGACCTGGCCGAAAAATTATTGCCGACCGTTGTTAATATCTCTACCATTCAACAAACCGAAAAACTGGATATTCCTTTGGCCGATGATGTTGACGGTGAAGAAGCAGCGGCCTTGCTCGACACTTCTTCCGAAAACGAAAAAAGACAGGCTTTGGGCTCCGGTTTTATCATTGATGAGGCCGGTTACATCATCACCAACTATCACGTTATCGAAAATGCCAGCACAATCAATGTCGTTTTGTTTGATAACACCGAAGTAGAAGCAGATATTATCGGAGGCGACGAAAAAACCGATTTGGCTTTGATAAAAATCGAGCCTCCCTACAAGTTGCAAAAAGCAACCTTCGGCAATTCTGATGAATTACGTATCGGCGATTGGGTTTTGGCAATCGGCAATCCTTTCGGTCTCGGTGGCAGCGTCAGCGCAGGCATTGTCTCGGCAAAATCGCGTGATATAGCCGCAGGCCCCTATGACAATTTTATCCAAACCGATGCCTCAATCAACCAAGGCAGCTCCGGTGGCCCGATGTTTAATATGAAAGGCGAAGTAATCGGCATCAACACCGCTTTATTTTCCAACACCGGCAACAGCACCGGCGTAGGCTTTGCCATACCTATCAATATGGCGGGTTGGATTGCCGGACAACTTGAGGAAAGCGGACACGTAAAAAGAGGATGGATTGGTGTTACCATTCAAAACAATAGCAAAGAAACCGCCGAACACTTGGGACTGCCAAATACCCAAGGTGTTATCATTTCTGCCATTGCCGAAGACAGCCCCGCCTCAAAAGCCGGTTTGAATGTCGGTGATGTTATCTTAAATCTCGGCAAAAAAGAAATCAATGTATCCAAAGACTTTTCGCGCATGGTTGCCGAAAGTCCTATCGACAAAGACATTCAGTTGATTGTTTGGCGCTCGGGCAAAATTTTTCCGCTCAGTGTAACCGTTTTGGAAATGCCTTCCGCAACCGAAAACAAAGTTGACGAGCAATCTTTGCCGAGCGACCATATAGTTCAACAACTGGGTATAAAACTGGCCGAAATCACACCTGACGTCCTAAAAAGATATAATCTTGCGCCGGTAACTTTGGGTTTGGTGGTTGTTTCCGTCGAGGCCAATTCCGATGCCGCCGCACAAGGCATAAAGAAAGGTGATGTCATCCTAAAAATCGATAAAAAAGATGTTATGACAATTTCCGCCGCCGAAGAATATATTACCGAGGCCGAACAGGAAAACAATCGCCCGATTATGCTGTTGTTGCAAAATCAGGAGCAAGGCACAATCGCCGCCGTTGCATTGAGGCTGAAAAAACATGACTAAAGTAGATTTTTATCACCTGCAAAATCAAACTTTGGAAAATGTCTTACCCAAGCTCTTGGAGAAGTCATACCAATTGAAGAAAAAAATTCTGATTCGTGTCGGCAACCCAGAACGTATTGACTTTATCAACAACCTTTTGTGGACTTATGATGAACAATCTTTTCTGCCCCACGGTAGCAAAAAAGACGGCCATGCCGAACAACAACCGATATGGCTGACCTCCGAAAATGACAATCCCAACAATGCTGTATTCTTATTTTTAACCGACGGTGCAGAAGCCGATTGCGAAGAAATAAAACAATTTGAGCGCGTATTTAATATTTTTGACGGCAACTCTGCGCCGGCAGTTGAAAAAGCCCGCAGTTTTTGGAAAGAACTCAAACAAAATTCGATTGACGTATCATATTGGAAACGCAATGCCAACGGAATTTGGGAACAACAAGGAGGATAAAAATGCCTTTTATTATCGCTTTCAGCCTGCTTATTGCCGCAATATTTTTGGTTGACAACACCAAAATTTATAAGGGTTTTTACCTGTTTTTATATATTGTTTTCCTAACACTCACCTACAACACTTTCATCACATACAGTGCCAAACTCTCATTTTCACCATGGCACGACAGCGGACAAGTGGCACATTTGGTCATTTTGGCAGAAATAATCGCCCTACTCTGCATAAACGCCATAATGTTCTTGTTGAAAAAGAAAATATTTATCTGCAAAGATTTGCTGTTTTTACCGTTTATCAGCGCGGCGATTTTGAGCGGATATTTATTCTTTTATGAGAACACGCCGCTTTGGTTATGCTATGCCGGAAGCATTTTAGCTTTTGCCATGCTCATAACCTCGGCCACCTTGTTTTTTATCAATTTTGACAGACTATTCAGAAAATAACATCAAATTATGTCATTCCTATTTTTTGCTATCAGCAAAAATTCAAGAAATACAACGATTAGAATCATTGTCCTCCCTCCAAAAACGCTTCTCATCCAATAAAATCGCTATAAAAAACACGTCATCCCTATTTTTTCGCGAGGTAAAAAAATTCAAGGGATCTACAAATTAGAATTATCGTCATCCCTTGCTCGGCGCGTAAGCGTCCGTGCATCAAGGGATCTCGTCAGCACTGCTTCCTTATATCAAAAAAACTCGAAGATGCCTTGACCTCGCATTTTTCAATGCTCAGAGGCATGACATTTGGGCAAAAAAATAGCTCCTTTAATGAACTGTATTCCCAAAATTCGGAAAGTTCAAAAAAGGAGCTGACGCGGCAGAAATGACTAAAATCCCATGTTACGCTGACGGAGCTTATTGATACCCAACAGAATCAATCCCAACCAGACAAAGATGCCTGCACAAACCAGTGCCCATCCTGCGGCGGTCATTTGATCTTTACATCCACAGATCAGGGTGACAATAACGTCAATTCCTGCCATAACAATAAAAATAATTCCTAACTTTTTCATATACTTATTTTTTTTGGTGAAACAATAATTCTATTTAACAACCTCAATATAACCTTTTTTGACAATTTTGTCAACTATTTTTTTTGAAGATTCAGGCAAAAAAAATGCTCCTTAAAAAAGGAGCATGTGGCATTTTTACTGTTTCTGCAAGTTGCCCCGCCTTTTGGCATGCCAACTGCGGACGGCATCAACCGTAATCGTCACCAGCGCGACAACTCCGAAAATGCCGGAAATCAGAAATGAGCAGTCTGCTTCAGCGGCCATCCCCTTGCTTTGAAAAAGCCAAGCGATCAAAATGCCGAAAATGGCCATCACTGACGAAAAAAACTTTACTTCTTTCATAATGATATGTTTTTGATGATACAATAATTTACTTGGAGCCTGTAATATAATACACTTTAGTATTTTTGTCAATATTTATTTTATATCACCTTTCCAAAATATAAAAATTTGAAATTTTATAGCATAAAAACAACAAACTATCAGACATGAAAAAAATCAACCTTTCAAAATGCGATTTATATAGACAAAAACAGTAAAATATGCTACGATAAACAATATCAACGCAACAAAGGAGTTTTCATCATGTCACAACCGGTGATCAAAACATGGGTAGATAAAGAAAAAGAAATTTCACTTATTTTTACTCTGAACGAAAAAGGTCTGTATCTTCCCTCCAGCAACAACGACATCATCAATAATTGGCTTTTGAACGAAACCAAAAAACCCGGTCAGATTGTCCCTGTCAAAAAAGAACAAATCCCCCACGTAGTTAATGCCGCAAAAGATAGGCTGGCTCATCCGGAAAAATATGTCGCAAAACAATCCGCACAAGAAAACCGCACGGCAAAACTGTGGCAAGAAAATCCCATTAACGCATTGCAAGAACATTTTCAAAGTCCTGCAAATTGCATTAAAGACGAAAAAGGACAGATTATTCTCCCCACATATCAAACAGTTAACGTTATGCAGGGAAACGGAAGCCAAGTCGTTACCGTTGCTCTGACCTTACCGAACGGAGAAACAATTTTTACCTCTGCAGGCTCTGCAAAAGATGCAAAAAGATTGGCTGCCTTAGAATATGGTCGTGACGTCTTAAACGTTTTCGGGACAACGGAGAAAAAGGCACAAAATATTGCCCCCGCCCCCTCAAGCACAAAAACTTCCGCACCGAGAGGATATTACCAGTTGGGTGACGTCTTTTCCGTTGATGCCGAAGGCAATTCCTACAAACTCCCAAAAACCGAATACCAAATCTTTTTAGGACCTGATTTGTGGCTTGGACGCGTCGAAAAAAAATTTACAATGTTTCGTCACACTACTCCGTTAGCCTCTTTTGAGTGGGGAAAAAGCAATATCTACGGCGGAGGAACTTTTAATGAAGAAAAATTCCGCAATGCCCAAGGAAAAGAAATTTATAAAGAAGAATTTCTAGCTATTACGGATGCCGAAATCGCAAAACAAGACCAAGATGCCAGCTATGCTCTATATCGCGGAAAACCGGGAACTTCTATGGAACAAGCCCGAAGATGCGCATTTCTCCGCCCTGCAACCACGGAAGAGTTTTATGAAACCGTTGAGGGATATTTGGAACATTATCGCTTGGATGACAAAATCAAAGAAGCCGAAAAAAGAACTCATGGAGCACATGGCGGCAATTATGATATGCTCATGGGTAAAGTTTGGGATTTGGAAAGCGAACAAAATGACATTGATAACCAAATTTTGGATAACAACAAATTGTTTGCCCGCACCTCTGTCAAAGAAAAACAACAAGAAACACCGTCTAATGAGCCAAAATCAAACAATAATGCGCTTGCCTTTGCTCTCCAACAAGCCTTAAAAAACAGCGGTCGCAAATAATAAAATTTAGTTCCAAGCCAAAACAAAAAAATCCGCATTTTTGCCGAAACAAAATTATGCGGATTTTTTATTCATAAACACAAGATTATCTGCCGTGTAACCAATCCCAAAGCATTAGCGGAAACACCATAATTATTATTCCCAAAATCGGTATTCCTAAAACAATTAGATTTGCCAGCACAATCAAAGTCCAACCGGCAGCACAGCCACCAAAAAAGGCCACAAACAGCTTCATAATCGCATTAAAATCTGCCGGAAAGCAATTAAGATTGAAAACAAAAACAATCACCCCCACGACATAAAGACAAAAACTGAGCAACAAAAATGCCCGATAAACCATTTCCTTAGTTTCATCAAAAAACCAATAATTCGAATGATAATGATCAAGGAAATCATCAATTTCAATGTCAAACACATCTTTTCGACGCTGTCCATCACTGGCAAATCTGCCGATAAAGCCCAAGACAAGATATATTACCCAGGCTACGATAATAAAAACTAATCCTGTTATCATAAAAAATATTTTTAATAATTATTAACTGCCACAAATATACTCGGAAATATTTTTTTGTCAATAGGTAACTTTTGCTCAAAAAATTACGCAAACAAGAACAACAAAATCAACACCAAAGGAGCTGCCCATTTCAGCACAAAACGTAAATAAGCCTTAAAAACGGGGCCGTTATTATGCAAATTTTGCAACAACCGCGGACAGATTTTCCAGCCCATAAAAACACAAAAAACCAAAATCATTGCCGCCATTGTGTATGTGCCGGTGATATAATCAAACATTCCGAACAAATCACTGCCAAAATCTATTTTTTTGGTAAAAGAGGCCAAAACAACCAGCGCACAACAAAGATTTATTCCTAACACTGACAATGTAGCTTTTACACGCGACAAGTTTAATTTTTCCATCAACAAATTGATTGCCGGTTCATAAATCGAAATCAAAGAGGTTAATGCCCCCAAAAACAACAATACAAAAAAGACCAGCATACACAAGGCTCCCCCTGATATTTTTTCAAATACAAAAGGTAACGTAATAAAGGTGAGCGCAGGTCCCTGACTTGATTCCAAACCAAAAGCAAAAACAGCCGGCAAAACAATCATTGCCGCCAACAACGCAACACAGGTATCCAGCAACACAATCCAGAAAGCAGATTTTTTAATATTGCTGCCACTTTTAAGATATGAGCCGTAAACAAAACAAACACCCAGCCCAAGTGACAATGAATAAATTGCCTGCCCCAATGCCAGCAACAACAAATTGGCAAACTTATGCCAATCAACCCCTGTTTCCGAAAAACCCAATTGTTCAAAATGCGGTGTAAACAGATAGGCAAATCCTTCTCCCGTTCCGGGAATAAACATCATCCATGCCACCATAAATATCAGCATAAAAAACAAAATCGGCATCAAATAGAGAGACACTTTTTCAATACCGCTTTTCACTCCTTTTGCCAAAATCATACCTGCCGCCGCCATACAAACCAAAATCCAAAACAGCTGTTTTGCATAAGAAGAAGTCAAAGCCGTAAACAAATTCTCGTCAATAACAATCTTATCAAGACCGACCAAATTTTTTCCCGCCGCAAAAACATAAGAAAGTGTCCACCCGATAATAATGACATAGATAGCAGAAACAGCAAAAATATTAAACAGTGTCAATCCGCCGCCTATTTTTCCCCACCAAGGCGAAACTTTAGCATCAACAGCCCTAAAACCGTCCATAAAATTTGTTTTTGCGATATGCCCAAAAGCTAGTTTTGCCGTCAGCAAAAAATATCCCAAAATACAGACAAACAATAAATAAACCAACAAAAAAGCACCACCGCCGTTTTGCGCAGCCAAATACGGAAAACGCCAAATATTACCCAATCCGATGGCAGAACCTGCCGCGGCCAAAATAAACCCGATTTTAGAACCCCATGTTGCACGCATTTCTTTCTCCGCAAAATTGTTACATCAAAAGTTTATATGCAAAAGATTTTAAATACAACAACAATATGCCCTTTCAGCACATACTGATTGACAAATATTTGTAAGAACTGTATATTGTGCCTTACAGTTTTATTATGATTTTAATTACTTACATAAATTTTTATTTTATGAAAACGTTATTTTTTTGGGTAGGCATAATAAGTGCACCCTTTTGGATTGTTGCTTTGACATGGGGAATTGTTAAACTCATAAAACATGCCCCCAAGTGGCTGATTTATCAAGGTTGGAAAATCCGTAAATTCTACGGCTCCCCACCGGACTATCCCGCTGGCAAACTATACACCAACGGCAAATACTGGGAAGGAAGCTTGCAACCTAAAGTTTATTTCTCATACGAAGATGCTCTTTACGACCGCAATGCACAATAGCGATAATCTTCTTAAAAACAGCCGCCCTAAAAAGCGGCTTTTTTTTACTACTCAAATACAAACAACCACCACCATGTCAACTTTGCAACATTATCATTTGACAATAGTATAATCCAATATAGAATATGCACAAAATACACAGTTTGAGGACACAAAAAATGGCTACATTAAAAACCAAAATTTATAATATTGAATTTGAAAATCCGTTTCTTTTGGCTTCTGCCCCGCCGACAGCTCGCATAGACAGCATCGACAAAGCATTCAAAATGGGATGGGGCGGTGCCGTACTCAAAACCATTACCCCTGACAACCTCGAGATGATAGAAGCCAGCCCTCGCTATGCCGCATGGAAAGCAAACGGTAAAATTTATGGTTTTGAAAACATAGAAATGCTCAGCCATTTAACCGTGCAAGAATGGCTTGATGGAATTGCCTTTCTCAAAGCCAACCACCCGACCAAAGTCATTATCGCCAGCATTATGGCTCCGGTCATCAAAGAAGAATGGCAAAAACTTGTCAAAACTTTCAACAACTCTCCTATTGATGCTTTTGAGCTAAACTTTTCTTGTCCTCACGGTATGCCGGAAAAAGGTATCGGCATGGCCATCGGCACACATCCCGAAATTTCGGCAAACATAACCTCTTGGGTTAAAGAAGTATCCGAAAAACCGGTATTTGTAAAACTCTCACCCAATGTCAGCAATATTGCCGAGATAACCCAAGCAGTCATAGATGCCAAAGCCGACGGCTTGAGCGCAATTAATACCGTTCAATCACTCATGGGGGTGGATTTGGATACTTTTGAGCCACAGCCCAATGTCAACGGCACATCAACTTTCGGCGGCTATTCAGGAATTGCCGTCAAACCGATTGGATTGCGCTGTGTTGCACAAGTCAGACAAACCACTGATTTGCCGATTTTAGGCATAGGCGGAATATCCAACTGGCATGACGCCGCAGAATATATATCTATCGGCGCCGATGTTGTCCAAGTCTGCACCGAAGTTATGGTCAACGGTTACAGCATTATAAAACCAATGTGCAAAGGGCTCTTAACCTATTTGGAGGACAAAGGGTTTGATTCACCGCTTGATTTGAAAAATAAGGCATTTGCAAAACTTACGGCTCACAAAGATTTAAACAAGCAGCGCCAATATTATCCGTATATCAATGATGATATTTGCCTAAAATGCGGCAAATGCGTAACTATCTGTGATGAACAGGAACACAGCGCCCTATCAAAAGAAAACGGACACATTGAACTCGATAAAACAAAATGTATCGGTTGCTCGCTCTGCTCTCTTGTCTGCTCACAATCCGCAATCAAAATGAAATAAAAACCTAAAACCGCTAAAAATTTTAAGTGTGGGCACCCAATTCTATATATGCCCGCACTTAATCAACTTTCTTATCTTCAAATAACGACTAAATTTATGCCCTCGCCAACCAATCAGTCCTTTACTGTCCAAGTCTCTCAATTCTTCCGCAAAACGAGCATACATTTCCTCGCGCACACTTGCATCAGCACGTTCACAACGTACCATTTGATGTTTCAAGATATTAGGAATAAATTTTCGTTTCAAATAAGCCAATTCCGCAGCTCTCTCCGGAGCTTTATATATATCATAAACAAACTCCATCCCCTTGCAATAATCATTTATCTGCTTAACCGACCCGCTCCGATGAGAAACTGAACCATCAATTATTGCATAGAAATATAGCTTTGCATCCAAAACAACTGTCTTCGGATGTTTGGATAATATAGCAAAAGTATGAGGATAATCTTGAAACGAAATATGAGGAATAAAATGAATACCCTCCAACAATTTTTTGGTATAAAGCTTCGTCCATACATTATAATTTATCTTATATTTTTCTTTAGTCGTCCCCAAAAACAGGGGATTATCGGTTAGCTTATATTTAATTTTTTCCTTTTCTATATGTTTAATTTTCGGAAGTTTTCCACGAACTTCTTCAAAATCAAAACTAACCAAATCTACATCAAATTTTTTTGCAAAATAATAAACAGTCTCCAAAAGTTCGGGATGAAGAACATCATCAGAATCCATAAAATAAATATATTGCCCCTTTGCCAATTCTAAACCGGCATCTCTGGCGACAGATACTCCTTCATTTTGTTGAGTAACAACTCTTATACGATCATCTTTTTGAGCATATTCATTTAAGATCTTCAATGAATTATCTTTTGAACCGTCATCAACACAAATAGCCTCAAAATCACGAAATGTCTGCGCCAAAACACTATCCATACAAGCTGATAAGTATTTCTCCACATTATAAACTGGTATAATAACTGATATTATCGGCATATTGTCCCTCTCTAGCACAGTCTGCACAAGCAATATAAAACACAGATTTAATACATTCAGAAATTTTAATTTTCTCTTAAACGATTAAAAATAAATAATCATTATCTTTTGGTATCCCACAGTAATCTGTCAGAGCAATTTTGTTCCAGAAGCTTTCTCATGTGTCAAAATATCATTATAACCGCTTGGATAATTCTCTCTTATAAAATCTATAACTTCATCAGGCTTCTCTTTTGCAGTTGCCCCCAAAACAAAAAACTTCTTTTTCAAAAGCGGCATGCCCCGTTTCAGCAACGACAGAGGATTATGTATAGTTATATTAAAAGCATCAGCCGCCTCCACAAACGCCGAAGCAATAAAACCTTTGCTTTCCAAAAATTGTTTCAACTGAACCTCATAATTCAAAATAACTTCATCATGATTATCCAATTTTTCAACTCCGTTTATAAATGCCGCAAAATATTCAGACAAAAAAACAGACTTTCTAAAAACAAGAAAATAACTCTGCAAATGCGGTTTAATCTCATTACTTGAGGTCATTCCCCAAAAATCACAATTTTGCTCATCCATTGCGGCAAAAACACCCCTGAAAGAAAATTCGCAAAAGCAACTATCATTACACAAAATAAGCTCATCACAATCACTCAAAAGTCCATCTATTTTTGCTTGATTAAAACCGCGTTTATACGAGCCGAAATCATACTCACCATGACGCACAAATTCACAATGACAACACAAATCCTTCAATTTGGCTTGTTCCTCGGGCAAAACCTCATTATCGGCAACAAATATAATCTTATCCGCAATTTCTTTCAAAAAGCGCAAATAACTCAAAACATAATCGTGAACCATTCCCTTATTATCGTATGATGCAAAAATTGCCAGCCTTTTCACTCCCAAACTCCCCATTATTCACCGCAGCAATAAACATATTTTTCATTGTGCAATATCATTGGTTAAAAAAATATTTCCTGTTGAACATCTGTTGACATCCGGTAACAATTGATATAGAACAACAAGTGTATATGACAAAATTACAAATCAAGCGCTGGAAAAATAAAATTTACCGCCGCATTTGACTTTTTATAAGAGGACTATATATGAAAAAACTTTTAATTTGTATTGGTCTTGCTTTGGCACTATCTGCGTGCAGCAGTGACCACATTATGCGTTTTAGCTTCAACCGTGACCAAATTGCAGAAAACAAACCCTCATATCAGGGCAGAAGCCATTTCTTCCTGTGGGGAATGTTGCAAAAAACAAATTACAGTTTGGCCAATGTATGCCAAGGAAAAGGTATTAATGCCATAGAAACCCACTGGACATTATATGACTCTTTGATGGGCGGCTTGAGCATGGGAATTTATGCACCGGAAAGCTATTCGATTTATTGCAATTAATTCCTAAATCTTTATTTTAGAGCATAACAACACATATTGTTATGCTCTTTTTTATGCCTTTTTAGAATTTTTACTTTCGGCTTTTAAAACCCTCAAATCGGAGCGAAATTCAATAACCAGCACAATCAGCCAAAACAAGAATATCAAGGTCACAATATCATCACACATCCGATTCTCGATAATATCGATAAGAGCAAAAATATAACCCTGCTCAGTCGTTACAAAAAGCATTGCCGTCTCCCATGCAAACATGGAAAATCGCTTGTCAATAATCGGAATCAAGTTATTATTTTCATCATAAACAATATTATGAATACGCTTTGTTTTGTATGAAAAATATTTTATCACAAACACAAAAACGCAAATAAATATCTGCAGAAGAAGATTATACCATATACATTTTTTCTCACAAATATTGTTCGGCACACCGGAAAAATCATAATCATATTGAATCATATCCGGAATAGAATCCCAATGTATGTAATACACTGCAACTTCGATAATCAGAACAGAAAAAGTTAAGATAATGGATAAGATAGTTCTAAACTTAATTCCTTGTAATTTATTTCCGGATATAAGCAATTTAATAAATTGTAAAAAAGACGACATATTTTCCCCCGCTTCATGAGATTTGTCGGCATAATATTTCAGAAAAAAATAAAATACAAGCGCGGAATTATATTATGGAACAACCGATTTGATATAATAAAAAAACCGCCATTTAGGCGGCTTTTGTATTTGGTCGGGTTGACCCACCAAAATCGAGAAAAAGATACCGTTTTTTGAGATTTAAAAATTACTTTGAATTATGTTTGCTTTTTTTATAAAAAAATGTTACCAATAGACCAAGATGAAAAAATTAGTTTTTTTACATGGCTCTGGCTCAGATAAAAATGCCTACAGTGATTTAATGTATAAAATCGCTAGGTTCTTCAATGCCAATTTAATCACTTTTAATGCCCCTTTCAAACATCCTGATAAAATTAATAAATATAAATGGTTTGATAAATTTGAAAATGATGGACGACGTGACGCTGTTGCAGAGGAATACAAATATTCGCTAAAGTATATAAAGGAACAATTAGGTAATTTACATACAAAACCAGAGAACATAATTCTTATCGGGCATTCTCAAGGCGGTGGAATGGCTGTGCATATAGGATTAGAAATGGAATTATCCGCTGTTATCAGTATAAACGGAGATTTACCTTATAATGTTTTATACAAAAAAGTAACGAAAACTCCTATTTATTGGCTAGAAGGCGCAAAAGATACCTATATTGATGTTAAACGAAAAAAATCATATAACCAGATTTCAAATAACAACAATTTTCATCTTTTGATGCTAGAAAATAGTACTCATAATGATTTTGAAAATGACTTCTTAAAAATTCTCAATGATGGTCAAATTAAATTCTGAATAAAAAAAGCCTTGAAAAATCAAGGCGTTAAATTGGTCGGGACGAGAGGATTACTTCGCTAACGCTACGTTCACTGCGCTCATTCGCTTTCGCTCACCGCCGCGCTTCCGCTCGGCTTTCGCTTGTAGTCGAACCTCCTTCTTCGGAGTTTCGAACCCAGATTCCAACAAATAATAAGAAAGACCTATCGCAAGGATAGGTCTTTCTTATTATGGTCGGGACGAGAGGATTCGAACCTCCGACTTCTTGCACCCCATGCAA
>JAZNXK010000037.1:0-28517 GCA_045593845.1 Alphaproteobacteria bacterium
GGGCCGGCCGGGTCTACACCCGCAGGCGTGTTTCGAGGCCACCCGCCGTTAGGCGGCTCTTAGGCCGAGATGTCCGGCCCCTACGATAAGGAAGCCTTTAAAAGGAGATATTTTTAATGGCACATAACAGAAATTACAAGCCTGAGGACATACTGTTCCCCAATCAGGTAATAACCGAATCCGATCTCGTCAACGAGATGGAGGACAGCTATATTGAATACGCCATGAGCGTTATCGTAGGCCGCGCCCTGCCCGATGTCAGGGACGGTCTCAAGCCCGTCCACCGCCGCATTCTCTACACCATGTACGAAAGCGGCCTCACCTCTGATAAGCCCTTCAAAAAGTCCGCCACCTGCGTCGGTGACGTTCTGGGTAAGTATCACCCCCACGGCGACGCATCCGTCTATGACGCCATGGTTCGTCTGGCTCAGGACTTTTCCATGCGCTACATGCTGGTGGACGGCCACGGCAACTTCGGCTCCGTGGACGGCGACCCCCCCGCCGCCTACCGTTACACCGAGGCACGTATGTCCAAGCTCTGCAACGAGATGCTCCGTGACATCGACAAGGACACCGTGGACTGGGATCCCAACTTCGACGAAAGCCGCAAAGAGCCCCGTGTGCTCCCAAGCCGCTTCCCCAACCTGCTGGTGAACGGCTCCAGCGGCATCGCTGTGGGTATGGCAACCAACATTCCTCCCCACAACTTGAGCGAAGTTTGTGATGCCCTTTTATATTTGATAGAAAATCCCGAATGTGAAGCTGAACCTCTGGTAAAACGTCTTAAAGGACCGGATTTTCCTACCGGAGGTATTATAGTTGATAAGTTTCAAAGCATTTTAGATGCCTATACAAACGGCAAAGGAGTGTTTAGAATCCGCGCCAAGTGGGAAAAAGAAGACCTCGGCCACGGACTTTATCAAATTGTTGTTACCGAAATTCCATATATGGTTCAAAAAGCCAAATTGGTAGAAAAAATTGCCGAACTTTTAATCAATAAAAAAATTCCTCTTCTTAATGATATTCGTGATGAATCAGCCCAAGATATCAGAATTGTTCTTGAGCCGAAAAGTCGCACCGTTGATGCCAATCTGCTAATGGAACATTTGTTCAAACAAACCGAGCTGGAAAGCCGTTTCAATATGAATATGAACGTGCTTGATTCCGATGGTGTTCCACGTGTTATGTCAATCAAAGAAGTTTTAAGTGAATATTTAAGACATCGTCATAATGTCTTGATAAGACGTACAAAATTCCGTCTCGAGAAGATAAATTATCGTTTGGAGATTCTCTCCGGCTATTTGATTGCTTATCTCAATTTGGATCGTGTTATCGCCATTATTCGCGAAGAAGAAGATGCCAAAGCCGCTTTGATGAAAGAATTTAATCTTACCGATAATCAAACCGAAGCAATACTAAATATGAAATTGCGCTCTCTTCGCAAACTGGAAGAAAGCCAAATAAAAGAAGAATTTGAAGAGTTAAGTTCCGAAAAATCAGATTTGGAAAGTTTATTAAACACAACAGAAAAGCAATGGGCATTTTTGGCAGAAGAAATCAAACAAATCAAAGACAAATTCGGCAAAAAGACACTTTTAGGCCGTCGCCGCACAGATTTTGCCGAAGTTGACGAGAATTTATATGTTCCGATTGAAGCCCTAATCGAAAAAGAGCCGATAACCGTTATTTTGTCGCAAAAAGGATGGATTAGGGGACTCAAGGGCCATGTCGATACTTCAACCGATTTCAAGTTTAAGGAAGACGATACACTGGCTTTTATTCTGCACGCACAAACCACCGACAAGATAGTGCTGTTAGATACCTCCGGCAAGTTTTTCAACATTTCTGCCAACGATATTCCGACCGGACGCGGTTTTGGACAACCGTTACGCCTGATGTTAGATGTCTCCAACAACGACAGCATTTCCGCAATGTTTGTTTTTGAGCCGAAAACACAATATCTATTGGCTTCCAATCTCGGCTATGGATTTATTGTGGATGAAAACCACATTCTTGCCCAAACCCGCAGCGGTAGAAAGATTATGAATGTCAGTGCCGGAGAAAAAACTATTTTCTGCACCAAAGTCAACGGTGATATGGCAGCCGTTGTAGGTGAAAACCGCAAACTTTTAGTTTTCAAAACCGAAGAAATTCCGACAATGGTTCGCGGTCATGGTGTTCGCCTGCAAAAATACAAAGACGGCGGAATGTCCGACATCCAGTTCTTTAATGCCGCAGACGGATTCAGCTTCAGCCGCTCCGGCGGAATTGGTGTGGAAACCAATTTGATGACATGGCTAGGTCACCGCGGACAGGCTGGCAAATTGGTTCCGTTCGGTTTTCCGAAAAACAACAAATTTTTCAATCAGTGAGGTTAGGGCGTGGCAACTTTTGATTACAAAAGCTACGGCAACACTATCAATCCGCAAAATCTGGTGATATTTTTGCACGGCTACAAAAGCTCTATGGAAGATATTTCTCCCGAGGCGGCCTTATTATCATCAATTTCGCCGCAAACACTTGTTATCACCCCGCAATCGCCGAAAGTTCATCACAAAAACCAAATGCGCTACTGGTATAATATTTCAGAGTTTGATACCGAGCATAAAAGACACAATCCGCAAACTCCGCTCTCTGAAATTGTTCAAATATATAATGCCGCCGGTGAGCAACTGGCACACGAAGCGGAAAGAATAAACCGTTTTATCAATGAAATACAGCAAGAATATCATGTTTCGGAACAAAAAACATTTATAATCGGCTTTTCACAAGGGGCAATGCTCGCCTTGTATACAGCCTTGAGTCGTAACAGCAAACTTGGCGGTTGTTTTGTTATCTCCGGACTTGTTGCCGGCAAAGACAAACTTGAACAAGACATAAAATCATATCCGAAAATTTATCTCTTTCACGGCCTTAAAGATGATGTCATTTTACCCAAAACCATAGAATTTTCAACCGATTGGCTCAAAAAACACAATCTGGATTTCAAACTTGAAACTTTTGAAAATTTGGCACACAAAATCGATAATCAAGAATTGGCAAAAATCGCAGAAATAATAAATGCATAACAAAAAAGGCTCCCCGAAGGGAGCCTTGATTATTTGAGGTTGATCATTGGCACAGTATTCCCCATCATATATTGGGGAAGTTTGCCGTCCCACCTAAGGACTGCCTCATACTCTGTAAGGCCTTTGTTTTTCTGCAATGCTTCGGCTTTAATCTGCATTGCTTCGGCCTCAGCTTTGGCAGTGATGATCTTCTGCTCCGCTTCTTCACGAATACGTACCGTATTGTTTTTAGCGGTTTGGGCATTTTGCTCGGCAATCACTTTATTTTCGATTGCCTGCTCAAAATTATCCGAGAAGTCAATGTTTGTAATTTGGAAAGTAATATTTCCAAAAAACTTTTTATCGAGTCTGGAATTAAGCCCAGCGAGAACATCTAAACGCGCTTTGTCTCTGTTTGAGACGATGTCTTGGGCTTGCCATTTTCCAAAAACATCTTTAAGCACATCGTTCAACACAGGAAGAATCTTCTTCGTCTCATAGTCCTGTCCTACCGTCTCATAGAGGAGATGAACTGCCTCTGGATTAAGATCGTAAGTAAGGACGTATTCGATTTGGGCTGTCTGAACATCAGACGTATACGATGTCGTTTTTTCCGACATCTTTTGTGTCCTGACATCCATCTCGATCACTTTCGAGATGAAAGGCCATTTCACACCCAAACCGTTGGGGTAGGACTTCTGCTCGACATTGCCGAGCGTTACCTTTACTCCACGGTGTCCAGGGGACACGATGAAGAATGATGAGAAGATTAACACAACTGCCACAACCACAGAAATAATAATGGCAATAATTTTTCCTCCATTGTCTTCCCAGTACTCGGAGAAGTCATAGTACTGCTTTTTTTCCTTTTTCATAATTAATAATTTAGTTAGTTTCATTTTTCTTTTTATCATATTTTGGGTATTTTGTCAATATTTTTTCTAAAAAAATATTCTTTATTTTCTCCAAACAGCGATTATATCAAAACCAAAAGGAGAAAATATGCATCACAAACACAAAATTAAACCTTGTCACAAAACCAAACGCTTGCAAAAACTATGGAAGTTTTTGACCAGTGACAGCATGGCTTTTTTGATGGGAATTGTCGCTATAATCATCGGCTATTACCAATTTTATCTCTCCCGCCCGATTTTGGAATATAGCTCAACTACCGACAAAATTATCTCTACCTCATCAAGCGGCGGCATAAAACTGCATATCAACGATAATGAATACCAAGACATATACAAAAGTCTTATCACTTTGACCAACTCCGGTGAAGAAGCCTTGTCCGGCTCTGATGTTTCTCCCATAGGGCATGACCCGATACGCATTTCCATACCACCGCGAGTAAAAATTTTGAGTTATAATATCGATTCGGAAAACACATCTCCCGAAATTGATGCCCAATTAAAAAAAGTCGGCAATGACATTATTATCACTTTTTCTTATCTCAATCCCAACAATACCATAGCTATCAACCTTTTTGCCGAAGAACCCTATAACCAATTTAAGATTGTCGGTTCTGCCGTCGGAGTAAACAAAATTTTACCCGCACTTGGCGGGCAAAAATATAAAAAAATCATCGCAATCTTCTGTTTTGTCTTGTTACTCTGCGGCATTGGAGGAATTTTTATCTTTCGCAGCCGCCGTCACCGCATACCACGCATTTAATTCACTCGGCAATCTTTGCGGACGCTTATTTTTGAGTGAAATATAAGCAACTTTAATTCTTAAGGCTACCAAAAGTTTATCTTCTCTGAATATATTTTGCTTTACTACCAAAGAAACAGCACTCATTTGCTCAATTTCCGAAACAACCGTCAGCAAATCATCCAAAACTGCCGGAGATTTATAGTCCGCCTCACAATGACAAACCACAAAAGCACAGGGATTTTCTGCGTTCAAATTTTTATTTTGCCCGACACCCAAAGCCCTGACAAACTCTGTTCTTGCTCTTTCGGCAAAGCGGAGATAATTAGCATAATACACCACACCGCCGGCATCAGTATCTTCATAATATACTCTGACCGGAAAATAAAATTTATCTTTATCAAAATAGCTTTCTGTCATATTTCTTCTCAATCAAACAAGTCATCTTGTTCGCAAAATTGTTTAACATTCTTTCTCAACTTCGGAATTCCCAAATATTCACACCCCATATCAGAAATTACACGTCCGCGCGGAGTTCTCTGCAAAAAACCGAGTTTTAGCAAAAATGGCTCAATAACTTCTTCGATTGTGTCGCGCTCTTCCGAAAGTGCCGCTGCCAAAGTATCGGCCCCAACCGGACCACCGCCATAATTTTGTGCAATACAAGTCAAATAGCGCTTGTCAAAGGCATCCAAACCGAATTTATCAACATTCAAACGACGCAAAGCCATATCTGCCATTTCAGCACTTATTGCTCCGTCCGTTGCCAATGCTCCAAAATCTCTTACCCGTCGCAACAATCTTCCGGCCACGCGCGGAGTTCCCCTCGAACGGCAGGCAATTTCACGCGCACCTTCGGGACTTAGTTTGACATTGAGCAATTTTGCTCCGCGAATTACAATTTTTTCCAAATCTTCCGGCGAATAAAAATCCAATCGCAACGGAATACCAAAACGTTCACGCAAAGGAGTAGATAGTAAACCTGACCTAGTTGTAGCACCAACAAGGGTAAACGGTTGTAAATCAATTTTTACCGAACGAGCCGACGGACCTTCGCCGATAATCAAATCTAATTGAAAATCTTCCATCGCCGAATATAAAACTTCTTCAATAGCCGGATTCAGACGGTGTATCTCATCAATAAACAAAACATCATTGGCCTCCAAATTGGTTAAAATCGCCGCCAAATCACCTGATTTAGAAATCATCGGTGCAGAAGTAGCCTTAAAATTAACACCCAATTCTTTTGCCACAATGGAGGCAAGGGTAGTTTTACCCAATCCCGGAGGACCGAAAAGCAAAACATGGTCCAAAGCCTCTTTACGCATTTTTGCCGCCTCGATAAAAATTTTCAAATTTTCACAAACCTGTCTTTGTCCTACAAAATCTGATAACGAAGTAGGGCGCAGATTAACCGGCGCATTAACAGTTACCTCATCTTCCGGTAACTCTCTAGGAGTAACAATTCTTTCTTCCATCTATCAGTTCTCCTTGTTTGCAAATTCTTTTAATGCCGCTTTTATCAATCCGGAAACATTTTGTTGCGCTTCGCCTGCAACCGCTTTATTTACAGCCTGATAAGCCTCAATTCTCTGGTATCCGAGATTAACCAGTGCCGAAATAGCATCTTCGACCATTTTATTTTGTGTATTTTCTTCTGCAACAACGTTACCAACCGGCATATCTCCATCTTGAAACGTCATAACATAATCGGTTGCATCCGCTCCCAAAGAAAGCCCAACCATCTTTCCTTTTAATTCGGTAACAATACGCGCGGCCAACTTCGGTCCGACACCCGATGCTCTTGTAAACGAAGCCTTATCTTGTGCAGCAATAGCTTGTGACAAATTAGCAGGCGATAATACCGACAAGATACTCAAACAAACTTTTGCGCCCACACCTTGTACCTTTGTGAGTGTGACAAACCATTCTTTTTCTAACGGAGAAGCAAAACCGTATAAACTGATATTGTCTTCTCTGACAACTGTTTCCACATACAAAACAGCTTCAGCTCCTTTAATAAGCTTTGCCATGGTTTTTGCCGAAACAAAAACCAAATATCCGACACCGTTAACATCTATGATAACCCAATCTTCACCAAAAGAGTCAACAATTCCGTGCAATTTTGCTATCATCTTTTTTCCTCAATATTTTTTGTTTTAAGCTATCTGATTTTTATACAATCAGCAAGCACAATTTGCAATCTATCCATCTTTTAAAATTTTGTGCTTAGTCAATTTTTTTTGCTTTAAAATCTGAGGGTATTTGTTAAACTTGGGCAAAGTATAAAAAAGCAAAAGAAGGAAAATTATGAGTAATATTGAGCACAAAGAACCCGTTTTTGACCACAATAATGAGGTAAAAAATTTTGATCCTTATCCTATGATAATGTCATCAACTCCGCAAAAACGTCGCAAAAAGGAAAAAAAGGCTAATAACAGTTTTGCTTCTTATTGGTTCAATCTCGTATTTTTATTCATCATAGGTTTTTCGCTTCTGGGAATTGATTTTACTCTCTATACAGCAACCCAAAGCGGCAACATATTCAACAATTTTCCAGTCCCGCAACCTGAAATTATAATCTCTCTTGCCGCAATAGCCATAGTTACATTGCTGATATATTTCTTTCTTTCTGGATTTACTATTCTATTATGTATTTTGAGCGGAGGAATTGGCTTTGCCGTATTTTATGCCTTTTTAAACCAATTTGCTGACTTTTCAACCCTTGCAACCATCGGATATTCTTCCGTATATATTGCCGGCGCCGCAGCAATACTGATTTTTGTGTTACTATTTTTCAGCAACACCAAATTTCGCTTTTTCTTCGCTTTCTTATCATTGGCAATTTTTGCCGCCGTCGGATATTTTTGCAATCGCAGTTTGCCTGATTTCAGTGTAGAGAATTTTTCTGCTCCGGCCGCACAAAATGAAAGCAATCGCAAAATTGTCAATATAATGTTGCCCAATCTCCCGTCTTATGCATATTTGAGCACATTGGATGACCAAAACACAAACAAATATTATCGTGATCAACTTATTTCTGTGATGATGGGATTTTATGCAAAGTACAATTTCAAACTGTTCACCAATTCCTTTACAAAATCCGGAAATCCCAATCAAAATGCCGCCGACAGCCTGAATTTGCAGTTACCGGAAGATATTTATGCAAATCTGCAAAATAAACTGATAAAAACAAACCGTTGGAATTTTGAGCAACACAACAACTTTGATACATATTTGCAACACTATAAATTGCTGGATGTATTGAGAGAGAAGGGGTATAATATCAATGCTTATCAAAGCACCGGTATAAACCTTTGCCAACAAAATAACCAAATTGTCGTAAACCGTTGTGTTACGCAAAATACATTTCCCTCATTCAAAAAATATGCCCAAAATGTCAGTCCGGTTGAAAATAGCATTATTTTGCTGATTAAATGGCTTGAAAGCACAAAATGGTTAGATAATTTTAACAAAACAATCTATAACAACATCAACGGCCTGTTTTCTGCCGACAATCTCCCGATAATAGGCAAAAGTTTCAACAACTTACATGTTGTAAATTCAATTGAAACACTCAATAAATTATTCACAGATATTACACAAGATAAAGGAAATAATGCCTATTTTGCCGTTATAGATTTTCCTTCTGATATGTATTTGTTTGACAATATGTGCAATTTGAAAGATATGCAATCATGGCAGGTCAAAAATAATCATCCATGGGTAAAACAACGCAACAGCATGGAAAAACGCAGTGCATATTTTCAGCAAACAATGTGTTTATACGGCAAATTGGGACAATTTATGGAAAAGCTCAAAAACACCGGCGAACTAAAGAACACCACGGTAATAATTCAAGGATTAATCGGAATGGATGATGATTATGAAAATGAATCTCTGCTTGCGCGTTTCCTAAATACCCAAATGAGTCCTTTGGCTATTTATACCCCGGAAAACAAATCATTTTCGATTAACAAGTCAATATGCTCAACTCCAAGTCTTCTCAACCAGTTCTTTACGGGAGAAAAATGTATTAACTTTAGCGACACGAATATTGCCAAATCAACTCGTAAAGAAATAATCCGACACATTAGCAATATAACTTATACTGCTGATAAAATTCAACAATTTTATAAGGAATATAACGAGTGGTTTCGCCCATGGAATGAGCAAAATTTTCAATCTTCAGCTCCTGTAACTTCTCCTTCATCCGAGCAGGAATATGAGCCGGAAATAATCCGTCCTAAAGCACAACTCATACCATTGGAAGAAAAAACTATAACCAAACAAAAAATTACACAAAAAACCGTCAGCTCCGCCCCCGAAGCAAACCTTGAATCAATATCTTCAGCTGCGCAAAAAACACCGCTTATAGAAGAGGAAAACATTGATAAACAATAGGATAAAGCAAAAATTTAAATCGAATAAAAGAGCCTATTGGGCATCTGTGATTTTCGGTATGGTCATGGTGATAAGTTTTTTGGCCGAATTTATTGCCAATGACAAGCCTTTGCTGTTGAAATATCAGAATAATTTTTATTTTCCTATCTTTAAAACTTATACCGATATGGACTTCGGCGGAGATTTTCCAACCCCAGCCGACTATCGTGATCAATACATTGCAAATAATATCAATCAAAACGGATGGATGATAATGCCACTGATTCCATATTCATATAACACCGTTGACTTTATGCTTTCAACTCCAACTCCGTCAGCCCCCGACAAAAACCATTGGCTCGGCACCGATGATGAAGGACGCGACATTTTGGCTCGTATAATATATGGAATAAGGCTTTCGGTCATATTTGCCTTTTTATTAACCATTATATCGTCAGTTATCGGCATAATTTGCGGTGCGGTTCAGGGCTATTTCGGGGGAAAAACCGATATTTTTATGCAACGATTTATCGAAATATGGGATTCATTACCGCAACTTTTCATATTGATAATTGTTGCCAGCCTTTTTGCACCGACATTTTGGAGCTTATTGATAATATTACTTTTTTTCTCATGGACATCATTAACCGGCATGGTCAGAGCAGAATTTATGCGCACCCGTAATTTCGAGTATGTAAAAGCTGCACGAATTCTAGGAATAAGCAATTGGCGCATAATTTATCGCCATATTTTACCCAATGCCCTTGTCGCCACAATAACTTTTATCCCATTTCTCATTTCTGAAGCTATTGTGTCTTTAACGGCACTAGATTTTCTCGGGCTCGGACTTCCGCAAGAATATCCGTCACTGGGAGATTTGGTCCGCCAAGGCAAAGATAATTTGCAAGCTCCATGGATTGGAATTTCTATATTTATTATTCTTTCTACCTTATTGACTTTACTTATTTTTATAGGTGAGGGTGTTCGTGATGCTCTCGACAGCAGAAAGGAGCAATCATGAGTATTTTAAAAACTGAAAATCTGCAGATTTTTGTAGAAAACAATCGCCCGGTTGTCAATAATATTAATTTTAGCCTTGAACAAGGAGAAATATTAGGAATTGTCGGAGAATCAGGTTCAGGCAAATCATTAACAGCACTTTCTCTGCTAGGTCTGAAAAAATGCGCAAAACATAGCTCTATCAATATATTAGGACAAGAAATGAACGGCGCAACAGAAGAAGAATGGCAAAAAATCAGAGGCAACAAAATTGGATTTATTTTCCAGGAACCGATGTCATCACTCAATCCGTTGCATAAAATTGGGCAGCAAATTGCCGAAAATATAGTAATACATAACAATATACCGCAAAAACAGGCTATAAAAAAAGCACAGGAACTGCTAAAACTTGTCGGCATACAAAATACAAAAGAGCGTATCAACGCATATCCTTTTGAGCTCTCCGGCGGCCAACGTCAAAGAGTTATGATTGCAATGGCTATCGCCAACAATCCGAGTATTTTGATTGCTGACGAACCGACAACGGCTCTTGATGTAACGGTGCAGGCTCAAATTATAGATTTATTGCTGGAACTGCGCAAAAAACTTAATATGGCAATCATATTCATCAGTCACGACTTATCTTTAATCAAAAAAATTGCCGACAACGTAATAGTGATGAAAGATGGAAATATCGTCGAATGCGGTGACACAAACACGATTTTTAATCATCCTCAAAATAATTACACAAAAACTTTAATTAACTCAATTAACAGGTTGAATTTTAATAAAAATATATCAGATGATATTTTCTTCGAAGCTAACAATATCAATGTATCTTTTGTGCTCAAAAAAAATCTTTTCGGACAACCGACATCCCAAATTGTTGCCGTCAATAACGTTTCTTTCAAAATGGCACAAGGCGAAACTTTGGGTATTGTAGGTGAATCCGGCTCTGGAAAAACCACTTTGGGACTTTCCATTGTCGGGCTGAACAAATATAAAGGGAATTTTATATATCAAAATCAAGAGATTAACGACAAAAACCGACGTTACTTCAGACAACAAATTCAGATGGTTTTTCAAGATCCTTATAATTCACTCAATCCTCGTTTGACGGTTTTAGACATAGTCGGGGAGGGGCTTCGCGCCAATTTTTCTAATCTCAACAAAGAACAACGCAAAAACAAAGTATTAAACGCAATTATAGAAGTTGGATTGAATGCAGATGATCTAAACAAATATCCGCACCAATTTTCCGGCGGACAACGTCAACGTATTGCCATCGCCAGAGCTTTGGTTTTGGAACCGAAACTCATAATTTTGGATGAGCCGACTTCGGCACTTGATGTATCAATTCAAGCACAAGTCCTTACCTTATTAAAAGAAATACAAAATAAACGCAAAATCAGTTATATATTTATATCCCACGATATAAAGGCGGTGAGGGCGCTTTCTGACAATATTATGGTAATGAAAGACGGAAAAATTGTCGAACAGGGACAAGTGGAAGCAATCTTTAATGCTCCTAAACAGGCTTACACAAAGCAATTGATAGAATCTGTAACATAATGTTATTTGTATATTATACTAATTAACTTTATTTTAATAATCAGCTAATAATCTAGCGAGGTGTGGCAGTCACAAAATGACTTGCCGTGACTTTAACAATATAAGGAGATATCTCATGAACTTTAAGACTATGCTTTTGGGCACCGCTGCAGCTACTTTAATTGCCGGCGTTGCAAATGCAAAAGATTTTACAGGTTCTTTATTCTTGCCTGCTAAGGGCGAAGTTTTATCATCAACCTCTTTGGGCTATTCAAGAACAAACGAGAAATATAATTTTAACAACGAATATGAAGGTTTTGCCGCTACAGAAGAACTCACCTATGGTGTAACAGATAATTTTGCTGTATATGGCAGAGTTTCCAACAATTTCGATTTTCAAAGATTAACCAATCGTGACCTTAATAATGAGCACAACTTTGCTTATGCTTTGGGTGCAAAATACAACCACAACTTTGGCAAAGTATTGACCCAAGTTGGTGCCGAATATTTCACAATGCAACCGGGTAGTTGGTATGGACACCGCAACGTTAAACGTTGGACCGGTGATGATGAATGGGCTAAAGCTGTAGAAGTAGAAGCTCAAGTCGGATATGACATGGGACATGGCACAACTCCATACGTAAAAGCTACAGCTGCTTCTTTGGTTGACACAAGAGATCGTGATATGAACTACAGCGTATTTGCAGGTGTTCACCAAACATTGTTGTGCGGCAAAATGTCTGCTGATGCCGGTGTTCGTTATGAATTCACCACAGACAGAGATGCTTCTATCGATGATGGTTGGTGGGGATTCAACCAAAACAATGCCAACAATTGGTATTTGCAGGGTGAAGTCAACTACTTCTTAACAGACAGTGTTGCTGTTGGTGTATATGGTGACTACTTCCTTGATGGTTCTAGATCAAAATACACCGACTATGAATACGAAGCAGGTGTTAACCTGAAAGTTTTGTTCTAATTTTTGAATAAAATCTTTTAATTATAAGCCTCCCTAAATATAAAGGAGGCTTATTTTTTTACTTTAATTTAAAAAATTGTTTCTTTAATGAAATTACTGCTACAATATATCTAAAAAGGAATAAAATAAAGAAAATAGAGGAGAAATAAATATCCCCTTTTTAATTTAATATATTTGTCGCATAATGTATATTATGTATAGTTATATTTTTATATTCACGAGACGTGCGTTATAAAACATAACTTTTAGCAATTAAACAACTTTATTACAAACTTTATTATCTTCAATCTTAAGCATAAATTCAAAATCATCTATCCACGGTTTAATCCCAACCGGAATTCCGCGACCGGTTTCCATTGTAATATAAGCATCAGCCGCAGTATAATCATTCAAAAAATGCTCCAACGGATAATTTCCTTCACCAAAATGCAAATGTTTGTCATCCACCTCGTCAATATCTCCATCGCATATATGATAAACATCCGGCACAAGTGCAAAAAATCCCTGCAATTGTTTTTCAACATCAAGTCCGAGCGAGTTTGCAGCGCACAGTGCATGTGAAAAGTCAAAACAAAAACCGCATCCGCAATGTTCTTTTATAAAAGCAATTTCTTCAGGTGTATTCCCGGAAAGTTTGAGCCCCTCTTCCGCAACAAGCGGCAAATTTTCAACCACAATTCGTTCATCATCAAACAGCTTAAACTGTCTCACCGTTTCTTTTATAACATCAATTCCTTGCCCGCAACCGGCATGGACAACAATACTTTTTGCATTGAACAAATCAGCCGCAAATCGCACATGGTCAATAACTCTGCAATTATCTGCTTCAAGACTTTTATTTCCGGCATCAAAATTCATCAAATGATGAGGTGCATGAAGTCTTATCTCCGAACCATCGAACTTATCTCTCAAAACACGCAAATCATCCCTTGTTGTCTTTGGCAAAATCATAAGCTCAATAAACATTCTATCCTTATGCTCAAGGACATATTTTGCTCCATCTTCAATAATCCTCGGATTATCATTTATATTTGAACTGAAAATCTTAAAACTATATTTACGCACTTTAGTCCCTCACCTTTCAATTTTTAGCATAAATTCAAAGTCATTCACCCACGGTTCAATTGCAACAGGAATACCCTGACCTGTTTCCATCGTTATATAGGCATCCTCAACAGTATAATCTTTTATAAAATGTTTAAGCGGATAATTTCCCTCACCGAAATGCATATGTTTATCTTCAAGTCCCATAACATCTCCATCACACAGATGGTAAACATCAGGTCTAAGCTCAAAAAATCCTTTCAATTGTTTTTCAGCATCTATTCCAAGTGAATTTGCCGCGCATAAAGCATGAGAAAAGTCAAAACAAAAACCGCATCCGCAATACTCTTTTATAAAAGTAATTTCCTCCGCTGTGTTTCCGCACATATGCCAAGGCAAATTTTCAACTACAATACGTTTATCATCAAACAACTTAAATTGTCTTACCGTCTCTTTTAACACATCAATACCGTCGTCACACCCCGGATGAACAACAATAGTTTTTGCATTGAGTATATCCGCTGCCTGTTGCGCATGTTCAAAAAGCTTGCGATTATTAGTTTCAAGACTTTTATTCCCCACATCAAACCCCATAAGGTGATGAGGAGCATGAATTCTGATTTCTACATCTGTAAAACAGTCTTTCAAAAATAAAAAATCTTCTTTTGTTGAAGTTTCAACAGCCATAAATTCAACAAACAATCTTTCTCTATGTTCAAAAACATATTTCGCCATATCATCAATAATACGCGGATTATCATGAATATTTGAACTGAAAGTCTTAAAACCGTATTTACGCATTTCGCAAATACCACTCCACGGTTTTTACAATTCCGCTGGCAAAATTTTCGTCAGCTTTCCAATGTAATTGCTCTGTCAGTTTGGTTGCATCAATGGCATATCTCTTATCATGCCCGGGTCTGTCTTTTACAAAAACTACCAAATCTTTGTAATGTTTACCATTAGCCTGCGGTCTTTTCTGATCCAAAATCGAGCATATAGCATCAACAATTTCAAGATTATTTTTCTCATTATGGCCGCCGATATTATAAGTTTCACCGCTTTTGCCGTTGTGATAAATCAAATCAATGGCTTTGCAGTGATCCAAGACATAAAGCCAATCACGAACATTTTTACCGTCTCCGTATATCGGAATATCCTTTCCGCTCAAAGCATTGGAAATAATCTTTGGTATCAGCTTTTCCGGATGCTGTTTAGGTCCGTAATTATTGGAACAATTTGAAACCGTTACATTCATCCCGTATGTGCGGTGATATGCACGAACAATCATATCCGAAGAAGCTTTTGAAGAAGAATACGGAGAACTCGGATCATAAGGAGTTTTTTCGGTAAAATAGCCGGTATCTCCCAAAGCCCCATAAACTTCATCTGTTGAAATATGATGAAAACGACAATCCTCATACCCTTCCCTAAAACTGTGCGGTGCGCTCATCCAATAGTTGCGCGCAACATCAATCAAAGTAAAAGTTCCTAAAACATTTGTTTCAATAAATGCCTGTGGACCTGTAATGGAATTATCAACATGGCTCTCGGCGGCAAAATGGACAACACCTCTTATATCATTGTCTTTGAACAATTTTCCCACCAAGGGACGATCACAAATATCTCCCTTTACAAAGGTATAATTTGCGGCATTTTCACATTCTTTCAAATTACCGAGATTACCAGCATAAGTCAGCTTATCAAGATTGATAATTTTATAGTCCGGATATTTTGCCACCATATATGGCACAAAGTTTGATCCGATAAACCCTGCTCCACCGGTAACTAAAATCGATTTCATTTTACATTCCCTCCATATTTTTTATACACTCTTGCAAAGCAAATTGCCAATGACGATTTTCAACTCCGCATTTTGCTTTAATTTTTGCCTTATTCAAAACCGAATAATAAGGACGGGTTGCTTTTGTTGGATACTGGAAGCTCTCAATCGGCGAAACTTTGCACTTTAAGTTAGATTTTTTCATAATATCCACGGCAAAATCATACCAAGAGCAAACTCCTTCATTGGAGAAGTGATAAATTTCTTTTGTTCCTGTCTTAATTTGCGGAAGAATATAAACAATTGCCTGCGCCAAATCTTTTGCATAAGTAGGAGTTCCAACTTGGTCAAATACCACATTCAAACTCTCCTTTTCTGCACCAAGCCTGCGCATGGTTTTTACAAAATTATTACCAAATTCCGAATATAACCAAGCTGTTCGAATAATAACTGCAGTATCAGCAACCTCAAAAACTGCTTTTTCACCCGCAAGTTTTGTCCTTCCGTAAACAGATTTCGGGTTTGGCGCATCATCTTCCTTATACGGAACACAATTTCTTCCGTCAAAAACATAGTCGGTAGAAATATGAATCAAAGGAACACCGGTAGAAGCCAAATTTTTAGGTCCTTCAACATTGATTTTATAAGCCAAATCCTCTTCATCTTCGGCCTTATCAACCGCCGTATAAGCCGCACAGTTAATAACCGCTTGATATTTATCCGGGTTTATATAACTTAACACAGCCTGTTTATCGATAATGTCAAGTTCGTCTTTGTCAACATATTCTGCCTTATCTTTTAATAACAGACGCAACTCATTACCAAGCTGTCCATTGGCGCCAACAACTAAAAACATTCCACTTCCTCCAACAAAAGATTATTCTTATCTTTTTCTGATAAAATAGCCTTGCTTTCATCTATCTTCCAGTCAATATTTAATGTCGGGTCATTATAACGAATACCGCTTTCGGAAGCCTTGTTATAAACATTGTCGCATTTATAGGCAAAAACCGCCGTTTCGCTCAACACCGAAAATCCATGTCCGAAACCCCGCGGTATCATGAGTTGACGTTTATTTTCAGCCGAAAGTTCAACCGCCACATGTTTACCGAAAGTCGGAGAATTTTTACGCAAATCAACGGCAACATCAAGCACTGTTCCCTCCAGAACCCGCACCAACTTTGCCTGTGAAAATTCACTTTTTTGAAAGTGAATTCCTCTGATTGTCCCGTAACGCGATTTTGACTGGTTATCTTGAATAAAATTATAATCAATTCCTTGTTTTTTTAAATCTGCCTGATTATAGCTTTCAAAAAAATACCCGCGTTCATCCTCAAAAACAATCGGCTCAATAATAAAAACACCCTCAATATCAGTTTTAATAACCTTCATGGCAATCCTCATAAACTTTTTTCAAATAAGCCTTATAATCAACTCCGTCTTTGAGCTCATTGATGATATTCAGCAACTGTTTATCATCGATAAAACCTTTACGATAAGCAATCTCTTCGATACAAGCAATCTTAAGATCTTGTCTTTTTTCAATAATACCTATGAAATTAGAGGCCTCGAGCAAAGATTGCGGAGTTCCGGCATCAAGCCACGCGTTACCGCGCTTCATCGGCACAACATTCAACCTTCCCTCTTCCAAATACATACGATTAAGGTCGGTAATTTCAAGTTCGCCTCGAGCAGACGGTTTTAATTGGCGCGCTTTTTCGACAACATCAGACTTATAGAAATAAAGCCCGACAACCGCATAATTTGACTTGGGTTGCTTTGGTTTTTCTTCAATAGAAATCGCATGAAAATCTTTATCAAACTCAACCACACCGAAACGTTCAGGATCAGAAACGTGATAGCCGAAAACCGTTCCGCCCGTATTTTTTGAAATTTCTTCACGGAAAAGTTTGAACTGCTCTCCTATATAAAAGATGTTATCTCCCAAGATCAAACAAACATCATCATCACCGATAAAATCAGCTCCGATGGTAAATGCCTGCGCAATACCTTTAGGTTCGGGCTGAACACGATATTCAAGTTTCATTCCCAAACGTTTGCCGTCTCCGAACAATTTTTCAATATTTGGGGTATCTTGCGGGGTTGAAATAATCAAAATATCCTTAATTCCGAATAACATCAACGTTGACAAAGGATAATAAATCATAGGCTTGTCATAAACCGGCAGAAGTTGTTTACTGATAACATTAGTTAAAGGATAAAGACGAGAACCGCTGCCTCCTGCTAAAATAATACCTTTCATACTACCTCCTTTTTGAAAAGTTATGAAATTATGCCTAAAGTGTAATTCAATTTTTAATTTGAATTAACTACTTCCCTGCACTTATCCCCACATAATTACACAACACAAATCAGAGGAATTTTTTGATTTCTTTTTTCAAAATTTTATACAGTTTTTTACTGACATGTCCTATATCCGGCACAATAACCAGTTTAGAATTCGGCATTTTTTGATGCAAATCATAAGCTCCCTTCAGTGGGCAGACCATATCAAGACGATTATGCACAATCAAAGTCGGAATATTTTTAATATTTTCAATATGTTGCATAATATAATCATCTTCCAGCATAAACTTTTGCGCCGCATAATTGATATAAATTTTACTCTTCGCAATATCATCAGCATCCAAATCAGTGAGCTCAAGTTTCGGGTTAAATTCGCCTAAAACTCTTTCATAACCGCTGTATAATACTGCCGCACTGACCTGCTCTGCCATATCACCGAAATTTATCATTGATGCAAAGCTGTCAGACAAAGATTTTGCCCTTTTTTTCTTTTCATATAGTTTTTCTAAAAAATCAGGATAAAAAAGACCGCTCTGCTCTTCTTCCCATTTTCTGCTCATTTCATTGGCAAGAAAAATCTGGCTCAGCAACATACGCTTAACCTTTTGAGGATTTTTAATTGCAAACAACAAGGCCAAAGTTGAGCCCCAAGAACTACCGCGCAAAATAACTTTATCCTTAATTTTCAAATATTCCAACAACCTCTCAGCATCATTTATCAATTTCCAAGAAGTATTACCTTCAATCTTTCCGACCGGTAAAGAATTGTGACACCCTCTCTGATCAAACAAAATCATACGATATTTACGTTTGTTAAAACCGTCAGCATGCTTCAGTTTCGCACTACCGCCGGGACCACCGTGAAAAAATAAAACCGGCTCTCCGTGGGGATTTCCAGCTTCAAAAAAATATACCTTATGTCCGTCTTCTTCCGGAAGATAGCCACTGTTAAAAATTTTAGGACCAAAAAAATTAAACATTTTTACTTTTCTTTCATAAATTACTCTGATAATATCATTAGAGGATTTTTATTAAAGGAGTATTAAGATGCGAGTAATTATTAACTCCAACTACCAACAATGCGCACAATGGGCGGCTGAATATGTTGCCTATAAAATCAAAGCCGCACGTCCGACAAAAGAAAAGCCTTTTGTTATGGCCCTACCAGCGGGAAGCACTCCCCTCGGCATGTTTGAGATTTTAATTTCAATGTTCAAAAAAGGGAAAATTTCATTTCAAAATGTTGTATTTTTCAATATGAACGAATATGTCGGTCTGGCTCCCGAAGATAAAAACAGTTTCAATTACTATTTATGGAATAATTTCTTTCAACATATTGACATCAGAAAGAAAAATATTCACCTTTTGAACGGACAAACCAAAGATTTTATGCAGGAATGCGCCTCTTATGAAAAACTGATCCGCAGCTACGGCGGAATAGATTTGTTAATAGCCGGTGTAGGTGAAGACGGACATATTGCTTTTAATGAACCGGCCTCATCTCTTGGTTCTCGCACCAGAGTAAAAGCTCTCAATCGTAACACTATACGTGCTAATGCCCGCTTTTTTGATAACAATGAAAATCTTGTCCCAAAACTGGTTGTCACCATGGGGGTTGCTACTATTATGGATGCCGATGAAGTTATGCTTATTGCCACTGGCGACAAAAAAGCCGATGCAATTCGTTGCGCTATTGAAGGAAGTGTCAATCATATGTGTCCCGTGAGTATGTTACAAATGCACCCTCATGCCTTAATTGTCTGCGACGAAGAAGCAACCTCAAAATTGCAATCTGATATTGTTCGCTATTTCAACGACAACGAAACCACCAAATTTGGCAAAAAGAGTTGACAAATTTATAATTCAATATTAGGATGCCCCGCAATTACATATTATTGTCACAATTTTTCACCACAAAAAATTATTAAAATATGGAAAAAACTAAAAAGCTTTTGACTATTGCCACTTGTTTAATAGCAGCACCGTCTCTGGTTTGCTTTTTGATGGCGATATTGGGATTGTTCTCCCAAGAAGGTGGCATCAACACAAATGTGCTCTCGTGGGCAATTTTGGTGTGTAACATTCTTTTCGTTATTGCGTTTTGCATTGACGTCTACTTGTTCGTTACTGACAATCTCCAATTCAGCTTGATCATTATACCAATTCTGCTGCTGATAGCAAGCTTTTGTGCCTATTCGTGCCTCAATCTGATCGGAGCACATCCGTTATTTTGGCTGCTGGCTATCTGTGCAATAACTTTGGCAATGATAAACATGTTCATCCACGCAAACAAGCTTTACTAAAGTCCTCTCCCTTATGATATACACATCATAAGGGATTTTTTATATGTTAGAAACACGAAATCACTTTAAAATTACATATAAAATTAATTTTTTTCACAAAAAAACAAATAAATAATTGCCAAAATTATTTTTTGATATTATAAAACAGTAAAAATAAACAAAATTTAAGGATTTTTTATGAAAGAAGAATTGTTAGAATTAACCGGCGAAGTTATCGAAAAGCTCCCTAATGCCATGTTTAGGGTAAAGCTCGAAAACGGAGTTGAAATCTTGGCAATGACTGCCGGAAAAATGCGCAAATTCCGCATTAGAGTTATGGTCGGCGACAAAGTAGATATTGAAATGACCCCATACGACCTCACTAAAGGACGTATAACTTTCCGCCACAAAGACTAGATTATAAATACTTAATCAGCAAAAAACCGCCTATTAAAAGAATAAAAAATATTATCGAGAGCAATCCGAAGTGCTTTTCGATAATTTTTTTAATCGGCTCACCAAAAAATCTTAATAAACCGGCAATAATAAAGAAACGCAATCCCCTTGCCACAACGGATGCAATGCCGAAAACCCATATATTCATACCGACAACACCGCTGGCAATGGTAATAACCTTATAAGGAAAAGGTGTAATCCCCGCCCCCAAAACAATCCAAGCGCCATATTCGTTATAATATCTGCTGAATTGCTCAAATTTTTCCAAATAACCATAAAATTCCAAAAGCGGACGAGCAATTAAATCATAACCGAAATAACCGATAAGATACCCGAAATATCCGCCTATAACACTAGCGGCTGTTGCCACCAAAGCAATTTTCCAAGCTTTCTTCGGAGTGGCAACAATCATCGGAATAAGCATTATATCAGGAGGTATGGGGAAAAAAGAACTCTCAACAAAAGCCACCAATGCCAAAGCCCACAAAGCATTTTGGCTCGATGCCATATCTACCATCCACTGATATATTTTTTTAGTCATCTCAAAAAACTCTCAAAAAATTTCTTTGTGAGGGATATTATTTAAGAATTGCTTTTAAATCTCCATTTTTTGTAATTTTTTCCACATAAAAAGTCTCACTGAATCCTACTTTATCGCGCAATGTTTGATATTTATTAGGATTGCAAAGAACACCTAATGCCCCGACTTCATTTTTTTGCAAAAACAACTTTGCTGCCATAACATTATGCACATTCAGCAAAGACTTTTTCTTATGCAGCTCAAAACCGACATTTTTCTTCTGGTTTAAAAGCAAAAAATCATATTTTCTACCGCCATAACAATATGCTGTTGCAACTTCTCTAAGTTTCTCATGAACCATTGACTTCAGAATATAATGAGAAACCCCATTATGCCATGCTTCTTCAATATTTCTGCAAATTACGGTCAAAGGAATCTTAAAGTTTTTTGCTAAATACTCAACCAACATTTCATAGTCAGGATCTTTAACTTCGGCATCTATCACATATAAATCGGGCGAAAGTTCTTTGGTATATTTTATCACCTTATAGACATTATTGGTAGAAAACACCTCAATTCCCTGCTCTTTCAGCAAATTAACATAATGTTCTGCCCTGTCCTTTTTGTCGTCTATAACAAACACTTTTCCCATCTCAACCTCCGTGATATACATAAGAATAATATGGCTATTAAAAAATTTTTTTCACCTTTTCTGTGTAACAAAAATGTAATTTTACAAATTCGGTAAAATACAGTAAAATGATATATAGTGATATTTAGGTCTTTTAAGCCGGAGGGAATAGCCATGACAAACAATATAGAGACACCTATTGCCGTAACTGTTGAAAAAGTAACAATTGATGATAAAAACTACACCAAAGAAACCTACGAAGACGGCACCTATGCATATAGAGACGAAGACGGAAACGTTAACAGTATATATTATCCTAACGGATACACCAAAGTTACCGCTCTCGAAGAAGGCGATGTTCTGGATTTTTATGATGATGGCAAAATCAAATCAATAAAATCATGTAATACATACTCCTCATATACGGTTCTGCATGATAATGGCGAAACATACGAAAGCAACCCTCAATATGACTATAAATTGATAAATGCGCAAAATTACAATGAAAACGGGATAATTGAAGACGCTATTCTTTCCAACGGTACTGAAATCACATATTACGAAAACGGCTATTGCGAAGACATAATAACCGCTGATGAAGACATAATAAAATTTGACGAAAACGGTAATATTTCATCTCTCCAATCCGGAGGTAAACACTCATCTTTCAGCTTTGACCATGCCAACGGCGAACATTGGCATAGCGACCCAAAAGATGACTACACAAAAATAGAAGAACAAACTTGGTATGAGAGCGGAAAAGTCAAAAGTAGAGATTATTTTGGAGACAGTTACACCTCATATTATGAAAACGGATATATAGAAAACTATTACGGTGCAGACGGAGATATTATAGAATTTGATGAAAACGGCAACCTCACTTCAATATATTCTTCGGGAAAACATGAATCATTTGAGCTGCAGCATGCCAACGGAGAAACATGGAAAAGTAACCCTCAATATGATTACACAAATATAAGAAAGCAAAAATGGCAAGAGGGCAATGTCACCAACACCAGCGTTGATGTAAACAATGAAGAAATTGATAAAATGGTAAAGGAGCGAGCACATTGGCTATGCGAACAATTTATTGAGGCAAATAACAAACGTTTGGAAGAAATTCAATCTCTAAATAAAAATGATCATAAAGAATACGTCAAAGATATGTTTGAAAGACTGGGTCATGGCCATATTTATGATAATTATTGCATTGTTGCACAGTTAAATTCTCTGCAGGACGTATGCGATAGCAGCGGCAACTTAAACGGCTCATACCAAAACACCACCAACTGTGCAAACTTTATAACCAACATGCGCAAAAAAGGATATGGAGATTGTTTTACCAAAAATCCGAAAAAAGAAGATATACACCCCGGAGATATGATTTTTACACCTCGTGATAAAAATGGTAATTACCATGTTGTTTCCGTAAAAGAAGTTTATCAGGATGAAAATGGTGAAACCCATATAATAGTAAACAGTTTCAATAATGATAAAACTCGCGAATTTAATGGTGGCAAGTGTACGGTATTTAATACCGAAAAATACATGGAAAAGACTTTATATAAAGAACTTGAACAACAAAATTTCATGCAACAGGAACAAAATGATCAATATATTGCATCAAACAACGGAACTCGCCGAATGGAAGATACGCAATATGCTGAAATGACCGCATATCTAACCCGCGGGATGCCGACAGAAAGAGACGAAATGGCATACGGGGATACGCAAGCCCTTCAAGATGTTGAACAAACCGCAACACAAACAACTATTTCTTCGCAAACAGAAGAAATAGCAGAAGTAATTGAAACTTCAGCTCTTCAGGAGGAAATAAACACAGAAAACTCTGCAAACACATCTACACAAGCGTCTAATGATGAATCTAAAACCGATGAGTTTTTGAGAACCATAAATCATTCGGGAAATTACAGGGCAGAACTCAATAGTGACGGGAACATAGATGTATATGATAAAGATAATGGATACTTACTTGAGCGATTTGCCCCAAACGGACAAGTATTAATATCAACTTATACAAATATAAGAGCAGAATTCACTCCTGAAGGTCATTTAGAATCACTTCAAGGTATTGACGATATAAAATACACATTCTATCCCAACGGACATTTAGCTACCAAAACTTCTAAAGAAGGTGAAGTTACCGAATATCCCCAAAACAAAGATTTACCACAAGCAGAAAGTGTTGAACTTGATAATAATGCCAGCATCAACTATGAAAATGGTAAATTATCTCATTTTACAGACTCACAAGGCTGGTCACACGAAATCTCAGAAAAAGGAGTATGCGTTAAAGTTTCGGCACCTGACGGACGTTCAGTCTCTTACTATGAAAACTATAATATCAAAAGTTCACATTTTCCTGATGAACCGGATAGATATTACGATATAAATGAAACCCTCAAAAAAGAAGTATATGCTGACGGTAGCATCATAGATTATGATGACAATGGTTTAAAACACCGCACCACTCCAGAAGGCATAAAAGTGGATTATGATGACAACGATTATATCCAAAAAGTCACATATCCCGAAGGCGACGAAATCGGTTTTGGACCCGATGGAAGTTTAGATTATATCAAATCTTCAGGCAAAAGAAGCTCTTATACACTTGATATAGAAGATGAAGGAACACACTGGTTTACCGAAGAGAAATATGATTATACTCAAATTAAAGAACAAAAATGGGAAAAAGGTAAAGTAGTTAGCCAAACTATGTTCGAAATTGAAGAGCAAACAAGCAATAATATCTCAAATAGTGAAAATGATGCAACAGCCAATCGCGTAGAACATTATCCCAACGGTAATATAAAATACGAAGAATGGAACGACGGTTCAAAGAACTATTATTATGAAAGCGGATCATTGCAACGTGCAGAACGCGATGATATGATAGTTGATTATTACGAGAACGGAAATTATAAGCGCATTGATAACAAAGACGGTAATGTTGTAGAATACTATGAAAACGGCAACATAAAAACCGCAGAATATCCAGAGGGTGATATCCTTAATTTCGATGAAAAAGGCAATTTGACACACGTTGTTGCCAGTGGAGCACACTCATCATACGACATAAGTACCGGTGATAATCAAAGCTGGACAAGTGACCCACAGTATGACTATACTCAAATAGCTGATCAAACTTTTGAAAACGGCAAACTTGTCAAAGAAGTAAAATTCAGCGACATAAAACCGGAGCCAAGCGATGAAATTGTAAATAATTCATTTGATTTGCCTTCACAACAAGAGCAACCTGCTCCTGCAAAAACAACAACAAAAACAGATGAAGAATCCGAAAAAACTTATAACGAAAATGGTGCACTCATATATGAAAGATATCCCAGCGGAGCTACCAAAGAATATTATGAAAACGGCTATATAAAGACCTATCATGCTCCCGCCGGTGATGTTATAGACTTTGACGAAAACGGAAAACCGACACACATAAAATCATCCGGTAAGTATAATTCCTATGAATTGACACATGCCAACGGCAAAAAATGGCACAGCCCTGCGCTGCGTGACTACACCAAGATAAAAGAACAAACTTGGGAAAACGGCCGTATGACCGGAATTGAAAGGTTTACGCGTCAGGAAAGAATTGATAACTATAACAAATATCATGATGAAAATGGTAATATCATCAGTTCAATGGCTCCTAAACAACCTGGAATTATCAATGAACTTGCCGATCTCGGAGACGATGTCAATGCCACCAATAAGAAAACTTCTACTCTTAAAGAAAACAAAACTGAAGACGCCACCCTCAAATGGTATGAAAACGGACAGATAAAAGAAGAAGTTTTGGATAGCGGACTTTCTCGTCAACACTCCGAAGATGGCAAACTTATTCGTAGAAGTTATGGCGACAATTACAGCTACACATTCTATCCTAACGGCGAAATAAAGACAATAACCTCACCTGACGGTAATACGACACAGCTCGAAGAAAACACCAATATAACGCAAGTAAAAGAGGTCAAACTTCCCAATGGAGCAACCATACATTATGATTCCGAAGGTAGAATTGCCTCCGAAGAACTTAAAGATGGACGCAAGATTACTTATTCAGCACAGGGTAATATAGAATCTTATGAGTGGCCAAACGGAGAAAAAGCAACTTATTATGAAACCGGCGAACTAAAGACTTATCATTTTATCGACCATGATGTAGAGTACTATAAAAACGGCAAACTCAAAGAAGCTGACTTTGGCGATGGTAGTCAAATCAAATTTGATGAAAAAGGCAATACCACATACATCAAATCTTCCGGAAAGAGCAAAAAATTCCGTATTGAAGAAGATGAAGGTAAAGTTTGGGAAAGTGATGATAAATACGATTATAGAGAAATCAAAGAACAAACTTTCGATAAAGAAAACAATTCTACAAATGCAAAATTTTCTGACGGCACAGAAAGAACTTTTGATGAGCAAGGAAAAATTAAGTCAGAAAAGACCTTTGACGAAGAAGGTAACTTAACTTCCATTAAAACCTATGATGATAATGGAAATATCAAGAAATATAAATCAGACTCGCCAAATGCCGAATATCACGAAAACGGCTATTTAAAGTCATACAGCACTCCCGAAGGTGATGTTCTTGAGTTTGATGATAGAGGAAACATTACTCATATTCAATCTTCAGGCAAAGCATCGAGCTACAATATTGAACACCCCAACGGTGAACATTGGCAAAGCTCTCCCCAATATGACTATACCGAGATTAAAGAGCAAACCTATGTCAATGGCGAATTAAAAGAACAAATCGACCAAGATAAAGTCGAAGAAGAGAAAAAGCGCAAAGAAGAAGAGCGCGAGCAAAAAAGACAAGAACGCAGAGCCAGAAGACTTGAGCGAATCGCCAGATTAAGGGCATTGCGCAGGGCTCGCTTTGCTGCACAAGGTGGAGCTGATAATCCTGTTGAAACCTTTATGCAATATAAACAAGGCGAAAACAACGAGCATCAAAGCGCCTTCATGCAGTGGATACGAAGCAGACAAGCTCAAAACAATTAATTCTAAAACATTGCAGAATGTAGAAATATAATCTGCGAAAATAGAACCAAAATTGTTCAAGACGGATTTCAAATATCCGTCTTTTTTTATATTGACAAAAACGATTATAACTGATAGAAAAAAAGCCTCAAAGATAATTATTCACTTTTATAATTTTTTTTTAATATGAAAAAGTTATTATTATTCAGTCTGTTGGATAAAATCAATCCCAACATGGAACATCTCCGTGAATACATGGAGCTGAGAGAAAGTAAAAAGTTCCCCTTACCTCTCTATTGGAGAGACCACCTCGGAGACTATTTAATCTCCGACGAATGGCTGGAAAACGGCCAAATGCTCGGCATCGCCTTACCAGACAAAATCATCCTTCGGTGGACACTTGAGCCAGCAACCTATCAAAAAGAAAAGGTTAGCACCATAGACCTTCTGGATCGAGCCACACAGTTTCATCCCGAAGCTCGTCCGCTCCACTTTGGAGGCAGCTCATCCGACGGCATTATCGACATGCTGTTGTTGCATGGGCCGAAATACTTCGAAACCTGCTCCTTGCTGGAACAGCGCGGAGTAAAAATGCCGAGTTTAGCGGAAAAAATCCCCTACGTGGCCGGCGGAGAAGCCATTCTTGCCCAAGAAAACTATACGGTGCGAGTCTTCCAGGTGGGCAAGAAGGAACAAAAATCTGTTCCCATCAAGAAAGTTGAAAAAATGATTCTGTTCATTCCCAGAGAATGAATTTACACAAGGCGGATTTTCAAATCCGCCTTTTTCTTTTTTTAAATCTTGACAAAAAAATTTTTAATTCATATAAAAATCAACAACAAAGAATTATTATTCACTCAATTATAATGTTATGAAAAATTGTTTATTATTCGAAAAGTTGAATCAATTGAATCCAACTGAGGAACAGCTCCGTCAATATATGGAGCTCAAACGTGATCTCTACCCGCTGCCCTTGTTCGTGCAGATGCCTGACAAAACTTACCAAATTGTCCGCAAACTGTCCGATACAATGGATGTAAGAGGAATAGCTACGGAACGAGGAATTTTCTTGTTCGAACAAATCGCTCTCGATAATGAAAAATCTTACTGTTATGCCGACCTTTTGCCTTTGGCACAGCAGATTCACCCCAAAGCACGTCCTCTCACTCTCGATGATGTTCTTGGCGAAGGACACAACATTGCCGATCTGCTTGATGAAAATACCCTGCTTCATATGACCGTGCAAAAACTGTCGAAAAATCGTGGAATTTTACCATATTTTACGAGCCTTCGCTTGACATACTTCACAAACGAGAATCCGGAACAGAAAAATATCGTAATCTCGGACATTTGCGCCGGCTCCGAATATTTTCTGATTGCCCATGCCGAAAAGATACCTCTTTTCATTCCGGCGACTGCATTGGGATACGACTTCAAAGTTGTTTCTCAAGAGCCCAAGCAAGAAAAATACGGCTTGGATGTCGGACTCGGTATTGACGGTTGCGATTTTCCGCCTGCACGGCCTGTGCAAGAAAAAAGCGAGTTTCCTCTATCTTTGTTCTTGCGCGACGGCAAAGGAGAATACCTTGTCCGCAACAACATTCCCGATGGGTGCACCGTAGAAGGCATTGCTTTGCAAGACACCATAATCTTGCGCAAGACAATTGCTCCTTGCAAAATCGACAAAGAAGAGCCGACACGCACGGATTTGCTTGAGCTTGCAAAACAAGTTCACCCATATGCTCAACCGCTATATTTTGCCGGTTTCCCGTTCGGGGGCGGTATTGTCACCCTACTCTTGCTGGACAAGAAAAGGTATAACAAAACCGCAGAGCAACTCAAGAAGTATGGGGTAAAGATGCC
>JAZNXK010000038.1:0-14012 GCA_045593845.1 Alphaproteobacteria bacterium
AAAGCATTTACGAACAATTGATTGCTCGCACCAAGCCAAAGATGGTAGCTATTACCGCTATTATGCGCAAGTTAATTACTTGTATTAACGCTAAATCTAAATCAATTTGTGCATAACTTTGTCAACTGGATTGATGACATTGTTTTTTATTTGAATGAATTTTTTTTTGTAAAAAAATACTGGACAAAAATATTTTTTTATGGTATAAAAAGACTTCAATGCAAATTATGAACTTATTATTTAATCACATAAAATCAAAAAAAAATGAAGAAAGAAATCATTAACATGCTGGAAGATGTAACCAGCGTGAAAGTATCCGAAAAGGATGCTATGGGCATTATTTTCAAAAATCTAGGGATGTTACTGACTGATGTCAGTATGTATCTCGAAGAGAATTTGGGGATGACATTATCCCCCTACGAAAAAGAGATGGTGATGAACTTGTCTGTGGGAGAGTTCCTCGGCTTTTTGCGCCGGAAACTCAAAGAGAGAGATATGCAGACCATTGCAAACTTGCTGCGTAGCATAGGGGCAGTCAGACCATCTACTTATGTGGATGCGCAAGACAGGATTTCCGACCTCCTTGACCTCGATGATGAGGAAAAGGTTGCGGATTTCCTTGGAGCGATTACGGAAGATTTTGCTTTCACTCCGTCTGAAAAAGAAGCCGCCAACATGCTCAAAATGAGCTTGAGCGAATTAGCCGACTTCTTGAATAAAATCAAGTAGTTTTGGCACAACGCGGGGGACCATTTGGTCTTCCGCTTTTTTTGTGGGTTATTGAAAAAATGTTGGACAAGTTGTTTTTTTGTTGCTAGTTTCTCCCTGTCAATTTGAATTATTCTTAAATTATATATTATGGATATTAGGATGTATCGCGATGTCATTTTGAGGATTATCGCAGAAGTAACAGAGTGTTCTACCAATAAAGTTTGGGGCGGAACCAAGATTGATCAACTGTTTAGCGGCCAAGAGGATGACCTTTGGCTGTATTGGGATTTTTGCGAACGCTTGGAAAAAGAGTTTGCAATCAAAATTTCGGAACAAGAGCAGCTGCAAGTGCTTGGTATGCGCTTGTTGGAGCTTGAAAATTTCTTATCCAAAAAACAATGCGCAGTTTCTTAAAAAAGAACTGCGCTTTTTTTGTGAATAAAACGCTTTTTAAAAAAAAATACGGCAGAATTTGGAATAGAATGAAAGAGTTTTGTTATTATTGAGAATATTTGTAATTTAATTATTTATATATGGATAGGAAATATATTGAACAAGAAGTCATTAAGATTTTGAAAGAAGTTGACTCATCTTCGTCGGAACATATTTCGGAAAATGATGTTATCGGCGAAATTTTGGGTGATGTTCCTGATAACAGGGATGAGTTTATTATGTTGCTGAAAATTACGGAGTTGCTTGTTGCTGCGGAATATAAGTTTGGGATTAAAATTAAGAAAAATCCCGAAAATATTGTTCACATGAAACTTCGTGATTTTGTTGGTTATATATACTATATGACCTGATGAAAAAAAAGCGGAACTTTTGAGGGTTCCGCTTTTTGTTTTTTTATCTCAAATTGAATATTTGGTCATAAGCAAACGACAGACCAATCATAAAATTGCTGCCGGTTTTGTTGATATTTCGCGCTTCACCCATAAAATATTGAACATAAGGGGCAAGGCTGAAATTGTTGCGCAATTTTACGGCAACGCGACCGGTTGTGCTCAACTCATATTTTAGGTCGGTCGGAACGTAGCGACTGTATGAGAGATAATCGCGGAAATATCCTTCTAACTGATATTTTACATCGTCAGACTGAACGTATTCACCGCGCCATCCGATTTCGTAAGCGGATTTTGTGGTGTGTTTGTCGCTGTATGTCATGTCATATTCGCCGACGGCTGCTGCATATAACTCTTTTATGATGTCACCGTTAAAAACTTTTATACCGGTTTTGCCGCGAAAGATTTTTTGGCGCGGAGCATCATCATTGCGTTCAAATTCTGTTTGGTATGCGAGGCTGGCAAAAGGTCCGACATCGGCATTATCTTTTTCAAAGCGCCACATTTTGCGGTTGTAATCGGTGGTGAGCAAAATTTGGTCTGCGTCCTCACTGGTTGTTGACGGCTCATTGGCGGGGCGAAGCTTGGTTTTGCCATATTCGGCAAACAGGCTGTTATTCCACTGCCAATCAGGTTGCTCATATTCCAAGACAAAGTCAAAAACACCTTTTATGGAGCTTTTGCTGTCGGCGCTCAATTCGGAATTGGGGTTATCGGAATAATATTTTGCATTTTTGACTTCGGTTGATGCAATCTCCAGTGCGATACGGCGAAAATTGGCACGCAAATCACTGTATTTTTGCTCGGTTTCTTCGGCTTGGGCTGCGGTGGAAATTGTTCCGAAAATGCAGGCTCCCAATGCCAAAAGCGATAGTTTTTTATTCATTATTCAAGTCTCCGTTTAACAGTTTTTACGCCTAACAGATTATACATTGATGCAAGAGCTGACAAGAGCAAAAACTTATATGTTGACAGTTTGTTTATACAGGTAGCTATCATAAAAACACATATTTATTTACCGCTTCTTAAAAAATTATTTACCGCTTCTTAAAAAATTTTTTTATGCAATTCTCGTGTATAGCAATAAAGGTTGATTTTTATTTTAGGCAATCCTATGGATTAAAAATTAAAAAAAAAATCTTGACAAGTGCGGAAAATATCATTAACTAGTATGCAGCGATTGTGGCGGGGTAGCTCAGTTGGTTAGAGCAGCGGAATCATAATCCGCGTGTCGTTGGTTCGAATCCGACCCTCGCTACCACTAGTAAAAACGTCCTGAAAGGGACGTTTTTTTTTTGTGTTAAAACCGGATGAGGATCAACGAAAAAGTTGATTTGACTACAAGTGAAAGACGGGGCTGGTCAGCATTGCTGATGAGCGCAGTGAATGGAGCGAAGCGGAATAATCTGCCCCTCGCTAACAGTTCAAATTGTAGAGAAATATAAGGATTTTGTTTTTGTGTAGTAATTTTAAAAAATGCTTGATTATTTTTTGAAAATGGTCTAAATGGTGTTTGTTTTTACGAGTTGCGGCTGTGGCGAAATTGGTAAACGCGTAACGTTGAGGTCGTTATGAGCTAAGCTCTTGGAAGTTCAAGTCTTCTCAGCCGCACCATTTTATTTGTCAACGTCAGCTTTGAGGGAGGATGTTATGAAAAAAACAAGCAAAAAAAAGACTCCCTTACTTAAGAGCAGATATTTTTCCAGAAAAAAAAGCAAACAAGAAAAAAAGCTTAACCAAAAGGTTAATTATCTAGGCTTGGGTCCGAAGTTCGTTAAGTCCATCATTATCGGCTTGAACGAAAATGATGATGCACATGTCAAAAAGAATATTGCCGGCCTTGATGAATATGACTTGGCGAAGTTGATTGAGGTTTTGGATGTAGGACACCGCCGAAAACTGGTTAATTTAATCGGCGACAGAATTGATCCGGCAGTTATTCCCGAATTGAACGAAGTTGTGCAAGAGCAAGTTTTGGAAAGCTTGGATGAACAACAAATCGTCAATATCGTTAATGAACTTGATTCTGATGATGCCGTTGAAGTTTTGGAGAATTTGGACAGTGATGAGCAAAAACAAATTATCCAACATTTGAATCCGGAACTGCAATATCAGGTTCAATCTTCTTTGAATTATCCGGAAGAATCGGCCGGACGTATTATGTCGCGCGACTTTGTGAAGATGCCGGACAGTTGGACTGTTAAGGAAGCCAAGAAGTTTTTGCTGAATAATGATGATTTGCCGGATGAATTTTATACGATTTTTTTGGTGGATGAGAAGACATTGCGTCCTACCGGAGAAATTACTTTGGATAAGCTTTTGCGCGCAAAACAGGATGAGCCTTTGAACGCGATTATGGATGGCGAGATTGTGCCGATTGGTGTCGAAACAGACCAAGAAGAAGTGGCGCATATGTTCAGAGAATACGGCTGGATGTCGGCTATGGTTGTAGATGCCAAGGGACGGCTTATCGGCGTTATCAATGTTGATGATGTTTTGGAGATTATTCATCAGGAAGCTGACGAAGATATTATGGGTATTGCCGGTGCGGAGAGTAATGACGTTTATCGCTCGGTGTTTGATATTTTTAAATCACGTTCGATTTGGCTGATTACCAATTTATTTGCCACTATTGCGGCGGCTTCGGTGGTTGGTGGTTTTCAGGAAATTATTGCTCAACTTTCGGTGCTGGCGGTTTTGATGCCGATTGTGGCTTCAATGGGCGGAACTACCGGTCAGCAAACTTTGGCGGTGGTAGTGCGCTCGTTGGCGACAAAAGAGCTTAATTCGCGTAATGCTTTGCGGATGATAGGTAAGGAGTTTATGGTCGGTCTTTGCAACGGAACTTTGTTTGCTTTGATGATTGGGGTGGCGGTTTATGTTTGGATGCCGGAATACAGTAAAATCAGCTATATTATTGCGTTGGCAATGCTTTGTAATCTTACGGTAGCTAGTTTGGCGGGGATTTTAATTCCGCTGACATTGAATAAGTTGAAAGTTGATCCGGCAATTTCTTCCGGTGTGTTTTTAATTGCCTGCACGGATTCTGGAGGATATTTTATTTTCTTGGGGTTGGCAAAGCTACTGTTATTTTAAGGGAAAAATTTTATGAAAGATAATTTTAAGGTTTGGGGTTCTAATAATAAAATTACAATTGTTGAAGACGGTGTAAAATATTCTATGCCTGAAGAAGGTATTGAGGGTTTGGACTTAAGTATTAACGGAGATAATAATACCGTTTTGATTGAGATGCCTCTGAATTTTGTTGATTGTAAGCTATCATTGGTGGGAAATAATAATTCTTTTGTGCTTAGATCTTCGAGAAAAACGCGCTTCTTAAAGGTGCTTTTCTATGTGGCCGACGGTTGCTCGATAGATATAGGCCGTAATTGCTATATCAATAACAATGCGACTTTTATTGCCAAAGAAAAAACCGGAACGAAAATTGTGATTGGTGATGATTGTATTATTTCTGCAGAATGTTTGTTGCGTTGCGGTGACGGTCATACAATGATTAATGAATTTACCGGTGCACCGCTGAATGAGCCGGAGGATATTGTATTGGAAGACCATGTATGGGTCGGAGTGCGTTCGATTTTGTTGAAAAAAACTTATTTATCAAAGGATTCTGTAGTCGGGGCAATGTCTTTGGTTAATAAAAGATTTGAGATTCCAAATGTTATGATAGCCGGGGTTCCCGCAAAAATTATTAAAAGCGGCATTAGTTGGGATTTGGCGGATTATCAACATTACTTTGAAAAATAAAAGAAAAACTCCCTTTTGAAAAAGGGAGTTTTTTTGTGGTGATTTTTAAGAGTTTTGATTGCGTTTGCGCATATATTCCTCGAGCCAATGGATGTTATACATACCGTCGATAAATTCGGCTTGGGAAATAATTTCCTGTTGCAGAGGAATGGTGGTTGAAACGCCGTCAATTACAAATTCTTCCAAACTTCGGCGCAAGCGCATCAATGCCGAATTGCGTGTTTGTCCGTGGACGATGAGTTTGGCAATCATACTGTCATAGAAAGGCGGAATTGAATAGCCGGAATAAATTTCCGAATCAACTCTAACACCGAGACCACCCGGTGCGTGCCACTCGGTTATGGTGCCGGGGCAGGGGGCAAAAGTTTCGGGATTTTCGGCATTTATGCGACATTCAATGGCATGACCGTTAAATTTGATATCTTTTTGTTGAAAGCCGAGGGCGGCACCACTGGCAATGCGGATTTGTTCGCGAACAATGTCTATGCCGCTGACAGCTTCGGTTACCGGATGTTCAACTTGTAGGCGGGTATTCATTTCTAAAAAGTAGAATTTTCCGTCTTCATACAAAAACTCCAGTGTTCCGGCATTGAAATAGCCGATTTTGGCGATGGCTTTGCGGACAATTTCGCCGATCTCTTCTCTTTGGGCCTGATTTAAGGCCGGAGAAGGACTTTCTTCGATAAGTTTTTGGTTCTTGCGCTGAATTGAGCAATCTCTTTCGCCGAGGTGGACAACATTGCCGTATTTGTCGGCCAAAATTTGCATTTCTATATGACGAGGATTTTGCAGATATTTTTCCATATAGACAACGTCACTCGGAAAAGCGGCTTTGGCCTCGGCTCTGGCCATGGTATAGGCTTCTTCGATATCATCTTCGCCATAAGCAATTTTCATGCCTTTTCCACCGCCGCCGTCTTTGGCTTTTATTATGACAGGATAGCCGATTTTGGCTCCCCAAGTTTTGGCATCTTCAAGAGTTTCGAGTGAAGGAGAGCCTGGGGTTATGGGGATTCCTGCTTCAACTGCGGCTTGGCGGGCAGTGATTTTATCGCCCATTTTGCGCATTTGGGCAGCAGTCGGGCCGATAAAGGTTATGCCGTGCGACTCTACCATTTCGGCAAAATCGGCATTTTCGGACAAGAAACCGTAGCCGGGGTGAATTGCATCTGCACCGGTAATCAGAGCTGCCGAGATGATAGCCGATTTGTTGAGATAGGAATCGGCAGAACGAGAGGGACCTATGCAGACAGCTTCGTCAGCCAGGCGAACATGCATGGCTGTTGCATCGGCTTCGGAGTGGACTGCAACCGTGTGAATTCCCATTTCGCGGCAAGCGCGATTGATTCGTAAAGCAATTTCTCCTCGATTGGCAATCAATATTTTTTCAAACATAATGAAATCTCGCGTTTATTATTCAATAACAATCAACGGTTCACCATATTCAACAGGGTCGCCGCTTTCAACCAATATTTTGGTAACTTTGCCGCCAACATGGGCTTTTACGGGGTTGAAAGTTTTCATTGCCTCGATAAGGCAGACGGTGTCGCCTTGGCTTACGACGTCGCCGATTTTTACATAATTGGCGGTGTGCGGGTCGCTGGAGAGATATACAACTCCGACCATAGGTGATTTTACACAGCCGGCGAGGGAAGATATGTCAGAGCTTTCGGCCGAAGAAGCAACTGTCTGTGGGGCAGGGGCAACCGGTGCCGTATTTTGAACAAGCGGGGCAACCGTAACTGCGGGAGCAGAAGCAACTTGGTTTGATTTGCTTAAAGAAATGCGAAAGCTTTCGGTTTCGTATTCCAACTCTGACAGGCCGTTTTTATCTAGTATTTCGGCGAGTTTATTGACAATTTTAGTATCAATATTGTTTGACATATAAATTCTCTTTCAAAATTAAAAAACAAAAACTGATGCGAGTGTAATTCAATCCGGAATTTAAAACAACAAAAATATGCAAAAAATGTGCATTTTTATCAAAAAATGAGCAAAAAATGGGTAAAAATGGCGTTTTTTCGCAAAAAAATGAAAATTTTAAAAAAGTGGAAAAAATAAAAAAATATACTGGACAATAAAAAAAATATCAGTTATATACTTCCTTGCTCTTGTGAGATACTTTTTTTTGCTCGGGTAGCTCAGTTGGTAGAGCAGAGGACTGAAAATCCTCGTGTCGGCGGTTCGATCCCGTCCCCGAGCACCATTCAAAAAAGCCCTGTTTATCGGGGCTTTTGTTGTTTTTAGAGTTCTCGCGGGGTGTTGTGTGAGAAGTGCGCTTGCGCAGATGAGGATGTGTTGGTTGCGCAGTCGTTAGTTTGTGTTTGTCGATTATGCCGCAAGTAGGATATTTTTCCTTGTGCAGGTCTTAAAACTCCGGAATTTTCGAGTGTGCCGATAATGAGGTCAGGGTTGTTCAAGTTTTGGTAAAATTCTTGATTTTGAGATAAAAATTTTTCTCTGTTGACGAGCATTATGGTGTTTCTGCTTTTTATTTCTTTGAGATTGTTTTTTTCGCAAGAAATATATCGGATTTTTTTATCGGCGGTCCATTCGTGACCAAAGCGCCCGTCCAAACTGACAACAGGTGAAAATTTTTCTTTGGGAAGAAAATAGGTATAGCTTTCGTCGGAAAGTTGTTCCATTATGAAGACATTTGTTTCTTTGCCGTCAATGGTGGCTCTTTTTTTCCAATTTATGTTTTTTCCCTCTCGGTCAGTAACTCTTACGGCATAAAAATCTCTCTCGCTTTCGCTTTCTGTTGCAAATACAAAATTTCCCTCGTTTTCTCCGAATTGATTGAGATTTTTTCGGGGTGTGAGAAAGTGTCCCATTTTTTCGGGAGAAATATTGCTGGTATGAGTTAATAAGTCGGGTGCGCTTTCTTTTATTTCCTGCACTTTTTTATCGCGGAGGCGGTGCAAGTTATCCATTAGAGAAGTGTATGTTTCTTTTCCTAAAAATGTCTTCATATCATTGCACATTTTATTAAATTCGCCGTCATGGAGTTTGTAATTTTGGGAGAAAATATTGAAAAAAAGCTGGCTGTTGGAAAATTGTGCATTGTCGCTCGGGGACGAAAAAAAGGCTTCTCTTTCTTTTTCGTCTTTGCTGATAAACTGTTGTTTCATTTCTTCTAAAATGTTGTTCATTTTATCAACTGCTCCTACACGATATATTTTGTATGTTAACATATTTTTTTTAATAAGGCAACGCTTTTGACAAAAAATAAAGCCCGCTTGAATAGCGGGCTTGGTCGGTTAAAGGTCTTCGAGGACTTTGAATACTACAAGGTTCATGCAACAGTCGGTAAACTGGTGGACTGTCAGAGTTTTCCAATCCTGTTGACCAAAAAAGTAACTGATATCATCTTCGTCCAGTTCGTGCGGAAATTCAAAGTGCTCGGCAACTTTTCTGGCGAGCTTGTCAACCTCGGGGGCGGTAACTCCGTAGTCGGTGAGCAAGACATAGCCGAAAATGTCCTTGGGTTTGATTTGTTTGACTGCATAAAATGCATCTTTCACGGCAAAATTGATATTTTCATCGGTTACTCTTCTGTAATTTTCCATAATATGAATAATTTAACGTGAATAATTTTTGTTGCTGCAATTAAATCATTTCTTGTGATTTTGTCAAGAATAAAGTGTTTTGAGGCTTGTTTTTTTGCAATGGAAATGGTTGAATTGTCAGTCCGCATTTTTCAGCTAACATTGCTGTTTGAGAATAGTATTGCCCCAGTTGCGCGGCAGAATGGGCATCATCACTGATTATGACCGGAATATTTTGGTGAGCCAGCATTTTCATTATGCGGACGCTCGGGTATGGCTCGTCCATTCTTTTGAAACTACTGCTGTTTAGCTCAACTATCAAGCCTTGTTTTTTGATGATATTGATATTTTTTTGTTCTTCTTCTTGCCAATATGCTTCTTGTCCCAAGCCCACTTTTTTCATCAAGTCCAAATGAGCCATAATTGTGAATAAGCCGGATTGTGCGGCAGCGCGCTGGTTTTGCCAGTAGCGGTGCAGTAATTGGTTTTGCTCTATTTCGGATGCTGATTTTAGGTCGTGTGAATTATATAATATGCCTTTGTGCTCAACAAAGTGCGTTGAGCCGATTAGGTAATCGGGTTTTAGGTGAGCAACCGCTTGGGAAAATTTTTCAAGCCAATGATTGTCGGCAAAAAAATCAACTTCCATGCCTTTGAAAATGGGAATATTTGTTTCTTTTTGCAAAATATCTACGGTTTGATAGTGTTTTTCAAATTTGGCAATCGCTTCGTCAAAAGAAGATGAATATATATTTTGGTATCCGCCTATTATCGAGTATGGATACATCGGAGATTCTTTGATTTTTGGGTGGACTATGAAATGATTGGAAAAGCCAAGTTGTTTCCAGCCCAAGTTTTTAGCTTGAGCCAGCATTTCGGCCTCGGTATTTTGTCCGTCGAAGCCAAGTGTATGTGTGTGTAAAGAAAAGTTTTGCATCGGCTTTCCAGAGCTATTTATTGACTATTTTAGCGATATAATATTCGTGTTGCCATTGGTTGTCAAAAAAGGCGGTTTCTCTCGCCATGCCTTCAATTTGGTAGCCGAGTTTCAAATATAATCCAAGGCCTCGTTTGTTGTTGTGGCGAACCGTTGCTTTGATGCGGTGAACTTTTTGGTTTATGGCCCATTTTTCCAGTTCTTTTAATATGCGAGTGCCAAGACCTTGGCTGGTGTATTCTTCCAGTATAAACAGTCCGAAAGAGGCTTGGGGAACACTCCACGGATGGTTCATTTTGCTCAAACTCATTGAGCCTTCGGCGATTACTTCTTTGCCGTTCCAAGCGGCCAAATATAATTCGTCATCAGCTTCGTAGTGCTGAATGGATTTTTCTTTATCCTTTTTGGGCTGATTGGGATATTGATTAGTCCAAATATTGCCTTTGCCGCGAGAAAATTTATCTAAAAAAGTCATAACCGCTTCATAATCTTTGGCACGGATACGTTTTATGGTTACGGTTTCGCCGTTTTTCAAAGTTATTTTCATTGTTCCTCCTCTTTTTGGGGAGTATAGCGCAGGTTTTTGGGAAAGGCAATATTTTTTGGATATAAAAAACAGCGAAGAGATTGCTCTCCTCGCTGTTGATTTTTTTTGATTGGCAGGTTTATGCAACGGCCTTTGCAACCATTGCCTGCACCCCCTCAACCTCTGGAACTCCGAGCGTTTCACGCAAGAAGTTGGAGAGGTTGGATGCGGAAATCCGCTCTTTCGGGATGCCAAACTCTGTGGAGAGGTATCCTTTGAGGGTCTCCGCGAACTCCATCAGAACGTACTCCGGTGCTCCGATGAAAAGCTCTTGGACGATCAGATATCCTCCAGGGATATCCTCTTTTCCGTAGAACTCAATGTACGAGCAAGCGTACACATCGTCCGGATTAGTGATGTTGACCTGGGGGTTGCTCATCGCAACCATCGAGTCACCCCACTGCGGGATGCAGCCGATGAAGTCACCAAAAAGATGACACCATACGTAGCGAGCAGCCTTGGCAATGAAGATGGCGCGACCGTCTTCGGCTACCGAATAAAATTCATAGCGGTTGAAGAACTCCTTTTCAGAAACTTCCCAGCCGCCGTTGCCGCCTTCGCAGTAGTCGACGAACCAACTGCCGTTTCCTTTTGCGACTTCTTGTGCCTCGTAAGCGCCGAAAGTGTGAGCCATGATAAACTCTCCTTCTTCGCTTTGGCGGGCATAGACAGGGCGCAAGGCGTTCTTGATTGCGATGCTGGCGTTGCCGCGCTTGCGCATTTCTGCGTAAGCCATGGCCTTGAAGTTTACGCCGACAGTAAACTTTCTGTTCTTCTCATTATAGAGATAACGAGGAACAGGTATAAGTTTAGTGCCGTTGTGGGCGATATACTTCAGGCTTTCGTAGGTTCCATCGCTTTCTGCAGTAATGTAACCCAGGCTGTCGGCCTCCATTTCTTCTCTCTCGTAACGAGAAATAAGGAAAAAGATGTTGCCCTTGTCGTCGTGCCACTTAATTCCCGTCAAGGGGACAAATTGGCAGACAATCTCACCATCACGAAGAGCGATGGCGGGGTTCTCGGCCTTTTTCAAAACCTTGGCGACTTTCTCCGGGTTTGTCGAGTTAATCAACTTTGCCCAATTGCCGTTGCCGTCGGTGAAAAAGGTGGAGAGAACGGGCTTGCCTTCTCTGATAACGACAGGGGTGCCGTTTTCCTTAAAGGTTACATAACTCTTCATAGTTTCTGCTTCAGCTACATTTGCGGCTACTTGATACTCAAAACCTGCGCGGTCAAAAATTTGTTTGTTCATAAAAATATTTATTTAATTGGGCGTTAATCCTTTAATCTCACTTGCCTAAGGTGGGAGGATGTACAAAATAATTGGTTTAGAGTTTTAGTATATCACATTTTTATGGTTTGAGCAAGAAAAATAGGGGGTGTCGAGCGAAAATCTATCACATAAAGTCATAACAGCTTCGTAATCTTTGGCACGGATACGTTTTATGGTTACGGTTTCGCCGTTTTTCAAAGTTATTTTCATTGTTCCTCCTCTGTTTTTGTGAAGTATAGCGCAGACTTTTAAGAAAGGCAATATATTAAATTTTATTGATTTTAGGTTCAAATGATGTAAAATAGAGGAAATAATGAGGGAAAGTGCAAATGGAAAATGAGGAACTCATACAGTTATCGCCGACTTTAACTGTTGCGGTTGCAGAGGAGCTCAAACGTCTGCATCATATTGACAGGCCTGATTTTAGGTATGGTTTTACCAAAGAAGAGTTGGAAAAAATTGATGCTCTTTGGTTGACAAATACTACAAATGGTTTGTACGGCCTAGAAAAACTTCCTAATTTACGGAAGTTGTTTATTGATAGTACAATATCTGATAAATACAAGAAAAAGGATGATATTCTCTCAATTAGTGATGATGATATTTCTCATATTGAGAAATGTAAAAATTTGGTCACTTTATCTATAGCAAATCAGAGTGAGGTTACGGAAATTGATTTAGGTAAATTGCCAAATTTAGAGTATGTAAATATAAGGAATAATACAAATTTATCTGCGATTTACGGTATTGATAAATTGTCAAAGCTGTCTTCTTTGAGCTGCTATGGAAATATATCATTAGAAAGTGTGGAGAAGTTAGATAAAGCTATCGTTCAAAATAAAGACAATTTGAAAAGCATGAATCTTGATGTGTTGCTTTTTCCGAAGGCAATAGGATATCATACAGTATATGGTACCTATGACCAAGAAGCGATGAATGCAATTGAACATATCAATGGTGGAGTTATCGGATCAAAAACAGTAGGATTTGCCGGTGACAAAGTTGATGATAAGGTGCATTGGTCGGAACCTTTGAATCTTCTTGAAGATGTGACAATCGGTATGCATAGTATGTTAAAACTGCATAATACGGCTTGTAAGATTTTGCATGATAATTGTCGAGATAACTGTTCAGCTATAGATACGATTACTGCAGTTGAAAAATATTTGGCTGAAAATGTAACTTATGATGATGATAGTTTGGAACATGACAATACAAAAACCGCTTTGACATCGACCGGTCCAGGTGCTGTTCGAGTACAAGTGAGCCATAAACATGGGGTTAACGGGGCATATGATTGTCTGGTTAATAAAAGTTGTGTTTGTCAGGGATATACGAGAGGTGAACAATATTTGCTTGCCTTAAAAGGGATTCGAACAAGAGAGGTTAGCTGTATTGCCTGTGAAGATAAAACAGGGTTTTGTGATTCTAATCGCCAAAACGATAGATATCATAGATTTTCTATTCCAGATGCCGGGTATCATAGTATTGTTCAGATAAAGTTTATGGAGAGTTCTTATTATAGTGACCCCTGCTGGAATGCCGGTCTTTATCAACAGGGTAATAAATCCATGCCGTTTACATTACTTACTAAAGATGAAATTCGCAAGACACATACTCTTTCAGCAAGAGAAGCAGGATATATTACTGCAGCTTGGGAAGTAAAGCGTTCAGAGGTTGATGAATCATTGCGGTGTAATGACTTGTTTAGAAATACTCGTTTGAGTGAGGTTAATGGTCAAAGGGATGTTTTGTTACGAGATGTTAAAGGAATTGTGAGAGGTGCAGATGGCAGAATATACTAAACAAAGTCGGGTTTATGCTGAGGTTTATGCTGTTTTGTCGCTGGCCGGAAGCGAATTTGTTAGCAAAATTCCGCAAAATATATTGGATGTTATTGCAGAAAAGCGCGATAAAGATTATCAAAAGGAAATTGATGAAAATGTGCCTTTGGAAGAGCAAAATTTGTCGCGAGAGGCTATTGCAATGCTTGCCGCATTGAAGCTTGATTATTGCTGTGAAACGGAAAAGGAAAAACAAGAGTTGTTAGGTCTGTTGAAACTGAATGATGAAAAAGAATCAGGGCAGCCTCTATCGAAAGACAGTAAAAGCACATGGATAAATATGCTCAAAAATAAGCTCAAGAATTGATGTTTGGGGTGGATTTTTGTATTTCGCGGTTCTTATCCGGAATTTATCATCATTTTACAAAAATACCCTCCGTTTTGGAGGGTATTTATAGATAATTGTCAGGGATTGGCTCGCTGTGCTCGCCGCACTGGTGCTGTGTGCCGGTTGCCGACTTTGGCATCTAGTTTCGCTGCGGTTGCTGTCGCTGCCCTAGCTCAAC
>JAZNXK010000039.1:0-15983 GCA_045593845.1 Alphaproteobacteria bacterium
GGCGGTGCTTTGAACAGCAATACATTGTCCGGTGCTACTGTTAATGTTAAGACAGGCAGCACAATGAGTGATACCGTTATGACAAGCGGTGATTTGACTGTTGAAGGAGTTGCTACAGGTAATGAGCTTTCCGGCGGAACAGTTTTGGTTCAAAACGGCGGTGCTTTGAACAGCAATACATTGTCCGGTGCTACAGTCAATCTTAAGACAGCAAGCACTATGAGCAATACTGCTATGTCAAGCGGTGATTTGACCGTTGAGGGAGTTGCGACAGGTAATAACCTTTCCGGCGGAACAGTTTTGGTTCAAAACGGCGGTGCTTTGAATAGCAATACATTGTCCGGTGCTACCGTTGACATCAAGGCAGGCAGCACAATGAGCAATACTGCTATGACAAGCGGTAATTTGACCGTTGAGGGAACGGCTACAGGTAATGAGCTTTCCGGCGGAACAGTTTTGGCTCAAAACGGCGGTGCTTTGAACAGCAACACATTGTCCGGTGCTACCGTTAGTGTTAAGACCGGCAGCACAATGAGCAATACCGTTATGACAAGCGGCGATTTGACTGTTGAAGGAACAGCTACAAATAACGATATATCAGGCGGTGTGATTGTTCTTCAAAATGGCGGTGTTATTAACAGTTCGACCTTGTCAAATAATGTTAATTTGACGATCGAAACAGGAAGTACCGCAAATACTACCGATATGTCGGGAGGTTTGCTGACTGTCAGAGGAACCGCAAACGACACCTTGTTGAGCGGCGGCAAAATTGTTGCCACTGAAACAGGTGCCAAAATTGACGATTTGATCATGACAAATAATGCTATGTTTGATTTTTCAACCAATGCTGAAATTTCTGATGCAAATGTTTTTGGTTCAGAAGCAAGTATTGATGTAAATCACAATGCTGTGAATTGGATAATCTCCAGTGGTTCAATTTTGAGTGTTTTGAATAACGGAACCGCAAACAATACGACGGTTAATGCCGGCGGTGTTTTGAATAATGCAGGTAATGCCCAAAGTACTGCTGTAAATGCAAACGGACAGGCAAATAATTTGTCCGGCGGTATTTTGACCGATTTGGTTGTTGCAAACAGCGGTAAGTTGGATGCTGTTGCCGGCAGCTATATTGACGGTGACGTTACAATTCATAAAGATGCTGTTTTGAGCGGTGATTATGATTATTCCGTAATATTCAAGTCCGGTGATTTGACTGTTTCTACATTGAATATTGTTGATGGTATCAATACCGGCTTCAATAACAGTTTGGTCAGTGAGGGAAGTGATCAGGATACTTTGAAACTTTCTACCGACGAATATCAAATCAGCGGTAACGGGAATAACGGCTATACAAAAGTTGCCGGTTGGAATAAGATTGAAGTTGCCGAAGACAGTATAGTTGATTTGGACGGTGATTTGACATTGAGAGGTTCTAACTCTTATATCAGCTTGGCTGAAGGAGATTTGCTCAATGTTAAAGATACCACTTCTCCGAATACAAAGATTACCGGAAGTGTTCAAAATAATGCCGTTATCAACCTTACAAAAGGTACTGAAGGTTTGAGTGAAATTATCACTACCATGAGTTTGATGAGCCATCCGCAGTCTTTGTCTGATGGTGATACAACAAATGATGTTTTGACTATTACCGGTAATTATACTGCAGGAAGCAGCGCATTCTTGCGTATGAATGTTAATACCGAAGATCATGTTGCTGATATGTTGAAGATTGGCGGTGATGTTTCTGGAACAACAAAGTTGATTTTGGACTTCTTGACACCGGGATCTTCTACAATTGATATTCCTTTGGTTGAAGCCTTGAATGATAATACTGCTACCGAGGCTGACTTTACGGTATGGCGTGTATATGGAAGTGCTTATAATAATTGGGAGACAACAAGCAAAGACAATGTTTGGTATTTGGCTGCTAATGATGAAGATCCAGACCCTGAGCCTGAGCCGGAACCTGAACCTGAGCCTGAGCCGGAACCTGAGCCGACACCAAGACCGACTCCTGTATATCCGAAGAAAGTCGATCCTGAAATTATTGCCTACTATTCTTTGCCGACAGCAGGTTTGGAACAGACATCTTCAATATTTAATAACATTCGCGATAAAATCGCAGCTACAAAAGTTGTTCGCGGAACCGACAGATATGGAAGATATAAAGGCGGTGCTTGGGAAGACGGTATGAGATGCGGTGCTATGAACAATCTTTGGGTTCATGCAACATATGACCGTGCGGATATTGATGACTTTACCGATATCGAAGCAAATATCTATGGTGCAGATTTCGGATATGATGCACAGACTGATTTGCACAATAAGTTAGGTGTGTTCGGATCTTATCGTGACGGAAAATACGAGATGAGCGGTAAAGGTCACAGATATTATTCTGATACGGAAAGTCAGATTGACATAACCAGTTATGATGTAGGTGTATATTATCGTTATGACTATGACTATTACTGGTTGCAAGCTATTGCTTATGTCGGTAAGCAGGATGTTGATATTTCAACCGATGACGGTTTCTCCGAGAGTACGGACGGATTTGAGTTTGGTATCGGGGCAGAGACCGGAAGAGCATATAGACTTGTAAACGACTTTACATTGGAACCGAGTTTGGGTGTATTCTATACTCAAGTTTCTTATGACGATATTGATGATGAAATCGGCAGACGTATTGAGTATGATACCATCAATCGCTTTGAGATTGAGGCTGGTGCTAAGTTGGAAAAGACTTTCCGCGCACAAGAGGGGTCATCCAAAGTTTATGTAAAGCCGAGCGTAGTTGTTCAAAAGACCATGAACAGTTCTGTAATGATTACTTCTCAACCTGATGAAGAAACCATTGAAGACAGAATTTTGGGTAAAATCCAAATCGGTGCAAGAATTGCTTTAGGCAGATCACTTTCTACTTATGGTCATGTTGATTATAAGTTCGGTGATGATTATAGTGCCTTGTCCGGAATTTTGGGTTTGAATTACGCATGGTAATTTGACTTGGAATAAAGAAAAGGAGGCCGTTAAGGTCTCCTTTTTTTGTTGTGTGCTTATTTGAGCAAATCGGCTTTTTTATATTCTTCCTGCAGATGTGAAATTTCAATTTCGGTATAGCGTTGGGTGGTTGAGAGCGACGAATGTCCCAACAATTCTTGAATGGAGCGCAAATCGGTGCCGGCGGCAAGAAGATGGGTGGCAAAAGAGTGGCGCAATGAGTGCGGAGTGATGTTTTGCGGCAAGCCCATATAGTTGCGAATTTTTTCCATTTGTCGTTGGATTATGCGCGGAGATATGCGTTCGCCGCGAGCTCCTAAAAACAAAGCTTCGCCGGTTGAAAGTTTGTAGGGGCAGGCGTTAATATAATTATCTATGGCTTGATTGACAATCGGGAGCAGGGGGACAATGCGCTCTTTGTTACCTTTGCCTTTGATGCGCAAAAAATCTTTGTTGTCAAAGTCGCCGATATTGGTGTTAACCGCCTCGGAAATTCGAAGTCCGCATCCGTATAATAGGGTAAAAATTGCAATATCGCGCAGTTTGAGCCAGTTTTCATCAGTCAGATTTGGTGTTTCTTCAATAAAATCCAGAGCTTGATGAATGTCCAAGGCTCTGGGAAGATTTTTGTTTTTCTTTGGTGTATTAAGAATGCTGACAGACGGATTGTGCAAAATATTTTTGCGGTTCAGCCAGTTGAAAAAGTTGCGAATCGAGGCAATTTTTCTTGCTAAAGATGTTTTGTTCAAATTTTGTTGTGCGGCAATATAGCTTCTGAAGTCATTAATGGAAATAACTTTCAGTTTTGCCAAATTGCATTCTGCCGGAAAAAAGGCCAAGAATTGCGATAAATCGCGAGCATAGGCTTCTGTCGTATGTTCGGAATATTTTCTTTCGTTTGCCAACCAATTTTGCCACTGTTCAATATATCGGCAAAGTTCGGAATCGGCAAAAAATGTGATTTTGTTTTTGGTCATAGAGTATAAGTTTATTCTTTTACGGAAGAGAATATTTTTTCAAATTTTTCTTCATCTATCTTGATGGGAACGTGCTTTTCTTTTCCGTTATTGATTTTTTGCAACACTTTTTCTTTGTCGAGCTCTTGGGTAGAATCTTTCAGTTTTATTGCATGATTCCACTGATAAACGGCTTCGTATTTGCGTCCGGTATCCCAATATGCGTCGCCCAAATGGTCATATATTACGGCTTCGGAAGGAGAAGCATCGGAGGCCTGCTCAAGATATGAAATTGCCTCTTCGTAGTGCCCGAATTGATATAGTGCCCAGCCGAGGCTGTCAATAATGCTTCCGTCTTCGGGTTCTTGGTTGTAGGCATCTACAATAAGTTGAAATGCTTCTTCGGGATTTTTGCCGTTTTTGAGCAAAACGTAACCGAGATAGTTTTTAATCAAACAGTCATCACTCAATTCAAGAGCCTGACGAAGATATTCTTCTGCTTTTTCCTGACTGTTCATGCCTTCATATACGGCGCCCATGGCCAACAAAATACCCCATTTTTTATCTTCAATTTCAGGCGGATATAAGTCTAGAGCTTTTTGATAGTATATTGCGGCATCTTTATAGCGTCTGTATTCGCGCATGATTTCGCCCAAACCTATATAAATTTCGGAGCCTTCCTTTAGGGAAAGGAGATTGCGCAATATCGGCTCGGCCTTTTCATATTGTTCCATTGCAAGCAGGTTTTTGGCGATGTGATATTGAGCTGCGTAGTAGCTGTATTTGTCAGGTGTAATTTGTTGATAATAATTATTGGCTTCTTTATATAGTCCTTTGTTTTCCATAATACTGCCGATTAAGAGTTTCGGAAGGTCATAGTCCGTATCGCAATAAACGGCCAAGGCGGAAAAAAGAATGCTGATTTCTTCTACTTCGGGTTGAGTTTTTAATATTGAGGCAATACCGAGCAGAGAATCGGACAGACCAATCATCGGAGATGTTATTATCGGGTCAGCGGGAGAAATATCCTCGTTGATTTCTTTGATAATTTTTTGGGTTGCGTAGCTGTTAGGGTCTTCTGCCAAGGCTTTTACAACTTCGAGTTTTTCCGGATTGTTGTTGCGGATATAAAAATTTGATAAAACGCGCAGAGGAAAATGTCCCAAAGCGGCTCTTCCCGAGAGGAGCATGGTATAGTATTTGTCCGCTTCTTGATTTTTTTGCATATAATCGCTGACGGCGCCGGCATTAAACAGATATATATTGTGTAAAGATCTGTCTTTTAGGAGCGGTTCGAGGGATTTTATGGCTTGTTCATATTGGTTTAATCCGGCATAGAACCAAGACTTGTTGACGGGATTGAGGAGATTTTTAGCAAAGCTTGTGCCGCATTTGTCGGTTGCATCTATGGCTTTTTGATAGTTTTCGTGTTTGGCTTCATAGATGGCTTTTATGGTATATATAAAAGGACTCTTATCATTGTTTTTGATTGCCATGTCGGCATATTTAACGGCTTCGTCGATACGTCCCTGCGAGGTGAGCATGATGTAGAGCTGGTTGATTATGGGGGTGTCGGACGGCATTGTTTCTACCGCTTTCATATAATAGTCGGCAGAAGTTCCGAGATCGTGCCGCAAGTGAGCAACGCGACCGGCGAGATATGCTCCGTAGTAATTACCTGCGGGTTCAATGTATGAAACTTCAATCGTTTCTTCTTCCTGATGATTTTGAATACGGCAACAGGTGCTTCCGAAAACTATTCCGGCAATTACAGCCAAAACCAATGCTATTTTATCCATCTATTTTTGCTCCATATAATTTTTTTTGATTATATTATCAAATTTAATAAACTATACAACAGAAAAGATAAACATAGTATAATTATTTATTTGCAAAAATTGTCATAAAGTCTCATAATGGGCGCATTATGAATGTGAAAGAGATTTTGAATTGGTATATTGATGCCGGAGTTGATGTGATTTGCGGTGACAGTGCTATGTCGGCAATTAAGCCTGCTGCGCCTGTTGCATCTGTTGCGCCTGTTGAAGAACCCCAACCGGTGTCCGATTTTTCGCAAATGGGAATGCTTGCCTGCAAGAATGCAAGGCAACTTTGCGAAAAAGCGCAAAATTTGCAAGAACTTGAAAAATTTGTGGAAAGTTTTGACGGTTGTTCGCTGAAAGCTACTGCCAAAAAAACGGTTTTTGGTGACGGAAATGAAAATGCCGATATTTTGCTGGTCGGCGAGGCTCCCGGTGCTGATGAAGACAGAGAGGGAAAACCTTTTGTCGGGCGTAGCGGAATGTTGTTGGATAAGATGTTGGCGGCGGCAGGAATTGAGCGTAAAAACTGTTATATTACAAATGTTTTGATGTGGCGTCCGCCGGGGAACAGAACTCCGACAAGTGCCGAAGTTGCCGTCAGTATGCCCTTTTTGAAAAGAAAAATAGAATTGATAAATCCGAAAATTATCGTGGCATTGGGTGCTCCTGCCGCAAATGCTTTGACTGATACGACGGACCCGATTTCAAAAATTAGGGGAAAATGGCTCGAATATGAGTTGGCGGTCGGCAAAAAAATTGATTTGCTGCCAACTTTCCATCCGGCTTATTTGTTGCGTAATCCTGCTCACAAAGATAAAAGCTGGGCCGATTTGTTGAAGTTGAGAAAAAAATTATTCAACAGCTAGTGCGTTTTTTTTATAAAGTGTTGGCAAATTAAAATATATGAATTATTATGTCTTAATAAATAACCTATAGAGAGGAAAATGTAATGTATATCAGCAAAATGTTTTTTTGTATGTCCACTGCATTGGTAGCTTTGGCTACGGTCGGTTCCGTCAGTGCTTCCGAAGCGGATACTTCCGCAAAGCCGGCAATATTGTTCAAAATTCACGATATCGTTCCCGTAAAAAATGATGAGGGAGAGATTATCAGCTGTGATTATACCGCAACTTTTTATAACCGTTCTTCGGTAAATGTCAGTGGTGCGGTTGTTGATTTTGTTTGGCATGATAAGGCTATTGCTGATGTTGTTGAAAAAGAAAAACAAGAGGATGCAAAAGAGAATAACAGAAACATAAATCGTGCTCGCAGTGTTACGGAAAGAACTACGGAAAAAGATGTGAGTACCTCTATAGAAGTGCCGGCGATTTCTCCTTCGGGACAAGTTTCGGTTCCGGCAAAAGTTAATACGGACAGATGTTTTCTTTTGATTGAAGATGTTGATTTTAATGTAAAGAGCTGTAACTCTACTTCTCTCTCTTCTACCCAAGGAACAAGAAGCGGCGGCTCAAGCTGTTCCGGTCTGTTTATGTATGTTTCTCCTAAAGATGCTCAATATTATATGGAATTTAAGGCCGTATCGGTTGCCGCTCAAAAATCGGAAAAGGAAAGCGAACTTGATAAGCAGAAAAAACAGGTTGAAGCTACTTTTAATAATGCGGTTAATACACTTGAAACAGCAGGTACAATATTGTCAAATATTAAGTGATATAAGTTTTTGATATGAGTAACAAGGTTTTAAAATACGGATTGATTTGTGCCGCAGTTGTTTATGCAACCGCCGCTTGGGCGCAGTTTTTGCCGACAGCAAATAAGAGTAATCCTGCGCTTTTGCAACAAAAAAATCGGGTTTTGAAACAAAATAAAAATGCAAATTTTTTATCTCCTTCCGAGAATAAAGTTGTAGAAGGCGCTGCCGGTAATTCAAATTCTTATATGCAGTCCGCAGAAAAACCTCAGCCGGTCAAAAAAGATATGGTTAAGATTTTTGATAAAAACGGAAAACGTCTGCATGATGACGTTATTTTGCTGTATATGAAGAGTTTTAATGTTTACAGAACTGCATCCCAACAGGTAAGATGTGCAGTTCGCTTTGCGGTTACAAGTGTTTATAATGAAAAAGTTTCAAATATCAGTTATGAGTTGAGGTGGCCGAAGATGTCAACAAGATTGTCTTTTTCAAATATGGAGCCGCAGGTTGAATATTATGTCGATTATCTGTTGTTGGGTGATGGTTGTTATACAATGGATAAAAAGCCTAATGTTATTGTTAACAGATGCAGGGTTAGAAATAAAACTCAAGAAGAGTGTGCCGCTTCAGTGCGATGGATTAAGTGGAGCATGTAGTAAGAATAAATGTTGAAGAAGTTTTTTGTTCTCTTTTTGGGAGTTGTTTTTTCTTTTGCGGCGGAAGCAAGTTTTAAAAAAGTCGAGGTCGTTGATGCGGACTTGCAAAAGGCCGTTATGAAAGAGGCTAAAATCTCTAAAAAAGATATATCGATTTATAAAGATATTTTTGCGGCGATCCGCGCTAATGAAATTACAAAAGCTGATGATTTGGTCAAAAAATTGGGAAGTGATGCTTTGATGGGGCATGTGTTGGCGCAAAAATATTTGAGCGCAAAATATATTTCCAATTATAAAGAGTTGCAAGAGTGGCTGAAAAAATATTCCGGTTTGCCGCAACAAAGGTCTATTAAGAGTTTGGCGACGGTGAAAGCTCCAGGTTATAAGGCACCGAAAAGGCAACCGCAGAAAAAAACTGTGTATGCGCCCTATGGTTGGTTTAAGGAAAAATATGAGAATTTGAAGCCGGCGGACAGAAGTTTTGTGAGAGCTCAATTGCTCGATTTTTTGCATGCAATCAGACATACCGATAATGATAAAGCTCTTAAAATTATGCAGGATAAAAGGTTTCGTATGACTATTCCGGACAGATTTTATGACGGGATGAGCGGAACTTTGGTTACTTCGTATTTTTATGAAGGGGAATATGAAAAAGCTCTTGAGTGGTGTGAAAAGCCGATTAGAAGAAGTAGTGAGCCGACCGCCGCATGGTTTGGAGGAATGGCCGCCTGGAAAATGCAAAATTATAAAAAATCGGCTGAATTGTTCGAGAAGTTGGTGTCTTTTAATAATGAAGACCAATGGCTGACTGCAGGTGCCGCATTTTGGGCTTATAGAGCAAATTTGAAATTGGGTAATAAAGACAAAGCGCAGGAATATCTCAAGAAAGCTGCCGATAAGGAGCGGACTTTTTATGGTATTTTGGCGAGAAAATTTTTGGGTAATGAGCCAAAATATACTTCTGATCCGGCTGCTTATTTCAATAATTTTGATGAAGATGATTATCGTAAGGAGATTGTTAATTCTCCGGCTTTGCGTCGTGCGGTTCTGCTTTTGATGGCTGAGGAATATGATTTGGCTGAAGATGATTTGCGTAAAAATTATCCCAATTTTTCTATGAAGCAAAAAGAGTTGGCAATGTTTTTGGGACGGCAATACAGTTTGGCAAATCTGACATTTTTGTTGGCTAACGGTATTAAAAATTATAAAAAGCATCGCAGTTATGACGGATTTTTCTATCCTTATCCGGATTGGAAACCGCAAGAGGGGTGGAAAATCAATAAGTCTTTGATTTGGGCTTTGGTGCGTCAGGAATCGTTGTTTGCTCATAAAATCAGAAGTTTTGCCGGTGCTTGCGGGCTGATGCAGGTTATGCCAAATACTGCGGCAAATGTTACCAAAAATAAAGAATATAAAAAGGGCTGCAAGTTGCTGTTTGACCGCAAGAATAATTTGCGCATAGGTCAAGATTATGTTGATATTTTGCAGCAAGATGAAGAAATAGGTAAGAATTTGTTTTTTATTGCGGCTTCTTATAATGCCGGTCCGCATAGTGTGAAGAAATGGAAGAATCGTAAAAATTATGATGATGATCCTTTGATGTTTGCCGAGATGATACCTTGGCGTGAGACCAGATTATATGTCAAAAAAGTGGTCGCAAACTATTGGATGTATAACTATTTGCGCGGCAAACCGAGCCAAAGTTTGCAACAGCTTAAGGACGGAAGTTGGCCGCTTTTGGATTAGGTTGATTATGCGGTAAGACGGTAGGTGTCTTCGGCAATAACCAGTTCTTCGTCAGTAGGAATAACAAAAACTTTTACTTTGCTGTCCGGAGTGGAGATTTCTACGGTTTGTCCGCGGAGTTGATTGTTTTTTTCATCCAATTTTATGCCGAGATATGATAATTGTTCGCAGATTTTTTGGCGCAGAAGAGGTGAGTTTTCGCCAATGCCGGCCGTAAAAATTATGGCATCAACACCGCCCAAAACAGCGATATAGGCACCGATATATTTGATGATGCCGTGAATATAAACATCATAGGCCGTATGTGCCATTTTGTCGCCGGCAATATAGCGGTCTTCAACATCGCGGCTGTCGGAATATCCGCCGGAGAGGGCATATAATCCGCATTCTTTGTTGAGCATGAGATGAACTTCTTCCGAAGTTTTGTTTTGGCTTTGCATGATGTGCAAAGGAACAAAGGCATCAATATCGCCGCAACGTGTTCCCATTACAATTCCGCCGGTGCCGGTAAAACCAAGTGATGTATCAATGCTTTTGCCGTCTTTGATGGCGGTTATGGAGCCACCGCTACCCAAGTGGCAGGAAATAATTTTGTGTGCAGAAGGCATAATTTTTTGTAATTCGCGTGAAACAAAATAGTGGGATGTTCCGTGGAATCCGTAACGTCTGATGTGGTGTTTGGTATATTGTTCCATCGGCAGGGCATAAAGATAGGCCTTTTCCGGCATGGTTTGATGAAAAGCCGTATCAAAAACCGCAACCTGTGGTATGTCGGGCAAAAGTTTTTGCATGGCCTCGATACCGTGCATAAAGGCTTTGCCGTGGAGAGGAAGTAGATTTTGCGCTTCTCTAATTTGGGAAATGTTATCCTTGGTAATGATGGTCGAACTCTTAAAAGTTTCGCCGCCATGACCAAGTCTGTGACCGACTGCGGAAAGTTCGTCTATTGAAGAAAGAACATTTTTGAGGAGAAGATTTAAAATTTCTTTCAAAGTGACTTCATGATTGGGCAAATCTATGGAAAATTTTTGCTTTTCCTGTCCGGTTTGCTGAAAACTCAAAGTTGAACCTTCAAGTCCGATGCGTTCAGCAAGTCCTTTGGCTAGGAGTGTATGTTCATTGTTGTTGAAAGAAAATAATCTGTATTTTAGTGATGATGAGCCTGAATTGAGGACTAAAATTTTTTTCATAAATCTTCTCCAATGTTGTTTTTTATGCGGCTATATTAATAGTATATTTACTTTTTACAAGAGAAAATTGATACAAAATAATTTTGTTATAGGAGATGTATATGTCATATTTAGATTTGGTGAACAATCCCGATGATTTGAAAAAAATGAATATGGATGAGATGAAAGTTTTGGCTGATGAAATCAGACAAGCAATTTTGAACAGAGACAGTAAAATCGGCGGCCATGTCGGACCAAATTTGGGTATTGTAGAGACAACTATTGCTTTGCACTATGTTTTTGACACACCGAGAGATAAAATTGTTTGGGATGTGTCGCACCAATGTTATCCGCACAAAATGCTGACGGGACGCAAAGAGGGTTTTTTGACGGCGGAAGGAATGGCAAAAATCTCCGGTTATACGAATCAAGATGAAAGTGAGCACGACTTTTTTAAGGTCGGGCATACTTCTACATCGGTGAGTTTGGCTTGTGGTTTGGCAAAGGCCAGAGATTTATTGAAGCAAAAACATAATGTGATTGCGGTGATTGGTGACGGTTCGCTTTCGGGCGGAGAAGCCATGGAAGGTTTTAATAATGCTGCGGTTTTGAACAGCAATATTATTATAATCGTAAATGACAACGAGATGTCTATCGCCGAGAACCATGGCGGATTATATAAAAATTTGCGTTTGTTGAGAGAAACAAAAGGACAGGCGGAATGCAATATGTTTAAGGCCTTGGGTTTTGAATATTTGTATGTTGATGACGGAAATGATTTGCCAAATATGATTGAGGTGCTGAAAAAAGTTAAGGATGTTAAAGTGCCGTTGGTTTTGCATATCCATACCTTGAAAGGTATGGGGTATGAATTGGCAGAGAAAAATAAGGAGCAATGGCATTGGAATTTTCCTTTTGATATTGTGACCGGAAAAACGGCTTTTGAAATGCCGGAAGAAAATTATAACGACATTACCTATGATTATTTGGAAAAGAAAATTGCCAAAGACAAGAGTATTATAGTTGTGAATGCGGCAACACCGGGAGTTTTCGGTTTGTCACCGGAGCGCAGGGCTAAATTGGGAGAAAATTTTGTTGATGTCGGGATTGCCGAGGAGCATGGAGTGGCTTTTACTTCGGCTTTGGCAAAAGGCGGTTGCAAGCCGATTTTTATGGTGATGAGTTCTTTTGTGCAGAGAACATACGACCAGTTGTCACAGGATTTGGCTTTGAACGAAAATCCGGCGGTTGTGCTTGTGGGATGGGGAGGAATTTCGGGTGCGGATATGACGCATTTGTGCACTTTTGATATTCCGCTTATTTCCAATATTCCGAATTTGGTATATTTGGCACCGGTTTCGGTTGAGGAATATTCGGCAATGCTTGAGTGGGCGGTTGAACAAAAGAAATATTCGGTGGTTATCAGAATGCCTAACCGGATGTTGCATGAAAAAAATTTTGTTGAGGATGATTATTCGGAAATCAATAAATATAAGATTATGCAAAAAGGTGAAAAAACGGCAATTATTGCTGCCGGAAGCTTTTATGGACTGGCTTTGGAAGTTGCAGATAAAATGCCTGATAAACCGACAATTATCAATCCGCGTTATCTGACCGGTGTTGATGAAAAATGTTTGGAGAACCTTGAAAAAGACCATTCGTTGGTTATAACTTTGGAAGATGGTGAAATTGACGGCGGTTTCGGGGAGAAAATTGCTCGATTTTACGGTCCAAAAAATATGAAAGTTTTGAATTTTGGGGCAAAGAAAGAATTTAGCGACAGAGTGAATGTTAATAAACTTTATGAACGCTATCATTTGACACCGGAGTTGATTGTTGCCGATATAGAAAAAGTGCTGAAATAAAGGGTATTAAAATATGAAAATGTGGATTGTGATAATGTGGACTGCGCTTTTTATTACCGGCGCAGCGTGGGTTTATGTGAGCAATCGTGTTTGTCGCTTCGGTTGGGCAAAAAGGCTGACAAAAGAGAATGAAAAGAAAAAAGCTTTGCTGGGCGGAGGATTGACTGCCGTTGGTGTTTGTATAACCGGATTTATATTGGGTTTTGTGAACGCGATGGTTTGCTTGATATATTTTGCGCTGGCATGGTTATTATGCGACAGTTTGTTTTGGGCAATCGAGAAATTGAGCGGTATAAAAATTTTGACCTATTATGCCGGTGCGGCGGCGGTGGTGCTGGCTGTTTGCGCGTTGGTTGCGGGATGGTATTATGACCATAATGTGTGGCAGACTAACTATGTTTTGAAAACCGAAAAAAATGTGAAAGATTTGCGGATTGTCGCTTTTGCGGATGCGCATTTGGGGACTACTTTTGATGCCAAAGGTTTTGCAAAACATGTTGCGACGATGGAAAAGCAAAATCCTGATGTTGTGCTGGTGGTCGGAGATTTTGTTGATGACGGAACTTCGAGAGAAGATATGGTTGAGGCTTGTCGGATTTTGGGAAATATGAAAACAAAGTATGGAGTTTATTTTGTTTTCGGTAATCATGACAAAGGATATTACGGGCCGCAATACAGAGGCTTTGGAATTGATGTTTTGGTGTCCGAGTTGTTGAAAAATAATGTCAGAATTTTGCAAGATGAAGCGGTGCAGATAAATGATGATTTTTATATTGTCGGGCGGCGTGATTTTTCGGAAGTTAGAGAACGCAGAGGTTATCGCCAATCAATGCAAAAGCTGATGAAAAATTTGGAGCCGGAAAAATATATAATCGTGGCGGACCACCAGCCGGCGGATTTTGATGGTGAAGCTAATGCCGGTGCTGATTTGGTGATTGCCGGACATACACACGGAGGGCAGCTTTTTCCCTTTAACAGAATAGGAAAATGGATTGGTGCCAATGATGAAATTTATGGTTTGAGCAGGAGAAAAAATACCGACTTTATCGTTACTTCCGGTATTTCGGCCTGGGCAATAAAATTTAAAACCGGTACAAAGTCCGAGTTTGTGATTGCAGATATAAAGGGTAACTAGCGGGTGAAATCAGCAGATGATACCTGATATACGGAAGACGGAAGTTTTACTCTGTGTCCTGTTTGGTTCTCGTAGCTATTTATTGTATTTGTGAGCTGCTGCGTCAGACTTTCCGATTTAGTTTTTCCTGAATTTTCTTTATTGAGCACTAATTCCGCATCAGGGTCGGCGATTGTGGTTACCGGTAACATTTCTTGTGTTATTCCGGCATTGTCTGCCGAGGTTTTGCAATTTTCATACAATTTAGGATATTTATCAAAAAACTTTTTATAAGCTTGCGGGGCATTGCCTGTTTCTACCGCGACATACATAGACCATATATGAGCGGCTTGTTGCTCTTCTGCCGATGCAGCTTTGATAGTTTCTTTTTCGTATTCGGGGTTGAGGCTTATTTTGTTCATTTCCTCCAAGGCTTTATGGTTTTTTGCCAGTTGTTCAAGGATATCTGTTCGCAAAGTGCTGTTTCCTTGTCTGATGGCGGCAAGCTCTGCATTGTTAAAACCTTGCAATCCCCTGTTTTCATTGAGATATGTGTCAGTTTCGGCGCATTTTTTTGCTATGTCTGAATATTTTTTGAAAAATTCTTGGCATTTTGATTTTTCTTTTTCGGCGACCATGTTGAATTTTGTATCATTGTTGTAAGCAAGGCGATACATATCAAAGAGCTTTTCAATATTGCTGTATAGCTGGTCATTTTTTTGTGCTGTGTAAGAAGTTTGTTCAATCTTGTGGGAATAGGCATCTTTTACTTTAATCTCTTGGGCGGTAGCATTTTTTCCGACAATGAGGGTGCCGATGGTTAAGGCTGCGACTGCGGTTATTCTCTTTTTTAGGTCGCTAATTTTGTTATTTGTGTTATTATTTTTTTCGGTCATGGTTTTTCTCCTGAAAAAACTTCTATATGCAGTATATGCTAGCATATCTCGGATTGTTTGTAAAGTTTTTTGTCTAGTTGAGCAATAAAATAAACTAAAAATCTTAAAATTTAGTTTTTTGCAAGATTGTTTTTTTAGTCCGGGGCGGTTGCAAAGCAGGTTGGGGCTGCAGAGACGGTTTTGTGAAATAAAAGAGTGAGCTTTGCGAGCTTAAAACAAAAATTTTGCTTGCATTTTGGAAAATATGGCGATATAGAGAGGTTGTATTCGGGACGTAGTTCAGCTTGGGTTCGGCGCTTGCATGGGGCAAAAGCGGAAAAAAGTTGACTTGATGTCAAGTTTTTGAGGCTTTTGAAAAGAGTTTGTTAATTTGCGAGCCTGCGCAAGCAGAGCGAAGCAAATGTTACAAACACTTTGACCGAAGCGCAGTTGCTGAGGGCATAGCTCGAAGCTTACGAAGCAAGAAAAGAAGTCGGAGACTTCTTGCACATTTTGAAAAAAGTATTATTGTGGGAAAATATTCGGGACGTAGTTCAGCCTGGTAGAGCGCTTGCATGGGGTGCAAGAAGTCGCTGGTTCGAATCCAGTCGTCCCGACCAATATAAAAAAGCGGAAGTTTATACTTTCGCTTTTTTGTTTTTTATCTGAAACAATTTAATTATATTTTTCAAGAAGTTAATGATAATTTTTTTAGGGTACTAAGAGGGCAACATTCGATTGTATGACACTTTTTTGCGCATGAAAAAGTATACCTTTGGCAAAAAAGTATACCTCACATAAAAAATTATGAGCAAGTGATAACTAGATGTAACCTATTGAAATATATATATTTTCATCTAGTTGTCGCCAGTTCTAATCCAATAAGGTGAGGTTGACCTCTGGTGGTAAAACGTAAAAATAACACATTGATTCTGAATGAAAAAATTTTTAGTTGACTTTTTTGACATTTCAAGCGCTATTACAACTTGAAACAGAAAATCTAAGCTTGTTCTTCATCAAATATTAACACAATAACATTTTCATTAAGATGAAAAAAAATATTAATTCTTGCAATTTTAAAGAAAATAAGTTTAAATAACATCATTATGAAAGGATTTTCCATGTATAAAT